>PBEX01000041.1 GCA_002718515.1 Phycisphaerae bacterium
GCCGAAGCCGCCGCCGCCGCCGCCACCACCGCCGATACCGCCGCCACCACCAGCGCCACCACCACCAGCACCACCGCCGCCGCCACCACCAGCGCCCATTACTGGAGCGTTGTCAAAGTCGCGAATTTCANAGAGNAGGTCCGTGATGTTATATACCTCAAGAACTGTTCGCTCTTGGAGTGCTTCTTTNGTTGAAATTTCAAGAATGCCATCTTGNATGTCNTANGCNANATCTTCNCCNGAGANCGCGCTTGCTTGNTCGAGNACTCTGTCAAGNACNACNTNNAGNGGNACATTACCNAGNTGGAGNGTAATNCCNGTTTCTCNGTCNACNCCNGCTTCNTCAAGNCGTGGCCAATCNACAAAGAANANNGTGCCNGCNANNGATTCAATGCCNTCTAAGACTTCTTGAAGTTCTTCACCAAGACCTGTTTCAGGATCTCCAATGATGAAGGCTTGTCCAGTTGGCTGTTCCATTGCTACTCTAATTTTTCTGTTTTCAACAGTATCGCTGAATCCAGTTTCTGAACCACGTCTGCGGTTTGTTAAGTCTTGCCAATCTTCTGGGTATGTCATGATCGCGTTTGTTGAACGTGAACCAGGACCTGAGATGTTGACATGAGGCGGAATCATCGCGCCATAGTTCTCTACTGATTGTTCAGAGAAACCAAATGTCGCGTCCTTTTCATACTTAGCCATTCGCATGTAAAGTTGNGTTGACTTTAATGATTCACGAAGTGCAATTGCAGCTTCGTTGTGTTCGTCCCAGAATAAGATTTGATCAACAATTTCAATCGCTTGGTCAAACTTTTGTTCGCGTTGAAGTTGGATGACTCGTTTTAAATTGTCAATGATGTTTTGGTCACGCTTGCGTGCCTCTTCAGTTTGGCGAATTGATTGGTCGTGGCTTCGTTCTGCAGCTTGTTGCATCAAACGTTGTTGTTGCCACTCTTCTTGTTGAATCGCGATTTGAGCAAGCAATGTCTTTGCATTCTGCATTCGTTGTGCAAATTCTGCTTCTGAGAACAGGCGTTTATCATCTCGCTCAAGTCGAACAATTGCTCGTTGGACTTCACGTCTCGCGCTGTCAAAGTCTTCGCGGAGGAGTCTGTCGTTTCCTGCGCCAATGGCTGCATCGAACATTGCTCGTGCTGCTTCACGTTCCATGCTCATTTGTTGTTCGTATGTATCAAGAAGTGAACCTTGATCAAGCATTGAGTATGCTTTTTGTAGCCCTTGCAACACAGATGGATTGTTAGGCAGATATTGGTTTGCTTCAAANTATTTNTTTGCTGCTTCNCGCCATCGNCCTGCTTGNGCTGCTGCTTCTGCATCTTTAAGAAGTGCGTTGCCGAGTGCGTCACTCATTGCAGACGCTTGTGCTGCAAGTTCTTCTTCAGTTGGTGGTGCTTTTNCTTCGAGGACTAATGCTTCTTCAACCACATCGNTGTCATCTGCATGTTCTTCAGATGCATCTTCATCACCTTTTTCGTGAATAACAATGTCGTCATCTTCTTCAACCACTGGTTCTGGTGCTGTTTCTTGTGCAAATGTTTGTGTATGAACTACACCAACAAGTGAACAAGCGATGATGANNGATAGGCCNTNTGAGAGNCCGAGTGTGTNCCAAANNGGTCGAACGTTTCGANGGGTCATAAAGAACTCCAAAAGAAAAAGACATGAGCAATGCCGACTNTGGCACTACCGAATTGCGGTTTGAGTCACCTCAAACCCTTTCCCCACACAGCCCCTTGCTATCCAAAAATATGCCAGATAGCAACCCCGCTAAAGCGGTAGCGTACCCCCTGAAAACGCACCTCGCAAGGTCATGAGGGCATAGGTTTGCAATGTTTATCAACTTTATTTATTTATTCAGAAACGGCGAATTTGGCGGTTTTCATCATCTCGATAAAACGCTCAAACAGATATGCAGAATCGTGTGGACCAGGCGATGCTTCAGGGTGGTATTGCACCCCCATGATTGGCTTTGAGAGGTGCCTAAAGCCAGCCACAGTGTCATCATTGAGGTGCCTGTGTGTNACCACACAATCGATTGCTTCTAGGGACGCTTCATCGACGCAAAAACCGTGATTTTGGCTTGTAATCTCAACAACCCCTGTTTCAACATCNCGAACAGGCTGATTTGCCCCTCTGTGACCGAATTTCAACTTATAAGTGNTCGCTCCGAGCGCTAAGGCGAGCATTTGATGACCGAGGCAAATCCCAAAGGTCGGAAACTCGCCCGCTACGTCTCTGAGAAGATTGACCGTCGATTCAACTGCTGCAGGGTCGCCTGGCCCGTTCGAAACAAAGAGCCCATCTGGATTGAGTGCTCTGATCTCATCTGCAGTCACAGTGTTCGGAAGGGAAATGAGATCGCAACCAACTGATGTTAAGTGCCTGTAAATATTGTGTTTAGCGCCACAATCGATGGCTGCGACCTTAAATCGCTCGCTTCCACAATCNTCATGNATATTCCACTCACCGAGGGAATCGCTCCATGCATGTTGAGCGNNGCATGTTTTTGTCGATGCCAAGTCTTGACCCGACATTTCNGGGCTACTGAGTGCCATTTGCACGAGGGCTTCGTCTGAAAGCTCNGTTCCAGTCGCAATAACCCCTCTTAATGCCCCAGCAAGGCGTATTTTTCGCACGAGTGCCCTTGTATCGACACCCTCAATAGCCGGAATACCGTNCTGGGNAAGCCATGTGCCTAAATCGTTGTCCGCACGATAGTTAGACACTGTCCTAGAGCGTTCTTTGATCACAAATCCAGCAACCTGAGGTGNTGNTGATTCCACATCTTCCGGATTTACCCCGTAGTTCCCCATCTGAGTTGCCGTCATGATGAGAATCTGCCCTGCATAACTNGGGTCAGTCAGCGCTTCCTGATACCCACACATTGCCGTATTGAAAACGACTTCTCCGCAAATGCCATCGCTCGTCTCTGCGCCAAATGAAAAACCCTTTGCAATTGTTCCNTCTTCAAGGGCTAACCGACAAACCGTCCGTGATGCGTGTTCCATAATGTGGCACATCTTAACATCTCTTCTCTCCCATTGGACACAATGTCGTCACCTCTAGTCAAGGGAGAGTGGTAGACTCACAATTCCTCATGGCTGGGCTATTTGATGAACCTACGGTGGCATACGCGCAAGTTGCCGTCGAACGCGGTGTAGATGCNTTTCAAGATGGATTGACCTATGGCATTCCTGAACGACTGTCATACATTCAGCCCGGACATCTTGTCACAGTGCCACTTGGGAGAGGCAATACGCCAACGAGCGCTTGGGTGTTATCGATTCACAAAGANGCATCTGCGATTCNAAAAGAAATCAAACAAATATATGAGTGCAGCAACACTTCAATTCAATTGCCTAGCGATTTGCTTTCACTTGCAACATGGATGAGTCAATACTACGTCACACCAATTGGCCCAACACTATCAACAATGTTGCCTGGTCCAGTGAGACAAGGCACAGGAACAACAACTAGAGAACTCGTCGATTTGGCTGACGAATTGCCTNCGATTGATTCNCTCAATGAAAAACAACAAGCAGTTGTGCACGCCATTCAATCTCTTCCAACCGACGAACGACCAATTGACAANCCAACACTCGTCAAACTTGCGCAGTTAAAAAGCCAAAGTGCAATTCAAACCNTGATTAAACATGGAACACTTGTCACAAAGAGAGTGACAAGAATCGAAGCGCAGTGGCTGAAGCATTCACAAACTTTTTCAATCCCAGAACTGTTAACAAATGAACAACAGANTGCATTTGACGCCATCGCTTCAACAATNGNAAACGGTTATTCGTCACACCTTTTGCATGGCGTCACGGGCTCTGGCAAGACTGAGNTTTACATNCAACTCATTAAACGTGTCGTTGAACAAGGCGGCACTGCACTCATACTCGTTCCTGAAATCTCTTTAACACCCCAAACTGCTGCACGNCTGATTAGCAGATTTCCAAATCAAAAAATTGCAATCCTCCATTCAACATTAACTCGCGCGCAACGCCACCAACAATGGGCACTCATTAGTGAAGGGAAAGCAGACATTATTCTTGGTGTAAGAAGTGCTGTNTTTGCGCCGATTCCAGATGGCAAATTAAAACTCATCGTTGTTGACGAAGAGCACGAATCCTCTTACAAACAAGATTCAGCGCCAAGGTATAACGGCCGAGACATCGCTATCNGGAGAGCNTGGATGGCGAAATGNCCCATTGTCCTTGGTTCAGCTACGCCTTCAATGGAATCATGGTGGAACGCAACAGTGCGTAACATCTCTACGCTGCACACATTGAAACACAGAGCNCCGGGATTGGTTGTACCGAACATTGAACTTGTAAATATG
Organism: Phycisphaerae bacterium; assembly: GCA_002718515.1. Next base: position 4,358 of record PBEX01000041.1, read on the forward strand.
AACCATGAGTTCACTGATGATGGGCAAGATTTCGCCCTGTTTAGCGATCGTCTTATTCAAGCGATGAAAACGACACTCAATGCAAATGGGCAAGTTCTCATCCTACTNAACNGGCGCGGTTTTGCGCCATGGATTGTGTGCAANGANCGAACCTGCGACTGGTTGATGAAATGCGACCACTGTGATGCCGCAATGGTCTTCCATCGCAAAAAACCTCTACAGAGTTCGGGGTTCGTTCGTTGTCATCATTGCGGNAAAGAGCAACGCATNCCAAAAACTTGCCCTGATTGCGAGAGCAAAGTCATCGTTCGCGGCGCAGGTACGCAACGCGCTGAAGAATTGCTGAGAAACATGCTTGACATTGAGTGGACGNCAATTGCAAGANTAGATAGCGATAACGCAACCTCTGCTTCAACAATTCAAAAGACTCTTGAGAAGTTTGNCGAAGGTGAAATCCGAGTACTTCTTGGCACTCAGATGATTGCNAAGGGACTTGATTTTCCGAACGTCAAACTTGTTGGCGTTCTCAATGCAGATGCTTCAATCGATTTGCCTGACTTTAGAGCTTCAGAACGAACGTACCAACTCGTNTCTCAAGTATGCGGGCGTTGTGGTAGAGGTACGGGCGAGTCAACTGCAATCATCCAATCAAGAGATCCTGAGANNCCACCNATCAAACTCGCAAGNGAAGGCGCGTATGAAACATTCGCAAACTCTGAACTCGCTTTCAGGAACAACGCTGGACTTCCTCCAGCATCGAGAATGGTTCGATTTGTGACAAGGCATCAAGANGAGCAGACCGCAAAGGGGAAATCTGAAGCNCTCTTTGAAAGGCTTAAATCGCTCGGACATACAGGTGTCCAGATTCAAGCGCCAATCCCATGCGTCATNCCTAGAATTGCTGATTNTTATCGCTTTGAATGCACAGCACTCGCACCTTCTTCTACTGTCCTTCAAACGTTCTTAGGAGAAGCGAGAAACCTCATGACGATTGGTCGAGAGTTAGCCGTTGACGTCGACCCAATCGCCCTGCTCTAATCCCTGCTAATCACGTCTAGAATGGGGATTTCTAGGGCGCTTTCTGGTATAATTCCCCGCTTTACGAAANCTNTCAAAANCAACGAGAAATGCCTAAAAAAAGCGACAGTTCGTCTTCTCTCACACCAACAACCATTGATCCTTCAATCAATGGGTGGAACGCTGAATACATTGAACACCTTATGGTGCAATGGAAGGCAAATCCAGAAAGCGTTGACGATGCTTGGCAACAATTCTTCCAAGGGTTTGAACTCGGTTCACAACAAGAACAACTCAATCAAGCGGGCGTGTCAACACAAGTTCGATATGACCAAGCAAATGTTGACTCACTCATATACAACTATAGAGCAGCGGGTCATTATGCTGCACAACTTGACCCACTAGGCGTTGCNCCTGTTCGCAAAGACCACTTAGAATTGCAAACATTCGGATTGACAAAAGCGCAGTTAACTGAACCGTTTGACCCTGGNCACTTGCAACTTCCAAACCCCTCGACGTTGNAAACAATCATTGACTCCTTAGAGGCTACTTATTGCAAACACATCGGNGTTGAATATGCACATATTGAAGACCGAGAGCAACGCCGCTGGCTCCAACAATTNATGGAGCCCACTGGGAATACGTCATCGTTTACTGAAACACAAAAAGAAAGCATCTTAANACAACTCATCGAAGCAACTACGCTCGAGCANTTCTGCGCGACTCGATACATTGGNAAAAAACGTTTTAGTCTTGAAGGCAATGAGTCACTCATTCCAATGATGCATGCACTCATCAATTTNGCAAGCGAACATGATGTTGAAGTTGTTAACATTGGCATGGCGCACCGTGGTNGAATCAATGTGCTTGTCAACATCCTTGAGAAATCTTACGACCANCTCTTCACTGAGTTTGAAGAAAGTTGGATTGAAGATTTTGTTTCTGGCGGTGGAGATGTCAAGTATCACCTTGGTTATTCAAGTGAGATCATGACNGATTGTGGNAAGCCNGTTCATGTCACACTTTCAGCAAACCCATCACACCTTGAGTTTGGNCACTCAGTCGTGCTTGGCAAGGCGCGTGCAAAACANCGNACNCAACATGATGAAAACCNNGGGCTTTGCATTCCATTACTCATTCATGGTGATGCAAGTTTCCCTGGGCAAGGCATCGTTGCTGAAATGTTTAACATGGCTCACCTTGATGGTTACACAGTGGGTGGAACAATTCACTTCGTNGTAAACAATCAAATTGGCTTTACNACAAATCCACACGACAGTTANTCCGGACGATACTGCACTGATATTGCAAAAATGGTCGGCGCACCAATTTTACATGTCAACGGTTACGACCCAGAAGCATGCGTACACGCTGTAAAACTTGCTGTTGCATATAGACAGACATTCCACAACGATATCGTGATTGACTTGTGGGGCTATAGACAACATGGCCATAACGAATCTGACGAACCAACATACACACAACCACAGATGTATGAAAAAATTCGACAGATGAGGCCTGTCACCGAAAGTTATGCGGAACAACTCATCAAAAGCGGAAGTTTATCTCAGGATGCAGTCGACCTTATGAGTGAGGACGTTCGAAGTGCACTTGATGCGTCGCAGATTCGAACAAAGGAAAACCCAGTCCGTCCGCATATCCCACCCTATCAGAAGAGCTCACCGTGGGAAGGCCTTAAGGGAGACCCTACTCAACGAGAAGTTGACACAACAGTAACGCTTGACGAGTTATCCCGAGTTGCCGCTGCAATGAATAACACACCCGATGGTTTTAACATTCATCGGAAACTTAAAAAACTTGTTGCGACACGCACAAATGTCATCGAAGAAAATGGCAAACTCGATTGGGGAACAGCGGAACTCTTTGCATATGGCACGCTACTCAACGAAGGTAGTCCTGTACGGCTCACGGGACAGGATGTGGAACGGGGCACATTCAGCCACAGACACGCTGTGTATTTTGATTCAGAAAATGGACACTCCTTTTCACCACTGAATGCAATCAGCGACACTCAAGCAAAGATGTGCATCCACAACAGTCCCCTGACTGAAAATGCCGTGCTTGGGTTTGAATATGGCTATTCACTTGGAGACCCACAAATGCTTGTCATTTGGGAAGCCCAGTTTGGCGACTTTGCCAATGGCGCACAAGTCATCATTGACCAGTTTATCGCATCTGCAGAAATGAAATGGAAAAGAGCATCTGGGCTCGTACTCTTGTTACCTCATGGTTACGAAGGACAAGGTCCTGAGCATTCATCCGCACGCCTTGAGCGCTTCTTAACGCTATGTGCAAATCAAAACATGAGTGTCATTAACCCTACGACACCATCACAAATCTTCCACGCGTTACGACGACAAATCAAATGGGACTTTAGAAAACCACTTGTTGTCATGTCACCGAAGAGTTTGCTCAGACATCCTGAAGCAGTTTCGCCAATCCATGAGTTCACTGACGAAACATTCAAGCCAGTCATCGATGACGCAACCACTGCTCCTGAAAAAGTAAACAGAGTGCTCTTCTGTTCAGGCAAAGTGTATTATGACCTTGCTCAGTACCGACGCAAATTGGCTGAAGAAGAAACTGTCGCAATTGTGCGGATTGAAGAACTCTATCCTTTCCCGCAACGAGCGCTCGACCAAATCATTCAACGGTATTCAAACGCTGAATTCATGTTTGTTCAAGAGGAACCAGAAAATATGGGTGCTTGGCAGTACATTGATGAGGCATTCAGAGATGATTTAGGGCGTGAACTCGGCAGAGTTTGTAGAAGCGCCTGTGCGTCACCTGCAGTTGCATCAAGCAAAATGCATAACATTGAACAACAACGCATCCTCATAGAAGCATTAGGATTACCACAAGAAACGTAACTATGTCTACCACCACTGAAATTGTCATCCCAAGTTTAGGCGAATCCATCGCCGAAGTAGTCCTCGGACAATGGCTCGTTCAAGACGGTCAGTTTGTAGACAGAGATGCCCCACTTGTTGAGATTGAATCTGACAAAGTCACGCAAGAATTGCCTTCGCCATCTGCAGGTGTCGTCACAATCCAAAAGCAAGAAGGCGACGAGTGCCTCATTGGTGATGTGATTGGTTCAATTGATGAAAGCGCTCAAAAACCTGCAGACGCAAATAATGATGACGCAGTTCCTGACTCAGCAGCAACTATTGACGTCACGACTGAAACTGTCGCATCCGCTGCTCAAACTAGAAAAGCAACCCCACTCGCTAAAAAGGTTGCAGACGATTTAGGCGTCTCCCTTGATGAGATTGACGGTTCTGGTCCATCGGGAAGAATCACAAAGGCAGACGTCTTAAGCGCAGACCAACCGACGGCTCCGCCAAACGTTGAAACGCCTACAGAAAACTTGCCAATGCATAGAGGCGTTCGACGAGAAAAGATGTCGACGCTTCGCAAGCGAATCGCACAAAGGCTCGTTGAAGCTCAACATCAAGCAGCGATGCTTACGACTTTCAATGAAGCCGACATGACCAATGTCATCGCACTTCGCAAACTTCATAAGGATGAATTCAATGACAGATATGGCGTGAATCTTGGATTCATGTCGTTCTTCACACGTGCGTGCGTGTCCGCCCTTGGCGCATGGCCAGCAGTCAACGCATCACTGATCGATGGCGAAATTGAGTATCACGATTACGTTGACATGTCAGTTGCTGTCGGCACAGACAAGGGGCTTGTCGTGCCAGTTCTTAGAAATGCTGAACGTCAAACATTCAGTGAGATTGAATTGAACATTAAGGATCTCGCAACAAGAGCACGTGATGGCAAACTCACGATGGATGACATGACCGGCGGCACTTTCACCATTAGTAATGGCGGGGTCTATGGTTCAATGATGTCAACGCCAATCTTAAATCCGCCACAGTCAGGCATCCTTGGTCTTCACCGCATTCAAAACAGACCGATTGAAGACCCTGAAAATCCTGGCTCAATCATATTGCGGCCAATGATGTACCTCGCGCTAAGTTACGACCACCGAATTGTCGATGGCGAAGGTGCAGTCAGCTTCCTTGTGCACGTCAAGAATTGCATCGAAAATCCCCAGCGCCTCTTGCTTGGACTGTAAATGATGTGTGACATCGGTCACATTCCAGTGTTGTTAAACGAAGTCCTTGATTCACTTCGGCCTCAAGATGGCGATGCCATTGTTGACCTCACCGCGGGTAGAGGCGGACACGCTACTGCCCTCGCAAAACAGTGCAAACCATCAAGTATTACCCTCTTTGATTTAGATGCAAAGAATCTTGCGTTTGCATCCAATCGAGTTGAGCAAGAATGTGGCATCAAACCTGTTTGTATACACGCTAACTTTGCAACTGCAGCGCAGACTTTGCAGCAACAATCGCATAAAGCAGACGTCGTTCTTGCGGATTTAGGGTTCGCTTCAAACCAGATGGACTCACCTGAGCGTGGGTTGAGTTTTCTCAAAGAAGGTCCGCTCGATATGCGGCTGAATCCAGAATCTGGAATGACTGCTGCAGACATCATCAATGAATTCAGTGAACAAGAACTTGCTGACCTCATTTACACTCAGGGCGAAGACCCCTTTTCTAGGCAAATTGCCCAAAAAATTGTATTAGAACGGGCAAAAGAGCCGATTTTGAGTACGACTCGTCTCGCAAGTGTTGTTCGAGAAGCATACGGTTCAAAAGCACGTGCCTCACGGATGAATCCCGCAACACGAACGTTTATGGCGCTCCGCATTGCAGTCAATGATGAACTCATGGCACTCGATGCATTGCTCCACGATTTCGAAGCGAGTTGCCGCAAAGGCGCTATGGGTTGGCTTCAACCTGATGCTCGAGTAGGTGTGATTAGTTTTCACAGTCTAGAGGATCGGAAAGTCAAGCAAACATTCACCGCCTTGGAGAAAGCAGGATTGGTTGAACGACTCAATCGAAAACCAATCCAAGCAACTGATGAGGAAGTGGCTTCAAACCCACGAGCTCGTCCGGCAAAGTATCGTGCAATGAGGGTGTTGCACACGTCATCATAAGTGTTGGAAACCGAACCCCCTTGTCCAGCACAAAAGTTGGATCAGTTGGGCAAAGGTTTATGACCCGAGAAAACAAAATTTCAATCATCGTTGCGTTTGGCTTGCTGCTCTTTATCAGCATGTTGATTGCCGACCACTTTTCAGATGCTGCTACGAAAGAAGTGTTTGAACCTGAACGACCCGCACCACCAAAGTTGCCAAACTCAGAGTTCATCGTAAACAAACCACCAATCGTTCTGAATCAACCAAAAACAACTCAGTCTGGTGATACTGTTCGAAAAGTTCTCGCTGGCGAAACACTACGTTCAATTTGTCGAGACGCGTATGGCGACTCTGGACTTGCAAACTCGCTTGCACAATGGAACGGCATGGCTAATGCGAACTCACTTTCAGTCGGTCAAGAGATTTCACTACCATCGAGACAACTGCTCATGACACAGTTAAGTCGACCTGAACAATACGTCGAGGTGCAACACCAACCGATTCAACAACAAACAGTATTAGCGCAAGATGAAACAGGCACTTACACCGTGAAAAGCGGAGATACGCTTGGAGAAATTGCACAGCAAGTCATGGGTAGTGCACGAAAAGTAAATGTCTTAATCGATTTCAACCGTGAACGCCTACCAAATCCTGACCGTCTTCAGGTTGGAATGCAACTCAGATACCCCATTGAGTAATCACCAAAATCATGACAAAAAAGATTGTATGCATCATCATTGTTTTAACGCTTGCGTCACTTGCGTTACTTACAATTAGGCAAGAACAAATCAATGCAGCGCATACGATTGCGGAAAACCACCGTCAAATGGTTCGCTTAACTCAGCAAATTGAACAGGTCAGAGTAGAAATCGAAACGATGACTTCACCAGAATCTATCACCATAGATGATATGCAAGAGCTCGCAACACATGATGAATGAGGACAATTCAAAAGTAACCAAAGTTTCTATTGCGCTCGTCCTTGCAGTCTGTGGATTCATGTCAGCAGCAATGTATAAAGTTGCGGAACTTAAATTTGATCCACCGCAAGAACTTCAAGCCCTCGCGGTGCATACCAACACACGAACTGAACCGATTGGAAATAGAGGACAAATCTTAGATAGAGAAGGTCGAATCCTTGCTATTAGTACTGTTGGATACAAACTATTCGTAGATCCCTCACTCGTTGATGATCCAGAAGAGTTGGCTTTTGACCTTTCAAATGTGATTGACATGTCGCCAGCTGAAATTGAACTCAAAATCAGACAACGTGCACACACAAAATATGTGGTCATAAAGAATTTGCTCTCTCGCGAAGAAACTGCAAAGGTGCAAGCACTAAAACTTCGCCCCGTTGGCATTCAACAACGCCTTGTCAGAACAAACCCTCAGGGTGAATCGTGCGAAAAACTCATTGGTCTCGTGGGCACAGAGCACTCAGGCCTCGCTGGGCTCGAACATACATTTGAACACGACCTATCAGGTGAAGCTGGCGAGTTTGTCAGGTTAAAAGATTCACGCAACAGAACACTATGGGTATCCCCTGAAGATTATGTTCCAAGCAAGCAAGGCCAAGACATTCAACTTTCACTTGATGTCGTGATCCAAAACATTGCAACCACACACTTGCAAGATGCGATTCTTGGTTGCAACGCTGGGGGCGGCAGAATTGTGGTGGTCAAACCATCAACTGGTGAAATTTTAGCCATGGCAGATTTGCTGAATCCAAGAGAGGGTTGGTCTCAACAGCCGACCGACCCACAACGAGAAATCGACTCAAGACTTGGACGGAATCGATGTTTAACAGACCCCTACGAACCGGGCTCAACATTCAAACCTTTTGTTTGGTCTGTTGCGACTGAACTCGGCCTTGCAACACCAGAAGAAATGTTAGACACCCCTTCTGGGACGCCTTACCGAACGCCATTTGGACGTTCCATACGTGATGCACACTATTACGGTCCTTCATCATGGGAAAAAGTACTCATTAAATCAATGAATAGCGGCATGGCAATTGTTGCCCAGCGATTGAGTCACCAACAACTTCAAACTGCTGTTGATGATTTCGGCTTCGGAAAACCGACTCGGATTGGTCTAGGCGGCGAAACGCGCGGAATCATTACGTCTGCTACGAAATGGTCTGACTACACACAAACATCTGTTGCAATGGGACATGAAATTGCTGTGACGCCTCTTCAGATGGTTCAAGCATTTTGCGCGTTTGCAAGAGATGGGACAGTTCCACAACTTAAGTTATCGTTGCACGAACCGAATGACCCTATGATTGTCCGCAAAGCAATTTCGCCAGAAACAACTGAACTCACAAGAACAATTTTAGGCAAGGTCATGACCGATGGCACCGGCCGCAAAGCGCAATCTGAATTCTATGAGTTGTTCGGCAAATCTGGGACAGCACAGTTGCCAAAGCAAGACAGTCGTGGTTATTTTGAAGACAGGTACATCTCAAGTTTTATTGCAGGCGCCCCCCTGCAAGACCCTGAACTTGTTGTGCTTTGCGTGATCGATGACCCCGACCGAAAAATCGCTCACTACGGTGGAACTGTTGCTGGCCCTGTTGTTAGAAACGTTATGGATGACGCACTGAAGTACTTAGGCGTTCGACCTACAAAAGAAATCGTCGCTCAAGTGAGTGCCCCCTAACGTCGCCAAGACACAGGCTTGCCCGAAGCACCCGTTGCTTCTTTTACAAGCAAAACAATGACTGCGCTTGCTAATGCAAAAATGCACATGCCCATTGCGGCACTGTACAACTGTAACGAAAACAGCCAAGTTGTTGCATACACGCATTGCCAAAGAGCGCCATACCTTCGAATTTTGTCGGCTGCATGCATTGGCGATTTTGCTGTCGAGAGTTTCCATCGAACTAAAAGTGCAAACCCTACAACAGCACACAGCGGGTACGTAAGTGCCATGACATGCATGTCTGCCGGTAGCAACGAACCACTGGTTGCAAGTGGCGCACTAAACAAGATGAGTGACCACACAATCCAACCAACAAAGACCCCAATCCAACCTCGCATCGAAATGACTGGTCGTTTATCCTCAAGAATATAAATTGCACTTGAACAGACCATGACATGCGTTAGAGTGAGCCACACTGGCAATGTGAATGTCAGTTCGATGTTTGGAATGAGCATGTGAATCGCGTAAATCAGCCCAAGACAAACGAGTCCAACTGCAGGAACATGCTTTCCAACGACGTTATAAAACAAGATCGCTGCAGCGGTACACAGTCCTAAGCGAATCGACCACGTGCCTAAAAATGAGGCTGCAAGAAGTGATATGAGCAGTGAACTCACAAGCACGACTACGGCTTGAGCAATCGGAATCCATCCTGAAGGGATTGGTCTACTTGGATGGAATGTAGCATCATGCCGAGCGTCAACCGTATCATTCAATGACGCAGCAAATCCACACATCCCAATTGCGACGATTGCCGTTGCAAGTAAGGCTGACCAGATTGGCAAATGGTAGACACTTGTGGCTACATAATCTGCATCATGCACTGAAATGAGCAATATCAACCAGATATCCGCAATTGCACCAATCGCAACGCTAAATCGCGTCAGTTTGAGGGTTGCAATCATCTGTCTTGTCGGAATAGCCACATGTACATCCTACAATTGCATGGCATCCTTGGCATCAACAAAGTAAAATATGCGACTCTATGTTTGAAGAACACTCACAACCAATCAATGCTACTGGCGTTAAGGCGTGCATCATCGTCAGTTCCTATCATTCTGAAATCACCAATGAACTTGCGAAAGCGGCAAGGGATTGCTTTATTAGAGCAGGCGGAAGCAAAAACGACTGTCTTCTACTGCCAGCTCCAGGAGCTTGGGAACTTCCCCTTATTGCAAAGGAGGCAGCGAGCAACCTTGAGATTGATGTTTTTGTTGCTCTTGGTTGCGTATTGACTGGTGAAACGACGCATGACAGAGTTATCACGGATGCCATTGCAAAAGGGTTAATGGATGTCTCAATCAATGAGGGCAAACCAGTTTCAATGGGAGTCCTTACTTGCCAAACGATTGAACAAGCTCGACTTTCCTGCATTCACGGGACCGATCAATGCAACGGTGGAACCCCGAAGTGCGGCACGTGAACTCATCCAGGTTCCCGCTATCTGACGTGCGTCCGCGCCAATTTCTTCGCACATCT
>PBEX01000002.1 GCA_002718515.1 Phycisphaerae bacterium
GAAGTCGCTGACGGCCGATTTCAATGGTGATGGTCTGAAAGACTTGTTGGTTTTAGACCATGGCTACGATGCACCTCCGTTCCCAGGTAGCCAGCCTAAACTGATCATACAGGACGCTCCAGGCTCATTTTCTTGGAGCAAGTTGCCTGATGTGGGATTTCACCATGGCGGAGCAGCAGGTGACATCGATCAGGACGGGGACATCGATATCGTCGTCGCAGATCATCGCCCTTTCGTCTATATCAACGACGGTTCAGGCAACTTCACGAGAGATGCCACGCGGCTCGATGCTAGCATGCCTACCATCTTTACCGCTGAACTGATCGATGTGGACATGGACGGTTTTATCGACTTGCTCGTTGGAGGCCATGAGCGGGAAGGTTCTGAGACCACTATCTACTGGGGGAGTTCAACAGGCTCATACAGAGCATCCGAGAAGACAGTGCTACTCGCAGCATCCCCTTTTGGGGTAGTCCTCGACATCGACGCAGAAGACATCGATAGAGACGGAGATCGGGATCTGGTCCTCAATCGCACTCGAGACGGGGATGATGGTGACGGCCTCGGGTTTTATGTCGGTCGGCGCACTCAGCTGCTGCTTCATGATGGGAATCGGGGCTTTACCAACGGCACGGGTCAGATCGATGACCCAGGTAATGACACCGATATCTGGTTTCCATGGATCCGTCTACAAGACATTGACGGTGACGGTGATATCGATATCGTGCCTGATGATAGAGCAGTGGGCTATGTCTATCTAAACGATGGGTTGGGAGGCTTCACCAGAACTCCTCTGCCTTTGTAGTTACCAGGTCCAGGCAGGAACGGGTTCGTGTGGTAGGTGGCACGATGGTTGCTGTACATACAGGCAACGACCACGCCCCCTACAACCGTGATGGAGATCCCTGTGGCGAAGCTAGTGAGAAGAACTCTCGTAACCGCCGTCACGCTCGTTGTACTCGGATGCGCCGGCCTACTGAGGTTCGACCAGTTATCCTCCCGTCCAGTCGAGTTAAGTGAGTTCTCGTTGTTTAACAAAGTGGAGATTTATACCGCTTACGTGCTTATGAACGTTCTTGGTGCTCCGCTTTATCCTGAGATTGCTAAAGAAGGCGCGCTGATGTTGCTGCCTTCCTCCAAAGGGAAGGAGATGACATTCGAGTCAGACTTCTTCTTGGAGTCCGAGTTCATTCAGGACAAACTGGCCAACTATTCTGGGCCTATTCGCTTGGCTTGGCCTCCGAGTGCCTACCATTTGGGGAACCCGGAAGCCAGAGTCGCTTTGGCTTTGAACACGGGCACTTTGTCCGTGGAGGACGGCAGGGTGAGGGTGTCTGTCCCCTGCACTTGGCCTCAGCATAGCTCACACGTGGACCCGACCTGGACCACGCCACTCGTGAGCATACGAGGTCTTCCTGAAATCAGAGTTCAGGAAGGGTTGTTCTGGGTGCTAGAACANGAAGGCTGGATTCATTCGTATACAGCGATTTGGGAAGCGGAGCTGCCAGTCGGCTGACGGCATCGGATGAATCGGTAGCGGTCTAGCTCCGGCAGCTCTCTCCTCGGAATCGTCTCCTTGGAAAAATCCTATGATTGTGAGTCAAACGTTGACCGAGCCTTCTCTGCCTCGAGCTTGATCTCCTCAATTGAACCTAAAACAGCTTCATTTGTGTCTGCGGCCGAGATGGAAAGTGGAGCCAGATAGATTAGAGCTTGGTGCCTGGGGCTTAGCCCGACTCTTCCTCTGAGTCTAGGGTTCGCGCTGTACTCCATCATTTGCAAGAGGGTGCCTTTCGGGATTTTTCGAGCTTTGGGCGTTGGCCATTTCGCCGTGGATTTTTTCGCGCCGAGATCATGGAGTTTAACAATTGCAGATACTGCGATTTGCCCTTGGGATCCTACGGATAAGAAGAGAAGTTCGACTTCCTGATCTGTTTCGCAAATGACGTCATCAAAGGAGATGGGTCTTACGTTCCAAGAAAAACGGGCGCACAATGCCTCGAAAGCCGGGTCCGGTCGGGCCCAAACGTGAGGTGTCCTGAACAGAAACTCCCCGCCAACCGAGATCGCTTTGCGATCTTCTTCTATTTCTTGAACCGAGAGTTGGGGTCTAGTCTGGCTAAGCTCCAAGTCCGATATCAATCCATCAGCCAAAACACTCATCCACTTGTTTACAACGGGTGCGTCTTGAGTACCGGGCGGAAACTTCTGCTCCGTCGTCAGGCTCCGCAGGCCACTGCGGAGTGCTCCTAAGAGGGCTGCTGCTGTCCTGACGTGTTCTCCCACCTGTAGTGGACCGTCTTCGGATCGATCGGAATCCAACACTTGAGACAGATCACCGTCTCGCATCAGCATGTACATCACTGCACGAAACTCAATTCCTTTGTCGTCGCTCAGTCTTGGTATGTCACCCACAGCCCTTATTGCGGCCTCGGTCTTTTCCCTCCACTTCTTCAAGGTCTCTTGGTCTTCTGCACCCAACGACGGTTCAGCCCCCAGGGCTTCAAGTAGGTTGTCCAAGATTTCTTCCGCGGGCCAGCCCTTTGACAGCGGGTATTGCTCTACGACGAGGTTGGCGAAACGCCCGATGAGTAAAGCTCCAAGGTATGTGCTTGGGGCTGCCTCTCCACCCCATGCACCGCGAATGATGTGCTCAAACCAATCGCCCTCAGCTGACTCCTCAATATTGGGCTTTTGCCAGGCGAGTGTGAAACGCTCGGCCCAGCTAGGATCAGCCGTTGAAATTCTGGGCAGGACGGCTTTCACGGCAGCGATTGCGTCGGCCCTTCTCAGTAATTCTGGCTGTCGCGCTACGCCCCCGGATCCTCTTGAGAAGTCAACGGGCTCGCCCGTAAACAGCTCGGGTTCGACTGTCAAAGGCAAGCCCAGCGCTTCTATGTTCACATCTGAAAACGGAGAGTGCCGGAAATCGTCTAACTCACTCTGGTCTTGAAAGACAAAACCTTCCACATCCGACAGGGTCAGATAGTCACTTGATGCAGAGGGTTCGCGTACCCGAATAGCGATAGGAAAGGCATTACGGCGCTCTCCGTTGCGGATTTTTTCTACCCAGTTCGTTGGAATCCTTCCGACACATGTCACTAGACGCTCAACTGACTCTTCGTCGAAGATCGATAGACCCGATGGTTCACCCCAAGACGGGGGAAGTAGACATCCTCGACCGAGCAGAGGACCGATTGACCAATTGCTAGACAGGACGGTCGGGGTTTCCTCGGTCACATCGGGTGTTTCATCGCGCAAAGTCCTGAAGAGATCTGGCTCATACGCATCGTGAGGATTCATTCGCCCTCTTCCTTCAGTAGGGGAGGTTTTGGTAGCAAGTTGATCACGGGCGCCTCACGGTCACGGTCACCGTCACCCTCACTTACCATCATCGTGAGCCGAGTTCGCGCCCGTGAGCACATGACGTAGAGCTCCATTCTTAGCTTTTCGTTGTTGTCTGCGCCCACCGAGAGTTTCTGTAACTCAGGGAGGAATACAGCGTCGAACTCCAATCCCTTCGAACTGGCGAAGCACAGTACCGTGACGGCGGGTTCATCGAACCTTAGCGCGTCAGCCATCTCCCTTGGCCCCAATTGGTTCTGTCTATCGCCCTTGGACGTATAGGTCTGGACCTTCTTATCGCCGAGGCGGAATTTGAGTTTGTTGTAGAGTTTTTTTCGCGTTGGGTCAGCCTGCACCAAGACGCCTATCTCGTGCCGATCGTTGTAGGTGGCGTACTTCACAATCCGCTCCACGCACTCGTTTAGGTCCTTCGTTCGAACCAACAAGGGCGTATCTCCTGATCTTGCAGGCAGCTCAGGTTTTCCTGATGGTAATCCGACATAGAAATGGGCTGCGACCTTAGCGATTTCTTTAGTGTTCCGATAATTTTTCTTCAAATAATAGATGTCCTCGCTAACGAGGATGTGCGCGTTCCGGATCTGATCTATCGTCGAATTGTAGTCTTTAATCCGCTGATTCTCGTCCGCTAGGATCATCAAGGAGGGTGGGTTTTTGTGCTCGGCAAAGATTACTTTTTGAAACAACGCCAAGAGGGCGTGCGCGGATTTGTGAAAATCTTGAGCTTCGTCAAGGATCACATGCCCCCAGTGCCCGTTCCTCAATAAGCGATCAGGATTTGTCTGTCTGATTCTCTTGGCGTTCTCAGCTGCTCCTGCGTAATCATAAATAAACTGTGGCCGTCTATCTTCTTCCCGCCTAACCTGTATCCTGGGGAAGTTGTTGCCGGTGGCACTCCGCCACCAACGCCCCAACCAAGTGAGAAAAGTCTCTGAGTCTCCCGTGAAACTGCGAAGTACCTGGTTGAACATCAGTAGAGTCGCGGGCTGCTTCATCTCGCTGAGCTGATCAGCTCTGAAACGGGCCACGACTGTCTTTCCAGTACCAGGGGGCCCAACTACTAGACAGGTACCTTCTGATCTCGCGAAGCAGATCTCTTTCTGCTCTTTGCTGAGCTCCGAGAGCTTTGGCATTCTCATGAGACTAAGTCCGAGAAGAAACCCTCAACGCCATTCCGCTCTCGATTTCCCACGAGCACCATCCGGTCCAGTAATCCATTCATCTCAGTGCAGCTGGTCTCTGCGGTAAGAGAGCAGGCGTGGCAGGCAGCGAGGTTTGTTTTTCCTGGTCCTCTACCCCTAAGCTCTCCGCATACCGGGTCATTGGAGCACCACGCCGCGCGGAGAATTGCCGCATGGACAGTCTTCTCCAATCTCTCTTGCGAGCCCTGTCTAACCAGCCCACCCAAAGACCCTTCGGAATCTCCATGGGCCGTGTAAATAAGCACGCCTGCCTTATCCGAGGACACGTATAGGCGTTCTCTCAAGGAAGCCGACGTGTAACCGCATTCATAGCAAAGCTCTCGGATCAATAGATGGGAGAGCGTGTGGATCAATACGAACCGGTGCAGAAAGTCTCTGCGGTAGGCATAGCGAGCCGTAAACTCATCTGGCTTACTCAGGAGGGCATCAATCTCACCGAATCTCTTCTCCAACGCTTTGCGCTGACTGGTTTCCCATTTCTTGATCCTTGCCTCGTCGAATTGCAGGAAGATCCCCTCTCCGAACACTTCGATTGCAGGAAGCCAGTTCGGACGATCTTTACCAAGGTTCGGGTGGACGAGCTTGCCGTCAGGGGTAACACGTCGAAAGCCGGTAAACGCTCTAACCTCACGAAGTCTTTCGACTAGGTGGACCCCCGAACAGAACTCCCTCAAGAGTGAGCCTGACCGAATGTCTTCTTCAGATTTTCGAATCGGAGCATCGGGATCGTTCAGGCCCACCTCTCCCGGATGTGAGAGCACGTTCCATTCGTCTTCCAGAATTTGTTCGGGTGTGACAGGTATAGCCTCTTCTTCCTGTCCTTCATTAGTTATCAACCAGTCCAGCTGCGCGATGTATTCTTCTTTCGTCACTACCTCTTCTCGTGGGTAGTCGGTTCTCAAGGTCTGCGTTGCTGCACGACTGAGAGCCTCAGCTAGGTCGCGTTGCGCCGGGTATTCTAGATAGTCCGCATTTTTCTTCCGCTCAATAAAGTCTCGAATCACTTTTTCCCGCACAGGCCGCTCACCATCCAAGATTCGAATGTCTAGAGCCGATTCAATGGCAGAGTAGTGAACAGCAGTCTGGCTCCTCTGGAGCACATGCAGGGGCTTGTCACACGGCTGTTGGTTCTTAAAAGGCTCCCAAGGCTGAAGCCCGTTACAGCGCTGATTCATCCTTCGTGCACCGTTGTCTCCGAGTAGACCTTCGATGGATGAATGCGCTCCACACGTGGTGCATTCAATCCTGACCCCTCGTAGTGATGCCCCACCACTGCCCGTCGAATAGAATCTCAATCTGGCGCGTTTAGGGTCGCAGATCGAACCGCCACCCTTATTCAGGTGGGCCCACATATACCAGTTTACATCGGTCAAATGACCATCGCTGCACGCAGCCACGTACCTCATCGGAACCAGTATTATGTCTTTGGCTTGGCAATTTTGTGACCTGCACTTTGGTGAGCCTCCCTTTAAGTCTGACTCATCATCCCGCGTCCATCTCACCATCATTCCGCATACGGGACAGAACAGCCACCGAGGGAAACGCGTTACTAGAATGCCTGGACTGTACGACTTCTCTGTCGGCGCAAGTCTGAAACCATCATGCGCCCCGAGTTGGCGCTCAAGGCGTTTGAGTCGTATACGATTATCGGGGCTGCTCGTCCAACCTACATTCCTCTGACTCGTGTCCATAACGACGAAGCATTCTTGTCCGTGGTCAAGAATGGCACCTGGTCCATAGGGCTGAACGGCGTCGGAACGCCTGAGTGTTCTGGAGTGAGCGGACATTAACCGGCCCCTACTACGTTGAAGCGGGTCTCACCGTCCACATGTCGGAAGCTGTGGAGAGTGGGCCACAGTCCATCTGCGCTGCACTCCGGCATTCCATCAAGCAACGCAACGAACTGGGGGTCAGGGTCGAAGCTCAGAGGTCTTCCGACCCGCTCTGCCTTAGCAACCTCATCCAACCATTGTTCGATCAGGTGATCAAGATGTTGAATGGTCTCAGCTTTTTCACTGGGAAGACACGCATCCCCGATTCTTCGTCGAAGCGTCTCAATTACAGACCTCTGGTTCCTGTCTTCAGGATCAAAATATCCAGCATCTCTGCCGTTGTCCCATCCCATTGACTGTCGCAGGGCAAGGACCAGTGCAGCATGCAGCGTTCTTTTCCGCGCAGGCTCCGCAAATGGTGTGACCGAACTCGGCTCGACAGCTTTATAGAGTGCCATGTGGTATGCTTGGAAATCTTCAAAGTGTGATCGGTCTCGAGGTCGGTTAGGGGAATAAAGGGTGACCACTACTCCGGGCGGTCGCTTCGGGTCTCGTCCAACGCGACTAGTGGCCTGGATATACTCAGCCGTTGTTTTTGGTTGACTCTTCATGATCATCAAGCCCAGTCGCCCGACATCAATCCCTACCGAAAGCATATTGGTGCACGCGACCATGTCGATCACCGATTTATCCGGATAGCGGACCTGCAGCCTTTCTAGGGCCCTGGTGACCTCTGGTCCTTTCAGATTCGCTGACAGTTCCTCCACGGATTCGAAGGTTCGTTTGTTTTTTTCGTTCTTGTCTTTCTCAAGCACGGAAAGACGCTTGTCGACGTCATCTCTGACCATCGTGGTGGTTTTTCCTAGCTCCCTCCGACTGTTGTGATAGATCACTTGAGTCCAGTAACTGTCTCTTTCGACATGGCCGGGTGGTGCTACAGCCCCCGCCGCTGAAGCGGCCGCAGCCGAAACCGATACCAGGCTCGTAAGTATCGAATAGGGACCCTGGGACATTACTCCAATGTAGGTCCGGCCGGGCGAATCCGTGTCCCTCCTAGTGAAATAGGCATCATCGGCATCCAGTCCGGTTGGTGGGAAGACCGATGCGGACCTTCCGTAGAGAGCCCTGCATTGGTCTTCAGCTCTCTGGATCGTTGCGGTCGCGGCCAAGTATTTTGGCACGATACCCGCTTCTCGAATGACCGTCTCTATCCCCGCCTCATAACCTCCGGCAATGGTACCGAGGGGTCCATTGATGAGATGAAGTTCATCTTGGATGATCAAGCTAGGTGGAAGCTTATCCGGATTAAGTGAGCCGAACATTTTACGCGGTTCCGCCTTCCAAGCCAGCTGTGCGAATTTGTCTATGGTGCCTATTACGAAAGTCGGTGGGTTTTGGAAGAGGTCATCATCTACCATCGACACCGGAATTTCTCCATGGAGTGAGCACTGATCGTCAGGACAGTGAAGTCGGAAGCGCGTCGGCGACACGTCCACACCGTATGCCTCTCTCCGTGAGTTGCGTTCAGGTACTATACGCGTGCCACAACGGGGGCAAGCCGACAAGAGGAACGGGTTTTCAGGTCGATTTTCATCGAGCAAGGTCTCAAGTCGCTGCATCGCTCCGGGACTTCGTTCACTGTCTTGATCTAAGCGATTTGGGCTGGTAGTGCTTCCGACCCAGAGCCCCAGCCGAAACGGATCTTCCCCCAAGTCGTTCATTGATCTCCGGATAACTTCCATGGCGGAAATCAGGCCGGAACATCTCTCAAACTGCTGAGACGTCAAAAGACGAAGTGTGTAGCGCATCAGGACTGCAGTTCCAGAGTCCTCGTATCTCAGACGCCTCCGAAACATTTCGAATGCGGCGACCGCTAAATACGCTTCCGTCTTCCCGCCACCGGTGGGGAACCAAAGAAGGTCTACGAGCTCGCGATCCTCTGACGTATCATTGGAAACCGACTCCAGAACAGCTAGCTGAAAAGCCAGTTGGAAAGGTCGCCAACGATGCGAACCGGTCGGAGGTTTCTGCACCCACCCGTCCCCTACTTCGGTTCTAGCATCGCCGACATCACAAGGCTCATCGCCTCGTTGATTATTCCACGAAAACTGTCCGAGAATAGCCAGCTGAGCCAGCCGAAACGCCCGTCGAGGTGTCGGGTCCGAAGAAGAGGTGAGATGGTCGACACCCTTTCTCATTCTCGCCACAGCCATTTTCTGCTTCTCTACGATTCGGCGCGCAACTTCAGGCTGCTCTCCACGCTCTGCGTTTTCCTCTTGGTCGCACACCCATGCCTCATAGCGATTGACAAATTTCGTCAGAGACGATTTGAGGTCTTCAGCGGGTACCTTCTCGTCGGCCAGCCATCCGATATCGAATACTTCGTCGTCCTCTTCCTCTGGACGAGCTTTGTTGGTTGCCCCCTGAACCTGAACTCGAGGCATGGGCTCGGCGCTGATATTCGAAACTGTTCCGGCTAGTCCCTCTTGAAGGTTCCAAGACGCGGCGCAGCCATGCCCCACTCCAAATGATTTGCGAGCTTGATAGATGAAATCCAGCTCCTCATCTTCCGGATGCTTGACACCGATGGCAGCGCTCGGATAGGGGACTACACTTCCTCCAATAGGTCGGACGTTGAAACGGCACTGAAAGAGCGACGCTTCCGTACCAGCCTTCCTCGTTTTGCTTTTTGGTACCTGTTTATTGACCAGGGTAACTGTAGTGAGATAGCCCTGATCGCTGGGACGAAACACTATCACCACGCTGGCGGCGCGATCAAAGATCTGGTGCGCGGTTTCGTGTGTTTCCGATCCTGAGGGTACTGGCACTTGAACTAGGCCCGACTCATCAGCTAAAGGAATCCGCTTCCACTGATCCTTCTCGTATTCAGACTTTTGGTCACCAGATTTTTCCTCTTTGTCCAAATATGAGTATCTGGCGGCCTCGACTTGAACCTCAAGCACTTCCGCGCTCGAAATCAAGAAAGACACGCCCATTGAGGATGGGAGGCGATCGTAGGCAGCAGAAACAGCCGGATCCGACTCATCTCCTGAGGTGGAGCCAACTTCACCATCGGCATCCTCACGGAGTACAGTCTCACCTGCGGGATAAAGGATCCCCAGGGCGTACCGCCACCATGGCTTACCCGAGATCACCTCGGTTTCGCCATCGGCGGGACCTATCAGTTGCCTCTCAATTTCATCCAGGAGAGACTCTTGCATCCTCTCGGGATTAGTCATCAATCAAGCCCCAAGTTTAACCAAACGAGTCACTAAAGATTCGCTTGCGAGCATATAGAGACCATAGTTCCCGCGGGTAGTTGACACATAGAGATCTGCGGGGTCCTGCAACATATCCGGGTCGTCGAAGCCGAGACAAATGATGATGGGCCGCTCAAGACCTTTGAAGTCTGCGGACGTGCCGTGGAGGATTTTGCCGCGGAGATCAGCTTGAGCGGTCACCACATCAAGTGGGCTCAGGCGTTTTCTTAGTCGCCGATCGGTAATTTCGTTTCGGTCAAACTCAAACTCTCGGGGATATACAATTCCTATCTGCTCGGCCTCTGCTCCCTCCTCAAGCAACTCCTCTATTAGGCTTGATAGTGAAGTAATCCGGTCCGTTGGTGAAAGTACGGGGATCAAGCGCGGCTTTCGCCCGATGCCCGCCCTTGATGAAGAGCCGATATCAGCCCCAGTCCAGCGAGATACTGCTTGAACTATTTCCTCCGTATTTCGAACGTTTTGTCTCAAGTCGAGCTCGGTTACCGATCCTGCGGACCTCAAGTAATCCAAGGCATCGGGGTCAAACGCACCGGAGATGCCAACCTGATTGTTCGTGTCCATGAACCATCGCCATCGTCCGTCTTCTAACCCTCCAACGAGACTCTTTGATAGGGTCTCAAACGCGTCCAGGTTCAGCATGTCTTGCCCTTCATCCACCAACAAGACATCTGCAGCGGTATCAACGTTATTGAGGTCGCAGATCGAATGAACATTGATGAGGCGATGGCTTATCTGTTTTGCCAAATGAGCGGCTAAGACTGGACTGAACGCAACGAACAGTACCGAACGGCCTTGAGCAGCCTCCCGCTCGGCCATTGTCCTCGCCAAGTAAGTTTTTCCCGTGCCCGCTCCACCAGAGATTATGATTCGCTCATTTTTTTCAGCTATGCTGAGCCTGTCGTACTGTTCGTCGGTGAGCTTTTGCATCCCAATGTTTGCGTGACCCACACGAGTACTGAGGGCCGGATACGTGTCGATATCTGGCCGGATCGCCTTTCGAAACTCGTCTAGATCCAATCGGGTCGCGGTCGTTTGGGATCGTTCCTTACGACGCCAGTAATCAAGTAGGCGTTCAAGGTATGCTTTGAGTCGCTCAGGGTTCATGTCCCCTGAATCCGCCACGATCTCGGGTGGATGTTCGGGAGTGTCGTCGCTCCACTCCGAATCTGGAAACACGACCCCCCATCCCCACGTCAAGCGTTTCTCACGGATACACTCAAGCGGATGGTGATCGCGCAACCGCTTCTGTAAGGCGTACATGGCACTTTTCGCCTGATCGAATGGTGATTCCGTTAGGTGACTCGTGCGATCGAACCTGTTCGTGGTTGTCCAGATTCCATCCTCTCGCCGAACACGTCCTCCTTTGACCTCAAGCGCAAGAGCTCCCTCTGGACCGACGATGAGGAAGTCAATCTCTCCCCATCTCTTGTATTCATGTTCGCTCAAGTTCAGCGAATGATAGGCCGTCCAATGACCCGCAAGGGTTACGTGCTGAAGCAATGAGAATAGGCGCTCTTCCGCATTGCTTTTGTGGTTCAGCAGGATATCGGGGATACGATCCAAAAGCTTTTCCCTTTGTGGACGGAGAAGCGGGTAGGTGTAACGCAACTTATCTAGGGAAAGATGCCTCCGACACTTTGGAGTACCTCGTGGTCCATCTGACTGGCCGAATTCTTGGAAATGCCGACCTTTTTAAGGTCAGTTATGAGTCCGGCACGTAACCTGGTGGGGCGTGTACTGCTTTTACCCGCGCCAACCCGCAAGACTACCAGACGGCCCTCTAATCTTCGTTTTACGGAAGATCTCTTTCTCGATCCTTCTCTGCCAACTTTTGGGGTTGTCAGCAGGGATGTGAACTACCCTCCATTGCCGGTCACTCCTGAGCGTACTTGCCTTATATGCCCGTCTGAAAAGTAAAGGAGCGGACTCGTTTCGACGATCCCAGAACTGACATGCTCCGTTGTGGCTCCATTCGGCTACCACCAGGTAAGGCCCGAGCTCCATGAGCAGGACGCTCTGGCTCGATTCGGCGCCCTCAAGTCGCCCAAAGGCGGGTTGTTCATCGAAGCTTCGTTTGGCAAACCTAGCAGCGTCGCTGCCGAGCGCTACCCACGCTTGGCTGATCGCCCCCTGCTTCAGGTAGCCCTCCCAGAACTTTCTTCGAGTTTGCCACATACGATCTACGGCGGTTTTGTCGAGAACATGGAAGAACTGATCTAGAGTTTCCTCGACCAGCCACCTAAGCATTACGGCACGAGCTGACTCGCTTATCTCCGACCATATTTCAGGCCTTCTTCTCGGATCACTCAGATGGCGCAGAAGAAAAGGTCTCGCCCAACGCTTGTATACCTCCGGCGGGGGGATTTTATGGAACGGATCCAGCAGAGCTTCAGCGAACGGCTTTCGTAGATCTGGAGCGACGCTTGAGGCATTGTCAGCTAAGCCGGGCACTAGGCTGAGTTTTTTCTCTAGTCGATCCGGACTCTCGGATCCACCCTCGTTGAGGTAGTCGGGAACTGACCGTAAAAATGCATTCGCCAGATGGTGGGCAAATTGTGAGTCAGACCCCGGTGACATGATTGAGAGTTCCGGCATGTCTGTCGGAGAAGTGAAGTCACTCGGTGATTCCAGCCAAAACTTGGCGGCGTTAGTGGGGCCATCTTCTGAAAACAAACGAAAACGTGTTGAAGCCTCTCGCATAGCTAGGCTACGGACTTTTGTATTCCTCTCTAACGAAGTCTTGCAGAATCCGGAAAACACTTTGAACACGGGCGAACCGATCGGAAAGGCACGCAGAAAGGCATAGCAGAGTGAGACCAAAGCTCGGGTGTGACGGGGATCTTCAAGATATTCACCTACTGCGACTTGTATCGCGCTGTTGCTAGCCAGCCACTGATCGGGCGTATCAAGCGGATAGAAGAGAAGGTGAGGAAACCACCTTCGGATTCGTCGCGACAACCTGTTGAGGTCTCTATTCTCGGCCCACTCAGATTTGAATTTTCTGATCAGTGTGTCCGCGTCTTCAGGAACGATTTCCACTTCACCACCACCAAGACGGGTTTCCGCCCTAGCACACGCTCGTTTCAGTTGGTTGAGGTTTGCGGTGGTGAACTTGGCCTCAAACTTGTAGGAGCCTAGACGGCGCTTTAGGGCGCTAGCCACCAGAACTCCCTAGCTGATCTCGGACCGCATCTGTAACGGGATTCACACCTGGAACAGGATTTACACCCTGAAACGGTTCCATGAGGAATCGGAGGTCAATCCTTCTCTGAACCTCGCTTAGGGGATCGACGTTGGGTATGAGTCGTTGGGCACCGTATCCGCTGATTGAGAGGATACGCTCTCTACGCTCACCAGGACGGACAAGAACGCTATCTATGGTCGGGTAACTGGTCCTAAGAACTCGGTGAACCGATGCGGCCCTCAACCCAGAGAGTTCAACATTGTCTCGGAACCGATTTGCTGTCCCGACTGGAGCCGCATCGGTATGTCCTTCGATTAGCACGGTGCTTAAGAGTGCAGTGTACCTGCCTCGGTCAACGTCAAGACCCTCGCAGGTGCTGTCTGTGGGCGGGTTAACAAAACATGGAAGCACCTCAAGCATCACTCTGCCTATAAGCTCCACTCTTGGAACGTGTTCTGGGATCGGGTCAGTCGCTCCGAATGCAAAATTCACCGAACTGCTGGTTAGGCGCAGGATCCCCTGGTCAGGCACCACCTCCACCTCAAGACCATTTTCTTCCAGGCTCTTTGCGACCAGTTGAAGAATCACCGCCTGAGTGTCCTCCGCACTCTGCATACTTATGGTGACCGTTTGAAGTCGAAGGACGAAGATCAAGAGGGTTATGATGAAGACGAAAATCAGGCTCGCCATCAGGTCGCTGGCCGATACCAGGTATTCCTGACCGGCCGATGTCGAGTTGATCATTGACCATCACGCTCGTCTAAGGTCTGGTCTAATTCTTCGATGGCCGCTGTTAGTATCTGAACCGCTCTACTGAAGTCCCTATCCACGCCTCTGTTGAATTCAATCACACGCTCGGTAAACATCTCCAAGCCGGTCTCCATTTCCCCTACGACGGACGCCAGTGCCTTATCTGCACCTTCGAAACGGTCCAAATACATCTCCCAATTCTCTCGAACCTCATCGTTTGTGCTCGAAATTTGTTTTGCTGCGGCCGTCGCTACCTTACCGAATTGTCCGAGCGTCTCGCTAGCTTTTGAGATCGCGTCGCCTGCACTAGCCATTTTGGAAGAAGAGCGAGTTAGTGCTGGAGTGACCGTCTCCAGTCCTTCTAACACTGAACCGACGTCCGCGGCGGCCGCCTGAACAATTTCGGCGGCTTCTGCTAGACGGGTCGTGAGCTTTTCTGCATCGGAAAGAGATTTCGCTAAGCCTTCCACTCTGCCCGCGAGGCTGGTTGCAGATTCCTCAATGCGTGACGCAGCCGATGTACCCGCATCCTCCAGAGCGGCCGCCATTTTCCCTGATACTGAATCGAGTCCATCGCTCGCTCTTCCGATTGCTGACCCGATTTGTGACGCAGCCGATGTACCCGCATCCTCCAGAGCGGCCGCCATTTTCCCTGATGCTGAATCGAGTTCATCGCTCGCTCTTCCGATTGCTGACCCGATATTTCCTGATACTGAATTGAGTTCATCGC
>PBEX01000007.1 GCA_002718515.1 Phycisphaerae bacterium
TCCTTTATTAGTTTGTTTATGTCCCACAAACTAAATGGTATCAGTTCAATGATTGAGTGCAAAACAAAATCTATAAAACAACCACCCTGCGATGTGTCACCGACCTACTCATTTCAGTCGGTAGCTGGGGGAGTACGTGTAATAGACATTAAAACATCAAGTAACAACACCTGTTGCTTGAATTGTTGCAAGTAGTTTGCTCCCCGCCCGTTGCGGTCCTTTGGAATGTTGCGGTTTTTCTTTGAATCTTTTCACCTCGTCCGCTTCGATCAATCCAAGCCGAAGTAAGTATTTCAATTCACCTTCATATTCTGCCATGAAGTCATCCTTGCCAATCATTATTCGCGGCTTACCGTAATACAACCGCTTATCTTTACGCTCTGGGTTGTCAAACGGGTGTTGTTTTCCGTCTATTCGTAGCCGGCTTTCTGGCGCTTCAAACATCCACCACGCGTACGGTCTAGAGCCGGCGTACTCCACCTTCCATACTTCCATGAAGGGTTCCTGTAATTGCTCCCATGCTTCCTTCATGGCTTCCATATCATCATCGAACGCAACACCTGCTACGTAACAATGCCCCGTTGCCAACTGGTGAAGGTGCCATTCGTTGTACTTGTTTGTTCTTCTTTTCCGTCTTACTTTCCTCGGCATCATGTCCCTCTTTATTTTGCAATGCCCAGTCGTGGTGATCTAACATCTTCCACGTCTGGCACATCCAGTGCCAACTCACGCAACAACCTTGCGAACGCAATACGGTTGTCACGTTCAACCGATACTTCCGGTCGTGGTCGTGGTTGTTCGAATCGATCGTTGAACGTCAATCCGTGCTTTTCTATCGCTCCTCTTGCTTGCTGGCACCTGTCCCATGCTTCGGCGGCTAATGTCAACAACCGCAGGTGGTGGGCTTCTAACTCGTAATCCTTGGCTACTTGTTCCCACCACTTCGCCGTATCTTCTTGAAGGTGTATTGGTGCTTTTTTGTTCATATCTTGCTTCCCTTGTTTTGTTGTTCTGGTGCTACAATTCGACTACCCCACCGAGCGTGCCGTGGTGTATTGCGTTTTGCCTTTTGGTGATGACGTGTGCATCGTCGGATGATAGGCATTCTCGATGGGGCTTTTTCGTTGCATAACTCATTCCATGTTTTGTTTTGAATGGGGTACGTCCTCGCGCAAGCGTGGCTCACCCCGTCGGTCTACATCTTCACCTTGCAGACTTTTGACCGCCCCCCCCTTGTTCTAGTGCGTGCAACAACGCGTTGCGTGCCTCTGGTGCCAATGCTTCTATTGCTTGCATAATCTGCGTAATTTGTTCGCCATCGTCCACCACTGGTGCGCATTCTGTGCCACCCTTTGTGGTTTTCTTGGTTTCTACTTCACCAGTGGGGTTTGTTCGAGTCCACTTCGGCCCATTAAACAAAGAGTTCAAGCAAACGCTTGAACTCTTTTTAATTCAATATAAAACCTTACTTACGCAAGCTCGGGAAACGTGGTCTTCACGGTCTGAACAAGGTCAGCAACATGTGATGCTGATTCATCCATGAGTGCTTGCTCTGATTCATCGAGGTCGATTTCAACAATTCGTTCAACGCCGTTTTTGCCAAGGACTGCAGGAACACCTACAAACAAACCGTCGATGCCATATTGACCATCACAGTACGCGGCACATGGAAGAATTCGTTTCTTGTCTTTGATAATCGCTTCAGCCATTTGGACGCTACCGCTCGCAGGTGCGTAGTACGCTGAAGTACCCATGAGTTTGACGATTTCGCCGCCACCGACTTTTGCTCTCTCAACGCAAGCGTTAATTGTTTCTTCTGGAAGGAGTTGAGACACTGGAATGCCGTGGACTGATGTGTAGCGTGGTAGTGGAACCATGTCGTCGCCGTGACCACCTAAAAGCAGTGCTTGAATGTCTTCGATGGAAACATCAAGTTCCATTGCGAGGAATGCTCTAAAGCGTGCAACATCAAGACAGCCCGCTTGACCAACAATGCGGTTGGTTGGGAAACCAGTTGCTTTCCATGCGGTGTACACCATTGCATCAAGTGGATTAGAAACAAGAATCACAACTGCATCGGGTGCAGCATTTGCGATTTGTTCTGAAACAGACTTGACGATCTTGACGTTGGTTGCGATGAGGTCATCTCTACTCATGCCTGGCTTTCTTGGAATGCCAGCAGTCACAATCTCCACATCACTGCCTTCGACATCTTTGTAATCAGCAGTACCAATGATGTTTGCGTCAAATCGTTCCATTGGACTTGCGCAGAACAAGTCAAGTGCTTTGCCTTGGGCAACGCCCACTGATTCTGGAATATCAACGAGAACGACATCGCCGAGTTCTTTTGAAGCTGCCCAGACGGCACATGACGCTCCAACATTTCCTGCACCAATGACACTGATTTTTGCTCTCCGCATTATGGGTAAACACCTTATTTTGGGGTAAAAGAGTTGAAAACGATGCATTCTACACGATTCCGCCAATCTAATATTGATTTCTTGTGGGTATGCTACGCACATGCTTAAACAAATCATTATTGGCGGTATCGTTGGCGGAATCACCCTCTTTGTATGGGGTTTTGTTTCTTGGTTCGTGCTCACTTGGCACTTTGACACCATCAGGCAAGATGAGGGCATTCATGCTGTCGTTGAAAATGTGACTGAACACCTCCCTGAAGCAGGCGTCTATTTTTACCCTCCAATGACAGAAACGCACCGAACTGAAGAGGGTGGTGCTGAAGCGTGGGCTGAACTCCACCGAAGTGGTCCACACGGTTACGTCGTCGTTCAACCAAACGGCAGTGAACCGATGGCACCAATCACGCTCGCAAAGGGCTTTGTCGCTGATGTAGTCGCAGCGATGATGGCTTCGCTCCTTCTTATTGCAGCACTGTCATCACTTCGGAACTACCGAGCAAGAGTCGTCTTTGTTGCGTCACTTGGCGTGTTTGCAATTCTCTCAGGATACATCGTCGATGGCATCTTCCACGACTTCCCCGTTCGTTATACGGTCGGGCTTGCAGCAGATACCGCAATTGCGTGGACCCTTGCAGGACTTGCAATTGGCGCGGTTGTGAAATAGCACGATAATAATGAAGCGTTAATCTTGTTCCGCAAGCATGCGCATCATGTCGACGCACCTGTTTGAGTAGCCCGCTTCGTTGTCATACCAACTGACGACTTTGAAGAATGTATCGCTCAATCCAATGCCTGCTTCAGCATCGTAAATACTACTTCTCGCATCACCAATAAAGTCAGCACTCACGAGTGGTTCGTCGATGTACCCAAGCACACCTTCCATTGCGCCGTTGGCTGCTTCATTCATCGCTGCACAAATCGTTGCGTAATCGGTTGACTTGTTTGTGCGGACTGTAAGATCAACGACTGAAACGTCCGCGGTTGGTACTCGCATCGCCATACCAGTTAACTTGCCTTGAAGTTGTGGCAAACAAAGCCCAACTGCTTTTGCAGCGCCTGTACTTGCTGGAATGATGTTCATGTATGCATTGCGTCCACCGCGTAAATCCTTTTTGGTTGGGCCATCTTGTGTTGGCTGCGTTGCAGTGGCTGCATGGATCGTTGTCATGAGCCCTTCTTCTAAACCGAAGTTGTCGTCAATAACTTTCGCAATTGGCGCAAGGCAGTTGGTTGTGCACGATGCATTTGAAAGCACTGTGTGCTTTGCTGGATCATATTGGTCGTGGTTCACCTTATAGACAAACGTCGGTACTTCATCAGGTGTTTTTGTCGGTGCTGAAATGAGTACGCGCTTTGCACCACCTTCAAGGTGCTTGCTTGCACCTGTCGCATCAGTAAAGAAACCAGTTGATTCAAGCACATAATCAACGCCAAGATCGCCCCAAGGAAGTTGTGCAGGGTCGCGTTCGCTTAAACACTTAGTCGTTTTTCCATCAATTTCAAAGCCCTCGTCAGTGACGTTGACCTTCTTAGAAAATGTGCCGTGCATCGTGTCGTATTGAAGCAGGTATCCAAGGTTGTTTGACGGAACAAGGTCGTTGATGGCGACGATTTCAAAATCACCGCTGAGCGTTGCTGCTCTGTAAACGAGTCGTCCAATTCGACCAAAACCGTTAATGCCAATGCGAATAGTCATGATGATTCCTTTGTTTCTTTGCTTCTCGCAATCCAGGGGGTATCTTGAATGCCTTCTTCCTTGTTTGCAAGTCGTGCAAGCGCAAAGAGAAGGTCACTGAGTCGATTAATCAATATGAGCACGTGTATGGAACAGCCGCCTTGGCTGTGCAATGAAATAATGCTGCGTTCAGCGCGTCTACAAACTGCTCGTGCAAGGTGCAGTGATGCTGCTCTCGCACTTCCGCCCGGCAACACAAATGCATTTAATTTGTCATTTTGCGCATCTACTTTGTCAATCCATGCTTCGAGCGATGCGACATCTTCTTCATCAACTCGGCGAACATGTTCATTGTCAACTGGTGTTGCGAGGTCTGCGCCGACATCAAAGAGGAGCGATTGCAGGGGATTGAGCGATTCGTCATGGACACAACCAATCGCTGCGTTTGTTTCATCAACATCGCCTACCGCGTGCATACGCACATCGTTCTTTAAAATTCTGCCGCCCCCAAACAGTCCAGTACTACCATCGTCACCTGTTTTTGTATACAGGGGCATGCCGTTTACTCGAGTGCTGCTGCACCAGAGATGATTTCAGTGAGTTCCGTCGTAATTTGTGCTTGACGGGCTCTGTTGTAATCGCGGCGCAAATCCTTGCCAAGGTCGTTGGCGTTTTCGGTCGCTGCTTTCATGGCAATCATACGCATGATGTTCTCACNGACGACTGCATCATTGAATACTTGGAAGAGTGTTGTTTTGACGCTTCGTGGAAGAAGGTCATCAAGAATCTCACCCGCGCTAGGCGAAAACTCATAGTTTGCTGATGCGCTAGTTTCAGATGCTTCAGTCGCATCTGTTTGCGTATCTTCTGATGCAAGCGGCAAGAGTTGAATGGTTTCTGGAATCTGGCGAGCGTTCGATTCAAATCGCATGTACGTCACGCGAACTGCGTCCCATTTGCCTTCTGCAAATTCTTCCATATAACGATCTGCGATTCTCGCAACATCTTCAAACGCTGGTTTATCACCAACAGTGAGTTGATTAAGCGGTTCCATTTTTTGGAACTTAAAGAAGGCGTTTGATTTTTTACCTGCTGTTTCGATTGAAACATCTACACCATCTTGCGTCTTTGAGCGGATGTGTTGCATCGCAGTTTTAAAGACGTTGCCGTTATAGGCACCGCAAAGACCACGGTCAGAAGAGATAACAAGAAGCAGTTCCTTCTTTGTGTCACCCTTAGCGCTAAAGAGCGGCGAATCGTATTCACCTGCTGCACCAGAAACTTCACCGACAAGGCGGCGAATGGCGTCTGTATACGGGCGTGAATCACGAGCACGAGCGAGTGCTGCTGTGAATTTTGCCGTTGCAATCATCTGCATCGTTTTGGTGATACGAGCGATTGTGCCAACCGCTGTCATTCGTTTTCTAATCGCGCGAATTTGTGCCATAAGGAGGGGATTGTAGCAGAAAATGCGTGATTTAGAGTGTCAAGCCATCGTAGGCAAGTCGTATTCCCCCAGGGAGTTCCTGTTCTAGCTTTGCATGGGAAATATCGTGCGTCATGTGGATGAAAAAGGTCGATTCTGCGTCCACATCCGTTGCGATTTGGAGTGCTTGATCGAGGTTTAAGTGAGTTGGGTGATGCCTGAATCTGAGCATATCGAGAATGAGCGTCTTCAGTGAGCCAATCTGCATCATCGATTCAGGCGGAATCGTCGAAACATCTGTGAGGTAACCGATCCCATTGCGATTCCCGCATATTGAGGGCGGGGGCGTCTCTTCGCCAAGTTCGGGATGAATAATGAACCCGAGAATCGGGAGTCTGCCGTGGTAAAGTCTCACTGGCGTAATCCACAATCCAAACAAACAGAGTGGTTCGTCTGGCTGAAGTTCGTTTGGAATCAAGTTTGCGACAAATGAGTCATTGACGTTTTTGTTTGACTCAAAGACGTGGTTGAACACTCTGTGTAAGTGCTGTAGCGTTGCTTGTTCAGCATAAATATCAATGGCTTGATTCATCACCATATTGAACCGCCGAACTTCATCAAGTCCGAACGTGTGGTCAACATGTTGATGCGTAAACAAGATGGCGTCACACCGCTCAAGTTTTTCGCGGAGCACTTGTTGTCTGAGGTCGGGTGATGTATCAATCAAAATGACTCGGTCAATCCCACCTGCGTCTGTGAAGCGGATGCACGCACTGCATCGCAATCGTTTATCGCGAGGGTCTTCGCTTGTGCACACATCGCAATCACATGCAATCACTGGAACGCCCGCAGACGTTCCAGTTCCAAGAAAGGTGAAACTAAAATTGTTAACTGCCATCAGAAACGCCAGTCAATCGAATGAGCGGACCAACCGTTAAGCCTTGCAAGAGTAAACTCAGTAATACAACCCCAAAAGCAACTGGTACGAGCATGCGTTGCACTTCACCATCTGGAAGCCCAAGGACAAGGGCAAGTGGAATCGAGCCCTTCAGTCCTGACCAAAAGATGACATGCTTCCACCCTTTATGCCATTCCTTACCAGCAACCATAGAAATGGGATACACAAGCAGCCCGCGTGCGAGCAAGATTGCCCCAAACGCTGCAAGTGATGCAAAGATGACCGTGCTATTCAAGAGGGCGTCGACACCACCGATGGCTTGTAATTCAAAACCGATGAGCAAGAAAACAATTGAGTTCACTATAAAGTCGATGGATTCCCAGAATGTGTTGATGGTGTTGATTGTGGATTCGCTCATGGCGAGTTTTGTGCCGTAGTTGCCAATAATGAGTCCAGCAACCACAACTGCAATGACGCCTGATGCGTGGTACTGCTCAGCAACAATAAATGAACCCCACGCAAGCACAATCGTGATGCCATTTTCTAGGACATGGTCATTGAGTTTCCTTAGGAGCCAGAATGAAATGAGTCCAAACCCAAGACCGAACACAACGCCAAGTCCAACAACACGAATAAACTCCGTAAGCCCACTTGCTATTGATATGGCGTGTTCGCCATCGCCTGATGTAAAGACTGCAGCAAGCAAAATAAGAAAGAGGACGACGCCTGTGCCGTCATTAAACAAACTCTCTCCCTCGATGATTGTTTTCAATCGCTCA
This sequence comes from Phycisphaerae bacterium, assembly GCA_002718515.1. Next base: position 7,199 of record PBEX01000007.1, read on the forward strand.
GGTGCTTTGGCTGCTTTGAGTGTTGCCATCACAGAAATCGGGTCCGTTGGTGCTAGCATTGCGCCAAACAAGAACGCAACGAGCAAACTGCAACCAAGAATTGGTTGAACGGCAAGCGCAACAATTGCAGATGAAAGAAGCACGCCCGGTATGGCGAGAATCATGACCGGCACTGCTTTCTTTTGAAGCAGTTTAAGATCGAGGTGGAGTCCTGCTTGAAAAAGAAGTGGTGGTAAACACAATACGAGTATAAGTTCGTCTGTAATCACAACGCCGTCTGGGGCTGCGCCCATGAGCGCAACAACAAGACCAGCAAGGACGAGCGCGATAGTGTAGGGGAGTTTGACAAATTTAGAGAGGACCCCAATCACAGTTGCAAATGCAAGGAGTGAGATGAACGTCGTCAGTGTTGTTGAGACAATTCCATGTTGTGAAACAGAAGCAAGCATCATAAATCGATTGAAACTCCATTCAATAGTTCGGAAGTGGTAGCGGCAGGCGTTTGTGATTTTGCAATTGCACTGCTTACTGCAATTCCGCAGTCACATGCTGCATAGAGTTCCCCGCAGTTTTCAGTTGTAATGCCTCCGATTGCGAGCAGGGGAATGTGCGGGATAGCAGCATGGACTTTGCTAAGCAAGTCGATGCCTTTCACTTCGCTCTCTTTGGTCTTACTTTTAAACATCGCGCCGACGCCGAAGTAGTCTGCACCAGCATTTGCTGCTTGCACTGCTTCTTCAAGTGAATGGACGGTTGCACCGACTACATACTGGTCGCCGCAAATCGTTCTCGCATCATGGATTGCCATGTCATCAAGACCAAGATGGACTCCGGTTGCATTCGTCGCGAGCATGACATCAATTCGGTCATTCACGATAACTGCTGCCTTGCCTGACGTCATGTCAATCAATCGGTTCACATGCTCAATCAGTTCCGTTGTAGACATCGTTTTCTCGCGGACTTGGATGCAGTCACATCCAGAAGAAATTGCTTGGATAACAGTTTCTTCCCAAGGGAGCACGCATTCGCTAGCCGTGCACACAAAACAGAGTCGCCACTTTGCAGGGACAACTGATCCTAGTTTTCTGAGTAGTTGTTGGGCGGTGTCGTAGATTGCGTATCTGAGATCTTTAACAGGAACGGTGCTCGCTTCAAGTTTCACGCCTTCTTCTATGACGCGCAACGCTTCGCAACACCGATTGCTTGATGCGATCACAATGTCGTGTAGCGAAGAACGGTGCACTTCTTCTTCTGTTGTAATCGATGTCCCGACATCGCCTGAAGTGTCGCGATGGAGCATGCAGTTTGGAAATGCGTGACGAATCGTGTGGCGATATTGCTTGCAATGTTCGCTGAGGGGTGCGTCATTCAGATGGAATCTCGCCACATCTTCAAGNACGCGCAACCCTTCGGCTGCGCGATTCACATTCGCGTCAATCATTCTGCGAANATTGTTCATGCCATNAAATCAACTCTTCGTTGATGCCGGCCGCCTTCAAACTCTGTCGAAAGCCACGAATCTAAGATGCTTGAAAAGTCTGGATTAAATGGNCCATCGGCCGCCATGCACAACACATTTGCATTGTTGTGTTTACGGCTCATTTCTGCTGAATGTGANTCGTGTACGAGGGCGGCTCTTATGCCATTTGCTTTGTTTGCTGCCATCGACATNCCAATACCAGAACCGCAAATGAGCACGCCACAACACGCATCACCANTTTGAATTGCGTCTGTGACTTCTTTTGCAGGAACGGGGTAGTCAACCGAATCCGCATCTCCGCCATAGTGCTTTGTCACGCTCCAGCCGTTTCCTTCCATATGTGCTGCAAGCGAATCAACGATTCCTCGTGCGCGGTGGTCAGAACCAATTGCGATTGTCTTCGTTTCAAACGTCATCTCTACTCCTTACTCGTTTCTTCATTAATCGCGTTAATTCTATCTTTGATGAGCTCAAACATACGCTCAGCAACTGCATCGTAAACATCTTGNCNCTGTCCNATAGGATCTGCAATCGCGCCATCATTGTCGAGCAACTCAACGCCCGTTGCGTCTGGAACGAGGTGCAACACGCTCTGCTTATGGCTTTCNGTCATACAAAACACATGGGTTGCGCCTTCAATCATCTCTGGGGTAAGCGCTCTACTTGCACTGTGAAACTCAATACCACGGTTCTGAAGCGCTTTAACTGATTCATAACTGATGTCCATGCCATCCATTCCAAACACACCCGCCGAACTTACTTTCCAATCATTTAGACCAGATTGTTCAATAAAATGCTTGGCAATGCCTTCTGCCATTGGGCTTCTACAGGTGTTGCCAGTACAAACAAAAATTATGGTTGGTTTTAACATAGGTTGCAATTGTTGCCTCTATCGTATTGAATACTCGTACATAACACACATAGAGTTGGAAAAGAGTTTTGGAATTTATCCCCGAACAAGAAATTATTGANCTCATGAATGACATGGGCATCGTGAAAGAGTCAACAGAAGAGAGCTCTCTGCTCTCGATGTCTGCTGATTGTTTGTCTGCAAAACATTGTTTATGCAATGATGATACACCCTGTGGTGAGGGTGAAGGCACGTTCTGTAAAGNCATGAATACAGATGAAATGATTCAAGCAATCATTGGCTCCATTCACAAACTTCATGGCGGGCAAACCGTCATGACTCCAGTCACTAAATGGCGAAGCGTTTTTGACGCCGTTGCCTTCAGTATGGCAGGCGATGAATCCTGGCAAGAGTTTGATGCGACCGCTACTGTGAGATTAAACACGCAAGACCCACTGCTCTTTGAATCTGCAGACGAGCACACNCTTAACGGACTGATCACTGCACTCATGAATGATGGTGAGGGTGAGNCTCAAGGTGTGTTCATCTTTCCAACTGGCGCGCCGGTACTTGTTCACATCGTCCCCGGCGGACCCGTAAAGTTCTGGTTTGGAACTCAAGCGCTTGCCGATGAGGTTTCAGAAGCGTACGTTTCATAAACAGAATTGAACGAATGACACCACCACGAGAATCAACAGTTCCATATAAAAACGAAAAGAGGGCTATCGCAGCAGTAGACTCAGCCCGCTCTTCCCAAAATTGGGATGCGCTCATCGGTGCGTTACACGAGTTNTCAGATGCAAGACAAGAGATTGCAAAGCGTGCAAAGAATGGAAAGCGAGTTAGACTCATTGAGTCGCTCGATGAAGCAAATGCAATCAAAGAAGCAGGGCGCTATTTAGTCAGACCACCCCTTGTTGGCCGCGATGCTGCATTAGTGCACCACGCATTGAAAGAAAAGAAGATTTCGTCTCTTTTTGTTTGCCGAGAGCCCACAACAAAACTTGGGCTGTGCCCCATCGTTGCCCTTGGCAGTGGCGTGACTGTACGTGTTCAAATTGANGAACCNAAANNTNCAGACAAGCCNACATGCGCTTGGTTTGACCANGCACTGAGCGAGCTTGGCGCGCATGTTGTTGAGGAAGCTGAGAAACAAGGAGAAGAGGNTCGTCAACTTGACTTTTTGCTTGCCCANCTGCCTGCTGTAGCGACATATAAACCTGCATACCTTGCTGCAATTGCGTGTAGCAAAGCATTAAAGAATAGAAAAGAGTAGGATGATTTCCAAAGGAGCGATTGCATCGTGCCAATCAAAACCAAATTAGCAACCCGATATTGGTTAAAGTCCGTCCTCATGATGGTTGTTTGCGTTGTCCTNGGATTNTGGGGNGTGTGGGATTACGTCGTTGCCATTCCTGAAGCCGCAAGAGGNGCAGCCCGCGCAGAAATCTTGCGAGTCATCAAGAATGGACTCGATACNCCNAATGGNTCTCCACAGCGCCTTGATGCAATCACGCTCATTGATGTNGCGCTTCAAAGTGATGGCTACTCAGACGGGGACTGGGACGCTGGGCTTNCTCAAATGAAAATTGCCTTAGAAGGCGCTCCGATCGAATCGCAACGTGAAGCGTTGGGGAATGTTGAAGACGGACTAAACACATATGGCAATATCACTGCTCCAAGCAAATATGACAGACCGATGCAGTGGGTGTTTATGTCTTGTTTACCGTTTGGCTTGTGGTACTTGTTGAGTTATCTAAAAATGAAAAAGCGTGCGTCGTTGTACGAACTCGATGATGATGGAACACTCACGACGCCNGAAGGAAGTTGGTCTGCAAGCGAAGTCAAAGACATTGACATGTCTACATGGATTTCAAAGACNGCAAAGGCTCGCCTTACTTGGACTGCCAAAGTTGTTGTTGATGGCAGAGAACCAATTGAACTTGATGATTATGTCTATCAAGATATGCATCTCATCATCGGTGCATTNGCACATCAGTTTTATCCCGATGATTGGACCCCGCTTGCACGGCGCGTGAAAATTGAACACGACGAAGAGGGTGAGGAGGAGTAAGTGCCTCTGCTAACGGCTACCAACTTAGTGAAAAGTTATGGCGGCAGAAGAGTCGTCGATGAGGTTAACCTTGAAGTTGGCGAAGGTGANGTTGTTGGATTGCTTGGACCAAATGGTGCAGGAAAAACGACATCGTTTCGCATGATGATTGGCATGGTAGAACCAGAGGCNGGTCGCGTTCTCTTTGACGGCGAAGACGTCACGCACTTGCCGATGTACCAGCACGCGAGAAGAGGCATGGGATACCTCGCCCAAGAGCCAAGTGTGTTTAGGGGAATGACNTGCGAAGACAATTTGAATGCAATNTTAGAAACACTTCCNATTCCAAAACCAATNCAAAAACAACGGTGTGATGAATTGCTTGAACAATTTCATCTTGAACACAAGCGTAAACAACTTGCAAAAACATGNAGTGGCGGTGAACGCCGACGTCTAGAGATTGCACGNGCGCTAATCATGAGACCAAAACTCATCTTGCTAGATGAACCGTTTGCAGCAGTTGACCCACATACNGTGGAAGATGTGCAAAAAGAAGTAAGAAAATTAACTGAGCAAGGTATTTCCATTCTTGTAACAGACCATGCAGTGCAACAAACCTTGCATATTTGTGACAGGGCGTACATCATCGATAGTGGTAAAAACCTCATGGATGGTGATCCAAAAACGATTATCAATGACGAACTCGTCAAGAAACGATATCTCGCCTCGACATTCAGGGGAGATGAGTTTGATGAGTAGTCAAAAANGGTATAATTGTCGCCTTCGCCTTAGATTTCCTATGAAAGCTCTTTTTATCATTTCATTNTTATGTTGCACTTTTGGTTGCGTAAAGCGAACCATTTCGATTACCAGTNAGCCCGCGGGCGCAATCGTTTGGCTCAACGACCGAGAGATTGGACGAACGCCAACNGTCACTGATTTTACGTATTACGGTGAGTATGATGTNCGAGCAGAACTGCATGGCTACCAACCAATCATGACCACAATGTGGTTAAGTGCTCCGTCGTGGGATGTGCCACCAATTGATTTGGTCACTGAGATAGTTGCGCCTAATGCACATGCAGATTTACATTGGAGTTTTACTCTTGANCCACTTGAAGTCGACCCTTCGGCACTCATTGAACGAGCGGAAACTTTGAGGNACNATAAGAAGTAAATGCTTGGGTTCATTAGAAAATGGATGTTCACTGCAATCACGCTCACTATTGCGTGTGTGATTGCTTGGTGGGCTTCATACACAGAAGCNCGCGTCAATAACCATGTCAGGCATGAAGTCGCAAAGTTGGTTCCAAGAGCTCACGCTAACCCTTCTATTGTTGAAGAAGTTGTCGTNAATCCAATATTAAAACAACCTCTGCAACTATCCCTTGAGTATGTTTATCACAACTCCATNGAAACAGATGTTGATTTTCAAGTCATTGTGACAAANGGTGATGATGAAGTATACGGAGATGGGCTCGCAACGCACGTTGCCTCAATTGAAGTNAACCATCAGCCGATTGCAAAGTACAGGGTCATCTGTGATTCTGAACACGCGAAAGTGCTCATTGCTGGAATCATCCAAGAAGGGGTAACACAATGAAAGTCTGGATTAATGGTGCATTNGTAGATGAAAAAGAAGCGAAGGTCGGCGTCTTTGATGCTGGCTTCCAGCATGGTGTTGGGCTCTTTGAAACGATGATTGCAAAAAACGGTCGCGTCTTCCAAGCAGAAGCNCATATGAACAGGTTGAAAGGTTCCGCTGCTGGCCTTCGTCTTACAGAGAAGCTGCATGTTGAACCCCTNATTGAGGCATTGCACCTCACGCTTAAGGAAAATGACCAAACTGATGCGAGGATGAGANTAACGATTACGGGCGGTGATTTGAATATGCTTCAGCGTACGGGTGAGCAAGGAAATGCTGACCCGACAATCGTCATCCAATCTCAACCGCCAACGCAATATCCTGATGCGTTTTTTGAAAAGGGTGTTCATGTAACACTCGCAAGCGGNCGAGTGAACCCNTACGAGTTTGGNGCNGGNCACAANACACTGAACTACTGGTCNAAACTNNTGAANNTNCAACTNGCTGCAATGCANCAATGTGGCGAAGCNCTTTGGCTTACGCCAAGTGCAAATCTCGCTGGTGGTNGCGTAAGTAATCTGTTTACCGTTAAGAATGGAACGCTGTTTACACCTATNGCACGAGGCGAAGAAGACGAACAAGATGAGCCTTCAGCCGTTCTTCCAGGCGTGACTNGGGATGTNGTGATTGNACTTGCCGATGAACTTGGTGTCGGGACGAGCAANCAAGCCATGACGCTTGATGATGCCCTAGATGCTGATGAACTCTTCCTCACAAACTCAAGTTGGGGTGTTTTGCCAGTCGTTGGCATGCGGGTCTCAGTAAGAGAAGGTGACCAAAGTCAATCCCAAGAACAAGCCATTGCTGATGGGACGGTTGGNAACATGACGACACAATTGCTNGCNTCTTACACAGCTAAGTTAGACGCTGAAACAGCGTGACTTAGCGTCTTACCCTGACNTTCTTTCGACCNNCATCATCTTTATGTGTTATTGAGCNAATTTTTGCTGTCACGATGCCAAANAGCATCAAAATGCCGAACACAANGCTTGCAAAAAAACCAGCAATCAAGAGCAGTGCCAAAATAGGTAAAAANAGAATGAGNCCAAACACAAAGAGGGCGGCCTTTGCTGGTGTGGAGCGNGGNTTGGGTGTATTCCATTGAAACTGTCTGAGCACCATTTTCTCTATCGTATCTTTTTAAGCGGGGTGGTATGATAAGAAACGCAAGGAAGCACGTTGAAAAAGAAGCCTATTTCACAATCTTTTGTCCACCTCCACCTCCACAGTGAATACTCACTTCTTGATGGTGGGAACAAGTTAAACGCCCTGATCAGTAAGGTGCAGGAACTTGGGATGGATGCCGTTGCCGTCACAGACCACGGCAACNTGTTTGGAGCATTCGAGTTTTATACCAAAGCAAAAGAAGCAGGCATCAAACCAATTCTAGGAATCGAAGCGTACGTCGCACCTTTTGACCGCAAAGACAAATCGCCAACTGGCATTCGCGATGGCGGTTTCCATTTNGTCCTTCTTGCAGAAAATAACATCGGTTGGCAGAACTTAATGAAGTTAAGTTCGGACTCTTACATCAATGGCTTTTANTACAAACCGAGGATGGACAAGTCGACACTTGAACAGTGGGGCNATGGACTCATTGCTATTAATGGNCACTTGGGAAGTTCNATTGCATACCACCTCACAAAGTATGTTGATAGTGGTGAAGATGAGCACTGGCATAATGCGATTGAAGAAGCAAGGTGGCACGCAAAAGTTTTTGCACCGAACGAGAAGGGTGAACCGCGTTTCTTTATTGAACTTCAGAGGCACGGCGTCGAAGACCAAGAAGCAATCAATCCACACCTCATCAAACTTGCAAAAGAATTNGACTTGCCACTTGTGTGTGACAATGATGCACACTTCCTCACAAGAGATGACTGGGATGCTCACGACACACTTTGCTGCATCTCTATGCAAAAACTNAAGAATGAAGACAATCGGCTTCATTACCCTAAGGAACTTTTTGTTAAATCGCCCGAGGAAATGCACTCGCTCTTTGAAGATGTTCCTGAAGCTATCGAAAACAGTCACTCCATTGCTCAGCGGTGTGACGTTGACATNGACACTTCAAANTCTCATACGCCTGTTGTTCGAGTGACATACCCAAAGAAAAAGCCAACATACAAATCTGGTGATTTAACACAGTGGTATGCGGATTACTGCNCTAAGTTNGAACTTCATCCATTTGATTCAGAAAAAGAACNAGACATTTCAGAAAAAGAATTGCAAGATGATTGTGATACTGCATTGCAATTGCTCTGTGAATCAGGACTCATCTGGAGATATGGCAAGGACGNCGTAACGGATGAGATTCGCGCTCGTTTAGATCGCGAACTCAAGATTCTTTCTGAGAAAGAGATTAGTGCTTANTTCCTTATTGTTTGGGATTTTGTGAACTGGGCAAGACAGANTAAGATTCCGGCGAATGCGAGGGGTTCTGGTGTCGGAACAATGGTTGGTTATGTGCTTGGACTGTCAAATGCATGNCCTGAAAAATATGGNTTNCTCTTTGAGCGGTTTACTGACCCGAACCGTTCGGAGTATCCAGATATTGATATTGATATTTGCCAAAACGGCAGAGCGGGCGTNATTGAGTATGTCCGCAAGAAGTATGGGCACGTTGCGCAAATCATTACTTTCGGAAGAATGAAGGCGAAGGCNGCGATTAAAGATGTTTCACGAGTTCACGGATTAAGCGCTTCAGAAGGTCAGCGATTAGCGAACTTAGTACCAAATGAATTGAACATCACACTTGAAGAAGCGCTTNCTAAAAATGAAGACTTCTTAAAAGAATACAAGTCAAGTGATGAGATTGCCTATGTCATTGATACTGCTAAAGAACTTGAACATCATGCACGGCATGCTGGAGTTCACGCTGCTGGTGTTGTGGTNGCAACAGAGCCACTNGATAACATTGTTCCACTTGGGAAAGCGACTGGCTCATCTGACATCGTAACACAGTGGGATGGACCAACATGTGAAACTGTCGGTCTTCTTAAAATGGACTTCCTTGGCTTAAGAACGCTTTCAACTATTGAACTTTGTAANCAGCTNATTTCTGAACACATCGATGAAGATGTCATGTGGAACGCTGTTGGCAAAACNGTTGGNAATGGAGACCATCCACTTGATTTAGACCGCATCGACTTAACCGATGACAATGTTCTTGCGCTCTTTAGAAGAGGCGACACTGCTGGNGTCTTCCAGTTTGAATCCAACGGTATGCGNAGGTTGTTGAAGAACATGCAACCAACTCGATTTGAAGATTTGATTGCAGCCAACGCGCTCTTTAGACCNGGNCCAATGGAACTCATGGGTGAGTTCTGTGACAGGAAGAATGGGCGGTCTCAAGTACCTGAAGTGCATGAAATCGTTGACTCATTTACTGCTGAGACGTATGGCATCATGGTTTACCAAGAGCAAGTCATGCAGATTGTGCACGCACTTGGTGATATCCCACTGCGTGATGCGTATACCCTCATTAAAGCTATCGGCAAAAAGAAACANAAGGTGATTGACGCAAATCGCTCTATGTTTATTGAAGGCTCGGTGAAAAAAGGTCTCGATGAGTCGTTTGCAAATGACTTGTTTGAACTCATCCGGAAGTTTGCTGGGTATGGCTTTAACAAGAGTCACTCGACTGGTTATTCNATCATCGCATTCCAAACAGCGTACTTAAAGACNTACTTCCCAGTTCAGTACATGGCTGCAGTCCTCACTTTTGAAAGTGAAGCAAAGAAAACTGAGGATTGGGCACCTTACATTTCNGACTGTAAGCGTACGTTCTTCCCTGACCATACCGAAAAAGAACCCCATGTTGGTTTTGANGTTGGTCCGCCTGATATCAATAANTCAGCACCATCTTTTTCAGTAGTCTTTGAAGAAGATGAGCCGCATACAAACTTACATGGTTCGGTAAGGTTTGGTTTAGGTGCTGTNAAGGGTGCTGGCGGTGTTGCAGTCGGTGCGATCGTTGAAGAACGACAGTTGAATGGTCCATACAAATCACTCTTNGACTTTTGTTCACGTTTAAGTGGTCGCGTTGTCAATAGGGCAACCATCGAGGCGCTTATTCGAGGCGGGGCGTTTGATGTTGTGCATGGTGTTGAAGCANGGNCNGCNCTNATTGCTGCNCTTGACAATGCAATTTCCTTTGGCGCNTCNGANGCTGAAGANAGAAGAGTTGGACAGGGTGGTTTGTTTAGTGGCGACGCAGAAGAAANTGATTCAAAAGAAGTGGAGTGGAANCTTCCTGATGTCACGCCGTGGACGAAGCCGCAGGTCTTAGCACAAGAAAAAGAAGTGTTAGGAATCCATGTTTCAGGGCATCCACTCGACGACCATAGTGAGTATTTAGAGTCATGGTGTTCNCACACAACACCGCTACTCAAAGAAGTTCAAGATGGCAGAGAGGTGGTTATTGGGGGCATGATTGCATCAATGCGCATTACCGTCGTNCGGAACGGTCGTTCGGCAGGAAAGAAAATGGCAATGTTGTCCATCCAAGACAAGTCAGGAAAAATTGACTGCGTCATCTTCTCAGATGCNTATCAAAAATATGCNGAGTTGCTTCAACAAGACGAAGTTGTCATNGTTGTCGGCAAAATTGACCGCTCNCGCGGCGAGTTGCAACTGCTCATNAATCAAGTCATGCCATCNCAAGATGCGCCTCTGTATCTTTCAAGGCGTTTGGAACTTACATTCTTTGAACAAGAAAAATCTAGCCATGCAAAAGGGCAGATGGAGNTGGTGTCAGGATTGTTGAAACAAGCAGGGGCGTCACGAATTGCAAATGGCGCAAAGCCAGCAGAAGTTGTTGTACACATTAACACCTCTGGCCATGTAGCNACGCTCCGTTCAAATCAACGCGTTGTTGTAGAGCCAAAACTGTTACACCAAATTGGTGAAGTCATTGGACGAGACAACATTCGTTTAGTTTCGATGGGCTCAAANTAACATTTGATAAAGGGGGTTATGCAGCTTTGCCAAATGACCAATCGTCNTCATTGTCGATTGATTCGCTTGGCCACGTGCTTTCTGCACGGTTGTAGATNCGAAGAATCGTGCCAAGTTGTTGTCCAAAGATTTGACGCANTGATTCGAGCGTTTCAATCATGTCTTGAGTAAATGGCTTTGTATCNCTTCTAAAGAGTACGATTGTTGCCATGCACTTTTTGTCATTGAAACAGCCGAACGTGATGACTTCAGAGCCTACAAANTCTTCAGNGTCAAGTTCATACATGTTTGCAAATACTTCGCCATCTGTATATCGACTGAGATTTGGTTCTGATGCAACCGCAGCGCATACTGGGCCAATCATGTTNTTCATTAACGTTTGGTAGTGGTCTGCTTGACGGTCATAGTTTACAAATGCGCCAACNCCCCAGTCGACNTTTCCTTCACGTAGATACACTGCAACGTTCATTGCGCCAACTCGTGTGAGAAGGTATCCAAGTGCNGTGCGTAACATTGATTCGACATCAAGCTCTTGGTTGATGAGTGTTTTAAACTCTGCACACATCGCAACTTGCTTCATGCGTTTTTCTGTTTCGCAAAATGAGTTTGCTAAATCATTACAGAGTGAATCTTTTTCGCTCTCTATACGATGTCGCTCTTCATTGAGTTGGTTACACAAGTCGACAATCTGATTGGTGTTGTCGATTGAATCTTGATTGACTCTTGATTGTGCAAGGGCGAGTTGAATGCGTTCGCACACGCCATCAAGATCGTCTGGCAGATTAAAGAAGTCTGCGCCACCGCAGCGAATGAATTCAATTGCTGATTCATACGATGGATTTGANGTGAAGCCAGTAATGATTGTGGAGTCAGAAAGAAGTGAAGTTGTTTCAAACACTTCTTCGCAGTGNACTTTGGTTTGGCAGGAGACTAATGTGACATCAACGTTGTGGTGNGTAAGGTNTTCTTCATACGCTTTACTGTTTGCAACACAATNCACGTCGTGNCCAGCGACTTCTAGAAGAGCGCGAAGCGATTCAACAGTAGCCTGTTCTCCACCTACGATGCAGATTGTGCCAGGGGAGTCGTCANTCTTGTTGTTGAATGAGTTTTCAATTGCTTTGTCAAAGTAATCCATAATCGCCTTTCTAGTGCGCTTGCTCAGTGAGTTATGCGGTGAGCAANTGCTCTACTGCGTCTTTNATTGCTTGATTTGAATCGGAGATATTTGAACCCATATTCAGTGCGTTGNTGTAATTCTCAATTTTTACAACGATTGGCTGNTCAGAACCATCACANAGTTTAGANACGGACTGTTGGGTTGCTGCGTACAGTTCATTNCTNCATAAAATNAGACCAGGGCTTAGTTTATGAGTNAAAAATCCCGCTTCATAAGTGCTTGTTGCATGGTGAATTTGGACATTGTGNCCTGTTGCTTGCGAACGAACAATTGCGTCAATGCCATTNCTTGGAATNCCGATGACGAGAATGTGCGCTGGCCCTGACTCCATGTTTGACGNATCAATGCCATTTAAGTGCATAAATCTNACAAGTTCAGCACGTGGGATACGCCTAAACCTTGAACCAGGGACTTTAAANCCTTGAAGGCGTCCACTATCAAAACAGCGAATGATTGTTTGTTGAGAAACNTTNCAGATCTTTGCTGCTTCGCCAGTTGTAAAAACTTGTTTGTTTGCTAATTCTTCATTCATGTGTTCAGTTCCTTGCGTTGCAATACTGTTGATCTGGTGTGCAATTGTGTCTTGGGGGTTTCCCATTTTGCCTGAANCACCTTCGTCCCCAAAACCNCCACACTTCACAATGATTGTGAAGATGGGCGAAAAATGTAGCGTGATTGGGGTGTTACNGNGNGTTAGACGCGGAAACGTTTGACTTATCGGGCGNTACGTCGTGCGTTCCATTTTCGAACCGCTTCGGGTTCCCGTGGGTAAAGCGGTGTAACTGCTCTAGCATCGATNGTTTCGCCGGCATCATAAAGCGACTTGCTTGCACGCATCAGTGCTCCTGCGTTTGGTGTGTAGGGAAGNANTGGNAGATGAAAAGCGCTAGCGATTTCGCCAAACTGTGCGTCACAAAGAATGCCTTGCTGTGTAAATGACGCATTCTGTACCGAGTCGATTGTTGAGAGTTCTGCTTCACACTGCCACACNCCGTTTGTACGAGTCAGNGTTGAGAGCCAAAACGAATCACCCTTCACTGCCTCTATAGCGAGAAGCGNCTCNAATTCGCTCACTGCTTCTGCGGCAGACACTGCAGAAGGTACAGCAACAATTGGAGCGCTTGTGATAAACGAAACATGTTTAGCAATNGTGGTTGCAATTCGCATCGTTGTAAACCCGCTTGGNCCAATTGAAAGAGCAATCAGTGAAAGNTCTTTAGGNTTTAGATTCGCCTCTTTCATCAGTTTGTCAATGGNGGGTANAACATNGTCTGTTTCTCTTGAACCAGATTGNATATGTTCTATCAANAGTTCGTTNTGTTCAGTTGAAACNCCAACTTCGCCTTCTTGAAGCGTGAGTTCGATTGCAAGTGTTTTTGGAANGACGCAATCAGAGTTCACTGGGTTCCATCCTAAGTGATTGTAGTTTTACTGAGAGACGCAGGGCTTGTTTTGCATCTCGAATTGAAGACAAGTCAAGTTGTAGTNCCGCGCCACCTTGGTGGTCGCTGTTAATTTGCACCATGTTCTTAAAGTTTGCGCATATTCCATCTGGAACATACGCATGACCTAAACAAAANAGTTTTACATTCCAGTGTTTAGCAAGTTCATCTAACTGGGCTTGGGTATGCTGTCTTCCCCAAACCATAAAGTATGCNGAACCGTCCGTTTGCAAGTCCGTTTTCTTTAACAGCCTATCGATCACNCCTNTGTCNAAGACATCCATCATGGCTTCGTTCGGAAGACTGTGTGAACAAAAGAGGCCGGAGTCTGAACGCGCTANAAGTGGCATCGCTTTAAAGAACGCNTCAATTGCATCNAGCACTTGTGAAGACTTTTTTGCAAAGACGTGTTNTATGCCTTTTNTAAAACGCCATACCATTTCAACNCCACCNTTAGTAATCTCTCGTTGCGTTAACTGGGACAACTCGTGGTTTGCAAGCAGTGGGTGTACTTGGGTGGGGTANTGGTTTATGAGCGCTGCAACTCGCAGAAGCATTCGGTAACTCAAATCATGTTCATCTTGTTGAGGAACGCCGTGGATTAACTCCTGAAGTACAACGTGGTTTGATGNGTTTTCTAAGTTNGCGAGTTTGATNATCTTTGCAAGATGAAATGGGTTGTCGTGTAAGTCTCCAGAGATCACAACATTTCCTTCGCTTGGCAAATNGTGTGTTGATCCTGTTGACATCGCAATCAAATGTGATGTCGCCTCCTTGANNACATCGATCACAGATGCGGGGTCTGATACATTTGTTGACGGAAGAGGCATTACGTTGACCTTTTCTTGTGAATTGCTGAACTTTGGCCAAAAGAGCAATTCTTTCGAATCATGCCAATCGTGGATATTCGTTCCCAAGCACTTGCAGCATTCACTTCAGAGCACTCAATTGAAATTGACCGTCTTCCATGTGCCCTTGCAACAGTGCTCGTTGTTCCGCTTCCAGCAAATGGGTCTAACACTAAATCTCCTTCATTAGAACAAGCNAGAATAACTCGTTCCAAATAGACCTCAGGGATTTGGTTGTGGTGCCCGTGCCGCCGTTCTCTACTGTTGCCTTGTACNCGACCCCAATACTTACCNTACCAAACATCCATAGGGACTCGCATGCCTTTGTTTTTACCTTTTGCTTGAGTTCGTTTATCGTTGTAGATTGTTGCGCGGTCACTCTTCTCAAGAATTGCGTCACCATTCCATGTTCTGTTGATTGGGTCTTTAACAAAGTAAAGGGCGTGTACCTTACTCATGATGAATGAGCCTTCACGGTGTTGGCCAAAACGGAAATGCCAAACACACCAATTCACCATNGTGAGACCTCGTCGTTTGAGGTGGAGTACAACTTCAGCTGCTGTGTCATCTGGAATGTTGACCCACATCGCACCTGTTGGTGACAGTAAATCAATACATAGGTCTAACCAATCAAAGGTAAATCTTTCAAACACCGAGCGGGGCATATCATCCGACCAATTTTCATATGGGACATCCCAGTTAAAAGGAGGGTCTGCAAAAATTAGATCGACAGCGCCTTTTTCTGGCAAGTTCGCTAACACTTCTCTGCAATCACCAATGTAAAGCGATGTGTCTGGGGCACTAAGTGAGTGATTTGGGAAAATTTGTTTTCGTTCTGGTGTGTGTGGATTGGCTTGATCACCAAGCAATGTTACTTCGTTGTAATCTTCATTGTGACGNTGTGAAGCAATTGAGCCAAGTGGTGTTGAGTAACCACCGGGTCTGTCAAAGTTTTTGTTCTTGTGCTCAGGCATGTTTTGTTAAAGCGTTCCAAAGATTCTGTCGCCNGCATCACCAAGCCCTGGCACGATGTAACCATGTTCGTTTAAGCACTGGTCGNGAGATGCCGTGTACACCCGCATGGTTGGGNGGTCCTTGTGTAATCGTGCGGCACCTTCTGGTGCTGCAACAAGGCAAACCATTTGCACGTTTTTACAACCGTGTTCGTTTATCAGAATGTTNGCTGCATACGATGCAGAGCCCCCCGTTGCGAGCATCGGGTCAATCAAAAGAACGGGACCACCCGCAATATCTGTTGGAACCTTGCTGTAATAGGGAACTGGCTCTTTAGTTTCTTCATTTCGATATACGCCAATGTGACCAACCCTAGCTTCTGGAATCATTTGAAGAATGCCGTCAGTCATTCCAATCCCAGCACGCAAAACGGGTACAAGTGTCACTGGTTCCGCTAACCGTTTCCCTTTTGTGGTTATAAGAGGTGTCTCAACGTCTACTTCCATGGTCTGGAAGTCGCGCGACAATTGAAAGCACATGAGACCCGCAATTTCATTCAAGAGACGTCTGAAATCTGTGTGTTGCGTGTCTTTTTGTCGAATTCTTGTGAGTTTGTCTTGAATCACGGGGTGGTCAAAAACCCACACATTTGGATGTTCACTTGATTGTTTAGGCATTTGAGTCATTCACATGATATCTAGGGTGTTAAAATTAACAACTCTATGAAGATTCTATCACTCATTCCTTTTTTGCTTTTAACTGCTTGTGGTGGCGGTTTCCACCATATTGATGAAGAAGTAAAGGCCCTCATGCAAGAGACAAGTGGGGGTATGAATGCCGATGCGCCCCCTCATCGCTCTTTAGAAGTCGACCTTGCGAACGAAGACCTATATTCTGAATGGCCGGAAACAAACAACCCACTGCCGAGCAATTTGACGTTTGCGCCTGCAGAACCATTGAATGTTAGCGCTGTAGAAAGATCGCTTGACAAAGCGGCAGAACAGTTGGAAGAGGCGAGTGAAACACTTTCGCTCGATGATGCCTTGCGTTGGGCAAACACAAATGCAAAAGAGATGCAGTTTGCGCAATACGACTACATGTACACAACACTTGCATTAGTAAGTGAGTTTCATGAATGGCACCCGCACGCTTCTTACGGAGTTGACACTGGAATCACCGCCGATTCAACAGGCGGTATGTATGACACCTCACTCTCTGTCGTGAATGATTTTAGTGTTGCAAAACAATTCCAATATGGTGGAAGTATTTCAGCAAGTTTNTTNACAACAATTGCTGAACGATTGCATAACGCTGCAACGACATCGAACACCATTGATTCTGATTTAAGCGTAGTGTTAGAGTTGCCACTGTTGAAGGGGTCAGGCGCAATTGCCAAGGAATCGCTCATTCAAGCCCAACGCAACTTGGTGTATGCAGCAAGAACATATGAACGATTTAGACGTTCATTTTACAAGGATGTCGTTAGCGACTATCTATCACTTGTTGTTCAAAAGCAAGCATTGGAAAATGCGCAGCGAAGCGTGGATTCATTNAGGCAAGTTGCAGAACGCCAGAAGGCGCTGTATGAATCTGGGCGCGCAAGGTTGTATGACTCGGCTGATGCAGAAAACCAAGCGCTCGGTGCAGTTGCAAACTTAAGCCAGTCGTGGGAACGATACCGATTAGCAATAGACCGATTTAAGATTCGGATTGGCTGGCCAATTGATAAACAAATACAAATAGAAACTGCATCCATTGGTGTTGTGCCACCATATGTCGATGTACAAGGNGCGGTTTCACAAGCATTAGATTTCCGGCTCGACCTACAAACCGAATATGACCAACTCGTTGACAAGTCGAGAGCGATTGAGAACGCGCTTAACGCGCTGCTTCCTGATGTTTCGCTTTCTCTTAGNACAACACTAGAAAGTGAGGCNGNTAAACCCTTTTCGTTTAATGAAAAAGAGTTTGATTATCTCGCGGGTTTATCTGTTGANATCCCACTCGACCAACATGATGAAGAGGTGGCAGTCCGGCAAGCACAAATCAGTTTGTTAAAAGCCAAAAGAGCTTTTCGTGAAGCAAGGGACAATGTTGTCATTGGTGTTCGCTCAGCACTTCGTAATATTGAGGTNTATCAATTCTCTTATGACTTGCAAGAGCGTAATGTNGGCATTGCACAACTTGGCCTTGATTCAATCAACGCCGACCCAGACCGCGTATCTGTTCTTGACCAAACGAGAGCGATTCAAGATTTACAATCCGCTCAAAACGCAAGGGATAGTGCAAAGCGTGATTTAGAGTTATCAATCGTTGATTACTTGTTACAAGCAGGACAACTCNGAATTACTAGCGCTGGCGGGCTTCAATTGCCGTTAGTAGAAAATAATCTAACTATAGAAGAATAATGCGTTTACAATCTACATCTATGAGACGTGCACTGTCATCACCTGTCNTTATTGGCATTATTGCCATCATNTTTATCCTCATTTCAGCACTCGCACTTAATGTTGGTGGTGGCGGTCAATCAAACACCATCCGCGATTCTGAGTTGTTTGATGTGACACAAGGAAGTTTTGAAATCAGGGTGCCCACTTCTGGTGAACTAGAAGCACAAGAGCAAATNAGCATCCGNAATCAGGTTGAAAATGCTGTTGTTGTGAGTCTCGTTGACGAAGGATCAATGGTTGACACTGGTGACGTTNTATTCAAACTAAATGACGAAAATTTGCTTGAAGCAATTCGCAACGCAGAAATCAATGTGACTTCTGCAAAAAACGATCTTCAAAACAGTGAAACAANTCTGTCTATCTCTGAGAAGAAACGGGACTCTGAAATTGCAACCAAACAACTCGCTGTAAATCTTGCTGAGCTTGCCCTTCACTCATGGAAAGAGGGNGATGTTATTGCGAAACGGCAAGAACTTGACCTTGCGGTTCAAACAGCGCAAAAAGATTTCGACAGACTTGAGAAGAAATATGCATCTTCACAAACGCTTTATGAACAAAAGTTCTTAAGTAAGGATGAATTAGACCAAGACGAGATTGCACTCCTTCGTGCTGACGCCGCATTAAAGAAGGCAAAGTTATCCCAGAACGTGTATGAACAATACACGTTTGAGAAAGAGCGTCAACAAAAAGAGTCTGACTTAAGCCAAGCAAAAGGCGAACTTGAGCGGGCGACAGAGCGCCTCGAGTCTGAGTTAAGTCAAGCGACTGAAAATGTAGTTGCAAAGCGTAATNATTTAACCAAACGTGAAGAACAACTCGCAAACAAACAAGACCAACTTGAAAAGTGTGTTGCAANAGCTCCCGCCCCTGGCATGGTTGTGTATGCAAGCAGTTTGGGTGATCGCCGCGAAGAAGATGAACGACTCCGAGTCGGTCGGTCGCTTTGGCGAAATCAACTTGTCATGATTATTCCTGACACTGATAAGATGATTGCTCGCGTCAAGGTGAATGAAGCACTAAGTGGTCTTGTGCAAAAAGGACAGCGAGCAACTGTTGTCTGTGACGCGTACCCAGATAATGTTTTAGAGGGTGTTGTGCATTCAGTTGGTGTTCTTGCAAGAGGTGGTGGGTGGAGAGANCCAAACCGAAGAGATTACACGGTAGAGATTCGAATCTTAGATAAACNGGGTATCGTGCTCAAACCTTCTATGCGATGCGCCGCTGAAATCTATGTTGAAACAGTTGAAGGTGTCACATTCGTACCCGTACACGCGATTAGACGCGATGGTGATATGACTTGGGTGTGGGTGCAACAAAATGGTGGTTTTGAGCAACGCCCTGTTCGCATAAATCGTTTTAGCGAAACATACGCTGAAATTACAGAGGGGCTCAATGTTGGTGAGCGGGTGTTGTTAAGAGACCCAAGCCCGGCATCAGTCGTCTCGACCCAGAAAGCAGAAAACGACTCATGACGAAGCGAGTTGTCGTTGNCGTTACTGGTGCATCTGGTGCTCCATACACCATTCGCTTGATTCAATTGCTCATGGAAAAGGGTGTTGAAGTCCACTTATGCGTTTCTGACCTAGGCAAACGACTTTTGTTTGAAGAGTCTGGTGTTAAAAAACTCAATGCTGAAGAACTTGGTGTCAGTGAGTTTGATTCAAACTTGGTGCTTCATAATGATAGAGATTTGGGCGCACCGATTGCATCTGGGACCTTTNTGCACGACGGCATGATTGTTTTGCCATGTTCTAGCAATACACTTGGGTCAATTGCCTCTGGAATCACGAGTACGCTGGTTCAGCGTGCTGCACTCGTTTGTCTTAAGGAGCGGCGAAAATTGGTTTTGGGGCATCGCGAATCACCACTTTCACTCATTGATGTTGAAAACATTAAACGAACAACTGAGGCGGGTGCAATCGTTGCTCCNCTCTCGCCTGGTTTTTACATGAACCCAGTAACACTTGATGATGTTGTTGATTTTATGGTTGGCAAACTCGTTGACCTTCTNGATATCGACCACGAAATGCCTGTTCGCTGGGGTCAGACAGAACTCAAAAATTAATCGCGTTGTTGTGATACACTTCGTGCATGAGATTTCTAATCATCCTACTTGTATGTGTGTCATGTACACCAATCGCCACGTATCCTCCAATTGAAAACAAGANTGTTGAAAATTACAGCAAGAATGTCAACGAACCTGTGATCACGATTCTTGCGACAACGTTTGAATACGCATTTGACCATTTTGGTGGGATGGACTCCATAGTCTTTAACTTACCAAAGGGTATGGGTGCAACAACTTATGCTCGCGTATCAGAAAAACTAGGTGGCGCTCTCCCAATGACCGAAGCTGGACAACCTGCCTACCATGTTGTTGAGTTACGCGTTCGCGGGTTCCATGCTGATGTTGACATCTTCTTCCCATCAGCGTCTGGAACGTATGAAATGGCAACAATCCATTTAGAANCATCTTTGATTGACAAGTGGCATGTCACACGAGATCGTGTTTGGCTTGTTCCTGTTCAAGAGATACCAGCACCTAATGACCCTGCGTTGTTAGCAAATGAGTGAACTGCCAAAGGCAATTGAAGCGGGGCTCGATGAAGCAATTGCGCAAGCTGAAAAGTCTTGGGCAGAGGGTGGTATTCCAATAGGTTCTACGCTCGTAAGTGAGCAGGGCGTCATTGTTGCGCGGGGTCATAACATGCGTGTTCAGTCTGGTGACCCAACTGCGCATGCTGAAGTAGTCTGTTTTCGTAATGCAGGTAGNCGGAGAGACTGGAGCACACTTTCTTTGATTTCAACACTCAGTCCTTGCATCATGTGCACGGGGACATCCCTTTTATTTGGCGTTAAACGCGTATTTGTCGGAGAAAATAAAAGTTTTCTTGGCGCAGAGGACTTAATGTGCTCGAATGGTGTTGAAGTACACGTGCTTCAAGACGAACGATGCATTCAGTTAATGGAATGTATGAAGCGCGAGAAGCCTGATTTGTGGGCAGAGGACATCGGACTATGAAAAGACCTGTGAAAATCAAACAGCCAAGTAGACCGAAGCAAGTTGTTCAACCTAAAGCTGCTNCGCGACGTCCACTCGTTAAGAAAAGTGGAACGACCAGACCGCTTTCGACGCACGCATAAACGTTAGAAGACTTACGCTTCGATTAACATTGAAACTGCATTGCCACCACCAAGGCATAAACTGACGATGCCTCGTTTTGCATTAGTGCGTTTCATGTGATAAATCAATGAAATTAAAACNCGAGTACCTGATGCACCAATTGGGTGACCAAGTGCAATGCCGCCACCGCCAACATTCACTTTGTCCATTGAAATTCCGAGGTGGCCGATNTTTTGAAGTACTTGGACTGCAAACGCTTCGTTGATCTCAAAGAGGTCAATATCATCAACCNTCAGGTTATTGTCCTTCAACAATTTTTCAATACCAAGCCCAGGAGCAGTAAAGATTGCTTTNGGTTCAACACCAATTGTGTTTGAATCGATGATTTTTGCAAGTGGTTCAATNCCAAGCNACGCNGCTTTGTCTGCACTCGCAACAATGACTGCNGCGCCACCGTCAGAAATCTGAGATGCGTTCCCTGCTGTAACTGAACCTTCTTTTGTAAACGCTGGTCGTAGTTTCCCAAGACCTTCNGCAGTTGAGTCAGCGCGAACACCCTCGTCACTTGTGACATCTTCTCGTTGTTTGATTGAAGATGCTTCAAGTGTGACAATCTCATCATTAAACCAGCCCTCACTCATTGCTTGTGCNGCTCGCATNTGAGAGTTCGCAGCAAGTTCATCTTGNGCTTCACGAGAAATNTCAAACTCTGTTGCTGTCCATTCGGCTGCGTTACCCATTCCCCAACCTTCGAACGCACANGTCAGGCCATCGTGCATCATGTGGTCAATCAATTCGCCGTTGCCAAACTTTATACCGCTTCGTACATGAGATAAGTGTGGGGCGGCTGACATGTTTTCCATTCCACCTGCGACAACAACATTGTTGTCACCCGCCTTGATTGATTGTNCTGCTTGCATCACTGACTGCAATCCACTGCCACACACTTTNTTTACAGTGACCGCTGAAAGTGATGATGGGAGACCNGCTTTCAATCCTGCTTGNCGAGCTGGGTTTTGCCCCAAACCAGCCTGAAGAACGCAGCCCATGACGCATTCATCAACTTCAGTGCCATCGAGGTTAACTGCTTCAAGGGCTGATTGGATGGCAATGGAGCCAAGTGCTGGTGCCGGAACCCTTGAAAGTCCTCCTAAAAAACGACCAACTGGTGTTCGTTTCGCAGAAATGATGACTGGGTGATTCTGTTGTTCTGTCATGTTGGTTTACTCGCTCAATTGAAGGAAAAGGTAGAATATTGAATCTGAACCGCACATCGTACCTCAAGTGGGGGGTTNGCGAAACACANATGGAACAACGCTGGACAAAAGATAATCTCACTAGTCTCCAAAGCAGTATTCTTGCTGAAGAGCAAAACCACCCGACTGCAACGGGTGAGTTTAGTTGGATTCTCTCAGCAATTTCACTCGCCACTAAAGCAATCGGAAACAAGGTTCGGTGTGCTCGCATTCAAGATGTCATTGGGGACATTGATGAAACAAATGTCCAAGGAGAAACACAGCAAAAGTTNGACGTCATTGCAAACGAACTCATTCTCCGCTGNTTAGGCGACAGAGAACATGTTGGGGTTCTAGCGAGTGAAGAAAACGAGACACCAATGCTCCTTCGTAAAAGAGCTGACGGTGGTCGGTATGCTGTTCTTTTTGACCCACTTGATGGTTCATCAAACATTGACGTCTCTGTTGGCGTTGGAACAATCTTCTCTGTCTTGAGACTTCCAGATGGTGGTTCACGCGAGGAAGCAATGTTGCAACCAGGAAGCAAACAAGTTGCTGCAGGTTACGTGTTGTATGGTTCTTCTACTGTACTCGTCTTAACAACTGGTAATGGTGTTGACATGTTTGTGTTGGACCANTCTATCGGGTCATTTGTCCTTGTTGAAAAGGGCATCAAAATTCCAACGGGTAACAAGACTTACTCCATCAATGAGGCATATACAAATCGCTTTAGTGAAGATATCCAAGCATATCTAACGTGGGCGCATGAAAACGGTTATTCCTCTCGGTACATTGGTTCTATGGTTGCCGATGTGCATAGAGTCTTGTTAAAAGGTGGGGTCTTTATTTACCCCCCAACGACAGATAAGCCGGAAGGAAAACTTCGATTGATGTANGAAGCAAATCCAATGGCGATGATTGTTGAGCAGGCTGGCGGCAAAAGCACTGCTCATAACACTCCAATTTTAGAAATTCAGCCAGAAGGACTGCATCAAAGAACCAGCGTTATTCTTGGGTCAACTGACCAAGTTGACGCGGTTGTTGATTTTTTATCATGACNGTTGAAACTCAGAACACAACTACTGTTTCACTCTTAAAAGACTCTAATCAAGCGCTTGGCATCGGTGAATTCGCCGTTCGTTTTATGAATAGAGAAATTGGTGAACCATCGCAAGCAGTCTTAGACCGAACAACACTNTTCTTCACTGACGCAGTTTTATGTGGACTCTCTGCTGTTGCGGTAAGGACGAATGCGCCAACGATCCTTCGCGACGAAGCGCTTGATTATCCTCNCGACCAAGGAGCAACAGTCTTTGGTTCTGACGCTAAAGTGAGGCCTGAAAAAGCGGCGCTTGCAAATGCGTCGGCTGTTCGTGAGTGGGACTCTAATGGAACAAACTTTGGATATAACCCCGAACTTGGTCACACCGCAGGTGAGTTTGGGCACAATGATTTTTATGCTGTGCCAATCGCTGCAGCCCANGTAATGGGTCTCGATGGTGATACAGCACTACGCGGAATGGTTCTGCTTGACGAAATCAGGGGCCGGCTTGCTGAGGTATTCAGTTTAAAGAGCTACAAAATTGACCATGTGGTACACGGCGCGATTGCATCTGCTGCAACGTATGGCGCAATGTGTGGTGCAACTCCAGAACAAATTGAGTCAGCCATTGGCATGGTTGTTGCCCACTACATTCCATGGCGAGCGATTAGAGCTGGCAAGCAATTGTCTGATTCAAAGGGTGCATCAGCAGCAATCAGCACCGAAGTTGCCGTTGTTTCAATGATGCGTTCAATGAAGGGGTTCATGGGACCAAGAGACATCTTTAGGAATCCCGAAGCCGTCTTTAGGCAGTTTGAATCAACGGATGGTGGTTCACCGTTTGACTTAATATTGTCACACAGTGGTGATGATTTTGCTGTGATGGGTATGCATTTTAAGATTGGCTTGTATGAACACCAGTCTGCAGGCGCGTTACAGGGATTGTTAAATCTAATTCAACAGAACCCTTCAATTGCAACCGACCCAACATCTATTCAAGAGATATCCATAACAGCGTATGAGCCTGCGTTTGGAATTATTGGTGACCCTGCAAAGCGTAATCCAACAACAAGGCAATCAGCAGACCACTCCATGGTGTACATTGTTTCTGCAATGCTAAAGAAGGCGCAAGATGTTGCAAAGAGTGAGGGTGAAGCGTTCTTTGCACAATCCAATGACGAAGTGTGGAAGCGCCTTATGCTTACACCTTACGATTATGACGCTGATGCAATCTATGACGAGACGACTAGAGCAATCATGGAAACCATCACNTTTAAACATGGCGGCGAAACNTTTGATCGTCAGTATCCGGATGGCATTCCAACGGCGGTGACAATTACATTGTCAAATGGAGATGTTTTAGAGAGTGGNCTAGTGATGTACCCAAGCGGACANGCAAGGAATACGACTTGTGATCTTGAAGACATCTTGCACGCGAAGTTTAAAATGCACGGGCAGATTGCANTTGACGATGCGGATCCNGTGATTAAAGAGTGCAATTCAATTGCTTCCCTGAGCAGTGATNAAATGCAAACTTTGTTAACAACACCACTCGCTGATAGACCCCTCTATAAAGATTAAACGCAACCGATTACTTAGAGAGTAGGTGTTGAAGCAATTCAACAACACCTTTACCTTGCGTTGCGATTGTTTCAAAAATTGGTCGACCTGACGCGATGTCGAGGAGCTCTCTGATGAGTGCGCTTTCTCCATCGTAATCTGCCTTGTTCANAATAAAGGTATCGGCGATTTCTAAAATACCCGCCTTATCCATTTGTACAGAGTCACCCATGCCGGGCACGAGAACGAGTGCCGTTGAGTCAACCACTTCTCTAATTGCGACATCGTTCTGGCCTGCGCCAACGGTCTCAACAAAAACTGTGTCAAATCCAGCACCGCCGACCAATTCTAAGATTGCAGGCAGCGTGTCGTAATCTTCACCAACTCTTGCTAGAGAACGATAGAAGACGCTCTCATCAACAGTGTTAAAGTCGACTCTTAGACGATCTCCAAGTAAAGCACCACCGCTAATTGGACTCATGGGGTCGTATGCAATGATTGCTATTTTCTCGCCTTGGCGGACAGCTTCGGACGCCATCGCCGCAGAGAGTGTTGATTTACCAGCNCCAGGTGANCCAGTGAGACCGATGACNCGCNCTGGTCTCTGNGNAGGGGCTTCCACTNCTTGACCAGCCTCAATCAAACTAATGTTNCGTGCAAGGGTTGCAGAAACAGAGGATTCATNTTCAGGAAGGGGGGTGTATGCTTCNGTTGCNCTNCGCACTGCTTCAACAATATCAAGCATGCTTGTCCCAGTGTGATACACACCACGGACACCACACTTCGTAAGTTCTTCAATATCTTCTTGGGGGATGATGCCACCCACATCAACTGTNAGATTTGGCCTGCCGACTGCCTCCAACTCNTCCATGAGCCTCGGNACGAGGACGAGATGGGAGTTACTCATCATGGAACAAGCGATGACATCTGCGTCTTCATCTCGAGCAGAAATTGCCAAACTGCGTGGTGTTTGCCATAAACCAGAATAAATCACGTGAATACCGCTATCCCGTAGGGCTCTTGCAATCAGTTTCACGCCCCTGTCGTGACCATCCAACCCCATTTTTCCTAGCAAAACACGCGGGCGGTGNGGCAAATCGCTACATCGGTCCACTTTCTCGAGTTGTGTCGTTGGTTCTGTAGTTGGAGAAGTCATAAACGGTACATGATATCAAAGTCCACGCTCTCTTTTTGTTTGTATTGTACGCGTCTATATGTCCTTAAATATCCAATCTAGAATCCATCAGGCGCTTCAAAAGGGGTTCGANGAAGCGCTGTCCCTTAGCGGCGAGGGGCTTGACCCGCTTCTGCGAAAGTCTCAGAACCCTGAACATGGGGATTACCAGTCCAATGGCGCGATGGGTCTCGGGAAGAAACACGGGATGAACCCTAGGGAGCTTGCTGATCAAGTAGTTTCGCTTGTAGATTTAAGTGAATTCGCATTTCCATTAGAAGTCGCGGGTCCGGGGTTCATCAATATAAAACTCAAAGATGAAACCATTCTTAAATTGATACGCGAGATGGATGGCGATGCCAATCTTGGTGTTGAGATGAGTAGTGATGCACATCCAGTGGCAATTGATTTATGCGGAGTGAATGTTGCGAAGCAACTTCATGTTGGACACCTCCGTTCAACAATTATTGGTGATGCCCTCGCTCGCATGTTTGAGCGAGTTGGAAGAAAAGTCTATCGAGAAAATCACCTTGGCGATTGGGGACTTCCAATAGCGATGGTGCTAGAGCGACTCATGTCTAATNGTGTAGACCTTGACACGCTTTCATTAGATGCACTAAACGATGCTTACCGCGACGCACAACTCGGAGCTCGCGGTGACGAGCGCGGTCTTGCCCGCGCAATTGAGCGTGACGCAGGACCTCACAGAATTATTGAACTCGAAACACAGAACGAGAGCGCTTCATTAGCTCAGCAATCTGCAAAGGAGTTACTCATTGCGTTGCAACAAGGTGATGAGCGACTTGTACGTGAATGGGAAAAACTGATTGAGTGCACGATGCGTTCTGTGTTTGAATCACTTGGTTTGCTTAATGTTAAGATTGGGCCAGAACACAATCGTGGCGAGTCGTTTTATAGAGAGCAACTTAGCGGGGTTGTAGATGAGTTTGTTAAGGGTGGTCTTGCAGAAGAGGATGGTGGTGCATTAGTTGTTCGATTTGAAAAACGTGAACGGCCAATGTTGATACGAAAATCTGATGGTGGGTTCTTGTATGCCACTACTGATTTAGCGGCCATCAAATTCCGAACACAAACGCTTGGTTCAGATCAACTTATTTATGTTGTTGATGCAAGGCAGCGTGACCACTTTAAAGATTTGTTCGATGCTGCAAAACTCATTGGCTGGAACAATACCCCAGATGGGGCTGAAGTTGAAATGGTTCATATACCGTTTGGTTCAGTGTTNGGTGAAGATAAAAAACCACTGAAAACAAGAAGTGGTTCAAACGTCACGCTCTCGTCATTGCTTGATGAAGCAATNGAGCGGGGCGTTGGCGAAGTTAAGAAACGTTCTTTAGAACCAGGCGCCCCAACNCATGGCATGAGTGAGGATGAGTTGTACACAATTGGCCGGCAGATTGGTATTGGTGCGNTTAAGTACGCAGACTTGTCAAATGATTTGGTTCGTGATTATGTATTTGATATGGACCGAATGGTTGCGTTTGAGGGTAACACGGGTCCATATATCCAATATGCATGCGCGCGAATCCGTTCTCTTATTGCAAAATGTGATGGGGNTTGGGGGAGTGCTGAATTCCTTATTCATGCACCAGAAGAGCGTGCTCTTATCATGCAATTATTACAGTACAACGCCGTTTTCCANGGCATGATTTCAAGTTTAGAACCACACCGANTATGTACATGGTTGTATGAACTCACNGAGTCATTTAACGCGTTCTATCAAGCGTGTCCCGTACTTAAAGTCGATGATACGCAACTTCAGTTGAGNCGAGTCAGNCTTGCTGATTTAACAAGAAAGGTCCTCGTCGACGGTCTTGNTGTCCTTGGCATCGAATCACCGGAACATATGTAGTTATGAATAAAAACANTGAACAATNTACCTTTNTCCTCGNTCCTCTACTATTNCTATCAGCCATTGTTTCAACGCTTTTCCTCGCATCGCTAAAACTTGGAATAGTTGACGAGATACCNGGNTGTGGCCCACAAAGNGGGTGTGATGTTGTCACAAATACAAAGTGGGGTTATGTGCCTTTGTTGCATATTCCAGTGTCTTTTGTAGGGATCGCNTGGTTTGCAGGATTGCTCGTTACATACATCAAACACGGTGTAACAAAGCCGTTGATCTGGTGTATCCGCATAGGTGTCNTTGCATCACTCGTGTTCATCGGAATCATGTTCTTCATTGATGCNTTTTGTAANTANTGCATGGTTGCACANGTGTGCAATATTTTGTTCTGGATATGCGCGGAGANTCAATATAAAGGTGTTAAAGNTAAGGGTGGTTTTGTTCTCTTGGTTGCAAGTTGTATTGGAATCACCACCACGCTCTCACTGGTNGGATTTGTTGTCGAACNCAACAGGGNGGAGGAGCANAAAGNGNTTGCTGAAGAGAATGCTGAAGATATTTTAGAAGCAGAGGTGTCGAGTGAAACACTTGCGCTTCTAGACGCAACTCATATTATTGGATCACCAGATGCACCAATTCAAATCACAATGTTTACTGACTATCAATGTCCAGACTGTAATCGAATTGAAAAGCAGNTAGAGCGGATTGTCGAAAGTCGCGACGATGTTGCNGTTTGGGTTAAACATTTCCCAATGAATTTTGAGTGTAATGATCAAATTGGAAAGTTTAAACTTCATCCAAANGCCTGTTGGGCTGCCCGCGCAGCTGAAGCGGCATCAATCATCGGCGGTTCAGACAGTTGGGAAACGATGCACCGTTGGCTCTTTGAAAACAAGGGGTCGTTCACNGATGCTTCATTCCCACCAGCACTACAAAGTATGGGGTTTGAGCCTAGTGAGTTTATTGAAGTCATGATGAGTGATGAAACNTTAGATCGCGTAAAAGCGGATTCTGCGGATGGTTTTGAACTTGGTCTATATTTCACGCCAATGGTGTTTATCAATGGTGTTGAGTATCTTTGGTACTACGGAAATGCACAGTCNTTAAGCAGCGTCATTGAACAGGTTGCTTCACAGGTAGAGGCGGGCAACAATGAAATGGTTGCACCGCCAAATGCAAATGAAAAATTGGTTGAGGATTGGANAAGGGGACANGTACACCCAAACCGTTTGTTTGAACACGCCTCTTGGTTGGGTGATGGTGAGTATGAAGTTGTTGTGTGGGGTGATTACCATTCAAACTTNTCTACCGAACTCGATGCAATCATCAGAACAATGATGAAAGACAACCCCCATATTAAATATGCATTTAGACAGTTCCCTGTTGATGAACGGTGTAATCAAAACGCTGGNAGCTTCCAGGCCCAAAACGAGGGTTCTTGTTTCACATCTCAAGCGCTTGAGGCNGTTGCAATCTTGGGTGGTNACNAAGCAAGATGGGANTTCCATAACTGGCTCATTGAAAACCGCNCCNCTTTACAAGAGCCATTAGTGCTTGCNAAGGCGGNTGAGATATCTAACAACCCACAAAACATCATTCAAGATGTCATGTCAAGTATTGAAGTTAATGATCGAATTCAAAAAGATATTGTTGCGAAACAAAATGTCTGGCGCAAAGGAATTCCTGTGTTAACAATTGATGGTCGGTATGTTCCTAGATGGAGAACAAACACTTATTCTGCTGAAGAATTGCTTCAACGTATATTTGACTCTTTGTCTGAGGAATCTAACTCTACCGATACAAGNCGATAGATTTTTCCTTTTCGACCATAGGCGTTTTTNAATCCGCAAATTAGAAGTTCTCCAGTTGGTGTTTCCCCAAAAGACGAAACAGCAAGTGGCGTATCTAATGCAATTCGCTTTACAGAAACCGTGTCGCCGTCTTGGCTTAGAGACCATGAGCGCCCACTCATATAATCATTGAAGAAGTAGTCTCCGATGTTCTCTTTGAGTTTGGAACCACGATANACATAGCCCCCTGTGATTGAGCCACCNTCACGTCTGCCNTATTCGTACACTGGATCGATGAGCCCAGGNGGAACAGCCGCNTTCCCATCAAACTCATGTGANCCTTCTTTGATTTTCCANCCATAGTTNCCGCCGCTTTCNATAATGTCAATTTCTTCCCAATCGTGTTGCCCAACATCGCCAGCCCAAAGTTTTCCTGTTTCGCGATCAAAACTCATTCGCCAAACATTGCGGAGACCATACGCCCATATCTCTNCTCGTNTGTTCTTTTCACCAACGAAAGGGTTGTCGTTTGGAATTGAGTAAGCCCTGCCTTCACTCGTGTTATCAACATCGATGCGAATAACCGTACCAAGCAAGGTGTTTTTGTTTTGACCGTTTCCATGAGGATCGCCTCCCGAACCNCCATCACCAATCGAGAGGTAAAGCATTCCGTCTGNGCCAAACAACACTGTGCCGCCATTATGGTTTCCCCAAGGTTGTTTGATCGTCATGATNATTGTTTCTGAGTCGTTATCTACAACACCATCTTCTGAAACTTTAAACGATGAAAGAAGTGTGTCGTTTTTTCGGCTGTCTGGATCGTCGGCTGTGTACCAAACATACAACAGGTTGTTGTCTTTAAAGTTTGGGTGAAAGGCGAGAGACAATAAACCCTCTTCAGAGTTTTTAACAACCACCCGGTCTTTAATGTCCATTACTTTTATNTTCTCGGTTGTTGTTGAGTCTTCAGATACTTTATAAACCACACCATCTTTCTCAACGACATACATGTTTGCATGATCAACACCGTCATAGAGCACTTGGATTGGCTCTTTGAATGAGAGGTTATCGTGTACGGGTTCAAAAGTAAGCTGGCCGACAGTTAAACAAGTTGAGATCAGGGTTTCAAAAATCATTCCCACATGCTATCAAGAAAGTGTCTTGTAGTTACCCTNATTTCGCCTGACGGGC
The DNA here is from genome assembly GCA_002718515.1 of Phycisphaerae bacterium. The sequence goes on from PBEX01000007.1 coordinate 38,040, forward strand.
TTAACANCAGTTGAATTGTTCCATCTACTGCAGTGTTAAATCGCTCCGANCCANTNGGTAGNTCCCACNTGTCATACTTGTGGCGGCTNAGGCTTGTCGANTGAATAANAANGCTCGGTGCNCAATCTATAACAAATTTTTGTGACGCAGCGTTCCAAGAACCATGGTGGGGAAGTTCTAAGATATCTACGGGCTCTGTAATNATTAGNTTGTNAATGGCATCCGATTCAACATCACCCGTAAACAAAATGTGCTTCTTGTGCANGGTTGTTGACAACACCANAGACTCGTTGTTTCTGTTTTTGTACGTNTGACNGTCTTNGGGGTGTANCACNTGAAACTTTANATCGTGGACTCNTATGATGTCGCCTGATGNTACTGGAGTAAGAGGTACACCTTTCTGATGTGCAACGTGAATCACTCTCTGCATGGCTGGAGATGGATTTGTTAACTCAAGNGTTGAAACAAACANNGTTTTGATTGGGTAATATTGAAGGANGTCGCATATTCCAACACAGTGATCTTTGTCGCCATGTGAGATAAAAATGGCGTCTAAANNGTTAACCCCAAGAGCCCTGAGTGTTGGAATGATTCGCTGGGATCCAACGCTTTCCCANCTCGCCGATCCTCCATCGATGAGCACTGTTGTGTTTTTGTGCCTNAGNATATGGGATGTTCCNTGGCCTACATTTAATGTTGTGATNGTTGAGTCNGGTTGAGGNGCTCGAATCACCATTAAAACNAAACACGTCGCCAACAAGCATAGTTTTAGGGTAACNCGGCGCCAAGAGACAAGTGTGATCAGGGTTANGCAATATANGNATATNAANAATGGNGGTGNTTGGTGAATAATCAGGTTGCCGCNGGGTAGTGATGACCCAATATCTGCAATCATTACAAGCGATTGAAGTGCCGTTGTGAGTAACTCACTACTAAACTCGTTAAANATNGTGTCAATTGGGGTCANGATGTGTATTAATCCAAACACCAGCACCGCCGTCAANCATACGATTGATGGAACTGNAGTAATCAGACCCGCGGGCGTTACCACGCTAAACCACATTGCGACCAAAGGCGCTGAGATCATCCAAGCACAAAATGATACGCTGAAACATTGAGTAAGCCATTTGTTTAGTAGCCCTGTTTTACGTGATTGCACCTTTGGCATTAACCACCAATACATAGATGGAAAAAAAAGAATTAAACCACACACAATGCAGTAGGTTAGGCAAAACCCAATTCGTGTTACTTCTGTGGGATCAATACAAAGTGACACCNCCGCTGAGATTCCCAATATACTTAACGNCTCAATTTTAAGACCAACAATTTTAAGTCCATAGTAGGTGGCAGCCATAGTGATTGACCGCACAACCGAAGGAGAGGGGGTTATGCATGTTGCACAAACCAATAAGGCGAGTAAAACAACAAAATTTATGATGNATTCGTTAAATCCCGCAAACTTTGCAGCGTATAAGGCGACACCAATAAAAATTACAATGTGCAAACCACTGATTGCAAGAATGTGAGACATGCCTGCNTGTTGAAATGTAAGTGACGTGTGTTGAAGTGCGTTAGTTTTGTTTCCAAGAAACAACGCCTGAACGAGGGGTTGGAGGCTTTTTTCTAAGCCGTAGTTNAGTTGAACAGAAAGAATCTCTTTTAAATGTATTNTTGGCTTCTTTCTTGTTTTTTTTATCGTTTGTGCAGCATGTTGAACGTAAANCGNTGGGTTGTTTTGGTATGTATTCCTTAACAAGCCTATGATTGACACCGTTTCATTTGGGTTAAACAAAAGTGGGGTGTTTGATTTTAAACAGATGTGTTGGTTTTTATAAATCAACGAGTGTTCAAAAACACTTTCGCTTCCNAACACAACACACTCTAACTCAACAGGTTCNCCATCTAGTAGTTGGAGTTCACTTTTGTTTGTTGAGTGTTGCGCAGCGTGAACGATAAAGAACACTATTGTTGCTACATATATTGGGTTTCTGTTGCAAAACTGAATAACAATTGAAACCGCGACTAACAACAATGCTATCCACACTGTGTGTTGGGGTGCTGTTTCACACCCTATGGCTGATCCTGCGCACGCACAAATCCCGATGCTAAAAATAGGGGTAATCCGCGGGGGTTTGGGCGGAAGCTTAATTACTGGGTACACATAAATATTGTGGTTAGGTGTTGTGGTTAGCTACCTTTTGATTACTTTTATTCGGTAAAAAGAATTAAGTTGTGTATTGGTGTACACTTTCAAATGTGGAGAATTTAGTTGGAAACACTGGTGTTCGAGAGCGGCTTAAAGGTGTGTTATACTCATCAAGGTGCCCGCATGCCTTTGTTNTTGCTGGCCCGAGGGGTGTCGGTAAGTTTTCGTTTGTGTTGTCCCTTGCTCGCGGTCTATTAAAAACCACAGAAGAGGCACACCCAGATTTACATGTTATTAAAAAGGAAGACGTGATTTGGTCGTCTAACCCAGCGCTCCAACGAAAAAAACAAACCAATATTCCAGTGGATTTGTTAAGAGAACGAATGATTGGTGGGACGACTTCTGATGGGTCAAAACANGGAGCCGCCGTCTACAGAACACCTGTTCTTGGTAACAAAAAAATATTCATTATCGATGAAGCNGAATTGTTGGATGAATCTGGTCAAAATTCGCTGTTAAAAANTTTGGAAGANCCTCCNGAAGACACTGTTATATTCTTGGTTACATCAAGAGAAGACCGGCTTCTCCAAACAGTTTTGAGNCGGTGCCACCCATATTCTTTTGGTCCGCTGAGNGCTGACGAAATGCNNGCCTGGGTAGAACAGTCGGACAAGCNGGGCGCTGNGTGCGNNTGGCTCTGTGAGTGGTCGTGTGGTTCTCCNGGTGTGTATGAAGAGGGCGAGCGTGTGGGGGTNGTCNGTTTATATGAGGAGTTGTCTGCTTTTNTAAAAGACCCTAAAACAGTGGAAACAGTGTGGGTGGNAAGNAGGATACATGAGTTTTTAAACAANAGACAAGAGGTTGTTTTNGCNGAGAATCCCAACGCTAGNAAAGAGGCTGTTAACCGNGGGGGTGTTGAGTTGGTATTGCGCCTGTTTGAATGGCAGTCTAAACAGTTTCTGCANAANGATAAACTTGATCAAAACANTTGTATTGGCGTTCTTTGTTCTGAAATGATTTCTGATATAGAGCAGCAAAGCNANGCAAACATTTCAACCAANGTGTTGGTTGAATCTTTGGTTGTTCGGTGGAAACANGTTTGTTCTGTGGNTGCNGGTAGTGTTGTTGTTTAAGTTGTAAACANTGNTTTCACNCCACCNGTTTTTTCAATCCGCCTTTTCGAGAAAAGTGATNTGAGGGCTACGCCCNCAACAACCATTAAGACGCTTAGGATCTNCCCACGAGTTAGTCCAACAATCANTGAAACGCCTTCATCTGGTTGCCTATATGCTTCGGTCAAAACTCTAAAGAGNCCNTAAATTGTTAAGAACCACCCAGCAACAACACCTTCTTTTTTAGGTTTCCACCAGATCATCGAAAGCGCAATNAACAGNAANAAACCATTCGTTGCCGCTTGGAACAACTGTGATGGATACCATGCTGTGAGTAGTGGTGTAANTGTTTCAATGACCACTTGGTTACCTTTATACGCCTCTTGNACAANNTTGTGATAAAAGTTGTTGCCACCCAAAACGGTTGTTTGGAGCTCTAGCAGTGCATTTAGTTTGTGTTGGTGTGTGTCTGGAAACNGAGTCCACACCTCTGTGATTTCTGTCGGATACTTGACTGACCACCATGGAGCATTTTCTTGAATGTGTTCAGGCAACCTTCGTCCCCAAAGTTCACCATTGACAAANTTGGCGACCCTTCCCAAACACAGNCCTGGGATTGCAACATAGGGTCCAATNTCCATTAGGTGGGGTAGGCTAATNTGGTGTTTCTTACTCCAATACACCATTGTTCCAAGCACNCCAAGCATTCCNCCGTGGCTTGACATCCCACCNTTATGAATTGCTAAAGCTTCCCACCANGGAAGTGAGGATTCAAATGTGATGAGTAGTTCTGGGTTATAAAAAAGAACATATCCAAGTCGGCCACCAATAATAACACCCAACACTGAAGATAAAACAAAGTCTCCAGCNTGTTCNTTTGTGAGTGGGGTGATTCCTTTTTCACTGAATCTTCTAATCAATAGCCAAGCGATTAGAAANCCGACTAGATACGCTAGCCCATACCACCTTAATCCGAGTGTATCTGTAATTTGAATGGCAAATGGGCTAAGTGAATGGATGTAAGATTCCGCTAACACCCCCTCATCATAACCACACTGAAAGAATGTAGGTATTATTCAATCTCATGGATGATCTTAAATTAAACCTTGCCCTTAACNCNCTTTCAANAGGTAAAACNCTATCGGCTGATGAAATGACCGCAGCAATGCAGGTCATTATGAACGGCCTTGCTTCTGATGATCAAATCANCNTTTTTTTAACCGAACTTGCACAACGAATACCAACGGGTGAAGAGTTGTTTGGCGCTACTAGGGTTATGAAAGAGTGTGTTGAACAAGTTCGTTTACCAANCCCAGAACAGTTATTAGACACNTGTGGAACNGGTGGTGCACCAAANACGTTTAATGTTTCTACATTGGCGGGNGTGGTNTGTGCTGCTGGTGGGGTGAGGGTTGCAAAACATGGAAACCGNTCTAGAACTGGTCGGGGTTCTGCAGAAATTTTAGAAGCTCTTGGTGTNAATATTCAGTCTTCGGTTGAAGAACAGGTATCGTGTTTAGAAACGGTTGGNATCTGTTTTTGTTTTGCTCCAAATCACCACAANGCNGTGAAACATGTCATGCCGGTTCGAACAAAATTNCAATTCCCNACGATCTTTAATCTTCTTGGGCCANTAACTAACCCNTGTAGGGCAGGAGTCCAACTCCTAGGTGTTTGGGATAAANAGTATATGTGTGTTATGGCTGAAGCGTTGAANCTTGGTGGGGCTCNTTCTGGGGCTGTTGTGCACTCACAAGATGGTCTTGATGAGATTTCNTTAAGCGCTCCAACTTGGATCTCGTTTGTTGATGGAGATCCGAGCGACGTTATTGAGATTTCTCCAGAGATGTGTGGATTTGATTGTGTTTCTATTGAAGAAGTAACTGCTCACTCACTGGAAGAGGCTGTTGAGTTTGCTAACCGNGTTCTNGGTGGTGAAGACTCTTCTATTAGTCATATTGTTGCTATGAACAGTGGTGTGGGGCTGTTTTTATCAGGGTGTGCTAAATCAATAGAATCAGGTGTAAAGATGGCNTTTNACATTATNAAAAGTGGCACTGCTAAAGAGACACTTCAGGAGTGGGTGANGGTTTCAAACAACAACCAATCCACANAACACTAATGACCAATNCACCTTAAATTTATNCGTCTTCNNCGTTGTATACCTTGTGTTTATGTGGATAACCCACACNANAAACANATAACAAANNATAAANAAANANGTTATGNTNGCTGTGGNTGTGGAAAAACTGTCTATTCNCCTGTCAAATACAGTGTTTNGTGTGTANGNGTGGGTCGCCAATNCTGCTGGTTGTTGGTTTTGGGGTGTGTGTGGTGAATGTGATCGGCGGGNATTCCACGACTTATCCACAACGCTGTTTATTCAAAATCATCGCCTGAAACCGAGAGGTTTCCTTCGATTTGCTCCANATCCCGCGAGAANTGGTTGTCTGTGCCCCTTTTTTGATCAATCGATTTTATGGCGTGCATCACAGTTGTGTGGTCCCTACCACCAAAATAGCCNCCAATCTCTTCCAANCTAAAGCGGGTGTTCTTGCGGGCAAGCCACATCCCAACCTGCCGCGGAACAGTAATAGATTTATGTCGCCGCTTTGAAAGGAGGTCNGTTAGCTTAACGTCGTAAAAAGAAGTGATGGCGTCAAGAATATCTTGAATTGAAACATGTTTAGGGCTATTACCAAAATCCCCACCAACCGCTCTTTTGGCCATGGACAGNGTNATTGGAGACTCATCTAACAANGAGAGACCCTGCAACTTTGTAATCGCACCCTCAAGCTCTCGAATGTTTGAGTCTANTTTGGTTGCNATNTATGCAGCAACATCATCCGGAAGTTCAANGTGCCTGTTTAGCGCCTTGTTTTTAACAATTGCAACCCGAGTTTCAAAACCAGGTGGATCGATACATGCGACAAGACCACAACTAAAACGNCTTATCAATCGCTCTTCTAAGAATGGAATCTCGCTNGGGGCGGCATCTGAACTNAACACAATCTGTCGGCCAGACTGAAAGAGGGTGTTAAAAGTATGGAAAAACTCTTCTTGGGTTTGGTCACGTTTTGACAAGTCGTGAATATCGTCNATCACAAGCATGTCATAAGCTCTAAATCGATGTCTGAACGAAGACATTTCGCCGGACTGNACCGCTTCTAAAAACTGNGTCATAAAACCATTNCAAGAAACATAGTAAATTTTCATCGACNGATGTTTTCTCATTGCGATTTGACAAATGGATTGAAGNANGTGGGTTTTTCCCAACCCAACACCACCATGGATAAACAGCGGGTTGTACGCTTGGCCCGGTTTAGTTGCTACNGCGGTAGCCGCTGCGTGAGCAAGTCTNTTGCCGGGACCCACAATAAAGTTTTCAAAATTGAAGTCAGGACAAATCAACATNTCCTCGTCGATTGGNTGGTATGGGTTTGAGCTGTTTCCATAATGAACATCACCCATCACAACAACCGAATTGTCGGCTGTAGACTCTANCCCCTCTTCTCCAACAAACCGAACACCAAGTAGTTTTTGAGTTACTGTTTGTGCAGCGTCNANAAANTGATCGACACAACACCGCTGTAAATACTTTAACTGAACNGGTTCATTAATTTGTACAACCAATGAACCATCAACAACACCAACAACCCGCATCTCATTAAACCACCTACGACACATTGTTGGATGCTCGCTCTTTAANACAGAGAGCAACTCNTCTTTCAACTGGTGTGTGTTTANTGATTCTTTAGCCATTGAGATAGTTTTCTNGCGACATCCATTCGCCNNTGTTTACATCAGTAAACCCNCCACATCCNTGTAACTGCTTAGCAGTGAATAGGTGAATCTAAATGAACCCGGGCGATAAGTCAAGCATCATCACCNCTTTCTTTGGATTCATTATGTTGATTTTCATATCNCTTACGATTCTCTCGGTGTTCCATAAGAATGTGTATACGGTGAGCATCGTCACACCCAATTTTTTGNTCTATTTTTTCTCTAATGNAATCCATCGAAGTTCTACGGCTTGTGTGNGTAATCACAATGTGCTCNGCATTCCAAACTTGNACCAAATCAGCAAGGTCATCGATGTGTAAATGTTTCCCNAANGATGCTCTTCCGCGATGACCATCCTCAAANAAGGTGCATTCTGTTATCACAATGTTCGCGTTCCTAAACTCCGGCGTGTGNAAATGGTCACCCATTTCCGTATCGCCAGTACAAGCAATNAAAGGTATTTGAAGTGTGTTTGTAATCTCCTCNCCACTCCTNTTTAAATCCCTCAANTCATGTTGCGACAAGTTTCTAAACTGNTCTTTGAGTTTATTACGGTGCTCAACCACAGCATAAGAAANGGCTGGGACNGTGTGTTTCGCNTCGATTGCCTTAAGGTGAATGTTTGGTTTAATCTCGACACTTTCCCCATCTTCAAGCGCAATGATTTTGTGTGGGGTGTGTTGNTCTTCTAAATCAACCCAACTTCCCATCATTGCTTGAATATGACCAGCAATTTTTTTGTGGCATACACACGTTCCAANNCCCATTTTTTGAAAAGCTCTTTGACTGAAATAATATGGCAGCCCAGCAATATGATCCATNTGTGCGTGTGTAAGCGCAATNTAGGGCGACGCCAGGATAGGNCTTGGGCAAAGCCCAACATCAAATGAAACATCAAGTTCCGGAATTTGAACCGCGGTTTGTTCACCCGCAATACTGATTCCTTGTACGCGATAGGGGGGCAAATACAAAAAACCGATGGAGCCAGAACGGGGGGGGCGTCTGGGTAACATAANACAACTCCNAAACCAACTTGCGTTGGANTACGAACATCCCGTAGAGGATTTGAACCCCTGTTTCCTTAAAGGCGTCTTTGTCCACTAGACGAACGGGTTTAAAGAGCGGTGTTTTGCGCGCTACAAGCCACGCACCNCAACATGACATCATATCAAAATTAAGTAGCCGCTTCTATTGGATTGTTTAAGTGCTCTGATAACCCACACAATTGTTCTGCGACATCATTTGAAACTGCNGCACGGAGGAGGGATTGAGCATCTCTTACGAGCGTCTCTATATATTGGGACGACTGTTCGATACANCCGCTCTGTGATAACCGNTCATACATCGCGTGGAACGAACCACTCTCAAACTCTTGACANACATCTTCAAAAGCNTCTTTATGGTTGTTGAGGTAGAGAATTAANGGAAGTGTTGGTTTCCCTTTTTCAAAATCTCTTTGTGACGGCTTACCAATTGAAGACGTNGAACACATTAAGTCAAGCAAATCATCTCTGACCTGAAACGCGACACCNAGCCGTTCNCCAAACCCTCGAAGCGCCTCAACTTGTGAGTCTGTTCCCCCACCTAATTTTGCACCAACTAANCAGCAACCCGCAATAAGCACAGCAGTTTTGTTTTTAATAATGGTGTAATACTCGTCTTGAGTTAACTTTAGATTATCTCGATGGGATAACTGGGAAATTTCACCCGAACAGACAGTGGTTGTNATTTCTCCCAACAATACATTTAACTCGGGATTTCCAATNGTTGAGCAAAGGTGGTAAGCGCTTGACAGTAAGTAATCACCTAGCATGACCGCCATCTCGTTACCTTGCAAGTAACTAATCGTGTGNCCACCTCTTCTAAGAGCGGCCTCATCTAACACATCATCATGAACAAGTGTTGCAAGGTGAATCAATTCAAAGACCGCNGCAGCTTTCCGAACATCTTCAATGTTCGATTCATTCGTGCAAACAGACTTCCACGACATAAACAAAAGGGACGGCCTTAACATTTTCCCTTGATATCGAAGTACTTGGGTACACAACTCGTTTACAGCATCACAATCATTTTTCAACGTAGATTGAATGACGTCTACAACTTGAGCNAGCTCAGTTTTAATCCAAGACCCTAGTTCGGAAGATTGANTAAGTAACGAATCCATCATTAACAAGAGGCTGCGATATAAGCTACCCAGCCAGCACACGCNTCTCCTCTTTCATCNATCTTCCACACNCCGTTTCCATCGCCATCTTCATCTGTCCCCTCCCAATACACGTTTACAGCAGAAAAACCGGCTTCTAACAACACATCTTTNATNTCTGGCAGTGTCCAAAAACGCCAGTCGTANGTAAAGGCACGCTCTATCTTTGAGCCGTCTGGAAACNNAAAGTGGATGTGATTGAGNACATGTCCAGTGATTGGATTAACAGTGTGNTGATCCCAAATGTAAGTAAACCCATCTAAATCCCGGTCTTCTTCCATTTCTAAAAATGAATCTGAACCCCCATAAGCGTCAAGCAAGAATAATCCGTCATCCACTAACGACTTTCGCACCGCTGTGAAATACTCAAGCAAGTTCTTTCGCTCTTTAAANCCAAAATAACTGAAGTTCATTGCAAGAACTGAGTCGACNTTATCGCCTNCAANACNAAGAACATCTTCTTCTGAGAGCTTAACCCTTGCTCTTTGTTCATCAGAGAGTTCNTCATCCATTCTTGCTCTTGCCCANTGCAACACNTCAGGGTCTAAATCAACACCCCAGACGCGNTTGAGTTCATCGCGTTTTACCCATTCACGTGCGACTGCAGATGTGCCACAAAAATCTTCNCGTATTGTGTACGGTTTACGATTTCGCAANTCAAGCCACGCTTGATANACNAAATCCACTTCTGATTCNGGNCANTGNACNGANCGCTCNTACAANTCNTTGATGTCAGCGTTTTCGGANGTGATCCACCCACGCTTCTTTTTTTCTAACCGTTTACTCATTGTTGTTACTGAATTGGTTCCAAGGTNANAGGATNTTTNANTGGNATTTCTACAACATCTCCACCNACNATNGATTGAANATNTTCAATCGTNGCTCTTNNNTTAATNTCNCCNCCCTTNATNTCATCCCAATCTCCNACAANAAGAACTGCCATTTGNGANGGNTGNANNAGNCNGTTTGCNACCCGCTTNACATCTTCNGGNGTNACNGCNTGAATGTTTGCTTTGTAGTTTTTCCAATACTCAGCATCTTGCTCAGTTAACTCGTCGCTTGCAAACACACCCAACATNCCNTCCTTAGAACTAAACGCAAGCGGCAGGCGTTCTGACAAAGCGCTCTTTGCAAGTTTTAAATCCTCTTCAGATACCAACTCNCTTTTCATTCGCTCAATCTCTTCAAACACAATTTGNGATGCAAGTGCAACAGTTGAACTCTTTGTGTCGAAACTGCCAANCCAAGAACCATCACTCCAAACGCCTGCATTAAAACGAGAGCGTGCACTATAAGCAAGCCCCTCATCACTTCGAACCCTGCGTGTAATTCTGCTCGTAAACCCACTACCACCAAGAATGTGGTTCATAATTGTTGATGCNATTGCATCNGGGTCATCTCTCTTTAACGTGCGAATAGCAATTCGNACGCTCCCTTGAGGAATATCTTGATCGACATAGTAAATGCCTGGGGTGTAACTTGAAACNACATCGGGTGGTGATGAAGCCGCNTCGACACCCNCCCAGTTTCCAAAAGNGTTGTTCAGTGTGAGCATCATTTCNTCGCGNTCAAAATCGCCCGACACCGCAAGTACAAGATTATTCGGTGTAAAGATTGTCTGATGCATTTCTTGTAACTGTTCAACTGTCATCGAGCGGACTTCNTCTTCGGTGGGTTCATCACTGAGATATGAGTTNCTGTATAGGAGGTTATTCAACTCACGGCTCACAATCGACCCAGGNTTGTCGTTACGCTGTTTCATTGCTTCAANAAAATTGTTTCGTTCTAANTCAAGCCTAGACTCTTGAAATCTCGGGGCTTTGATCACTTCAACAAAGAGACCAAAAGCCTCGTCAAACGTAGAAGTNAGNCAGTTTAATGATGCGNTACTTGCAGTNCTTGATGATGAAACAGATATATCTGCACCCAAAAACTCAACACGTTCATCCAACTCTTCAGCACTTAAGGATTCTGTGCCACCAGCCCTCATGAGCATCGCTGTTGCACCAGCCAANCCGCTACCATNTTCTGGGTTTAGGTATTCACCACCAGTAAANTGNGCCTCGATATTGATCAGTGGCAATTGTTTATCTTCAGCGATAAACACAACGACGCCATTGTCGAGTTCTTCNCTATAGACCTCTGCTTGGGGTACAACAAACTCATACGCAGGGTATGTGAGTTCGCTTGGGTGATTANGAATTGCTGCTTGGACTGTTAGTAATAGTGGAGTAATCATTCGCCACCTTCTTTCTCATTAATATGTGCATCGAGTTGTTCAAGAACATACTCAAGAATTGGTCTTTCTTCATCTGTGACATTGGCTGAAGCCATTGAAAGAGCGCCTCTTACCATTTTTAACTCNCCAANTGGTTTNTCTACCAAGTTTGCAAGCATGAGGTCAGCCTGNGCTTGTTGTTGNGCGTTGAGNCCTTGCNCTTCAATTGCTTCTGGNACNTCGACGGTTTGGNTTTCCTCTACGATCTCTTCACCATCTTCTTCGACCTCAACGACCTCTTCTGATTCATCGAGCGGCATTGCCATTNNCTCTTCAAGCTTCTNTANCANATAATCGAAGACTGGTTTAAAGTCNGGTGGAACCTGAGCCGCATCTCCTTTCATTTGTTCATAGANTTTTGGTAANTCTGAAGCTGGAATTGATTCAAGACTACTTAATGATTGTTTAATCATCATTTGTTCTTCAGGACTAAAGGCCGCAAGTTCNTCATCGATTGGTTCNNCNCCTTCTGCGCGATTGTAAATCGCAACCGAACTATTGTTTAACTGTAAGTACTTGTTTGAAACCNCAATAATGTCATCCNCTGTAATCGCAAGNAGNTTATCTTTAGACTCATTAATCTCTTCCCAGCCACCAATTGCTTCAGCATAGCCAAGTTGAATCATGAGGAAGAAGTTACTTTTTAACTGCCTTACTTGAGATGCGACAATGTTGTTTTTCACTTTTTCAAGTTCATACTCTGAAACAGGTTCTGATTNGAGTTGTGCTACCTGTTCATACCATGCNTTTTCAAGTTGTTCTGGGGTGGCGTCGCCTTTGACNGTTGCTGAGAAAGACAGCGCTCCGGCATACTTTTTACCATCNACACCAAAAGACGCGCTACTTGCAATTTCATCTTGTTCAACAAGCGANTTGTAAAGCCTGCCGGTTTTTCCATTGAGCACTCCCGACATCACCTCAAGAGCGTAGGAGTCTTTATGTCTAAACGGTACACCGTGATATCGAACTTCGACTGAAGATTGAGCATCAACTTCTGCAACCATTCGTTGCGGTGCAATTTGTGATGGCTCAATCGTGACAACAGGGGGTACTGCCTGNTCACCTTCTTCGAGTCGCCCAAAATACTCTGTGACCATTGTTCTTACCGCGCTTGGGTTAATGTCACCGACAACTACACCCACCAAATTGCTTGGTTGATAGTACACATCGTAATAACGAAGTGCTTCCTCAAGNGTGTAACTGTTTAAGTCGCTTGTCCAGCCAATCACAGGCCACGAATAGGGGGATGCTTGCCAAAACATAGAATTAAACTGNTCTTGAAATTCACCTGTTGGGGTGGATTCAATACGCATTCGNCTCTCTTCGTGAACCACATCGCGCTCTGAGAAAAANTCTCTAAACACGCTGTTTGCCAGTCTGTCAGATTCCATCCAGCACCAAAGTTCAAACTTNTTTGATGGCAACTGATTGATGTAGAACGTGACGTCTTCACTTGTGAAAGCGTTCATGCCAACCGCACCTTCNCCCTGATACACAGAGTCNAACTCATCTTTGANGATGACATCTCTGTGCGCTTTCATTGTGCTGTAGAGCTCTTTGCGAAGNGANGCNATGCGAGGCGTGTCATTTCTTGGNTTCCAAGGATCATCTATCTCGCCACGTTTNAAACGTTCGTATTGACCGTTCCAAATCAAATCNAGCATTTGNTTTCTAANCTCACGCTCTNNGTTTGTGNATTCAGCATCTGTTNNNGCATCAGAAGTACCAATGGTGTCTGTNCCTTTGAACATAAGGTGCTCAAAGAAGTGGCTGATTCCAGTAATGCCCGGNCGCTCATTCACTGAGCCAACCCTCGCAACCCAACCAACAGCAACCATGTTTGGCTCGTCATGNCGGGGNAACACGATGAACTTCATNCCATTGTCTAGCGTGAATACATCAGGTTCGACCTGAGCGACTGCACCTTGAGNGAGTGNGCAAAGCCCAAGGATGATTGTGAGAATACTCTTCATTNCTTATCTCCATTTTGAATTGAGNCCCAGAGATTTGGCTCGTCAATAACATCAAAGATTCGTAAAGAATCNAAGTGTGGTTTCCATTTGTCTACTAGATATACATGTTTAGGGTCGACGATATAGTTTTCATANGCTTCATCACTATTGAANCCAACATACAAGCCAACATCGTAAGCACCATCGACTGTGCTTCTGCCGTAATCACCATGAACGCCGCACCAATAACTCACCACACCATCAATTGTTGCGAGGTATGTGTCGCAGTCTTCCATAAACGCTTTAGTGTCTTCAGGATTCTTCAGGTCACAAAAAACAACATGATTGATCTTTGCGGGTCGAATGGGTAGGGAATCTGTCTTCTGAGAGCAACCCATAAAGAAAAAGGTTGCTAGTATCACTGTAAGAAAGGTTATCTGGACTTGTTTCATGTGTAAAACTCCCAACGAACTAGGCAGTGTACACCACAATCCACCCCTTNAAGTCATCGTTCATTCAGAACTAGACATCCATCATCGTGCCGCAGAGGAACTNAGNGAGCAATTCCCAAACAAATCAGGNGACGCATCGATTGCTGTCTATTTCAATGAAGGGGGAGTTGAACTAAGAAACGCTGCAAAACCAAAACACAAAGGGTNTAAGGTTGATTTTTTAAGCATCGACAGACGAACAGGCGCAGGGAACNTGTCGAGGAAACAACCTTTNCCAAAAGCTATTGGGCAGTCAACGAAAAGCGTCCTTGATGTCACGGCTGGATTTTGTAGCGACGCGTTTAGACTTTCAATGATGGGGTATAAGGTGACGGCTATTGAGCGGTCGCCCGTGATTGCAACGCTTGTTGAGGATGGTGTTAGAAGGGCAAAAGAAGACAGCGAGTTCTGGGAGGCATATGGAGCAAANTTTTGTTTTGAACNAGGNGATATTCTCGAAGGGTATGTCCCAGAGCCACATGAAGTTGTCTACCTTGACCCAATGTTCCCNCCAAAGCNGAAGAAGAGNNCGCTTCCTCCCGGACCAATGCAACGCATNCAATCACTTGTTGGTTTTNANTGTCCNAATGAAACATTAAAACTGTTTAATCATGCTTNCAACCTTGCAACAAAAAAAGTCGTTCTGAAAAGACCGACTTACGCACAAGAGCTTCATCAAAAGCCCGCACATGTTTTTGAGGGGAAGTTGGTGAGGTACGAAGTGTACCTTCAACCACCTACCGANTAATGGAGCGTACCGGGCTCGAACCGGTAACCCCTGCCTTGCAAAGGCAGTGCTCTCCCAATTGAGCTAACGCCCCAATGGCTCCCGCCACCTTNCCATAGAAGGTGCTCTGGGAGACGAGGTTCTCGTTGATGGCTCCGGTTGGGAGTCTAAGATGGAGACATCGTTAGAAGAGAAGCGGTTATTGTATATCAGGCGAGACTGTTGCGGTAGTGGGGGAGACAAGATCTAGCGAGGTGCCTTCAACCATCTGAATTCGCCAATGTGGGTCCCAAGTCGCGTCNCCCTTAATTCCAACAATTTGGCCAACAAGCTCTCCAAACTGGAATTCTTCTTGGTCTTTCACATACCCGAGGGTTCTGCCCGTTTTCGGGTCTTGGATACGATAAAGAAACGGCCGTAATCGACCATCAAATGTGTTAGACAACGCAAGTTTGCCCGTGATTGCATATCCATCAAATGAGTCGAAAACGTCNCGATATTCGTTGACATTTTGAGATTTTTCAGCAAGTTCATTCTTGAGGTTATCAATNTTNACTCGCTGAGATTGCAATCCAGCCCAAACGTCGAGTTGTTTGATTCTATTTGTAGCGATTCGCTCAACCACCAAATCACCCGTGCTGCTATTGAGNAGTTCGGTNTACATATCACGGAGCGGAGTCACCTCAGCACCCATCACAGGCTCGTCGGCCATTTTCTTCCACTTCACTTCTAANTCNGCAAGCGAAAGGGGCGTGAGTGTTTTTTNANTNTTTTCTTCTTCAACTGATGTGGATTCAACACCTTCTTCTTCAGAATGTATTGAAGCGACNACTGTCATCTCATCNGTTTCGTCCACTTCAGTTGCTTCAGTCGTTGTTGCAATCATTGGTGTCCAATCACCCCAAGCAGCAGCTTGTTCGTCTGTCGCTTTAGTGATTGCGGATTGGTGAATCCAACCAGTTGCGCGCGGTGGGATTGAAACNGTGTGAACGACATACGCATCTCTGTGCAATGTGCCNGGGTCCGTGTTGGTGGTTGTCACTACAGTGACTGTATCGCCTTCAGTCAAGCGATAAATNGGTCTCCATGAACGATACAGTTCTTCCGACTCAATATTGTTACCAAGAACTTCCAACTCCATGGTTGCAGTTCCCGTCTCACCATNTATNNTCAGCGCGCCGTCACTGCTTGCAGGGTACTTNACATAACCAANNNTNGATTGGAACACNCCGCCATCGGTTTCACATTTCAACCATTCTTGTCGTTTGCCGACGATGCGAACAAGATTACCTTCTTGAGCGGTAGCAATTGGGTAGTAACTTTCATTAGCNCCGCAACGAATTGGGGTCTTCGTTGAAGTGACAACGCCAATCCATGCGGAATCATCTGNATTTTCAGTTGTTGCAGGTGCTGGTGTTGATGTTTGAGCAACAAGNCCTTGCGTCATACATGCGGCAAAACTTGTTGCAAGTGTGAGTCCAAACGTTTGAATAGTTGTTGGCATCATNGGCCTCCTCGACTTCCGTGTTCCGTAGGTCCTTAAGATATTGTTGAGGGTATCGCCTACAGGAAGTTCTTTCAACCGCAGATGAGATGGTATTCTGCACACATGTCGAAATTTTTTCGCTTCTTTCCTACCTTGACACTTATTCCCTTATTGAGCGGCTGTCACTCNCCGTTTCAAGAGCCACTGAACCCACATCAAGTGACAGGGATNAACTCAGACGAACCTGTCCCTGAAGATCGCGCGACGACTTCNCAGACCGAGGGTGTTCTTCAGTTCCCAGCATCTAGTCAGACTGAGGTCGAGTTGGCGTTGCAGGGTAGAAGAGATGTATTAGACGCNCTTTCGCCATCTCCCCCAAACTCAACAATTGACGCNACTNCTGGCAGTGATTTGTTCGATGGCAAAGANTCAGTTCTTGAGGTTACGAAAGATGAAGCGATTAATGTCGCTCTCATGAACAACCTTGATGTTGAGATTGCGTCATACCAACCCGCCATTTCGACCGAAGCCATTCGTCAAGCAGAGGCCGCGTTTGATTTTCTGTTTGGTNTAGATGGCACACTTGGACGAANCAGAATNCCACAACAAACCGTCCCAAATAACCCATTTAGTTCAGACGAACAATCNACAGACACTTTAAACATCGATGGCTCNCTTGCCAAAAAACTNTATTCTGGCGGCACGCTAACGATCTCTACTGANATCTCAAAATCTGAAAACAACAACGCNGACTTTGTATTCCAGCCAAACCCTGCGTGGCAAACAGTTGGNACGGTAGGNTTGAACCAACCCCTTCTACGGAACTTCGGGGATTCGATTGCCAGAGCGCAAATCAACATCTCTACCATCATGCATGGTCAGTCATTAGAAGACTTCAAACTATCACTCATGAACACATTGACTGCAACTGAGGTTGCTTATCTTGACCTTGTATTACAGTGGAAGACTTTGCAGGTCCGCGAATGGTTGTATGAGCAATCGCAGGAAGTGGTTGCAATCTTAGAGTTAAGGAGAGGGTATGACACTGGCGAGTCAGACTATGCCCAAGCAGTTGCAACACTTCAACAGCGCTCTGTGGAAGTAATCTCTCAACGCTCATTAGTCCACAGCGCATCTGACACCCTCAAAGCATTAATGAACAGCGACGCATACGGACTCGAATCAAACTCTGTGCTTCANCCATCTTCAATGCTTGAGCCACACGAAGTCACGATATCACTTCGCGAAGCAGTCATGACGGCAATTGAACACCGCCCGGATCTACGCAGGCTCGCACTTGAAATCGACAAAAATGATGTTTCTCTAGAGGTCGCCGACAACGCAAGATTACCCCAACTTGATTTACAGGCGCAAATGTCCTTTTATGGTCTTGGCGACTCTGCAAGTGATGGGTACAACGAAGTTTTTGACACGGAGTACTTAAACTATGTTGCAGGACTCGCATTTGAAGTCCCCCTCGGNAATCACGCCGCAGAAGCAGACTACCAATCAAAGCGATTAGAAAANATGACATCGACNGCGAGGTATCGAAAAGGGGTGCAAGATGCAGTTGTTGAAGTGAAACGGTTGCTTCGCGATGTTGTGACGAATGCAGAATTGATGCAAGCGAACAGAGCATACCGAGTCGCTCAGGCCGAGAATATGAGAGCACTTCAAGTCGAAGAAGAAACAATGTCAGGACTGACCCCAACATTTCTGAATTTGAAACTTCAAACGCAATCGGGTCTCGCATCGGCGAGAATTGCTGAGTTCACATCTATTGTGAATTACAACAAGGCGATTGCGAATCTCTATCTAGCAATGGGCGTCACAAGCAACATGCATGGCATCGATGTTCACACACACNCANTTCAAACGCCATGACAATCGTCAACCCAACGCCAACTTCAATTCAAGAAGCTGCAACAACCTTGCAAAATGGTGGCGTGGTCGCGTTCCCAACTGAAACTGTGTACGGACTTGGATGCGACACGTTTAANGAAGANGGAATTCAGCAAGTCTATGAACTTAAGGGTAGACCGAAAAATAACCCAACAATTGCGCACATTCACGATGTTTCAATTGCATCNCAGTTAACAGATGNTTGGAATNAACAATGNCAATTGTTAGCAGACCACTTCTGGCCCGGACCNCTCACCCTCGTTGTGCCNAAAACAAGCGCTGTGCCACNTGCAGCGTGCGGTGGGTTTGAAACGATTGCGATTCGCATGCCAAATCACCCAATTGCATTGTCTCTGCTNACTGCGGTGGGGGGACCCGTGTCAGCTCCATCAGCAAATCCATCTGGCTACATCTCGCCAACAACAGCAATTCATGTTGAACAATCGTTTGGTGGCGGCGTTACCGTCATTGATGGTGGCCCCTGTGATTGTGGAATTGAATCTACAGTGCTGTCACTNGTCGATGTGCCAACGATTTTAAGACCGGGTTCTATATCACTNTCTNCCCTNGTTCAGTTANTTCCAGAAACAAAACTNGNTCANCCAGCGTCTCAAACCGATTCACCAGGAACAGCGAGTACNCATTATTCGCCCCACACAAAAACAACGCTCTTAGATTGTGATTCGGTNAANAGCATTTCAAACCCTGATGTCATCGTCATATCAATCAAAGGAACACCGCGAATTACAAAGCACGCCTTTGTACTTCCAGATTNNCCAACAGANTATGCNTCTAAGTTGTATGCAACACTTCGGGATGCAGATGCTTTGGGTGCTCATGAAATCATCATTGAGTCCCCACCNCAAACCCCAGCATGGAACGCNGTCATGNACAGGCTATTGAGGGCGACTGCNTAATCATTTTTCATACACAACAACATCGCTAATCGNAATGTCATCAAACTCAAGATCTGGCGAGTNGCGGTGGACAGTGATGACCAAGATCGTTGNGTTTGGTAACGCCCTTTTTAAAAACTGAACGAGCCCNCCCTCATATTCAACATGGAATTGTCCAACAAGTAAAATTGCCTTGGCATTCACTGACGGATTCAACTGAGCGATGCTATCTGCCATCGTTGCGTCCCAAGTTTGCTGGGCTCTGTAAAACCCAAACACACGCTCTGTTTCTTCAACGTGTTCGTNGTAATCTGTGATTCCTGCAAGTTCAAAGAATCGATCTTGGTAGTGATTGTCAACAAGCGGGTCTGGAATCGTGACAAACTGACGCCTACCCATTGGTAANGCTTCAATAGCTTCAANCCCACCAGTTCTTGCGAGNGNGACATATCTTCGCGGTGCGTTTGCTCCGATGACTGATCCNCCCAACGCTTTTGTCGTGTTAATAATNGGTTGATACCACGCTGNCCATGAATCTTTACCAGACCAGTTTTGGGAGTGTGTTAGTTTTGCAAACTTCGCATCATCAATGATGTCGTCCATAAAATCATCAATGATTGGTTGTTCGTCGCGCTCAAGCATTTCAAGTGCGAGCGTNCTCTTTGGGAACGAAGTCATGACATGACGCACGACTTGTTGTTGGAACGCGTGTCCGATGACATGGTCATGTAATTCTCCGAGAATAATGACGTCTGACTGATCCAACATTTCCCAGAACAAAGGAATCGGAAGGACTTTTTGTGTTCCATTTTCTATCGTGAGGTGTTGTTCGAGTTCAAGCGAAACATCNTCAATGTGTTGTAGCGAGTGTTGAGAAGTTGAGCANCCAAAAGGCAACAATAAGCAAGTTATGAGGGGAATACATTTCATTATCNTCCATCGTAACCCACTCTTTTGATGCATTAAAGGTCATTTCATNAAAAGTGGTCGCAGGACCGATTATGGGTGTGTTATCTTGGGAGCGTTCAAAAATCCCTAAGCGAAAGGATTGCCATGTTTATTGTAGCACTCACAACATTAGCCATTTCAATTTCAACCCCAGAAGAATGGATTGACCATCGCATAGACGAGGTCGACAGAGAAGCAATGTCTACCCTAGTTGGTTATGCACCAATTGAGATTGGTAGTCATGGCACTTGGGTGTTACCCAGTGAAGATGACGAAGCGCCTACATGGTCAGACTTAANAGGCAAGGTCGTCATTGTGCAATCGTGGAATAATGACTCGCCTGAGGGCAGACTCGTGATTCGCGCAGCGTCAAAAACGTTGACCCGAGTGAAAGACAAGGACAACATTGCGCTTGTGTTAGTGCACACACCAATCGAACACGAGAGTGCTGAAAAATATTGCAAGCGAAATAGGGTCAAATCTCCAACTGTCATCGACACAACGGGCTCAATNTGCAACTCACTTGGNTTTTANAAAGATCCAACAAATGTGTTAATCGACAAGCAGGGCAGAGTGAGNCATGTTGGNCTAAAGGTGAAATCGCTTACNGAGGCTGCCAACTCNCTTCTTGCAGAGCCGTTCGACNCANATCTTGAAGTGAAGACTGTGCCGTTGCCAGANGGTGTTGAGCGAGAAGAAATTCCATTTCCAAAACACTCAACAAATGTTGGGAGTTCAAAGAACATCCAAGGTCAAGCAGCACCTAATTTCGTTGTTGAAGATTGGGTATCTACTCCCGTTGATGTCAACGGAAAAGTTCGTATTGTTGAGTTTTGGGCGACTTGGTGCCCACCATGCGTTGCATCGATTCCNCACATGAATGACATTGCTAAAGAGTTTAAAAATGATGTTGTGGTCATTGGTGTTTCCAGTGAACAGAAACAAAAAGTTGTTGACTTTCAAAAGAAAACAAAAATGGATTATCACGTCGCAGTTGACCCACAAAGAAGAATGCAAAACCTTATTGGCATTAAAGGTATTCCACACGCAATCATCGTTAGTGATGAAGGCACCGTGAGATGGCAAGGTCATCCAACNGGCATAACGAGCGAACTTGTCCAACAAATTGTTGATGCGAATAGTGGTGAAGGTCTTCCGTTAAACTCAATTGGGCGGTGGAAAGTTAAGCCAGAAGTAGATGGCTGAACCCGTCACAGAATCTAAAGAACAAAACAACTCACTTCGTGAAGCGATGAACGAAGTGTGGTCACTTGCATGGCCCACTGTTTTGACCATGACTAGTTTTACGATTATGCAATTCGTAGACAAGTTAATGGTGAGTAAGGTTGGACCTCTAGAAGTAGCAGCGCAAGGCAATGCCGGAACATGGGCGTTTGCTGTCATTGCGACTGTTATGGGCGTTGTCACAGTCGTCAACACATATGTCAGTCAACATTTGGGCGCAGGCTCACCCGAAAAAGGTCCGAAATATGCATGGTCTGCTGGCTGGATGTCAATGTTCTTTTGGGCAATCATCATTTTGCCATGGGCGTTTTTTATTCACCACGTGTTTGAGTTTATACACAAGGGNAATGAAGAGTTAATTTCACTTGAAACAGAGTATGCGGTGTACACGCTTGTGGGCAGCCTCTTCCTTCTGATTGGTCGCGGCTTTTCTCAATATTTCTTTGGGATGCACAAACCAAAAATTATCACCGTTTCAACAATCATCGCAAATGTCATTAATGTCACTGCTAATTACATCCTCATTTTTGGTGAAGAAGGCCTTCCATCACTGTTTCCAGGCATTCCCGGAACACCAGCCCTTGGCTTAAAGGGTGCAGCAATTGCAACTGTGATTGGGATGTTTATGGAAATGCTTATTCCATTTCTTATTTTCATTNGTCCCAAGTTTCACAAACAGTACCTCACAAGAAGTGCGTGGCGACCTTGNATTCAAACCATGAAGGAAATATTCCGGTTGGGTTGGCCTGGTTCAATCCAGTGGGGTAACGAAATTATCTGTTGGGCACTCTTTATGACAGTGTTCGTGGGCACATTTGGCACGAACGATATGGCTGCTGGTTGGATCGCACTTGGGTATCTGCACTTGAGTTTTATGCCTGCAATCGGAATCAATGTTGCCGTCAATTCTATTGTTGGGAAATACATTGGCGCAGGAAATCCTGAAGTTGCAGTTTCAAGAGCACGCGTTGGCGTTTCGATGGCAGCAATCTATATGTCAGTTTGCGCCGCTATCTTTATCATTTTTAGACACGATTTCATTGCATGGTTTGTCAGTGGTGCTGACACGCCTCCAGAAGAGAAAGCAGCGATCATTGAAATTGGTGCAAAGATGCTCATCATGGTTGCAATCTTCCAAACGATCGACGCGCTTGGGATTGTTTACACGGGAGCGCTTCGTGGCGCAGGAGATACAGTCTGGCCNGGAGTTGTCACTGCAATTTACAGTTGGGTACTCATTGTTGGAGGCGGTTGGATTGCTGTTACGTTCTTCTCTGAGATTGGATCAATTGGTCCTTGGATTGCAGCATCAACATATGTCATTTTGATTGGCATAACGATGGCAGTTCGATTTGAAAAAGGTGGTTGGCGGTCTATTGACCTGCTTGGTAGAAACACAATCGAAGATGAAGCTAGACGCGCCTCTCCATTGACAATTGGTCCTCCAGCAAGCGAAGCAGACGGTGCAATCGCCGATTTTGTCGATCCTACGGACCCTAAGCTCTAACCCCTTTTGCATTGGCTCGTTATCTTCTGTACAATCTTCCATCACACTTACGCAGAAGATGGAGTTAGAACAGTGGAAAGCACACACAACATTGATTCAACATTAGACACCATGATTGGTGGTGGAAACCCAGAAGCAGCAAACAAGCATTATGAAGCTGCAATGGAACATGAGAAAAATGGGTTTCGAATCNGCGCAATTGAAGAACTCAGACTTGCAGTCCAACAAGGCGCAAATTCTGAGCACAAGTTTCAACTTGCTTATCTCTTAGATTTGCTTGGCGAAGAAAGAGAAGCTGTTGAGTTGTATGAGTCAATCACTAGCGCTGAGCGNCCACACATCAACGCGTTATTGAATCTTGCNGTGATCTATGAAGACAATGGTCAACTTTCAGCAGCAGAAAAATGTTTAAGACAGATTCTTGATACCGACCCAAATCATGCTCGGGCTCGCTTGTACATGGTTGATGTTCAATCATCAACAGAGATGTACTACGATGAAGAAGTTGCACGTGATGCAGCGAAAACTGCAGCACTCATGAATACGCCAGTGACAGATTTCGAACTTTCGGTTCGAGCAAGAAACTGCTTGAAGAAAATGGATATCCGAACACTTGGCGACTTGCTCAAGGTNACTGAAGCGGAACTCCTTAGTTATAAAAACTTTGGTGAAACATCACTTGTTGAAATCAAGCACATGCTTTCGGCTAGAGGAATGCGNCTTGGCCAAGCATCTGAGACAGGTCATGTCTCTAAAGTACACCAAGACCGATATAAAGAATTGTTAAACCACGCTCCAGAACAAGTGCTTAAACAGCCTGTTTCAGCACTGAGTCTCTCAGTTCGCGCACGAAAAGCACTTCAGTTGTTAAACATCCAAACACTTGGNGATTTAGCGATTCGAACTGAAGCAGAACTTATGGGCATAAAAAACTTTGGTTCAACAAGTCTTGATGAAATTAACGAAGGCCTTCAAAACCACGGTCTTGAACTTCGAAAAATAGATTAATCAAGCACACGAACAAACTGAACGAAGGGTTTTCTGAAAGGGAAACCCTTTTTTCTTTGTACACTATGAATTGTGCCAACTCAACTAGAAATACATAGACGAGAATTTGTGCTTGGAATGAGTGCNGTCGCAGTTAGCGGTCTTGCACATTGTGAAAGTTACTCGCCTAAAGAGGAAAATCAAAAAACAACTCATCCGCTTGCAATACCAAACCATGATGTTCATATACGAGTTCGCGTTGGCAGATTCCGTAACGATCAACAGGCAGTCATCAATGGCGGGCGCATTCGTGCAATTGATGGCGAGTTGCAAACGACAAACACGATTAAAGAGCTGTTTGATAAAAGTGATTCGACTCTATTTGTGAGCAGACAGCCGGGCCAATTCACTATTGGAATAGGTGAAAAGCAAAAAGTAGTAACTGGTGACATACACATACATGCTCGAAGTGATATTGGGCGTAGCGACTTCGACATCGTTGCCCATGTTCCGATTGAGCAATATTTGCCGGGCGTGTTAGCAGGTGAACTGTATGCACACTGGCACCCAGACACTTTTGCTGCACAAGCTGTTGCAGCACGAAGTTACGCAATTGTTCAACATTTAAACAGGCTAAAGTCGAGCCATTTTGATGTCACAGATGGTCCATCCTCACAAATGTTCCTAGGAGANGTGTCGCTTGAAGTTGCGCACAACGCAACCAAGGAAACAGAGGGCGTCATTCTTGCATGGGATTCAACAGTAGTCCCCGCGTATTACAGTGCGTGTTGTGGGGGCAGAGCAGCATCAGCGTTAGATGCAATCAGTGNTTCGTCGCAGCACGAAATCCTCCCTTTAAAAGGAAGAACAGGCANCGATGTGTGTGCACATCTTGATGTCGCTTCTTGGAGAGCAACACGCTCATCAAGATTGTTTAGGAAGCGATTGAATGCAAGTGCNAAACAACTCAAACTGCCTGAACTAGAGTCGATTCGCTCTGTCAGAAGTATTGAACCATGCGAACACAATAAACATGGNAGACCAACGAAACTGATCATCAAAGACAGAAGGCGAAATGGCTTTGTTGTGCATGCCAAAGATTTTGTAAGCGCTGCCAACGCGTCGGTTTCATCTCTGCCCNTGCCTAGNGACCCTGTTTGGTCATCGACATTGTCATGCTCAAAATCGGGTAATGATTTAACATTTGAAGGTCGCGGTCTTGGACACGGTGTTGGGCTNTGCCAATACGGCGCGCAAGAGCTTGCAGGGATGAACAAATCATGGGAAGACATCCTTCACTGGTATTATCCAAAAGCTAGTATCCAAGCAATCTGATGCATGCTTACAAGTCTAACACCCACTGAAATCACATTTCTAGTATTGAGTCTTTGCACAGTTGCGATGATGTACGCAATGGTTGGGCATGGGGGTGGTTCTGGTTACATCGCAGTGCTTGCTCTTGCGAGTTTTACACCTGAATNCCTCAGNCCAATCGCACTCACTTTAAATATATTTGTCGCNTCGATTAGCACTTTTGTATTTCAAAGAACAGCGAAATCAAAGCCACCCATACTCATCCCGTTAATACTGATGAGTATCCCGTGTTCATTTATTGGCGGTTTGATTCAACTTGACCCATCNATCTATAAGCCNGTTCTTGGNGTTGTGCTAGCGCTCGCAGCGTTGAAGTTATTCATGAAGCCAAAACAACATCAAGCGCGTTCAGCACCGCTNCTTGTTGTGCTACTTCTTGGCGCAACAATTGGTCTTGTGAGTGGAATGATTGGCATCGGTGGGGGCATTTTCTTAAGTCCAATCTTGCTTCTATGTGGATTTGCAAANGCAAAAGAGACTGCCGCGNTAAGTGCGCCATTTATCTTGTGCAATTCAATTGCTGCATTGATTGGCGTCATCGCCAATGAGCCAGCGATGGGTGGATTGACAGTTAACTCGCTACCACTTGTNACTGCNGTCATCGTGGGNGGCATTATTGGTGCCAACATNGGCAGTCGAACACTTGGGCAGGGTGGACTTCGCATGATGCTCGGCGTTGTGCTNGTGGTTGCCTCCATCAAGATGTTTTTGTAGGGTGTNGCANTCGTTGGTAAAATAGGATTAATGACACACCCTGGGACATTGCTAAGAAACTTAATGAACGAACGTTCTCTCATGTGCCCAGGTGCTTGGAATGGTCTTGTTGCAAGGGCAATTGCCTCGACTGGTTTTAAATCGTGTTACATCAGTGGCGGNGCGACAGCAAATGCTTCTGGCTATCCAGACATCGGCTTGATTTCGCTCACAGAAATGTGCAGAACAATTCGTGAAGTNTCAAACGCTTGTGGNTTANCCGTGATTGTTGATGCTGANACGGGTTATGGGGAGATTGAGTCTGTGAAACGNACGGTTGTTGAATACGACCGAAATGGTGCNGCAGGCATGCACATCGAAGATCAAGAATTNCCCAAGCGATGCGGACATCTCGACGGAAAACGCCTCATACCAACAGAAGAAATGGTCGCAAAGGTTGCTGCTGCTTCTGAAAACAAAGTGCACCCAGATTTTCTCTTAATTGCAAGAACNGATGCAAGAAGCGTTGATGGTCTTGATGCAGCAATTGAGCGTGGCAATGCGTACCGCGAAGCTGGTGCGGACATGATTTTTCCAGAGGGTCTACATTCCGAAGAGGAGTTCATCNAGTTTGCGCAGGGTTGCNCCGGCTTGCTTCTTGCAAACATGACTGAGTTTGGAAAGACGAATTCAATTCACTTTGATCGATTCTCAGAAATTGGCTACCAATTGGTGATTTATCCAGTCACGATGCAGCGGGTTGCAATGGGCGCAATCACGAGATGNCTTGAACAACTCCAANCAGATGGTTCTGTTGATGGGTTTGTCGATGCCATGCAAACTCGANCTTCCCTATATGAAATGCTTGAATACACNCCTGGGGAAGAGTGGAACTTCCCTAGATAGCCAAAAACGCCNNGCGAAGCGTTCTAACGCNATTTTTGATAGAATAAGGGAACGCCCTCTGCTCAATAGAAGGCTGTAATCGCTAAGGAATNTTATGACTCAAGCAACAGAAGAAACAAAAAAACAAACGGATTCTAGGGGATTAGCAGGCCAAGTCATCGGAGAAACATCCGTCTGCGCAGTGAATCAAACACAGTTGATGTACCGAGGGTATGAAATCGCAGATTTGGCTGCGAATGCAACGTTTGAAGAGGTCGCATTCCTACTTCTCGTGGGGCACAANCCAACNAGTGAAGAACTCANAGCATTCAGTGATGAAGTTGCAAGTTACCGATCAATTCCAACCTCAGTCCGAGATGCAATTATTGACATTGCGAANCANACACCAAACGCTCACCCAATGTCAGTGTTGAGAACTGCGGTTTCGCTTCTTTCACACACATGTGATTTATGTGAAGACAACACACANGAAGCAGAACTCCTTAAGTCAAAAATGTTGCTTGCAAAAATTCCAACTTGCATCGGAACGCACCAACGAGCACTCGANGGCAAAGACCCAGTTGAGCCAGATGTATCACTCAGTCATGCCGCCAACTTACTTTGGTGTATCACGGGTGAAAANCCACATGAAATCTCTGCGAAGGTTATGGATGTTTCACTCATCCTATATGCAGAACATGACTTTAACGCCTCAACATTCACAAGCAGNGTGATTGCTTCAACAAATAGTGACATGCANTCATGTGTTTGCGGTGGTATCGGCGCACTCAAAGGCAATTTGCANGGTGGCGCAAACGAAGCAGCGATGGAAATGCTCAGTGAAATCATGGAAGCAACATCAACAGGGCAAACTGTTGATGAGTACATGCAACACGCGTTTGAAACGAAGAAGAAACTCATGGGCTTCGGGCACCGTGTGTANAAAAATGGCGACCATCGTGCCGGNATTCTTAGAGAATGGGGTTTGCAGTACTGTTCAGAAGTCAACCCTGAAGCNAAAGCGTGGTTTGATTTGGGTGACGAAGTTCAAGCAATCATGCTTCGTGACAAGAACATCTTCCCGAATGTGGATTTCCCATGCGGNATGACTTATTTTGCTATGGGCATTCCAGTTCCACAGTACACACCAATCTTTGTTGCATCACGCATTACGGGTTGGTGTGCTCACATTATGGAGCAACANCAAAACAACCGAATCATTCGACCTCTTGCTGAATACGCTGGTGAAGGCCTTCGCCATTGGAATGAAGGATCATGAGTGACGTTTCACACATTGCAGTCATCGGCGCTGGGACGATGGGTTCTGGCATTGCANTGACATCTGCACTNGCAGGAAAGAAGTGCACACTGATCGATGTCCAAGAATCACAACTTGAAAGCGCACGCTCGTATCACGAAAAACAACTTAGCAAACTTGTTGCCAAAGAAAGATTGACAAGCGACGAATCGTCTAACGCACAATCATTGTTGACTTATACAACANAAATGGGCGACGCCTCCTCAGCAGACTGGGCAATTGAAGCAGCAACAGAAAATGTTGAAGTGAAGAAAAAACTGTTTCAAATGATGCGAGAGACATTTGGCGAAGAAGTAGTGCTTGCAACAAACACGTCATCCATTTCAATCTCANATCTCGCAACAGCAGTTNNTGGGGCAGAAGACCGTGTTATTGGCATGCATTTTTTTAACCCNGTACCNGTGATGAAACTTGTTGAGGTCATTAAGGGCAATAAAACAAGTGAAGCAACCACAAATGCAACCGTAAAACTTTCCGAAGCACTCGGAAAAATCCCAGTCCCAGCAAATGATTTTGCGGGCTTCGTTTCAAACAGAGTATTAATGCCAATGATTAACGAAGCATTTCACGCATGGGANGACGGCGTAGCAGATCCNGAAGCAATTGACTCAATCATGAAACTTGGTTGCGCATTCCCAATGGGTCCACTNCGACTTGCAGATTACATCGGCTTAGACGTTTGTAAAGACATCATGATGGTGATGTACAACGGCCTTGACAAAAATCCAAAATACTTACCAAACCAAAAACTCGTTGACCTNGTTGAAGCGGGGAACCTAGGCGACAAAACTGGTGCGGGAGTATATGACTACACCAAAGAGTAACGCGATGACAAAGAAGACACACCCGATCTTCAGTTGGCCGGGTAGCCTCTGTTGGCTTCTTCCCCTTGCTGTCATCACGCTCGTGTTTATGCAGTTTGATTTAGTGGGCTCGATGTGGTGGTANCTACTCCTTCCAACTTGCGTAGCNTTCGCGTTTATTGATTTGTTCACAAAAGTCTGGTTTGGNATCACGGTTCTATCNACGTTGTTCTTNTATTGCTCCNTAGGCTCATCGGGCATACCTGTGAGTTNCGCNATATTGGAACCAACCACATGGGTGAGTTTGCGGGAGATGCGNGGATTAGAGTTAACNGAGTTTGAATGGTTCCATTGGTGGCCATTCAAGTGGCTGATTGCATTGCTCTGCTTAAACATGTCAATTGTGACTATTCGCAAAATCCCGTTCAATGTGCTTACGCTTGGCGTCTGGTCTATTCACGCCGGCGTTATNGTGCTTGTGCTTGGATGTTTGGTTTACTTTTCAAAGAAGATTGAAGGTGATGTNGTCATCTCAAGACACCAAGTGAACATTCAGATNCCAGGTGAAGAAGAAGCGTCGATGCTTGTTGCCCCAGGCAACTCGATTNTCATTGGNCCATACACGTGCGAGATATCAAACATCAATCCAAACTGGGAGTTGTTAACTGGCGATGACAAAGGGAAAAGAACTTACGCGGTTTCAATCTCANTGACATCTGATGATGCTTCATTTACTCGGCAACTCATCAGCGGTTACCCCGAGTACACAGAGGACGTGATCCGCACNGACAATCCGAAGCAGCCGATGGCACGAGCGATTAAAGTTCTNGGNACAGCGCTTGTAGATGATTCCATCAAAATGTCACTTGAACAAGATGTCAAAAGCGAATTCTATGTGACTCAAAGCGCGGCAATCTATCTCCGCGAACTCGATGAAAACGGCGTTGCGAAAACAGGCTGGATTGAACACACGATCCCAAACTTGCCTCGATTTAANGACTANGTAAGCATTGATAGTGAAGTTTGGGATGTNGAGCGAATCAAAAAGCACCCAATTGCAATTGATGTGCCGAGCGAAAATGGAATGTCACTCACGGTGACAGATTACCTGCGATATGCGTTTATGGATGCGAGGATTGTTCCTGGTGGGAATGATTTGAATCCAGTGGTGTGGGCAACAATTGAACGTGGTGATATTAAACAGCCAGTCAAAATGTTTGCGTTTGACCCCTCGAACAANACGACTGACAGTTCCTTAATGATTTTCAAATGGCTCAACTCGCCAGCAGAGTTGGCTGCNTTACAAGAATCANTNTTGCCAACTCTTGAGGCTTCAATCGGGGATCANACATTTGAACTGCCGCTTACAAGTTCAGAAGAGTTTTCACAGATTGGCGAATCAGCGTATTCATACCGACTGACATCAATCCAAAACAACCTCAATATTGAAGGCATCACAGTTTCGCTTGCAATTGTTGAGTTGAAGCATGGTGATAGGCAGTGGGTTCGCTGGGTCTTTGAAGACAGTTCNCTCAACAGAGACATCACNGAATCCGCAGACCATTTAGAGTCGAANTTAGTTGATGATGAAATCACACTCAATTATGAGCCTGGTGCAGCCCCAATNACGATTGTTGCTGGAGCGGGTGTTGAGGGNGTGCAATTGTTGTTACAAACAGATAGTGAACTGCNAACGCAAAGAGAGGTCGTTTTTGATGAACCACTTTCCATTATTGACGATGTGCAGTTAGCNGTTCACAGGATTGAAGCAAACACGCAGATTGAAACAAGACCAACAATTGTCCCGGCAATGCAAAGAGATCCTAACGTCAGTAACACGATGTCGATGATTCGCGTCATCATTAAGGATGGCGACTCAGAGCGAATTGCATGGCTTCCATANCATCACTATCCGTTTGAGTCGAGTACACAAACCGTTAATCGCTTTAGGTATCAACCCACNATTGTTGGACTTTCGAATGGCAAGATTGTTGAATTGATGTTTTCTCGAGAAAGGGCGCCATTGCCAACACCAGTTGCGCTTCGCGATTTCGAAATCGATACGCATATTGGCGGGTTCTCGGGGCGAACATCATCNATTCTAAATTGGCGTTCATTGATTTCCTTCCCAGAAGTTTCAGACGAACTTGTCNCAGTCAGCGTGAATGACCCAAAACCACACCATGGTTATTGGTTCTTCCAATCGCAATGGGACCCNCCAAGTCAAACTTCTCAAGGGNTGAACTANACAGTCCTCGGTNTCGGCAATCGAGAAGCNGTGTTTACAATGCTTNTTGGAACTTGCATTACCGTGCTTGGAATGATGTGGGCGTTCTTTGTCAAACCAACGATTAAACGAAAAAGACAGCAAGCAGTCTATGGANCAAGTAAATGAAGCAAGTTTTCTTACTCATTAGTTTATGTATTGCTGGTTTCGCATCTCAATTGCGAGGAGATGGTTTAGCAGAACAAATCGACATTACGCCTTGGAGTAATCAAGTCGCCGTCTTTACAGAAGGGCGAGTGAAGTCATACGAAACATTTGCNCGTTCGTACATGCAATATATTTCTGGCTCAAAATCAATTGATGGCCAACCCGCAACATTCACATTCCTNGACATGATGATTCGTCCCGAGCACTATGAAGGTAGACCAATCATTTATGTCAAGAATAAGAATGTAAGGGCAATCATTCGCGATGTTTTAACCGCAAAAAATCCAAATCTTTCAGATGAAATGGANTCATTTGTGAAGAAGGGGCTTATTGCTAAAGAACATTTACAAGAGCCCGAAGTCCACGCAAAACTGCAGTCACTTCGTTCTGATGTCATGCGATTCGCNTCTCCTGTTGAACAGATTGAAGTTGCGCTTAACGCAAGCAACCCAAGAAACATGTGGGCAAANTTGCAAGTTGTCCCACCTCCAAGCGGGCAGTTTGACGCCAAGTGGTTCACGATGGAACACATCTCTGATGAAACAATCATTTCGTCGTGGACTGAAATGGTTGAAGCGTGGAAAGCAGGCAATGTTGAGGTAGCAAATCAACAACTAGGTCGGTTAGCAGGGTTGTTACCCTTGCTANCAACAGGNGAAGGAATATATCCGCCATCTAAAAAACTCCAACTTGAAAGNNTGTACTTCAAGTTAGGNAANTTCACCGCTATCTGGATTGTGTATCTCGTTGCAGTTGTGTTANTGCTCATGGCTTTTGTNTATCAATTCAAAGGCGTTGGCTCTTTTGGGATGTGGCTCTTTATCTTTGCCGCGTCGCTCCATACNGTCGCGGTCATTTGGCGGTGGTATGTTTCCGGTCGCTATCCAAACACAAACATGTTTGAGGCAATTACAACNGCTGCTTGGATGGGTAGTTTGTTTGGGNTATTGATGGAGTTCTTGTTACGCAAAACACANATGAAGTACTTGTTTGCGCTTGGAGCATCCGNTGCATCGATGATCGCGCTATTGGCAGTTCGTTTGTACCCNCTTGAACTCAACCCACATGTCTCAAACAGAATGCCTGTGTTGCACGATATTTGGCTCTATATTCACGTGAACTTCATCATCTTCTCTTACTGCCTTATCTTTGTTGCGNCAGTGACTGCGATGCTCTATNTGTTTAGGCGGTTGATTCTTCGCATAAAGGGCGAAAACGGAATGCAAGAATACGCTAGAGCAGGTGGCATTGCNTCGGTTGTTGAACTGAGACCTGCAAAGAAAGGCGAATCGACATCGAGCATGGGGATGGTGCTTGATGGTGCAACAATGATTCTTGTTGAATTGTCATTCATCTTATTGTGGGCAGGAATTGTGATGGGNGCAATCTGGGCAGACCATTCTTGGGGCAGGCCTTGGGGCTGGGANCCTAAGGAAGTGTTTGCGCTCAATACCTTCCTTGTTTTTGCAGTTCTTATTCACACGAGAATCAAAGTCAAGGACAAGGGTTTCTGGACAGCTCTCCTCGCAATCATTGGTTGCGGAGTCATGCTCTTTAACTGGATTATCATTAACTTTACAATCTCAGGACTGCATTCTTACGCATAACGGATCCGTGGCACACCAAGTGATTCAAACAGAGAATTTGCCCGACCAATGNTCGACTTGGCTAGCAGATCATTGTGAGTTACATGTTTGCCCTGCGGAATCGCTTAGGTTTGAAGAACTTCTTCCAACGGTTGAGGGTCTTGTTATTCGAACATACACCGAAGTTTCGCGAGCGATGATTGAATCTGCACCGAACCTAAGGGTTGTCGGGCGGGCAGGCGTAGGTATCGATAACATTGATTTATCAGCCTGCAAGGAACATGGTGTTCGGGTTGTCCATACGCCAGAAGCAAACACGGAATCGGTTGTTGACTTTGTGTTATCAAGATTGCTAATGATGCTCCGTAAAGTCACATTCGTTGANGGCGAAACGACTCAAAACGAATGGAATCTGCTTCGCACGAGCGCTATGAATGAAAAGCAGTTTTCAGAAATGACGCTAGGGATTATTGGTTTTGGCCGAATTGGTTCNAGACTTGGAACACTCGCNAGTGCTCTTGGGTTCAATGTCATTTTTCATGACATTCAATCGATTCAGANCCCTGGCCCTTGTACACAGTGTTCCTTAGAAGAGGTCNTATCGCAAAGTGATGCAGTTTCTGTTCATGTTGACGGNCGGTTAGAAAATGAACACCTGTGCAATGCAGATTTTTTCCGNCAGCTCCAAGAGGGATGCTTGTTCATCAACACTTCAAGGGGCTTTGTGGTTGATGCCTATGCGCTAGCAAATNATTTGCGGCATGATTCAACAGCATTTGCAATGCTTGATGTGCATCGCCCAGAACCAGTACACGCAGACTATCCGCTACTCACACTGCCTAATGTCGAACTCTATCCNCACATCGCATGTAAGACGCAAACAGCTACAATTAACATGGGTTGGGTGGTTAAAGATGTTATNGCAGTGTTAAACAACGAAACCCCTCAATTTGAAGCAGTGCTTNAGCAATAGAAAGATCATTACATCAATGTCAACGACAATTCAATCAATCTTCGCAAGACAAATNCTAGATTCAAGAGGCAACCCAACCCTTGAATGTGATGTGACGCTGGCAAATGGCATCATGGGTAGGGCAGCTGTTCCAAGCGGAGCAAGTACGGGTGAAAACGAAGCGGTTGAACTTCGCGATGGCGGAAAAGATTGGTGTGGCAAGGGCGTGCTCACCGCGGTGAACAACGTGAANAATGTGATTGCACCCGAAGTCACTGGCATGGATGCGCATAACCAAACAGCAGTCGACGAACAGATGATTNNACTTGACGGCACTGCAAACAAAGGTAATCTTGGCGCGAACGCGTTACTTGGCGTATCAATGGCAACTGCGCATGCAGCAGCTCAGTCTGCTGGCAANCCGCTGTATGCATATNTAGGTGATGACCACTCAACAGTTTTACCTGTTCCGATGTTTAACATNCTTAATGGCGGTAAACATGCTGATAACACNGTGGATTTCCAAGAGTTCATGATTCAACCTTGGGGCTTTGAGCGATTTGAAGATGCCCTTAGAGCATCAGTTGAAATTTATCACACNTTAAAAGATGTGCTTCATNACAAAAACTTATCAACTGCTGTTGGCGATGAAGGAGGNTTNGCNCCAAACCTTCAAGATAANGAAGATGCNTTGAAGATTATTGAAGAAGCCGTTGATAAATCAGGCTATTCATGGGGCGAGCAAATTTTTGTTGCCCTCGACCCGGCGACAAGCGAACTCGTCAGTGAAGCGAGAAAACTTGGCAGGGAGGGCTATTGTTTCTTTAGCAGCCAACCAGACAAGATTGTCTCGTCGGATGAAATGGTTGACTTGTGGGCAGACTGGTGTAAACGTTATCCAATCAAATCGATTGAAGATGGNCTTGGAGAAGACGACTGGGCTGGNTGGAAAACATTAACNCAGCGACTTGGAGAGCGNGTTCAACTTGTTGGTGACGACTTGTTCGTAACTAACCCCCTCTTCTTACAAAAAGGNATCGATGAGGGGTGTGCAAANTCAATCCTTGTGAAAGTGAACCAAATCGGAACNCTTACAGAGACGTTTAGGGCAGTAGATCTTGCTCATGAAAACGGNTANTCAGCTGTGCTTAGCCATAGAAGTGGCGAAACAGAAGACACCACAATTGCTGATTTATCGGTNGCAACGAATTGCGGTCAGATTAAAACCGGAGCACCATGCCGCTCTGACCGGACTGCAAAATACAACCAACTCATAAGAATTGCAGAAACCCTNGGGGANAAGGCGTCGTACGGTNGTTAAATGAAGAAGGGGACGATTCAACATCTTGTCACTTGGCGAATTGTTCAACTTCCATTTATTCTCATTGCGATTTACACGCTGACGTTTTTNCTTGCNTGGCAGATTCCAGGGAATCCGCTTGAGAGTGAGGGTCGCATGCCNCCACCTGAAGTTGTGGAAGCGATGCAAGCGCAGTACAACNTAGACCACCCGCTTAAGTTTTATGGGGAGTATCTTTGGAATGCTTCTGGATTTGCGTGGCTTGTCAGTGAGCACGATGGACCCATCTTTAACTTGGGACCAAGTTTGCGTCACGAGAANTGGACAGTCAATGAAATACTNTTGGCGGGACTTCCAGTTTCGATGACGCTNGGACTGTTTGCTATGCTCACGGCACTATTCATTGGCTTGAGTGCAGGGACTTTAAGCGCTCTCAAACCAAANANGTGGATAGATTCCCTAGCGTTTCTTGTTTCAATCATTGGCATTAGTCTCCCAACNTTNGTCATCGGCGTCTGTTTACTCATGANATTTTCTGTCTGGTTACACTTGTTCCCAATCAGCGGATGGGGGACTTGGAAACACATGGTGCTTCCNTCTCTAACATTGAGTTTGCCTTTTGCAGCNTACATCGCCCAANTGACACGTAGTGGCATGATTGAACAACTCGGAAGCAATCACATCAGAACCGCTAGGGCAAAAGGTTTGNCAGAGTATTCTGTTGTGNTAAAACACGCGATGAAAAATGCAATCCTTCCNGTCTTAAGTTACATAGGTCCCGCAACAGCAGCTGCACTGACAGGGTCATTTGTTGTTGAAAAAATCTTCGCAGTCCCAGGCGTCGGCGTACATTTTGTAGAAGCAGTNCTTGGTAAAGACATCACCGTCCTTATGGGAATTGTGCTTGTCTATGCGACGTTACTTGTCATGTTCAATCTTGTTGTTGATGTGATGTATCGNTTGATTGACCCGAGGTTGACTTAACTCTCCACAGTTGTTGTACAAGTCTAGGGTGTGATGTTAGACCACTGACTTGATCAGGCTCATACATATATAACTGAAGCANTTGACACACGACAAGCATAGGAACTTCTTCATTAAAGAGNTGCGTCTCAATNTCTCNGAGCAANGCGTACCGTTTGACAGGNTCAAGTTCAATNGNTGCTTGCGTTAGTTTTGCATCAATGTCGGGATTTGAAAAACCCCTGTCATTGTTTCCGTTTTCAGAGTGGAAAATATCTAANAAGGTAGAAGGGTCACCATAATCGCCATACCACCTTCCCCTTGCAACCATAAAGTTTCCACTTCTCAGNTCTCTACTAAAAAGTTTGTTATCCGTTCCTCTCAATTGAGTTTGCACGCCGAGCGTGTTTCGCCACTGGTCTCTTAACAAAAGAGAAATCCACTTGTAGCGATTCGTGTTGGTTGAGTAAAGCAAATCAATTGGNGGGAAGGGAACGCCATTTTCATTTTCAACAACCCCATCNCCATCNCTGTCAATCCAACCNGCTGAGGCNATNTCTTCTTTCGCCCGTTGCGGGTTAAANTTGATNCCTTNGACAGGCTCATATCCANTAATTGAATGTGGTGGTACAAANGCTGTAACAACGGGTTCATTTAATCTGGTTGCATGCTTGACAATCGCGTCTCTGTTCGTCGCATAGACAAACGCTCTTCGAACTGCAGCNTCATGGAATGGGTTGAGGTCGCCATTGTTTAATGTTTCCCTACAGTTAAACGAAAAGAAGTCGGTTCCAAATGTTGGAAAGGCGTGAATGTTGTTCCGCGATCCCGCTTCCTTTTCTAGAAGCATGTCAGATTGATAATCGACATTGACTCCGTTGAGCCAATCAACCTCCCCGGCTTCGAATGCGAAAACGGCAGTGTTTGGATCTTCCATNGTGATGGCCCNTATCGAATCGAGTGANGATTTNTCAGGAGAGTGGTAGTGGGGATTCCTCGCGAAACGCATATCACGTTTGTAGCGCCATTCTTCTAACTTGAATGGTCCATTACAAACAAGTGTTTCTGGTCTCGCCCAGTAATACTTGTATTTAAGACGCCCCGTATCCTCGTCTATCGACAGCCATTTCATTGTGCTCGGTTCTGGAATCGGAATCGTATGCCAACCNTTACTGATNACTTGCTGCCACTCTNCAGCATTNAAGTTCCACCCTTCAACAGCAGGTCTATACACAGGGCTACAAACTGCAAGGGCAATCTGGTCAAGGAAGTATGGCACGGGNTGCTCAAGTGTGACTTCGAGATGTCGCTCATCTAAAGCACNNATGCTCACAACTTCATCAAACTTAGATTGAATNTCTTGAAGTGTNACNAATTCTTGTGCTTGAAGTTTGTCNGTTCGCCATTTCCAAAAATCACTTGCGCCTTTAACTGAAAAAAGAAAGCCCGAGTAATCCGATGCGGTATCGGGTGTCAATAACCGCATCCACGCATACTTAAAATCGNATGCAGTCACTGGCGCGCCATTGCTCCATTTAGCGTCCGATCTTAATGTAAACAGATATGTTGTTTGATCTTCGCTTAGCGTAATNCTTTCTGCTGCCGCTTCTTCAATTGAAAAATCTTTAGGGTCCCAACGAACAAGNCCCTCATACAAACAATATGCTGCCTGCATATCGGTGAGCCAACTCATTCGCCCAGGATCAAGTGTAAANACATCACCCCGATTTACGAAAACGAAATCTGCTCTATCGTCGTTCTCGCCATTGCANGTCACAATGAGTGACAGCAATAGAATGGAAACTGCAGCGATGAAGATACGNGCCATAAAGGTACTGTATCGAATTCGTTATTGAGCGTTTTTCCAAGTGTTCAATCGGCTAGTTAACTCTGGATATCTACCTTCGCCCCACAATTCAAGCATCGAAGTGTCCGTAGAATCGAGTTTTAATATTCGCTCAACGATGAAACTACCTGACTGAAGTGACTCNCCATACGCAGCGTATAACTCATCATTTTCTTTAGCGGATTCAGCGTGTTGTAATGCGAGATCNGCAAATTGTGTCAACAGNGGAGCAATGTTTCGATCACCTTCTTTTCTTGCGTCTTCATCGAGACCTGGCTCAATGAGTTGCAGTCTTAGTGATGCGAGAATAAATGGAAGAGAACGAACTCGATCATCTGCTTCCTTTGACTTTGCAATTTCTTGCAAGAGTTCAGAAAGCGCTCGAATCTGTAACTCAATTGAGAGGGCTTCAAGTTCATCTTGCTGCCTTGTATCTAGATTCGGGATGTCCTGAAGTGATGCAAGGGAGTTGAACTGTCTTGAGATGATGTACCACACTGGCTCGCGTGATGCAAAATCTGCGATNGTGCCAGCAATGGACGAAATTCGTCGTTCNGGAAGAATGCCTTGTTTAAACGATTTGCCAAGTCCAATTGAAGCCCAGTGCCTCAGTGAAGCTCTGTCTTCTGTTGACGTGTCTGCATGGTTGAGAAGAAGTCCACACCCTTGTTCAGTACCAAGAAGGGAAACAACTTGNAGNGCATTTACTGCNGCCATTTCATTTGTGTTGTTCTCGTCAAGGATTGGTTCAAAGCCATCACGAAGNGCTTTGCCATAGAGGGAGCGTGCGTATGGCGACATTGCTGCGTCTAGTTCAAGTGGCTCTATGAGGTGCCTTTGNGCTTCATACAGTTCTAGAGCGTCNGTNGTGTAGAGCGCCTCTGCCCAACCTTGAGCGTANTGCTCAATCTTGCTTGCGTCGGCATCATTGATGGAATTTCGACCAACAATCTTTGAAATGCTGAACTTTGGCTGAGCAACCGCGTCATAACTGCACGCGAGTGCCAAAATGAGGATGATAAAACAATTCTTTTGCATAAAAATTAACCTTTAGATTGACGAAATTACCACTCATTGGNTGGAGTGTCAACGCCTGTACATGATACTTAAGAAGTCGACTNAAAATTGCGACCAAAACCGTGCTAGAGTGCCGAAAAGAGATACTCATGAGTCGAATTTTCTCCNTTATTGTTCCAGTTACATTGGCATNTNCNATTTTTCCGGNGTCCGTGACTTTTGGTGATGATATGGAAGANGTGGCNTCNGCCCGCCTCGTTGAAGGCTACATCCGAGAGGCNCGTTCAATGACGATGCTCGAACCCCTGACAACGGATGCCATTGAAGCGTCGCTTTTACTTTTAAAACGGTGCATTGAACTCAAGCCAAATGATNTATCCGTCTGGCAATCGGTCATCGAGGTTGCCAAGATGGCAGAAGATGATGCACTCGTCAGCGAAAGCATTCAGAGAATGCTNCAACTATCCCCAAACAGTTCAGCGTNTCAGTTAGCACGTCTCAGAGACGCNATTGAGTCACTGCAAACTGCTCCAGAACGGCAACAAATCTATAGCCAACTGCT
Source organism: Phycisphaerae bacterium (assembly GCA_002718515.1). Next base: position 77,436 of record PBEX01000007.1, read on the forward strand.
TTCGCCTCAAGGNAAATCAAANCTAGACCCACGAATTGCATCTCGTCTTGCGTATGACGCAGCGCTCCTTTACAGAAGTTTAGGNGATGTCGAATCATTTGCCGTTTGGCTTGCAGAGTCAATTGCGCTTGACCCAGCCAATCCAGAATCGATAGCACTCGGTGTTGGGTTCTTTGGAGATGAATCAGCAGACCCAATTCAGAGAGTTGAACTTCTTGGTGCNGCAGCGCTCGCAAATCCGTTTGATGTGACGAATCAAATTGCCCTTGCTGAGTTTCTNATTGCATACGGTGATTACCAAAGTGCCAGAAGACTCTATGACTACATCCTTGATGGTGATGCTGCTGATGTTGAGCGAGTGAGCGATGGACTGCTTGCNGACATCGTCCTTAGTCAGTGGGCAGATGGCGATCCAATTGCGGGGCTTGATGCAGTACTCACGAGGCAGATTGAAGTCGATCGTGTTTACCGTCAAAACATGAAGGCGCAGCAACCGCGAATGACCCCGNTGGAACTTGCAAGAATTCACGCGCCACTTGTTCCAAAACTTGCCACAGTTCGCGCAGCAATCTATGCAGAAATGGATGATGAGGCATCAGCTGCAATNTCGCTAGAAGCTGCAGCCGACACATGCGCTCTACTTGCCNCAATGCACAATAGTCAAGATACGGANGAATCCAAACTTCGTGCTGCNGAGAGTTTCATCCAAGCCGCTTGGCTAACACTCTGGCTTGGTGGGGATGTAGAAACTGCGGAAGGCTTTTTAGATGAAGCAGCAACGCTCGCCCAAATGGACAACAGAGAGAAACAGCGATTTGATGGTTGGATTGCATTAAGAAGCGGCGACCTACAGTTAGCCCTGCAACTCCTTNCTCCNCTCACNGATGACCCCGCNGCAAAGGCCGGNACTGCGCTCGCATTACTATCAAGCGGGAAAGCAAAAGATGCCGCCACTCANTTTTTAGATATNGCACGNTTGCAAGGGGGCACTATTTTAGGNGTGTGGGCGAGAAACAGATTGCAAAACATCGTCGGGAAGTCTTTTGATATTCGTGAAGAAGTTGGGGTATTGCGACCACTTGCTGAGCAAATCATTGGAACTTTTGATCTCATCAAAAATGACCCACGATCACCATTTAGCCTTCATGTAGAACCTGTGAAAACTGAATTCAACCCATATGAGCCAATTCTTGTTGACATNGANTTGAAGAACAATACGACTGTTCCATTAACAATTGAACGCGAAGGNTCAATTCAACCACTTGTACTTATTGAAACACTTGTTGATATATCTACGACCTCTGTTAGAAACCCATCAGCAATGATTGTCCCAATCAACAATCAAATCAGTATTCCGCCGAGAGGTTCATACGCATACTCAGCAGATTTACGNCAATACTGGTTAGGAAAATTGNTGAATCGTTTTCCATTACAAGGCGCATCCATACACTTGCGATCCATCGNGAATTTCGCAGCGCGNCAGACAACGAGAGATGGCCAAAACATTTTGCTTGTCTACGAACCNAGCCGAACTGGGATTCGTCATGATTCGGGATATTTTCGTGTNAATGGNTTTAGGTTGACTGACACTTGGNTAGACCAAGCGTTTCAATCTGCTCAAGCNCTCGATTCAGTGGACTCNCTGACGAACATGGTATTGCTGTCATTCATGATTAATGATGAGGTTGTCGTTCGTGTCGTACAACCACCAATCCCTGAAGATGGTCAAGAGTTAATGCCAACGCCTCAAGGCCCAATGCGGGTCTCTCAGCAGGATGATGCAGTNACACTCATACTCTCTGAGTTCCCAAAATTAGGACCCGCAGCTCAAGCGTGGTTCATTTTCGCTATGGCTGANGAACCTTCAATCATGGCAGTGCTACCTATGGCTGAAGAAAAGAAGAATATCGATGCACAAATCGCGTGGCTCTTGCGGTTCAACAACCNAGATGTTCCCGATGAAGCGTTAGATGATGCNGGTATCTTAAGTGCACTGCAATCNGAGAATGAAACTGTAAAACGCATTGCGACTTGGATCTATGAGCGTATCCAGATTATTGTGAAANCTCGCGCTGAACGAGAGCTTGCGTTACCTGCTCAGTAGAGGAAAACAACACTTCAAGTTCGCTCTGCGATACCATACGCAAATGGACAAACAACAGGTCGCAGCGCGTATTGCAGACACAGCAATTCTCCACGGTGAATTCACTTTACGAAGTGGAAGAACGAGTACGTGGTACATCGATAAGTATCTCTTTACAACGCAGCCAGACATCTTGCGGAGTTTAGGNAAAATGTTNGCNNANGCNATNCCTGANGNNGCGACNTTACTTGCNGGCGCTGAACTNGGNGGNATTCCNCTNGTNACAACNGCNNCNATGGAAAGNGATTTGCNNTGCATNTTTATNCGNAANCAAAAGAANGANTACGGNACNGCAAAACAACTTGANGGCAAACTTACTGAGGCAGNCAAGGTTGTNATNGTTGANGACATCGCNACNACNGGNGGTCAAGTGCTCGAAGCAGCAGAAACCATTCGCTCGCTTGGGGCAGAAGTGTTGTCAATCATCNCAGTGATTGACAGGGAAGAAGGCGCAAGAGAAAACATCGAAGGCGCTGGCTATACATTCCAATCTTTATTCACGACGTCTGACTTAGGTGTTGGCACTGAAGCATGAACATTAAACACACGCAACTTGTCGTTGGGATGGAGATTCATGTCGAACTTGCAACAGATAGCAAGATGTTTACATCAGCGCCNAACGCAGCCAATCAAGAACATTATGACGCNGAACCAAACACNCTTTGCAATCCACTTGTGATTGCACTTCCAGGTTCGCTTCCTGTCATTAACAAGCGGGCGGTCGTCATGTCAATGCGCGTAGGGCTCGCACTAAACTGCANNATCGCAAACTTCACAAAGTGGGATAGAAAAAACTACTTCTACCCAGATTTGCCAAAGGGNTACCAAATCAGNCAATACGACAAACCGCTNTGNTTTGATGGNGTCCTTGAGATTGAGACTGAAGCNGGNATGAAGCCTGTTCGAATTACTCGAGCGCATCTTGAGGAAGATACAGGCAAGTTAGGGCATGAACTTCCAGGAGGGGAACATTACGATGGCTCGCTTGTCGATTTCAACCGNGCTGGAACACCGCTTCTTGAAATCGTCAGTGAACCCGACATGCATACGGCAGATGAAGCNGTTGCATATGGACAAGCTGTAAGGGATATCTGCAGATTTCTTGGCGTAAGCGAAGGCATCATGCAGCGAGGTCACATGCGATTCGAACCTAACATCAATGTTGTGATCACGACTGAAGATGGGGAAGAGTTTAAAACGCCAATCGTTGAAGTAAAGAACTTAAACTCNTTTAGAGCACTCCATGGTGCAATCGAGTTTGAATCCAAACGNCAAGTTGAAGCCTGGTTAGAAGACGGCAANGTCATGGGTCCCGGTGCAAANAGCACGCGGGGTTGGGATGATCAAAAACTCGAAACAGTGTTGCAACGAGAGAAAGAAGACGCCCACGATTACCGCTACTTCCCAGANCCAGATTTAGTNCCNNTNACNATNTCAAACGANTGGATTGANGAAGTNAACAAAACNATTCCTGAGCTTCCNCAATCTCGTCGANCGAGATATCAAAAAGAGTTTGATTTGTCTTTGAAAGATGCATCAGCAATCACANCAGAACCAGATTTTTGCATGTTCTTTGAATCCTGNATACATGGNAGTGACCAAGGTTCTGCNATTGCGAAGTTCCTGTTAAACACAGCTTCAAAGCATGCAAACGATAACAATACTTCTGTTTCAAAACTNGGAATTACTCCTGAACAAGTTCAAGGCATCATGCAACTCAGAGCAANCAATGAGATTGGTTCTTCTGCAGCTGANAAGTTGTTTGGGTTGTTATGCNATAGCGANCAAACTGCAAAGGTTGTTGCAGATGAAGAAGGACTNTTACANGTCAATGACGAATCTGCAATTCTAGAATGGGTGAACAGTGCCATTGAAGCGCANCCACAAGCAGCAGATGATGTTAAAAATGGCAAAGACGCTGCAATCGGNCGCATTATTGGCGAAGTCATGAAACGAAGTGGCGGTTCTGCAGATGCTGGCGCTGTACGCGGACTCATCATTAAAACCCTTCGAGGGTAATGGAGTAAATCATGTTGGGATCACTGCTTTGTTTACTCATTCCNTGTCAGTCAATCGAACCGGTNCAAACGTATTTTGGTGTTAAACAAGGCGTCATTGTGAATGTTTCACTACCAGATGAGCACGACACAGGCAAACTTTTTTTACTTGACCACGCTAACAATCATATTGGTAACAGCGCAACTGTAACAAGTGGCACCCATGATGTGAGTTTGCGNATTCCAGAACTNGCGGAGATTGACAAAGCCGTCTGGCTTCAACTTGCAGTTGACGGCAAACCCGAGGGCACGCCACTTGTTGTTTCACCACTTCTTTCTAGAGATGTNCCTGTGACTGAGGAAGCNACAAGAGGTGATGGGAAGTCAACATATACAAAAATCGTCGACTGGAAAAACGAAGCAGAAGACGATTCACTCGATGTACCCTTTGTCAGCGGTTACCGAGTCTACCGAGATGAATATGCCATTATGAAAACAAGTGAGGGTGATATTCGAATCAAGTTTAGGCCCGATGTTGCACCTAACACAGTCTGGAACTTTTTAGAACTTGCAAAGAATGGTTTCTACACTGAAACGATCTTCCACAGAATTGTGCCAATGACGAGTAAAGGCTTCCCNTTNGTNATTCAAGGGGGTGACCCAACTGGCACTGGTTCTGGAGGACCAGGTTGGTGGCTCCCNATTGAAAANAGTTCNCTCAAGCATGATCTTGGCGTGATCTCGATGGCTCGCGCAAACGACCCAGACTCTGCTGGTTCCCAGTTTTTCTTCTGTTTGTCACGTGAGGGAACNGCACGTCTTGATGGNCAATATTGTTCGTTTGGNGAAACAGTTGATGGCATTGACGTGATTCAAAAGATTGCGTCAACGCCACTTGATGATGCGCTGATGGGTAAACCAAAAGAGGCGCCANTTGTTCATTCAATTGAGTTTGAGCCAGTCGAGNCCAGAGTACCTCACAAAGCACAACATCAATAAGGCAGTTTGTCNGTNGTGTGGACTTTTCTCCACCCATCAAGAATCAAAAATGAGTGCCCGTAGTAGTTCGTCAACTCGCCTGTCAGCAACACAGGTGTAGATGGGGGTGACTCACTTGCCCAAGTTGTTAACTGTTTAAACCGCTCACTTGGTAAAACTGTACACGGTGGGTCACTGAGNCCNGTCNCGTCAGCGACAAAGACAGCAATCCACGCGCCTTCATTGTTTCGTCTAAGAAAACANCGCCGTGCGTGAACTCTGCGACCCTCTTTAACTTCATCGCTAACTTCAATGGGATGATTTGCAGCACTGCGAATACTCTTGACAAGTGAACCNGTTGANCGNTCTAAGTCGCGNACAATNTCATCNATCGAATCACTNGATGCATCTTTTGGAAGTTCTTCCGCATCAGGATGAATCGGTGTAAATGAAGGGTGGTCACGTTCTGAAAAATCACTGAGTTTNANNGCTTCTCTNANCAGNAGGTANTGTTCGTTGTTGTAGGTGTACACTTTTCCAGTCACTTGGAANTGNGCNTCAGGAGTTTCNANGAGTGTTTGCTCAATCTCTTCAAGTCGCTTACTCGGCAGCGCAATAAAAGAATGCNAGGCACCGNCATCCCCNTCAATCGCAATCCGCATGGGCGTATTTTTGTCACCCTTTAAAAGAACACACTTTGCTTCATGAATGACAGANCCTTCTTTCAGCAGCGAGCCCNGAGGCTCTTGCGAAGCCTCAACAACGCAAGTCCATGCAAGGAAAANCGTTACGGTGAAGGCAGAGATGTGTCTAAACAAAATCATGAGCATCATATGGTACTGTAAAAACAGTGGAAAAAACCTAAGTGTTGACGATATGAAGGCATGCGTTTATTCATTTTATTAGCGTTTTTGACCACACTAGGCTGTTCTACGAATCCGTGGGCATACAACAGTGCGCCAGGTCAAGGTCCTATCGGCAGTGAAGCAGCAACAAAACCAGTGATTTTACTCGGCAACCTTGATGCTTCTTCGAACGTGTCGCCACGCTTTCCAGANATCGCGCCTGAGATGAAAAAGGCAATTGGAAGAGCCCTTGTCAAGACGGGGAAGTTTGAGCTCATTCAAGATGAATCTCTGAGTGCAGATGTCGATGCAATTTTAGAAACGCATGGCTCTGAACGTACGGCATCACTCCACCGAGAACTTCGTTCACTTGGAGCAGAGTATGGTTTTTATGTCAAAGGAAACGTTACAGATTTTCTTCATACATCAGACGCTCCTGACTCTGTCCAGCGGATGCGGTGGCTTGAAACAGCAAACGATGCGCTCGTTGCAATTGAACTNACAGCAATCAGTTTGCAAACGGGTCGAGTGCTCTATTCAGACCAACTTGTTGCAACTGTNCCAGCGGGCGATGAGGTTGACGACCAATACGGGTCCCTTGAAATGGGGTCTTATCTGTTTTGGTCTACGCCCTTAGGCAGAGCATCAACTGAAGTCATCAATNCCGCAGTTGCNCAACTCTCAACGATTCGCGCTTCCNTTCCAGGAGTAGCGAGGATTGCGTCATATACAGATGGCAGTCGCTCAGTTGACATTGATGATGGTGATCAACTCATTGATGGTGGCATTTACTANGTAGGGGTTACGAACTCTGCNACAGGGGAGTACATCGCGATGGATGATGACTTTGGACGCCCCATGCGACTTAGGATTGAGAAGGGGTTCTGGGGCTCATGCACAGGGTGGCTCCTCTCAAAGCCAGCAGGCTACGAAGCNCTCACTGGAGCGACATTGTCAAAGTCGCCTTTTCCACAGAGTGATGAACTCCGTGCTGGAACGACGCCTCAAAACTAACTTGCNATAACGNTNGCGGCCCNAGTCGCCGGGCATGATNTGGGTTTAAAGGAAGAGGCCGAGGTGGGATTCGAACCCACGAATCACGGATTTGCAATCCGTTCCCTTAGTCCACTTGGGTACTCGGCCAACAAGGGGGTTACGCAGGATACTTCGACTCTATTCGATTCGCAACCGAGGAGAAACAAAGGAATAAAACAGTTTTTTTTGCGNCCACACAAGCAGTTTNNTATTTGTTATATTCCGCGCGAATTAAGAANNATGGAGAAAAAAGATGGTAGAAATTGTAATTGGCTTAACNGCATTATTGGCGGNCAATGGAGCCCCCTCAGACGAAGTTAANGANCTTAGAAACCTCGTCATTGACCTTCAAGAAGAGGTCGCAGANCTCAAAAACGACAAAGAACGAAATTGGATGACCGCACANCGNGCAGAAGAAATTCGGCTGATTGTGCAAGATGTCCTTATGGATGCAGATTCAAGAGCAANNNTGCANGGNTCTGGCTCNACNGCGGGNTGGAACAATGGNTTCTTCATTGCATCAGCNGATGGNAACTTNAAACTNAANTTNGGTGGNCAGATTCAAGCNAGATGGTTACTCAATGAAGCAACCGGCCAACAAGACAATGATGGTTTTGAAGAACGNCGCACTAAAGTGANATTCTCNGGTCATNTTGGTGATCCNTCATGGCAATATAAATTGACACACACATGGGCTCGCAATGGCGGCTCAAACATGGAAGANGCTTACATCGCAAAAACNTTTGATGATGGTGCGTGGCTCAAAATGGGGCAGTTTAAAGGNACATTCCTACGAGAAAGCATCGTTTCATCAAGCAAACAACTTGGNGTTGAGCGAACNATGCTNGANAANGCNTTTACNTACGGCTGGGTCCAAGGCATCAACTANGGTTGGAGCAATGACGATTTCAAAATGGACATCCAATATCTCGATGGACCAAACAGNGCNAATGGGCAAGCACTTGGTGCTGGAACGGATGCCTGGCTCCTGCGAGCGGAGTTTAAGTTTGGNGGANGCAGCTGGAAAGANTTCGCGACACTCACTTCAAAAGCAGGTGGTGAGCAAGGTCTTTTGGTTGGTGTTGGCTATCAAACAGTAGACACTGANGGCGCAACGTTTGAATACGGCAACGCTCAGATTGACAAAAGCACCGGCTGGACAGTTGATGCAACATGGAGAGGCGATGGNTGGAANNTNTTNGCTTANGGNGTNGAAACNGAGGGNGAAGTNAANGCNACAGGCGTCACNCAAGATTCATCTGGCTGGCTGATTCAAGGCGGCTTCCTCGTCAANGANCACACNGAANTNTTNGCACAATTCCAAGAAGGCNCGATTGANGGCAACCCAACCTTTGCCAATGGCTCAGCAGACATGTCAGCGCTTCGCATTGGNTTCAATTATTGGCCAATTGCNGGNAGTAACNCNGTGAAATGGACGACNGATGTCGCCTGGGCGGGTGATTCGCTCGCNGATGGNAATGGCACTGGTGCGAGTTCAGCAGATTGGACATCATCAGGCAATGGCTGGAGAGGAGATACGGGTCAAAATGATGACCAATTCTTANTCCGCACGCAATTGCAATTGCTGTTCTAATAACAGATTACACACAGGAAATCTACTCAAACAATGATGANTTTTGAAGGGCTATAGTTCCCTTCGCAATTTGGAGAAACACATGGCTATAAATGCAATGTCTCGATTATTCGGCAAGTCACCTTTTGTGCCTCTGCAACTACATCTCGATAAAGTTGCAGACTGCGTAGAAGCNACGGTGACGCTGCTTGAAGAAATCAGTAATGGCTCAATCAATGATGTCGGTGAGTCATCACGAGCGATCTCAAAACTTGAACACAAAGCGGACCTCGTTAAAAACGATATTCGNAANAACCTTCCACGNGGNCTCTTTATGGCAATCGACCGAAGTCAGTTGCTNGANATTCTNAGTNTGCAAGATTCAATTGCAGACAGAGCAGAAGACACAGGCGTACTGATGAGTATTCGCCCAGTCAAAATGCTTGACGATTTAAAAGACGCATTCCACGAGTACCTCGAGNGTAATGTTGAAGCATTCCACAAAACAAGAGATGTCATGCGTGAACTAGACGCGCTCATAGAGTCTGGTTTCTCAGGCACTGAAGCGGCAAAAGTTGACGGCATGATTGACGCTGTTGCAGAAGCAGAACANGANTGNGACAAAATGCAACGNANNCTCATGCGTGCGGTNCTCGACCACGAAAACGAATTGTCAGTCGGTGATTTCTTTGTGTGGCAGCGCCTNCTTCATGAAATTGCAGGNATTAGNAATCAATCTGAAAAGTTAGCAAACCGAGTTCGGATGCTACTGACGTTGAAGTGATTGAGGAAAGAGAATAATCATGGACAATATGACAGTACTTATCATCTTAGCGCTTGTTTTTGGTTTTTATATGGCGTGGAACATNGGTGCAAACGATGTTGCAAACGCAATGGGGACAAGCGTTGGTTCTGGCGCACTGACATTTAAGAGGGCAGTTATTCTTGCCGCTATTCTTGAATTTGCAGGTGCATTTTTTGTTGGCAGTCACGTTTCAGATACCGTTCGAAAGGGNATTGTTGACCCAATGCTCTTCTCGGGCGACCCNCAGGCATTNGTGCTTGGCATGCTCTCTGCNCTGCTTGCTGCAGGGNTGTGGCTNCAAATTGCNTCTTACTTTGGCTGGCCAGTGTCAACGACGCANTCAATNGTCGGCGCCATCATNGGTTTNGGCATTGTGTATGGNGGCATGACAGCAATCCACTGGAATAAGGTCAGCACGATTGCTGCNAGTTGGGTNGTCTCGCCNCTCTTGAGCGGTACCATCAGCTTCCTCATCTTCCAAGTGGTGATGCATCAGGTNTTTTACAAGGCGGATCCTGTGAAAGCGGTCCGAAAATTCACGCCATANATGGTCTTTATGGTTCTTGGCATCATGACCCTCGTCATGGTCTTCAAAGGACTCAAGCACTTGAAACTCGACTTGTCACTTCCAAACGCNCTACTTGTTGCAAGTGGTGTTGGTCTACTTGGCGCGTTGTTATCCGTNGTGCTACTNCGTCGGTATAAAACAGATGATACNCTTGAAGANCAACGTCANGCACGNGAGCAGTACACGGCTCGTGCGATGCAAAAGGCGATGAAACATCTCAANAGAGCNAGNCGTTCTGCTGACGGCGATGAACAGGGGATGATTGANGGCATGCTTGAAGAAGCACGCGCAATCACTGACACATCAGANAAGCGTGCCAATCTTGGATCAAACAACGAGTTNAGACAAGTTGAACGCATCTTCATCTTCTTGCAGATTTTGACAGCATGTTTTGTAGCGTTTGCACATGGNGCAAATGATGTTGCAAANGCAATCGGTCCTCTGTCTGCAGCAGTACAAACAGCGCAGGATGCGGTCGTTGCGGCAAAAGCAACCGTTCCAATNTGGGCGCTTGCACTNGGTGGTTTTGGTATTGTNGTTGGTCTTGCGACTTACGGTTGGCGCGTGATGGAAACNGTTGGTAAGAAAATTACTGAACTCACTCCATCTCGCGGGTTCTGNGCTGAGTTNGGTGCAGCGACCACGATTGTGCTTGCATCTAAACTTGCACTTCCAATTTCCACAACACACACGCTNGTTGGCGCNGTGCTCGGNGTTGGACTTGCAAGAGGTATTGGCGCGCTCAACCTNTCAACGGTTCGTGATATTGCAATCAGTTGGGTCGTNACGATTCCTGCAGGTGCAATCATGGCAATCCTGATTTACAAAGGATTAGGNCTCATTTTTGTTTAACGNTAAACATTNAAACGAATCGGCNGATGCNGATTNCCAAGCGGTTGCGTATGGAACAACATCGCAACCGCTTTTTAGTTGACCTGGCTCTAACCAGTCGAAGAGCCGCGTATACNTTTCATGATGAAGNGCAGATGTNCGGTGACAAAGCATGTCAGGCGTAAACTCNTTNGGATGNTCTANTCCNCANGCAGCAACGACTTGAGCAAGATCATCAAGGGTNTTTCNATGGTAGTTNNANACNCNTTCAGATTTGTCAGTGACGACGAGTCCGCGTTGCCTTCGTTTGTTTTGCGTTGCAACACCAACAGGGCATTCGTTTGTGTGACACTTCATNGCTTGAATACAACCAATACTAAACATAAACGCGCGTGCNGCATTGCACCAATCGGCNCCAAGTGCCATNACTCGNGCCATTTCAAATGCGCTTGTAATTTTTGCTGAAGCNCCAAGNTTAAGTTTGTCCCGAACNCCNGCACCNACCAGCGCATTTTGAGCATANATNAGCCCGTCAATCAGAGGACTTCCCATNTGGTCTACAAANTCAATTGGTCCAGCACCCGTACCACCTTCGCCNCCATCAATCACGATGAAGTCGGGATAGATNTNNGTNTCNTTCATNGCTTTGCAAATTGACATGAACTCAGATGGCTTGCCTATGCAAAGTTTGAATCCTGCCGGCTTGCCTCCGGAAAGATCTCTTAATTTCGCTGTGAACTCTAGCAACTCAATNGGTNTTGTAAACGCTGTGTNATACGCGGGAGAAATGCAGTCAACGCCGACGGGTACNCCNCTTGCTTCTGCGATTTCTTCAGACACTTTGGGTCCAGGAAGGACGCCGCCNTGACCCGCCTTAGCACCTTGCGAAACCTTAATCTCGACCATCTTGATTTGGTCAAGAGCAGNNGTGTCTTTAAACTTATCTGCNCAGAATGANCCATCNTCGTTTCGGCATCCAAAATANCCTGAGCCGATTTCCCAGACGAGGTCGCCACCNTNTTTGCGGTGATANTTACTGCAACCACCTTCGCCNGTGTCGTGATAGAAGTTNCCCTTTTTAGCGCCTTTGTTNAGCGCCATNATGGCGTTTGCGCTGAGGGCACCAAAACTCATCGCNGAGATGTTGAGGACTGAGGCGGAGTATGGATGCTTGCATTCGCTTCCACCAATGTCGATTCTAAATGGCTCAGTTTGCTTGNGTTTTGGTGCAATTGATTGCAAAAGCCATTCGTATTCTTCGGTNTANACNTCNAGTTGTGTGCCGAANGCTTTTTCATCGAGGTCATTTTTGGAGCGCTGATAGACCACAGAGCGGTGAGAGCGGTCATAGGGTCTNCCCTCTGTGTCCCGTTCGACNAAGTACTGCATGATTTCAGGACGAATCATTTCAGCGAGGAATCTGAAGTGAGCAATGAGTGGATAGTTCCGGAGAATGGCATGTTTCGTTTGCAGGAGGTCATACGTGCCAATAGCAGCACCAATGAGGCAGATGATGACGCCGACATGGTGCCAGTGCGAAAAGTTGAGGGCACCGAGGTAAAACAGTCCTGCGGCTACGAATGTCATGATGTATGGAACAAATCTNATGGAAACTCCCTTNGCTATCTTTGCTACGAAACAGTCTANATGACAAATGGTTGCTAAAATACCCAAATGCCAACGTACGAATATTTTTGTGAAACGAATGCAGAGACTGTTGAGGTGCTACACAGTATGAACCGCACGATTAAAACGTGGGGTGAGTTGTGCGAGTGCTCAGGCATGACCTCAGGCGATACACCTGTTGACACNCCTGTTGAGAAGAAACTCTCCGCAGTTTCACTCCTTCCGAAGAAGGGTGTTCCAATGGAAACAAGTACCGGTGGTGGTTGTTGCGGAGGCGGATGTGGTTGCTCNCATTAACTGGTTGTTGAATTGCTATTTGGGCCTGTGGCGGAATTGGCAGACGCAGGGGACTTAAAATCCCCCGGGTGTAATAACCCGTGAGGGTTCGAGTCCCTCCGGGCCCANTCNTTCGNNGNANATGAANCTTNGTCNTCTGNGCCGCTTTTTTCATTCTCTCTTNTGGCCCCGGTGTGTCTGCTCGCAGGGGCTCGCATCCACGTGTCCACATGCCTTGCATGTGTCCACAGGNCCTCTCTGTGGCGTATGAAGTGCTAGGCACTTCATACGGCAACGAGTCCCTCAGCATCCAGGGNGACAGACCCGGGGACAGGTCCGGGGACAGACCCTCAATTAAAAATCCCAATCGACAGCGGGTGTTGGAAGCAGAATCGAGTCATCAAGTTGTTTGATGAGTACGTCGTCGCCTTCAAGTTGACCTGCAGCACGAATTGATCTTGCAGGGAGCGCGCCAATCCACAACCGTGAAAAACCACTCATTGTTGCGCTGAGCGTTGGAAGGGCTTCATCCGTTCCGCAAACAGCACTTGAAGTTTCGCCGAGTGTCACGACATACTCGCCACTTTCGCCGCGCCATTGTGCGCCATCAGGAAGATAGTCTTCAATTGGATCGGTCAGCNATAAATTAAATNGAAGTGAGTCGCAACGAAATGNCATAGCGCTCACACACTGCTTAACATTNTTGATGCGGAGTTGCATCCACGCACACGAAAGCGGGTTGACATCAAAGTCGCCACCTTTTCTTGCGCGTTGTGACGCAAACGGTTTGTCAAGAAAATCTTGGAGTTGCATGTGTGGCGGGTCAGCCATGCGAATGCCGTGAACTTGAACCGACAGCGACTTTAACAGTGACAACAGCTCAATGAATTGTTCATGTGTTTCATGTGCAGAAAACCAAACGGAGTATGGTCCATGTTCATCTTTTGGTTTACAAACGACGAAGTGCGTGAGTACACCGTCATCGTTGCGAAAGCCAAGTCCAAACATGCCTTTTGCATCCCATGTCATTTCACACGCCGTGATGCCTTCGCCGTTCATGTTGCAAGAACCGTGAACGCGTAATCTTCTCAGACGGCATTCATGGAGTTCCTTTGCGTCGTCCTTTGATAATCGAACAGGCGGCCGCGTGAGTTTTGGCACTTTAAATGATGCTGGGTCAACGGTTGTGATTCGGTGGTAGGGGAGCGAACCAAATCCAAGAAGGTCGTAGTACCCTTGGTCGAACATACCAAGCACCGAGACAACTGCGCCATCCTCTACAGTTTCAGCAATCGATTGAGCGGTGACTCGAAGTGGCCAACCCTGCGTTCTTGCAACTCGACTGGCTACGACGCCAGTTACACCAGCCATCGGGATCTCATGCTCTTGGTATCGCATTGATCCCGCGCGCGTGAGTGCGATAACTTCGGCTTCGCCACCAAGTTCCACGACATTGACGCGGGAATCTGAAGAAAAAGCACTGAACGAATCCTTGTCAGAATCATCACCTTCCATCCACCCTACCTCTTGAAACATTCGGAGGCATTGGTCTAAGTCTTTTTCTTCGTATGCTCTAATCATGACGTATATCTTATGCAGTCAAAGAGTTGTGAGTATCAAGTTTGTGATTGATACTGAGTCTCAATTTTTTACTCAGAAACGTCCGTTTTTGAGTTATTTCTGCGCAACTTCATGATGCTACGCAGGATGCGCATATCATGCCTAAAGTATGAATGAAACAACCACTCAAGAGAGCACTCAAGAAGAAGCCAACGAAGTCAACCTTAGTCTGAAACAAAAATTCATCAACGGATTACTCGTGTTGGTTTTGTTGCTTGTATTGCTAAGTGTCGTGGGGATGCTTGTGCTTGATGGTGTCGCACAATCCATTATTCAGAAGAAGGGCTCGGAGGGACTTGGCGTAAAACTTACCTTGCAGAGCGCCCATGTCGGCTTCTTCGGGGATGACTCATCAATGAAGGGCTTAGCCGTGGAGAACCCCGAACCATTTCGCTCGGATACATCCCCGACAATTTTGACGGTTGAAGAAGCAGACATACAGTTTGGTGTGCTGAGTTTACTTGATGGAACCGTGACGATTCAAAACGTCACTGCGTCAGGTGTGTCTCTAACACTTCAAGAGAAAGACGGCAAGACCAACATCGATGCCATCATCAATCACATCAAGCACGATGAAACCCCAGAAGGAAGTCATCCTGAGCCAAAGTTTAACATTGAAACCTTAACGATAAAGAACATCAAAGTGCACGCAAGTGGTTCATTTACAATCTTCCCAGACAAAGTTGTTGATGCACACATCGACGAAATCACGCTTCACAACATTGGTACGGATGGTGATGCAGAGGTCGCAACTGAAGCCATCACAAGCGCTGTCACACATGCGATCATGCAACATCTGTCTGAACATCCAGTTGAAGGTTTTTCACGACTTGCGTTTTCAAACGTGACGAATGCGATTAACAGCCTTCCCATCTTTCACCAACTCGGTATTGGTACGGCTGTTCAAGATGTGACAGATTCAATAGGCAGGGGTGTCGACGGCATCCTCAATATATTTGATGACCACCACGACAAAACCAAGGAGTAACCGTTAAAGCCACGTGTCATCGCGGTGAAACCATTCTGGAAACTTGGTCCAGATTCGGCTGGGAATGGCAAGCAGAATAAATCCGACGCCAAATACGACCACAAGGGGTGCGAGTGGTTCTGGGATTTGGTGGGGCAGGAACATGGCGGTCAGCAGCGCAATGACACCGACTAACATGAGTAGTCGTCCACGGAATGCTTGCCATCTACTTCGCTGATCCATGCGTCTTGCGGCTCCTTTGCCTGATAGACGCATAGTACGATGAATGTGCCTATTTTGCCACGAGAGGGTGATAGACAAGTTAGATTGAATTTTTATCTTTTTGATAGCGGTTTAAAGGCAATGAAGGGCACTGCGGAGTAAGCACGCCCCAAAGGGGGTCGGGTTTGGGGTAAAATCGGGGGTTCGATGGAGTCAACGCCGCACCAATCAAAACCAATAGCCCTCATCACAGCCGAAATCGGCTGGGGTTCGATGAAGCCGGCTGCAGAGATTGCCCCGCAAGCACTGCTTGATGCTGGACTTGCTGAGCGGTTAGATGCAAAGGTCTATCAAGTTCCGTGTTCACCGAAGATGAGTGAAGCGTCGCCGTCTTATGAAGAGACCGAACGCATTATCGTGAACCATATTTTTGAGGTAAAAGCCACAGTCGTTCAAGCGATTCAGGATGGCTATTTTCCAGTCATTATTGGCGGTGACCATACTTCAGCCGTTGGCTTCCATGCTGGGCTGGCAACGGTCTATGGCGAACTTGGCATCATTTGGGTCGACACGCACCCAGACCTCAATACGCTTGAAACAAGCCCGTCTTGGCACATCCACGGCATGGTACTTGCAGCACTTTTGGGTCGCGGGAGCGACGTCATGCTTGAGACAGGAAAAGCGTGTAACACTCGAGATCAGCAAGTCGCAATGATTGGCACCAGAGACATTGACGCAGGTGAACTTGCGTGGCTTAATGAGGGGAACATCAACTGCATGACGATGGATTTTGTCCGTCGAAATGGTTTAAAGAGTGCGATGGAGCAGGCAGTTACGACTGCGACGACTGACACAAACGGCTTTGGATTAACGATCGATATTGATGTACTCGATCCAATCGACGCTCCATTTGTCGCAACACCAGTTGATGGGGGAATCATGCTTGAGGAACTCGCAACCGAACTCTGCGAAATGCCGATGCGTCACAAAATGAGAGGGCTTGAAGTGACAGAATACACGCCTCGCAATAGCGACGATGATGAGGCTGCATGCGAACTTGTGTACACACTCATCACCGCAGCCCTTCCAACGCTTGTATAGGCTGAGATACGTGATGTTTTTACTTCAAATGTTAAATGCCTACAAAACTGCCTTATATCAATCAAGTAGTAGTTCAATTGCATCACTTCAATTGATAAAGGAGCGTGAACCAGTAGGCGATTTAGTCCATCTGTTCTTCGCTTGTTTATTTTTGTTCTTCACTCCCATTAACGCAGTTGCTTCATCTATTAGTTTTGGACTTTTATTGTTTTATTCATTGCTTAGACTGCATGTGACATGTAGAGGTTTAGTACAACTCCTGTTTCATCCAATTATCACCTTATCAATCATCTTTCTTGCCTGGAGCGCACTTTCATTGTTGTGGTCTGATGGTATCGAAAATGGTTTGCATCATCTTAGATCAATGCGAATCTTTTTGGTTCCATTTATGTTATGGCCCATCATCCCGCATTGGAAGTGGTTGATGTTTTCAATTGTGATAGGTGTTTTATTCTTGAATGTATTTCAAATTATAGAGATGCTTGAGATGTATGAAGCGAATGGAAAAATTGCCAGGACAAGTGGTATAATTGGTGGTCACCCACCAAGTGTTGGCTTGTGGTGCGCTGCATCTCTTCTCATTCTCACTTTTTTCTTCCGTGCACTGCGCTCCTGGCATCTGCTTATCGCATTCATTGCATTTGCTCTTGCAACAGTTGGTCTTATTGCCTCAAGCGGACGAGGAAATTTTATTGGAGTACTATTTTCTGTCTTATTCTATTGTTTTTTCAACCTTAGTAAAATTAAACAAGGCAAGAAGTATATTTTGCATATCATCATGATTGCAACAGTTCTTTTTGTAATTATTTGGAAGACACCGGCCGGCACTTTTCTAGAATCGCGAATTAATCAAGCATTTCATGGGCTTAATTCCTATGTGAACAATAAGGATCCCAGAACTTCAACTGGTGTTCGTTTAGCGTGGTGGGGAAGCTCAATGAGAGCCGCTCAAGAAAACCCAGTTGTAGGCGTGGGCTTAGGCGGTTTTCCTCAATGGACATTGACTGATGAAGAACTTGATTTTTTTAGTAGCAAATGGCCAGCATTTACTCAAAAGACCATTATTGGTGCTACTCATCCTCACAGTATGTATATGAGCACCCTGTCAGAGGGTGGTCTAATTGGTAGCGCCCTCTTATTTTCATTAATTGCGACCAGTCTGATTTGTTGCTGGAAAGTTAAAAGTGCTGTCAGTTCTGGCGGTGTCATTTGCACGCTGCTAATGCTTTGGCTTATCGCTGGATTTTTTGATTCCTTTCAATATTCGTCACAAACGCTTTGCTTATTCTCGATCACTATTACAGTTGCAATTTACATTAGCTGTCTAGTAAAATCTCCCAATTGACTGGTCCTTCTTTAACTCAAGTAAATCTGAAACTTCATTAGTTTTGGTAAAATAACTCAATGCTTGATGAAGAAGTCATTTTCAAATTAAGGAAACAGATATGACCATACTTGTAACTGGTGGCTCGGGTTTTATTGGTTCAAATTTTGTGTTGAACTGGATTGATACTACCGCCGAAGTTGTGATTAATTTAGATGCAATGACTTATGCAGGAAATCCGGAAAATCTGCAATCGATACACGATTCGCCTCAATATGAGTTCGTGAGGGGCAATATAGATGATTTAGAATTAGTCTCTGCGATTTTAGATGATAGGAAGCCAAGGGCAATTGTAAACTTTGCTGCAGAATCTCATGTAGATCGTTCAATTCATGGACCTGCAGAGTTTATTCAAACTAACATTGTTGGCACATTCAATCTTCTTGAATCAACCAAATCATATTGGTCTCAGTTGCCGGAAGCAGATAAACACAAATTTCGCTTTTTGCATGTATCTACAGATGAAGT
>PBEX01000008.1 GCA_002718515.1 Phycisphaerae bacterium
TTTTCCTGACAATTGGCGCAACGATTGGACTCATTCCTCCTGCGGCGACAAAAGTTGTGTTCGACAATATCCTTGGCAATGATCCACTTCCAGATCCCCTTACAAATCAGTTTCCAAGTTTACTCAGCAAGGAAATGCTTCTGGGTGTTATTGCCATTGGAACCGTGATACTTGCAATGATTTCACTTGCCTTTCTAGTCAAAGGCCGCTGGCTTGCAACTCGAACAACTAAACGAATTCAAGTAAACATAAGACGTAGGGCTTTTATGCATGCCTCGGCACTTCCTCTTCATAGAATTCATCAACTCCGCTCAGGTGGCGCCGCATCACTTGTAAGAGAAGATGCAGGAAACATTGCTGATTTAGTCTTTGGACTTTGTTACAACCCGTGGCGAGCCATCATTCAATTGTTTGGCATTCTTTTCATCTTGCTCATTGTGGATTGGCGACTTCTTATTGGTTCCACTATCTTGTTTCCAATTGTCTTCTTTACGCACCGAACTTGGATTAGCCGTATTCGACCTCTTTGGAGAAGCATACGCGGGACACGGCAACACTGTGATGCTATGGTTACCGAATCATTTGGGGGCGCAAGAGTTGTTCGCAGTTTTTCAAGACAACGAACTGAGGTGTCTAACTGGATACGCTCAAACCACTTGCTTGTACGCAAGGAAATCTTGGCGTGGTGGCTATCTAGAGGAGTTGATATTGCGTGGTCAATCATGGTTCCGCTCGCAACTGCTGCCCTGCTTTGGTATGGAGGCTGGCAAGTACTGCATGACAGATCACTGATTGAAAGCGGTCAAATCACAACTGCTGAAGCAATTACTGCTGGCGACTTAGTCATGTTTTTGACCTATCTTGCGATGCTAATGGGACCACTCGCAACGCTAGCAGAATCTGCAACTGAACTTCAAAATTCACTTGCTGCTCTAGACCGCATATTAGATCTCTATGAAGAACCAACTGAGCATGATGAACACCAAGGCGTGCTGGGAATTTCTGCAAGCGAGGTCAAAGGTGAAGTTATATTTGAAAATGTAACATTTGGCTATCCAAATGCTGATGCAACTGTCATTCATGATGTTTCATTTACAGCTGACGCTGGAAAAACTATCGCGCTAGTTGGTCAAAGCGGTTCGGGGAAAACAACTCTATGCAACCTTGTTGCAGCGTTCTACCAGTGTAGCGAAGGTCGCATCTACTTAGACGGCGCACCACTGAGTGAACTCAACCTAGATGACTACCGAACGCTTCTTGGCATTGTCGAACAAGACATCTTCCTGTTTGAAGGAACAATTTCAAGCAACATTGCATATGGCAGACGCGGTGCGTCCCAGGAAGAAATTGAAGAAGCAGCAAGCAAAGCAGCTGCTCATGAATTTATAAGTGACTTCAAAGATGGATACGAAACCGAGATTGGAGAGCGAGGCGTAAAACTCAGTGGCGGTCAGCGCCAACGCATTGCGATTGCAAGAGCGTTACTGGCAGATCCAAAGATACTTATTCTTGATGAAGCAACAAGTAATCTTGACACTGGCTCTGAGCGCCTTATTCAAGCATCTTTATCAAAACTTCTCAAGAATCGAACGAGTTTTGTTATTGCTCATCGACTCAGTACGATTAAAGATGCTGATCATATCTTAGTGCTTGACAATGGGTCAATCATTGAACAAGGCACACATGAAGAACTCATGGCACGCAGTGAAAAATATCACGATATGGTCATTCTTCAAACGACGCCACATTAGAACTTTTATCAGATATTGCTTGCTAAGTGTTTCAGCAATACTAAAGACATGAGCCCCAGTTTGCAATCAATTCTAGCAAGTCATCAACACCTACTTCTCCATCACCATTTAAATCGGGTTCGCATCCTGCACAACTGCCCCAACTTGCAATAAGTTCTAAGAGGTCATCAACACCTACTTCTAAATCATTATTAAAGTCACCAGTCAGTACATAAGGCATGGGTCCATTTAAACTATATACTTCGCCTAATCCATATCCGTTACCCGGACTCACGCCAAAAGCATCAGATTGAGCTAGATTAGGATTTGAATATCGCATCCACGTTTGATCATTAATACTAAAGTTATTTACAGGAGTGAAAGAGAGCCAATAATCTCCTGGCAGTAGTTTTGGGAGCTCTGCTATAGTTGGCGAAAAATACCCATTTACAATAAAACGATAATTGCCTGGTTGATTTGGCAACTGATCAAAATATATCTCATCAATCGGCACATACTCTGAAATTAAATCTCCAACCAAACTGCCTTGTGCATGCTCTTCTGAAGTGTGAATATTAATGTTAAATCCATCAATCAATAATGGATCCAAATCTACCTTTATCACTGTGCCGATAGCAAAAAGTTCCACAGTTGTAGAAACTGAAAAATCTTCAACATTTGAAGTGTCATAATCATCGAAATTAGTTTCAAAATCTTGACTCGGCGCATGCCAGTCATCCCATAAATTTGATTCCCACCCTTCAGCTGAGCTGTCTGTCTCATTATCTACATTGTCCAAAATATAAAGAATGCTTCCACGACTATGGGAAGTGAAAAGTTCATTATGATCTTCTGAATTGTGTGTAAATCTCTTACTGTTAGAATTTTGTTTAACAAAAGTCTCCGAAAGACCGGGCTCTGGAATCAGTGCACTATTAATCGGATAATCTAAATCACCCTGTGCTAAAGATATGAGAATAGTAGCGCTAGTAATAAGTAAAAAATTCATTTCTCTCTCCAACCCCCTACTAGGTATATAAACAAACTATACAATAGGTATTTCGAGTTGAAAAGCAATGAAATTGAAGCAAACTTTCAAATCCATACTATACAAGTATCTCTATTGCCTTAAAAATGATAATTGGCGTACCCAAAGAAATTAGAAACAACGAACGACGAGTTGCACTCGTTCCGCAAAGCGTGCGTGAACTGAAAAAACTTGGGTTTGAGGTACAGGTTGAAAGTGGAGCAGGCGAAACTGCTGAATATTCTGATGCAACCTATGAAGCAGTTGGTGCTACGATTGTTGATCATGCCGAAACGGTTTGGAGCACCTCTGACTTGCTCATCAAAGTTCGCGAACCAAAGCATGCTGAGTTAGAGATGCTTAAAGATGGAGCGACGCTCATCTCATTTTTCTGGCCAGCACAAAGTGAAGAAGACTTAAATATTTGTAATGCAAAGAATGTCACTGCAATTGCAGTTGACTGTATCCCTCGCATTACGCGCGCCCAAAAAATGGACGTACTAAGCGCGATGTCAAACATTGCGGGCTACCGTGCGGTCATTGAAGCGGCCAATGAATACCCCCACTTCTTCACAGGACAAATTACTGCCGCAGGCAAGATTGACCCTGCAAAAGTCCTCATCATTGGCGGTGGCGTTGCAGGCCTTGCTTCACTTGGCACTGCAAAAGGACTCGGCGCGATTGTTCGAGCGTTTGACACACGACTCGCTGTTCGCGAACAAGTCGAATCTCTTGGCGGAGAGTTTTTGCAACTCGACTTCCCAACTGAGGACGGCGAAGGAAGCGGCGGATATGCAAAAACAATGTCAGATGACTTCTTAAAAGCTGAACTCAAACTCTTTGCTGAACAAGCACTTGAAGTCGACATCATTATTACAACAGCACTTATTCCCGGAAGACCAGCGCCTGAACTCATCACGAGCGGGATGGTTGAATCTATGAAAGAAGGTTCAGTCATTGTCGACCTTGCCGCTGAGCGCGGCGGTAACTGTACTTTGACAATACCACACGAGAAAGTTGTTCATCACGGCGTGACGATTCTTGGCTACACCGATTTCCCAAGTCGAATGGCTGCACTCTCTAGTCGGCTATACGGCACAGCTGTCGTCCACCTCATCGAAGAGTTAGGCGGTTGCGAATCATTTACAATCGATATGGACAACGAGATTATTCGCGGTTGCACGGTCACGCACGAAGGTGCAACAACATGGCCACCACCAAAACCGCAAAACCCTGGACCAAAATATTCTGTTGACACAGGCGAACGACCTGTTGATGAAACAAAGAAAGTTCCAGAAGTAACAGAAGAAGACAAAAAGTCCGCCATATCAATCTTCAAACCAATTCTGCTCGCATTGACTGCACTTGCGATTGTATTTGTCAGTTCAAATGTGCCGGAGTCATTCTTAAGCCACTTAACTGTGTTTGTTCTTGCTTGTTTTGTAGGATGGCAAGTGATTTGGAATGTCACTCCTGCACTGCACACTCCACTGATGAGTGTGACCAACGCGATTTCCGGCATCATTATCATTGGCGGCATTCTGTTAATCACTGAAGATCTGAATGCTACTACGTATCTTGGTATGGCTGCAGTCTTCTTTGCAGCAATCAATATCGCAGGCGGGTTCCTAGTCACCAAACGCATGCTTGGAATGTTTAGAAAGTAAAGAGATGTCACAAAGCGAAATCACAATTTGTTACATCATCGGAGCGGTTCTCTTCATTCTCAGTTTGGGCGGACTCTCTAAACAAGAAACTGCAAGTCGTGGCAATTGGTACGGCATCATCGGAATGCTCCTTGCGCTAGTTGCTGTGACTGCGAGTGAAGAGGTAAGTGCGTATGGCTTGCTTGCACTAGCACTCATTCCAGCACTCATCATTGGATGGACACTTGCTCGCAAAGTGCAAATGACTGGCATGCCGCAACTCGTCGCGATTCTGCACAGTTTTGTAGGCCTTGCAGCAGTACTCGTTGGCCTAGGTCTGCAACTTGATCCTCAATCAGTTGCTGGGCTCACACCAATCGAAACACTGATTCATGAAATCGAAGTGTTTGTTGGGGTTTGTATTGGCTCAATCACCTTTACTGGTTCAGTCATTGCATATGCAAAACTTGATGGGAAAATATCAGGCAAACCACTCATCCTTCCAGCAAGACATGTGCTTAACCTCATTGCACTCATCGCAACGATTTGGCTTGGCTATCAGTTTATGGGTCACCACGAGCAGTCCTTTATGTATCTGCTCATTGCAATGGTCTTAACTGGCGTACTTGGCATTCACCTTGTCATGGCAATTGGTGGTGCTGATATGCCAGTCGTGGTATCGATGCTCAACAGTTATTCCGGTTGGGCGGCTGCAGCAGCGGGCTTTATGCTCGGCAATGACTTACTGATTATTGTTGGCGCGCTTGTTGGTTCAAGTGGTGCGATNCTCAGTTTGTTTATGTGTCGCGGCATGAACCGCTCACTTCCAAGCGTNATTCTTGGCGGATTTGGCACAGATGGTGGCGGTGGAGAAACTNTTGAAACGCCNGATGGCGAAGTCACTGCTGTTGAAGCAGACGGTGCTACCGAACTCTTAAAGAACGCAAAGCGCGTCATCATCGTTCCAGGTTACGGGATGGCNGTCGCTCAAGCACAACACACCATTGCGAAAATCACGAAAAAACTGCGTGATGANGGCAAGGAAGTGTTGTTTGCAATCCACCCTGTTGCTGGCAGGTTGCCGGGACACATGAATGTACTTCTTGCTGAAGCAAACATTCCATATGACATTGTCCTTGAACTTGATGAGATTAATCACATGTTTAATGACACNGATGTTGTGCTCGTCATTGGAGCAAATGACATTGTNAATCCATCAGCACTCAATGACCCGAATTCACCGATTGCAGGCATGCCTGTNCTTGAAGTTTGGGACGCAAGCAANGTCATCGTGATGAAACGAAGCATGGGCGCTGGCTATGCTGGCGTGGGCAATCCACTGTTCTTCCATGACAACACTTCAATGCTGTTTGGCGATGCNGGCGAAAACGTCGACGCAATTCTTGCACATCTCTAATTGAGCGTTATCATTTATGAAGTCATGCTTCGTCTACTTGCAACTATTGGTCTGCTTAGTGCTGCTGTAACAACTCAAGAACAGACTCTACATCTTAACTTTGGCGTTTTTCCAACTGACAAACCAAAGGTGATGTATCAGAAGCTAAAACCAGTCATCGAAGCGATTCGAAAGCCAATTGCCCATCAACTTGGTAGACCAGTATCGATTCACTTGAGATTGTTTGATGACATTAGTCAAGGTCGAGGTGAACTTGAACAAGGGAGAGTCGACTTTGCTCGAGTCGATTCCAGCGGTTTTATCTTCGCAAGTGAATTGCANNATCCATATGGGCTTCTTGCAGTTGAGTTAAACAAGGGTCTCAAACGCAACAACGGCTTGATTGTGACAAGAGCAGATAGTGGCGTTCAAACTTTGTCAGACATCAAAGGCAAACGATTTGCTTTTGGTGACCCACTATCAAGTACAGGATCAATCTTGCCACAAGCCCTACTTTTACAATCAGGCTTAGACGCAACAACGCTCCGTTCGTNCGATTACTTAGGTCGCTCAGATTTTGTTGTATTCAGCGTGCTTTCAAAAAAACATGATGCGGGCGCTGTTTCTGCAGAACATTATCAAAAGCATTGTGAACTCGAAGAAGTGCGCGTATTGCAAGTCGTCGAAGATGTTTCAAATCCATGGATTTGCAAATCAACTCTTGATCAAGACATTCGGGAAGCAATCACTTCTGCGCTCATCGTCATTGAAGATAGTGAAGTGTTAGACGCACTCGGCTGTTCNGGATTTATCGAAGCTTCGGTNGATGAGTTTAGGTTTATTGAAGATGCAATGAAACAAGCGAAGGACTTTACGCCTCAGGTTTCTTCGCCCGAGTGATAGTACACACACCAAATGTTTGTGGGAATTGACGAAGTGATGTAAATCCACATCGCTCAACTGAGTCTGCCAATTCTTCTGCTGTCGCGAAAGTTTCTACGCTTTTAGGAAGATACTGATACGCCCCGCTTGTGTCGCCCGCGATGAGCGTCGCAGTAAAAGGCATAACATGTTTTGTATAAATGTCATTGCACACTCGAATCAAACTGTTTGAAGGCGTTGAGAATTCCAAGATAACGAGCGTACCACCCGGTTTTAGAATTCGATAAAACTCACGAATTGCTTTCTCGGGTTCTTGGACATTTCGTATTCCAAAGGCAATTGAAACAACATCTGCAGATTCGTCTTCCAATTTCAAATCCATCGCATCACCTTGCTGGAACGTAATCTCTGTTCCTGCAATTGTTGATTTAGTCAGTGCGAGATCGAGCATCGCTGATGTAAAATCGATGCCTGTGACGTGCCCCGCACCTGCTTGTAGATAAGCGATTGACAGGTCACCAGTTCCACAAGCGACGTCAACAACGACGCTATCTGAGGAAATGCCTGATAACTTGACAGCCCGTTTTCGCCAGCGCTGGTCCTGCCAGAGGGAATGCAACCTGTTGTTCAAGTCGTATTTGCCAGCGATTGCGGTAAACATTGCCTCAACTCGCTTCGCCTTATCGCTTGCTTGGTGAGGATTTTCAGCAAGTTCTTCGTCAGTCCAAGCAGTTTCTGGGTTTGCTTCGACATCNTTTGCATCTTCATTTTCGAGCATTTGATGGATGATACCCTTAGAAACGGATACAATCCACACATACTGGAGAGTAGCATGATTATTGATTGTCACACAAGGTTATGGACTGACCCCAAACAACTCGGCCAAGAGACTGCGGTGAAATTAGCTCAAGGGGTGACGAGTAACTGGGTTGAAGATTGTGGAGACGCTGCTGCTCACGGCAGAGCAATGTCATGCATTGATGTTGCGCTGGTGCTTGGACATAGAGCAGAACTCGCTGGTGNATATGTGCCAAATGAACTCATCGCGGANTTTGTCAGCAGAGATCCAGACAGGCGNGTTGGAATTGCTGGGATTGACCCGATGTCTGAGTCGTCAAAACAGGACCTTGAGATTGCTCAACGCTTGGGGCTTTCTGGTATCTGCGTTTCACCTGCGCTTGCGGGGTTCCACCCAACGCATTCTTCAGCAATGAAAATTTATGAACACTGTTGCCAAGAGAGATTNCCCGTCATCGTCACGATGCCAAACCCCATACCTGCTTCTGCAATTCTTGAGTTTGCAAGACCTGTGCACTGGGATGAAGTAGCACGNACATTCCCTGAACTTAGAATTGTCTTCACGCANATNGGTTACCCATGGATTGATGAAATGCTCGTGTTAGCTGGCAAACATAGCAATGTGTTTGCNGAAGTNTCAGGCATTGCAACTCGCCCATGGCAAGTGTATAACGCACTTTCAACTGCGTCTTCTCTTGGCGTCATCGACAGATTGTTGTTTGGTTCGGGTTTCCCAACCTCTTCACCACAACAAGCAATTGAGTCTCTTTACAGCGTCAACATTTCCATCAAGGGCACANCCCTTCCNCCTGTCCCGCGNTCGCGGGTNAAAGAAATCATTGAACGGAATNCCTTAGAGTTGTTGCAAATTGATTTCGCAGGTCAACCCAATTCGACGANTCCTTNATCAGAAACGAAATCTGTTCAAAAAGATGCGTAACTTCATTTTTGTTTGTTTAGTTGTAGTTCTAGCAGGTTGCTCGCACATTGCTAAAAATACGAACCCCATGAGTTCGCTCAAAGTGGAGTCGTATGGCATTGACCAAATTATCTTTCCAGTCGATTGCCCCACAGTTGTGTGTACAGAGGGGTTTGCGAATGANGGTTACATTTGGATGACTGACTTAAGTGATGAAGCGCTCCGTGGCGGAGACATCACGAATGGTCAGATTGTGCAACTTCAATTNTTATGGCTTCCNGAGGCGGGNAAAACACCACTCGCNGAAACTTCGACTAACTTTGTCATCGAACACATCATTGTGAGTGATGGCGAAGTGGGTATTTATGGTGGTGGTGGGTTCTGTTGGCCACATGGCAATGCAGCAACTGGGTTGACGCTTGATGTCGAAGATGCCACGGTCGCCATGCAAGAACAGAGTGAGCGGTTTGTTGATTTGCTAACGCCTGCAACAGTTACTGGGTTAGTCAGAAGTCATCCAGACGTAAATAAGTCACGGCTTATTGAAGCCGCTGCTCAGCGTATAAAGAATCAGTAAACGGGTTTACTCGTCGTCAGACTTTTTAGTCGTCTTCTTGGTAGTCTTTTTCTTGGTAGTTTTCTTCGCTGAAATCTCACCAACTTTGACTTTTAGAAACCGTTGACGGTGGCCTGTTTTACGGCGGTAGCCTTTACGCCTCTTGAACTTAATGACGTCAATCTTGTCGCCCTTAACTTCTTCAAGAACTTCGATTGCGACTGTAGCGCCTTCGACGTATGGCGTTCCGACTGTTGGTTCACCTTCGCCACCAATCATAAGCACGTTGTCAAGCGTAATGGTATCGCCCTCAACATCACGAAGATCGACCTCTAGGACATCTCCTGTGCTGACTTTGATTTGTGTTCCACTGTCTTCTACGATTGCGTACATGATTAGGCTCCTACGTTTTGGGGAACGGGGCATCATAGCAAAAATCGTCCTAAACGCCAACCCCATCACGCAGGGTTTGAAGGCGTTCAACCGCATTTTTTAGTGTTTCAACGCCTTTACAGAAGGCAAAACGGACATATTGTTGACCATCGTTGCTCTGAGCGTAGAAAGCAGTGGGCGGGATGCCAACGACTTTGCAGGTCTTGGCGAGATGATGGCAGAAGGTGACATCATCATCAAACCCAAATGGCGTATGGTTTGCGAGCACGAAGTAAGTGCCTGCGGGAGGATCAACTTGGAAGCCCGCTGCGTTGAGACCCTCGACGAGCACATCTCTGCGTTCAGTGTATTCGGCTGTGTATTCGTCAAAGTACGCATCTGGTGCAAGGAGTGCTTCTGCTGCTGCGACCTGCAACGGCGTTGCAGCACAGAATGTCAAGAATTGGTGGGCGTTTCGAATGCCTTCTGTTAAGTGAGGTGGTGCAACTGCCCAGCCGATTTTCCAGCCGGTCACGGAGAACACCTTGCCAAGCGAACGGAGTGTGATGGTTCGCTCTTTCATCCCAGGCAGTGTTGCGATTGGGACGTGTGTACCAGTTAACACAAGCCTGTCATAGACTTCATCTGCAAGGACTATTGCGTCATGTTTGATGGCTAACTCAGCGATGAGCCCAAGTTCGCCTGATGTCAATACGCGGCCAGTTGGATTGTGCGGCGTATTGACAATAATCATCTTGGTTGAGTCTGAGAAAGCGTTCCGCAATTCTTCCTCATCTAGGGTAAAAGTGGGTGCATGAAGCGTGACAATGTTGACCTTTGCTCCAGCCATGGAAAGGCATGCGAGGTATGAATCATAGAATGGTTCGATGATGATGACTTCATCGCCTTCGTTGATGAGACCGAGAATCGATGCAGCAATTGTTTCGGTCGAACCGCACGTAACTGTGACTTCATCAAGCGGATCCGTTTCAAGTTGAAATGTTTGAGCGATTGCGTTGACGAGTTTGGGATGACCCGCTGAACGGGAGTATTGATTCTCGTTATCCCGGATTGCTTTGATTGCAGCTTCCTTGATGAACTCTGGAGCTGGAAAATCAGGGAACCCCTGCCCCAAATTGATTGCATCATTTTCAATGGCAATCCTGCTCCATGTCGCAAAGCATGATTCCCCGAACGCTGATAATCTATTTGCTATGCTCATCGCCATATCCTAACAAT
Organism: Phycisphaerae bacterium; assembly: GCA_002718515.1. The sequence goes on from PBEX01000008.1 coordinate 10,566, forward strand.
TAGGATCTTTCTCTGAATCTGGCAAAGAGTCATCACTTTCCCGTTTCATTTGACCTTTAGGGCGTTTGATTTGAAATTTGGACTCTTCTGATTCTTGAGCCTGGCCACGAATCTTCTTAAACCAGTCACCGCGAAATAGACCTCGTCTTGAAATATTATTGCCTTTGCTCATCAGAATTGAACTAACTCTATTTGTGACATTAACAGATTCTGACAACGTGCATTTGTAAAACGAATGTTGGACATTTAATATTCAGTGTACTCTACATTGAGTTATCATTGCGAGGCATGACAACCATTGACTGGGTAATTGTTGCGTTCTACATTGTTATCGCTATTGGAATTGGCGCTTGGTTTACAAAAAGAGCAAGCCGTGGAACAAGTGACTTTTTTGTTGCAGGCAGATCACTTGGTTGGTTTGTCGCAGGCACATCAATCGTCGCAACAACATTTGCCGCTGACACACCCGTATTCGTTGCAGGCATGTCAAGAGCTGAAGGCATTTCTGCAAACTGGTTTTGGTGGAGTGTGTTAATTGGACAAGTTGCAACTGCAACTATTTTTGCAAAACTATGGCGAAGAAGTGAAGTGCTCACTGATGTTGAATTTGTGCAGTTCCGCTATGGAAGTGGAACATACACAACAATACTGAGACTCTTTAAGTCGCTCTTTAACGGCGTCTTCTTTAACTGCGTCGTAATGGCGGCAGTCACGCTTGCGATGGTCAAAGTTACGACAGTCCTACTCGATTTGAATCCAGACAACTGGTATTCCGTACTAGGACTGTTTGAAATCAACTCGACTTGGCTTGTGCTATTGACACTCGGCACAGTCGGTCTTGTGTACTCTGCTCTCTCTGGTTTGTACGGTGTTGTGTACACCGACATGGTTCAGTTCGTCTTAGCGATGGTCGGTTCCATTGGACTTGCAGTCATTGCGTATCTTGATGCTTCTTCAGGCGAAGGACTCATGGCGAAACTCCAGGCAAGCCCAGATTTCAATGGAGACCTCTTACAATTCTTTCCTCGCTTTACTGAACTTAGTTGGCCCCTCTTCATATTTGTCGTCTACATCATGATGCTCTGGTGGTCATCAGCCCCCGGAAAGGGCTATTCTGTGCAGCGACTGCTTGCGACACGCAGCGAACGCGATGCGAAACTCGCATTCCTTTGGTACGCATTCCTTCATTACGTCATTCGTCCGTGGCCTTGGATTGTCGTTGGCATTCTGTCGCTCATCTACTTCCCTGGCATAGAAGATTCAGAAACTGCGTTCCCCTTGATGATTGACCACTTCCTTCCGGCTGGTCTCAAAGGCGTCATGGTTGCCGCGATGCTTGCAGCATTCATGTCAACCATCGACACACACTTAAACTGGGGCGCGTCTTATGTCGTAAACGATGTCTATGAACCGTACATCAATCCAAATGCTCCCCAGAAACATTACGTATTGATAGCCCGCGCAACAATGGTTGTCATCATGGTGCTCGCGATCATCGCAACAACGCTTATTCCAAGCATTTTGGATGCGTTTAAATTCATAGGCGTATTCTTTGCAGGACTTGGGACGGTCCTCATTGCAAGATGGTTCTGGTGGCGTGTCAACGCCAAAACGGAAATCGTTGCACTCGCGTCAACAATCATCATCGCATCGTTAACACTCAAGTTCTTGCCCAACACAACCGTCGATGGCGTAACCAAGGATCTCTTTACGCTTCGTGTTTTGATTACTACCCTTAGTGTCGCGGCAATATGGATTACTTTTGCATTCATAACATCTAAATCCCCAACTCAAGCAGACGTAGCATTCCATGAAAAAATGCAGATTGGTGGCAAGGGCTGGTACAAAGTTTCAGCAGTTCAATCGAAGTTGCCTGAGGGCATTGTCGAATGGTTACTCGTCATGGCGATATTGCTTTGTATACTGCTTGGCACTGGCAAAGTCATTTTCCACGAATGGGGAATTGGCTTCGCATTACTTGCAGTTGCTAGCGTGTTATTGATTCCGTTCATCCGCTCTTTAAAGCGAGCATGAACCCCAGTTCTCGATGACTTGAAGAAGGTCTGTCACATTAACTGAACCATCGCTGTTGAGATCTTCACTACACCCACTGCATGAGCCCCAAGCGCCAATGACGCTAAGCAAATCTGTCACATTAACCGTGCCATCACCGTTTATGTCTTCTGGGCAAAATGGCTCATCGATTACAACTGGCCAGCTAACACTCTGAGTCATGTAAGTATTGCGAGCAGTTTCGTTGCGAACCCAGGGCGTAGGGTCGACGACTGTAACTGCTACTGTATGAGTGCCTACTGGCAAACCAAGTGAAGCCACAGTGAACGAGTTGCTGAGATTTACTTGTTTGCCATTTACCGTCCACTCAATGTCATACGCGTGTGTCATCTCAATTGGCGTGATGTAAATGTCATCACCTATGTATTTAGGACCAAGTGAAGCGTGAGCGTCAAGCGGTTCAACAATTTTATAGAACTCAATAATAAATGACTCAGCAGAAATTTGATTAAAAGGTCTAGCGAGTGCGCGCATCATAGAGTTGTTTGAAGGTCTGTAAATTCCAAACTCATGATACATCGCACCTTCATATGTTGAACATAACCCGTCCCATGCTGAGTCATTCTCGCCTAACCAATTCGCCCACTTCGTGCCGCTCGCGAGCATTTCGTCGTAATCGTAAATGGAGACATTAAGCGGCCCCGGTTCTGAACCAGTATAGGTGTCATTCGTGTAGAAGTATTCATCGGCTAGATTGCCCATACTGTGACCGAATTCATGAATAGCGACATCAACGGAGTTCGCATTATCACCTGAGAATGTCCCTATCTCGGACGATGAATAGCCCGCACCACCATACTTTGAAGAATTTGCCACAGCGAGAATTGAATCGACATCAGGCGCGTTGTTTGCGTAGCTCCAAGCAGAACTCACATTCACACAAAGAAGTCGCTCGATGTTGTTACACCAGAATGTCATGTCCATTGCGGTGTCGCGATACGTTCCTTGAGGGTCATTATCAACGCCAGATTCATTTGAGAGGACATCTACACGATGGACATTAAAGAGTGGTAAATATGACTCTAGCGGTTCAATGCCAAAGAAGCCATCAAGCGCATTCTGCACATGGTCTTCGTAATCATCTAAATCACTAACTGTATATCCATCGCCCACAAAGACAATATCGATTCGGTTATCCGTTGGACCGTTGTCAATAATTGTGGTTACGCCTGCGATGCCTTGCTCAACGAAGTTTGTCGTCTCGCTCATCTCCATCAGGAGTCTGCCGCCATCAAAGCGTCCATCTTTAGTGACTGTGTCCCAATAAACCGTTTCAAACTCTGGCTGAAGGGAGATGATTGATGCAGCGCAAATGATTAATGTATTCATGATTACCATTTCGCAATACTACTTCTTTTTGTTTCGATAAACAAATAAAAAACACGCTCAAAAGCGTGTTTTTCAACGGACAGGGCGGGATTCGAACCCGCGGTACCGGTATAACCAGTACGCCGGTTTAGCAAACCGGTGCCTTCAGCCGCTCGGCCACCTGTCCAGAGGGCTGAGCAGTTTACCACATATTGACGTTCCATAATGAGACCATAACTGAGAATGATATGATGCCCTCCTCACATGTCATTAGATGTTTCAAAACTCACGATCGATTGCCATGAAGCACCGGCAATTGCTGAAAGACTCTTTTCAGTTAAGGGCGAAGCGACCCCACTCAATGGCGAGCGGGATTTGAACTTCAAACTCGAAACAGCAGAAAAGACCTTCCTTCTTAAAATCAGCCGCCCTGACGAGCCAGAAGATTTCATCGATTTTCAAACGCAGTTACTGAATCACTTTGAAATCAAGCACTCATGTGCAACATTTGAAGACAACGATGGTCAACAACGAAATGCTAGATTAGTTGAATGGGCTGAGGGAAGATTATGGTCTTCGGTAAACCCAATCACAGATTCTTTGCTTTTGAGCCTCGGTCAAAAAGCAGGTAATCTCACTGCGTCTCTTCAAACTTTTGAGCATCCCTACGCAGAAAGAGAACTGGAATGGGACATCGCCAATGCTCTCTGGTGCGAAAAACATATTGACTTATTCTCAACTGAGCAAAAAGCGTTCATTTCACCATTCATTCATTCTTTTAAAGTTCTTCAACCTGCATACGCAGCATTTAGAAAAGGCATTGTTCACAATGATGTTAATGACAACAACATAATTGTGAGTGAAGATTTAAGAGAGCCGCTCGTCACCTCAATTATCGACTTTGGCGACGCCATCCACACTCAGATTATAAATGACCTTGCCATTACACTCGCGTATGCAATCATGGGCAAGAACGATGCCCTTGCTGCTGCAGGAAAAGTCGTTAAGGGATACCACGAATCATTTAATCTTCAAGAAGAAGAAATAAGCGCTTTGCACACGTTAGTTGCAATTCGACTCCTTATTACAGTTACTAAAGCTGCACTAAACAAAGAATCTGAGCCAGGAAATGCATATCATCAAATCAGTGAGCAAGCGGCTTGGAACGCTTTAGAACATTGGTCGCAAGTGAACCCCGAGTTTGCTACATACTATTTCAGGAATGCATGTGGGTTTGATGCGCATCCAAACTTAGATCAATTCAAATCATTTTGTAAGGAGCATTCATCCACACTGCAAACGCTAATTCCTACGCTCCCTTATGACTCAATAGAACAAATTGATATGAGCGTGGGAAGTAAATGGCTTGGGCATGAGTTTGAATATACCGATAAGACATTAAGTAGATATAAGTATGCCAAACTCTTTGCTCAACAACCAAATACTTTATTTGCGGGTGGATATTTAGAATATCGCCCATTTTATAGCACTGCCGCATACAAGTCAGAAGGGAATAATGGACCTGAATATCGCAGTGTCCATTTGGGCATTGACCTGTGTATTAAAGAAGAAACACCAATCCATGCATTTGCAGATGGTATTGTTTTTAGCGTTCATGACAATAACATTGATAAAGATTATGGACCGACTGTCATACTTCAACATGAACTTGAAAATGGCGAACACTTTTATTCACTTTATGGTCATTTATCACTAAGTTGCATTGAGAATTTATCTAATGGCGATAATGTAAGAAAAGGCGATTTAATCGGGCACATTGGCGACGAAAGCGTTAATGGAGGATGGATTCCACATCTACACTTCCAACTTATGCTAAGTATGTTTGATGAAACAACTAACTATCCTGGCGTTGCAACTCCTAATTTAGTGCCTGTTTGGCAGGATATTTGTCCAGATCCCGCTTTTGTCTTTAGTGACTTAAAACCATCTGCACAACTGCCGATTGAAAAACATCTTCTTGAATATCGCAAGAAACATCTAGGTAAAAGTTTAAGTGTCTCATACGACAAACCACTAACAATTTTAATGGGCTCTGACGTTTACCTTTTTGATCATACCGGGCAAAAATATTTAGATACCATTAATAATGTAGCTCACGTCGGCCATGAACATCCACGCGTTGTTCAAAGTGGACGTACTCAAATGTCAATCCTAAATACAAACACTCGGTACATGCATCCGACAATCAATGCATTGACAAAGGAGTTACTCGCAACTTTTCCAGATGAACTATCCGTTGTTCACTTTGTGAATTCTGGCAGCGAAGCAAATGAACTCGCGATGCGAATGTGTAAAGAAGCAACTAATCAAAAAGACATGATTGCCATTGAAGTTGGATATCACGGTAATACCCAGGGCTGTGTCGATGTGAGTTCATACAAATTTGATGGCAATGGCGGACATGGTGCTCCTGAACATACACACATCGTTCCCCTTCCAGATTCCTTTAGAGGCATTTATAGAGGCAAAGAAGAAAGTTACCGTTACGCTGAACACATTGATAAACAAATCCTGAATATCAAAGCAAAAGGTAAAAATGTAGCGGGTTTCATCTGTGAAAGCATCATGAGTTGTGGCGGTCAGATTGAATTGCCAGAGCACTATCTGCAATCAGCCTACGAGAGTGTGCGTAAAGAAGGCGGATTATGCATCGCTGATGAAGTACAAACTGGTCTTGGAAGGGTTGGAAAACACTTTTGGGGATTTCAGCTGCATGGCGTTGTTCCAGACATCGTCACTATTGGCAAACCATTTGGTAATGGCCATCCCCTTGGTGCAGTGATCTGCACACAAGAAGTTGCTGATGCTTTTGCAAATGGCATGGAGTACTTTAATACCTTTGGGGGCAATCCTGTCTCATGTGCAATTGGACTAGAAGTGCTCAAAGTCATTAAAGACGAAGGACTTCAAGAAAACGCACGAGATGTTGGCCAATACTTCAAGAAGGAATTACGAAAACTCTCGAATGAATTTAACATCATTCAAGATGTGAGGGGTCAAGGTCTATTCCTAGGTTTTGAACTCGTTGCATTAGATTTAGAACCATTGCCGCAGCAAGCGAGTTATTTAGTTAACCAAATGAAAAAACTTGGCATTCTTATTAGTACCGATGGTAGAGATGCAAATGTCATCAAAATAAAACCGCCTATGACATTCTCAACAGAACATGTTGATGAATACACTCTTCGCTTGCGTTCAGTACTTAAAGAGGATTTCTTGCAGTTGACCTAATTCCGTGAGGGCATCAAATCAATATGCTAGCCTGAGTAACATTGTTAAATCTAGCCTCGACGATGTTTTATCAAACAGTCCAGTTTGCGATGACGTCTAGAAGGTCCGTCACATTAACATTTCCATCGTCATTCAAATCTTCTGGACAACCATTGCATGAACCCCATGCACTAATTACTGACAAGGCATCAGACACATTGACTTCGCCATCATCATTTACATCACCAGGAACATCTTGACTATCACCACTTGCAGTGAATTCCAGCATACCAACTACAGTACTGGTCGCTTGATCAGCCGCAACTGAAAGAAGTACACCTGCAAAATCGCCTGGAGGGATAATTGTTGGCAACTCAAGCGGCAAGTTATCAAAGAAGAACGGCGGATCTTCAATTGTCTCATTAACATCCCATGAAGATGTTGCTTGCATTGTAAGCTCGCCACTTGCACTAATTAAAGTGCCTTGGAGTGTCAGAATGCCTGGTGTTGGAAGTGGCCCAGTATCTGTTTCAAAAATTGTAAAACTTGTTGTAATAATTACAGGCACTTCACCGTAAATCGTCCATTCACCGACGTTGAGAGGTTTCAGTGAAAGGTCGAATGCTGAAGGCAAGTCAATGGCCAGTGAAGTGATGGCCCCCTCGCCAATTGGAACTTCAACTGGGAATCCACCTACAAAGAGAGAATCTGGAGCAATTGATCGAAATGTTTCATACTCAAAAATGATGTTAAGTGGTATGAATTGTTCCTTTTCAAAAGCGCTCAGTGACATTGCATTTAGTGCTAATACTTCGTCGCTAACGAGTTCGATTTCAAGCGCACCATTGACTTGACCACCAAAATCGCCGCCAAAATTTGGTTCTATGGAGCAATCAATTGGTTGATTACCACTACCACCCCAAACCCCTGGNCTNGTCATTGTGCCNTCTGGATATGNTTNNTCNTCATAATCNCCNATGANCGTNCCNGGCATATNNATTGTTTGNGAAAANNTNCCNTCNAGAGNACTCTTGTGAAGGNTCAACACTNAATGGNGCCATGGNNAAAANNGTTGNAANGANTANTGCTTCCATCCAGTCTAANCTANCACAANTNNTNNNAAGAGCAAGGAAATTAGTGANTACTTCCNTTCTANGTNNNNTNAAATGNNNAAAAAGNGNCGATATAGTGTCATCTTCCCATTGCCAGATTGGGAAGCACATATATGAACGCACAACAAGAAGAGACACCGCAANATANACCNCCGATGAAANTCGTCATTCTGAACCAGTACTACGTNCCAGATGTCGCCTCGACNGGNCACCTNNTGTTTGAACTTGCNGANAANATCGCAAAGCAAGGTGCTGNAGTATCAGTGATNACNTGCAGNCCNTCTTATGGTCCAAAAGAANCTTGGCAAGAGTGCCCTAAAGAAGAATTTAAAAATGGNGTNCATGTCAANCGAATGTGGACCACTCGGTATTCAAAAGATTCCATTATTGGNNGNATCNTNAACTCAATCACATTTCTCATNCCACTTGCNCTNTTCCATGTNCTGCCNCGNAGGAAGGNCGAANTCTATCTGTATACAACCAACCCACCCTACTTAGGATTTGTTGGNGCNTTTATCTCNCTCATNAANAANCANANNTANGTNGTNCTNCTTCATGANTCTTATCCNGANNTCGCTGTNTGGGTNGGCAAGATTCGCAAGGNCGGNTTCATCGATAAGTTTTGGCGCTTCTGTAACAAGATTATGTATANGAGAGCNGAGCAAGTCATCGTNNTAAGTNATGCNGCAAANGAACTCGTNTGCAATGCCTATGGACCTGAACCAGACAGAGTGCATGTCATTCCGAACTGGGCTGATCCATCTGAACTNGAGCCGAAACCAAAANNCGAAAGCAANTTTGCNTANGAGCANGGNCTNATNGANCCATTTACTNTGCTTTACTCCGGNAACTTNGGATTGTATTACGAGTTTGANATGATTCTNGATGCTGCNGANCNACTCCTTGACGAAAACTTTAGACTCGTCTTCACAGGCGCTGGCGGCCAACGACAACACATTGAAGACACNATNAAAGAGAAAAANTTGTTTAACACNCTCTTGTTNCCATATACGCCCCAAGAACAATTTAATGATGCNCTCAATTGTTGCGANGCNCTNCTCGTTACCATCGCAAANGGTATTGATGGNATCAGTTTCCCTTCCAAACTCTATACTTCCCTTTCAGTAGGCAGACCTATTGTCGCTTTTTCTTCGCCAGACTCAGAGCTTCGAAAGAAAGTGGAATGTAATGATGTAGGGTGTTGGGTAGAGCTCGGTGACACTGACACATTTGTAGAGAAGATTAGATTTCTCATCAACAACCCCGATGAAGCAAAAGCAATGGGCAAACGCGCAAGAGATTTGCTCGTCAATGAATACTCNATTGAAGTATCTGGNAAAAAGTATTTTGATGTACTNCAAAAAGGGTTTGATGCAATCTGANNANTGNTTAGCGGTTTTGTTTATACCACTCTACAGTTTCAGCAATCCCATCTTCTAAACTGATTTTCGCTTCAAAGCNTAAGCGTTCTTTNGCTCTTGNNACATCAAGNAATCGTTTTGGTTGNCCATCTGGNTTTGNNGTATCCCAAACAACTTCACCTTCATAGCCNACNGCGNTTGCGATNATNGTAGTCAANTCNGANATTGATGTNTCAANNCCNGTNCCAAGNTTCATNGGCTCNCTNGACACTTCNGTTTNNGCAGCAAGTGCAATGGCTTCNGCNGCNTCTTTNACATGNAGAAACTCNCGNGTTGGCGTTCCAGTTCCCCAATTTGAAACTTCTGTCAATCCTTCTTCTTTTGCTTCGACATATCTTCGAATGATGGCAGGAATGACATGGCTCTTCTCTTCTTCNAAGTGGTCTTCTGGTCCGTATAAGTTCGCTGGAACAAGCACTACGCANGGCAAATCATATTGACGACCATACGTTTCACANGCTTCGTGTAGCAANCGCTTNGCCATNCCNTANGGNCCTGTNGCNCCAACTGGTTTGCCTGTCCAAATGTCATCTTCGTTGAGNGGTAACGGCGCGTCTTTTGGATAGGAACATGTCGTGCTGATGAGCACAAACTTGCCTAAATCATTGTGACGNCCTTCTTCCAGAAGCATCAAACCCATCACTGCGTTTTCATATAAGAAGCGNGCNGGGTTTTCGACATTTGCACCGATGCCNCCNCACGCAGCTGCAAGATGAATCACGATGTCCGGTTTTAACTCCGCATACATCCTTCTTACATCTGATTGTTCAATCANGTTGTAATCTTTACTACCAATCGCAANNGCATTGCCNCCCTTNGCTTCAATCGCCCNGCAAACAAAGCCGCCAAGGAAACCCTTGCCGCCAGTGACAACGATCGTTTTGTCAGCAAGAGACATTACGCGTTCGCTTTTGAAGTGTGGTACTCGACATACCACTGAACACAACGGTTTACTGCTTCTTCAAATGAGTATTTCGGTGTGTATCCTAGTTCACTCACTTTCGCAATTGATGGACACCTTCTCGATGTGCCGCCCTTTCGCAGTTCACCTGGAACAACGTTGACTTTTANGCCNCANGCATGACCGATGGTTTCAACAAGATGTTTAATGGTGACTTCAGTTTCGGTACCGATGTGGTAAATGTTCCCATCTTCACCTTTTTCGCCAGCAAGGAATGCTCCACGAGCNCCATCTGTCACATCACAAAATGAGCGTGTCTCTGAGCCATCACCTTGAATCTCAAGGTCGATTTCTTTCTTTGCTAANCCATCTGATGCGNCGATGATTTTCCCTGTGATTTCTGGAATGACGTGTTCAAAACCCATGTCTGGACCAATGAAGTTATGTGGTCTAAAGATGACTGTTTCAAGNCCACGGAATCCACCAACATGAAGCGTCAAAAGTTCACAAGCAATCTTGCCGCCGCCATAACTAAATCGCGGATTNGTCACATCTGGAATCATCAANCGTTCGCTTTCGGTTGTTGGAACATGTGATGGNTCGTTGTATGTTTCGCTTGTACTTGCGAGCACANATCGTTTCACGCCAGCATCAAGCGCTGCTTTGATTNTGTTTTGCGTTCCTTCAATGCCAACTTCNAGAACCATGTCTGGTTTTTCATANAAGTATCGCGTNCCGTTAATGTATGCAAGGTGCCAAACNACTTCGCAACCCTCGGTCGCTTTCCGAACTGCGTCGTAGTCACGAACATCGCCATCGACGAGTTGAACTGTATCGCCAAACTGCTCGAGACGCGCTGGCTTACCTCTTGAGTGGTCATCNAGAACAACGACTTCGTGACCTGCTTGAAGCAGTTCATTNCAGAGTTCNCANCCTAAGAAACCGCTTCCGCCTNTGAGTAATACTTTCATTGAGTTACCTTCTCTCCNGCAAGAATTCCTGCTTGGTAATANATTTGATCCNTACCACCGACATTCCAAATGTCAGCCACCCATGCCTCAGGGTGNTTCTTCCCTAACTCNACNAATACGTCCTTNTAGCCCGTATGGTTCGTTGCAACNAACACACAATCNACACCNTCNAGNGCATCGCTCACAGCCCAGTTNTTGATTGGCTCNGNNGCTGANGGNTCNAGAATNGGGTCNGGCAAGTGATGGTCNGTGACTCTGAGTTCCATTGGAAGTTGTCNTTCGATGTATCGACAAAGTTTTGGAACCAAACTGTCGCGTATATCGTCNGTGTCTTGTTTGAATGTAAATCCTAGCACTGCAACTTTGCTGTCATGAATCTTTGTTCGTTTCATGAGTTGGTCAACAAGCATTGCAGGCGTAAACTCNTTCATCTTCCATGCTGAAAGNAGCATGTCTGGATACGGACTCCATTCGTTAATCATGCCAAAGTCTTTTCGAAGGCATGTGCCCGCAGTAAATCCAGGCATCGCTAGGTTACATCTTGGATAATCGTGATTTGCGAGCATCCGTGTTTCATAGATGTTTGCACCGAAATTATCTGCGATGAGTGCAAACTGGTTTGCGACTGCAAAGTTGATGTATCGNGAGATNTTGTTAAAGAGTTTGACAAGTTCGGCTGTGATGAAGTTGGTCTTCATGATTTCAGGAGCAAGATTTGCAAAGAGATCCCCAGCCATATCACGACTCGTATCATCTTCTGCTCCGCAAATTTGAGGCAGNGAACGCANTTCTGTATACGCAACACCTTCAGCAATTCGCTCCGGGCAGAATGACAAGAATAAATCTTTGCCAACTGTNAAGTCAGTGTTGCGCTCAATCCACTTCTTGACATACGAAGTTGTCCCAGGTGCAACAGTCGATCTCAAAATAATGAGTTGACCTTTCCTGAAATGGTCGCCAAGNCCTGCTAATACCNTTTGAATCTGNGAAAGATCTGTCTCAATATGGTTATGNAGCGGCGTACCGACGGTAATGATGACAGCTGCACTGTTTGGTACTGCATCATCTGGCTTTGGTTGGATCTGAAGTTGTTTACTTGCAACGAGTTCGTCATAGCCGGGTTCATGGAATGGCATTGTCCCGCCATTAACGCTGTTTCGTAAATTTTCGTCTAAATCAACACCAGTCACCTTTTGACCTGACTCTATAAGTGAGAGGGCTAGTGGTAAACCGACGCGACCTGTGCCAACTATGCATACATCGTATTCAAACATTAAATTGATTCCGTACTCTTCTTCGCTAGGGTGTAAAAGTGGAGAAACTAGTAATAATACCAATCGGCTAATCACCTGTGGAGATTACGAAAAGATTCAATATTTTAAACATGAATTATTGCTGTTTAATCGGACTATAAAATATCAGATTTTCTAAAAAACACTGTATTTTCCTTAGTGAATACCTTGTTATAGGATGCTAGTGAATGTACATTCCCAAGTTGTGCGTGTCTTTTGAGTCGCCAGTGTTGGCGGGGAGAACGCAAAGTAGAGTTGGACCAATGAAAGGATTCGAATTCCATGGCCAAGAAAAAGAAAACAACCAAAAAGGCGAAAACTACTGAAGTTAAGCCAAGAACAAAGACACAAATCCTCGGTGATATTTCCGCGGACACAGGTCTCACTCGCAAGGAAGTAGCATCAGTTTTTGAATGCATGTCAAAAATGATCAAGAAAGATCTTGGCAACCGTGGCCCAGGCGTATTCACAGTACCAGGCCTCATGAAAGTCAAAAAGAAAGTCATTCCACGACGTCCAGCTCGTAAAAATGTTTTCCTACCACTACTAGGCGAAACAAGAGACATTCCTGCGAAGCCAGCACGCAAAGCAGTGAAAGTCACTCCACTCAAAGCACTCAAAGACATGGTCTAATCTCTTTGTAAGATTGATTTCAAAGCACCACCTCCGGGTGGTGCTTTTTTTTATGACCATTCCTTTAGTAGAATAAGAAACATGGAACGTAACCGTGGTCACATTGCTACTGAACAGCGACATCCAAACACCACTGGGTTAGATGCATTAACGACAAGTGAATGTGTTGAGTTACTTGCAGTGGATCACCGTGATGCTATTACGGCAGTGCAGAATGCTTCAGAATCAATCGCAGTGCTTGTTGATGAAGTGGTCAATCGTACCGGCCGGCTCATCTACATAGGGTGTGGCACTTCAGGACGACTTGGCGTGCTCGACGCAGCCGAGTGCCCCCCTACTTTTCAAGCTGATTCGGGGAAAGTTATTGGTATCATCGCTGGCGGTGATGCTTCGCTTCGAACATCCTCTGAAGCAAAAGAAGATGTGTTCGAAGGCGCGCATGAGGAACTTAACAAACTCGAACTTAATGATCAGGATGTCGTCCTTGGCATTACTGCTGGCGGAACGACACCATGGGTACACGGCGGATTATCACTTGCAAAAAGTAAAGGCGCATTTACTGCACTTTTAACATGTGCCGAAGTGCCTTGTGCGTGCGACCACGTCATTCATTTAGACACTGGCCCTGAGCCACTCACCGGTTCCACCCGGTTAAAGGCCGGCACAGCAACAAAACTCACACTCAATATCATCACGACGACGTACTTCACGAAGATTGGAAAAGTGTATGGCAACTACATGGTTGACCTCAAAGCGACGAATGATAAATTGATGGACCGCGGCATCCGTATCATTGAAGCGCTTTGCAACATTTCGCGAGATGAAGCAAGAGCACTGCTCATTGATAGTCACAAAGATGTCAAAGCAGCCATTGTGATGCATCACAAATCTGTAACCAGAGAAGAAGCGCTGGACTTGATTAATGATGCAGGCGGGCATCTTACGCAACTACTATAATGACGCCCCATGCCACTACTCGTAACAGGAACAATTGGAATTGACACCGTTGAAACACCAACTGCATCTGCAGAAGGCGTCTCCGGTGGTTCATGTGCTTACTTCGCAGCAGCTGCTGCCTTTCATCACAATCCCATCCGCATTGTTGGTGCAGTTGGTGGAGATGGGCCAGCCGAACATAAATCGATTCTAGAATCGATTGAGGGTTTATGCCTTGATGGTCTAGAAGAACGAAGCGAATCAAAAACATTCGCCTGGGGCGGAAAATACTTTGACAATATGAATCAGAGGGAAACCCTCTTTACTGAACTTGGCGTTCTTGAAGAAGCACCCCCCGCGATTCCTGACTCATACGGTGATAGCAGGGTCATTTTCTTAGCAAACTCACATCCGAGCATTCAACTCGATTTACTCAGCAACTTCCCTTCCCGCCAACTTGCTGTTGCAGACACGATGGACTTGTGGATCAACATCGCAAATGACGAACTCCACGAGTTGTTCAATCACATTGACGGATTAGTGATTAATGACTCTGAAGCAGAGCAACTCACTGATATCAGTGATCCAATTGAGGCCGCAAAAGAACTCATTACAAGAGGGCCATCATTTGTCATTGTGAAACTTGGTGAGCATGGAGCAATCCTCGTCCACCCAGATGGGGTGTATCAAATCCCTGCTGTCGCTCTGAGTCCAGAACAAGTCATTGACCCTACTGGTGCTGGTGATAGTTTTGCAGGCGGATTCCTTGGCCATCTTGCTTCATGTGATGAAATAACATTTGACGCCATGAAGGAAGCAATGAAATGGGGAACGATTACTGCGAGCTTTACGCTTCAGTCGTTTGGCTTAGATGGTCTTGCAAGCACCACAAAAGATCAAATGCAAGAACGCATGGCATCATTTGAACAAACAGTTTGAGTTAGTATCGAACGACTTCGCCGTTTGAAATGACAAATGGCCGTTCTTCTTTAGTCCCGCCAATTTCGGTTAACCAGTACAACCGTTTCGTGTCAAGACCTTCAAAGGTGAACGGCGCACTTCCACCAAACTCCGTTGCAACTGTTTGCCAATCTGCGTCATCCCAAACAAACAATTCGTAACTGACGCCTTCCTTGATTGGGAGTTGTACTGACTCATCGGTCATCCCTTCGTACGTCACTTCATCACCAGTTGTGGAAGTAAGCATGATCGACGCCGTGTCGCCACCACCTGCAAGTTTCTCTACGGTTCCATTGTTATGAAGGATGAGTGGCGTTGCTGTTTCGATGACATCCCCATCTCTAAAGTAAGCGGGCATATACAAGATGTCGCGTCCCATGTCATTAAAGTGTGCATAGCCATACTCCAAATTACTCCAATGAATTGGACCCCAACTTCCACTATTAAACACGCAGATGTACCCATATTTCTCATCAGTATATTCCTGCATCGGAATCGTGATGTCACTGACTTTGCCATAACTCGTCGTAACATCTTTGTAGTACTTGCCCTTTAGCCATCTTGGGGCTTGTTCACCTTCTTCTAACTTTGCGCCCAAACTGTCAAGTTGTTCTGAGTATGTTTTCCGGTAGACCTTCGCTGCGACATTGTGAATTGGTGCGTAGCCCTTACCATCTGGACCGATGATGACACTCCAAGCATGATTATTCCCCGCTTTTGCCCAGAGCGGCGTGTAATCTGAAGCGACCGCTACACCGCCCGCTCTTCGCGCATAAATCTGCATGTTGGTAATGTCTTCGCAGCGACCGAGACCACGCTCTTTCATTTCTGCAAAGCCTTGGTCTGTTGGGTGTAAGTAAAAAATCGGATCAAAACCAATGATTGCGTTGGCTTTTTGTTCAAGCAATTTGCCCGCTTCAAATGGATTTGACGAATCTTCAAGCTCGTCTTCAAGCGAAGCAAAATTGTCCATCAACTCACCACGCCACGATTCGATTGGTTCGTTAGAACCGCGGTACGGCAATACATATTCACAGAAATCATCGAACGACAAGTGTTTTGCCCAAGGGTTTGTATGCCAAGCAGCAAATGCCAAGTCAATGTTTTCGATGAGATACTCACTTGTGATCGTCTCGATGTCATGAATCACTTTACCCTTGCCATGCCGGATTGAACCATGCTCTTGTTCAAGCGAATGCATTGCACTAGCTGCTTCATCATAGTTTTCATATGACAGTGAGTCGAACGGCACGATTTCATCTTTTTCATTAAAGAAGACGAGTTCTGTGTAGTTATGACCCTCCATGTTCTCAATTAAAAAACACGTCGCCTCGTATTTCTGCATTTCTCCCTGTGATTCATAATGATCAAGTACTGCTTGCAATTCCGACTTATTATCACCTGCAGCGTCTAGGACCGATTCAAGCCGATCAGTAGTGGACAGAGAAATCACGATTGCAAGCAGTAAGTTCATCCTACCGATTATACAGATGATTAACTACCCTACGGGCAATCGATGGCATACTCATACAGGCAATCAGAGCCAACGAATAAATCGTTTTTAGCACATTCCTTGTCACCTGACCAAGTATCGATGACGAATAGAAGGTCAGTAATATTGATGATTTAGTTCAACTACTCGCCCTTTGGGGAGACTGCCCTTAACTCTTCTGGGCATCTTCAGGCACTGACAAAAAGGCAAGCCAATTCAGTCCAATTGAAACTCCGAGAATGACGCCACCTGCATATTCAATTGGCGTTGGGAACAACAAATGCGAAACACTCTTGCGTATGAGAAGTTCTTCGGTAAAGCCTGTCATCTGATTACCGACTACATACCCTATCGTTCCACAAGCAACTGGCAAAGCAAACATACAAACCGGTTGCATTGACGGTAAAAACTTACGCGTTAGGAACCCAACAAAAATGCCACCAAGAACGCAAGCACCTAACACTTGCCCCTTGTCTGGAACTTGCGCAACAAGGTAAACAATTGGCAAAACACCTAAACCGATTGCAAGTACTTGCAGAATTGAAGTCGACTCACCTTCTTTTGGTTCAGCAACACTTTCAAAAGGTCCGCCAACCGCAAAGATAAGCAGTGAACCTAGCATGATGAGCATTGCCACAAAAAGCAGTTCACAAACGAGCAGCCACACATTGCCCTGTTGATATACAAATTCTTCAAAACCAGCGAGATTCATGGCAAGCACAAAGTATCCAAACCCAAACACCGCCATTCCAGCGTTCGTTGTGGCAATTTTCGCAACAATTGCTCCAAGGATAGCGCTCGCCAAACTTAAGCCCACAAGTTCTAGGACTGACTGAAAAAGAGCAACCGATTGCATTGCTGTTGGGCCAGCAGCGCCCCTTGCGGATAAAAAGCTGTCAGAGACAAATGCCGCCACAAATCCAATGATGAGAAGCCCTATGACTGTTGAACCAATTCGAATCGCACCTTGCATAAGTACATGGTACACGAGCAGGCTTGGTAAAATGCTTGAATGACCGAAGATGAACCAAAAGTGATTCAATTCAATGGCGACGCACTCACAGGACCTCAGGTCGTTGCAATCGCCCGCGAGTTTCTCCCCGTTTCAATTGGTGATGATGCAAAGCAAGCAATTGCAAAAGCAAGAACCACCGTAGAGTCTCGCTTTAACTCAGGCACACCGACTTACGGCATCAACACTGGCTTTGGCGCGCTCTCAACAAAAACAATATCCAAAGACGAATGCACAACTCTTCAGTTAAACCTTCTTCGTTCGCATGCAGCTTCTGTGGGCGAGCCACTTGAAGAAGAGATTGTTCGGGGCATGATGGCGTTGCTTGCAGCAAGTCTTTGCAGAGGCAAAAGCGGCGTCAGAGAAGTCGTCGTCTCAACACTTGTGTCAATGCTCAACAACAATGTAGTTCCAGTTATTCCATCACGCGGCTCAGTTGGTGCATCTGGCGACTTATCCCCACTCGCTCACCTTGCCTTGGTGCTCTGCGGAGAAGGCGAAGCCTTCGTTGATAGCGAACGCATGAGCGGTCAAGATGCATTAGAAAAGTGCGACATCAAAAAAATAGTGCCTCAAGAAAAAGAGGGTTTAGCACTCATCAATGGAACGCATCTCATGTGCGCGACTGCTGCACTTGCATTGAGTGATATTGCATCACTTTGTGAACACGCAGTCATTGCAACAGCGATGTCTATTGATGCAGCAAAAGCAACGGATACATTTCTAGATGACCGAATACATGCTGCAAGGGGTCAAAGCGGCCAGCGAACTGTCGCAGAGACAATTCGCAAACTTCTTGATGGCTCTGAGATTCTTGCTTCACATGCAGATGGCGACCCTAGGGTTCAAGACCCTTACAGTTTCAGATGTTCACCACAAGTTCTTGGTGCATCAATGGAAGCCATTGCTAGAGTCACTGGTGTTGTTCAATCTGAACTTGGCGCAGTAACTGACAATCCACTCGTTTTCACTGAAGATGATGACATTCTCTCTGGTGGCAACTTCCATGGCATGCCCCTCGCAATCGCAATGGATGAACTTCGCATCTCGCTTTGCCATATCGCTGGCATTGCAGAACGACGAATTGAATGGTTGTTATCTGGCAGGGACATCCATAACGAACTGCCCCCATTCCTAGCAAAGAACGCCGGTGTTGAAAGTGGTTTGATGATAGCACAGTACACTGCGGCAGCATGTTGTGCCGAGTTGCGAACACTTTCCATGCCAGCAAGCGTATCGAACATTTCAACTTCCGCTGGCATTGAAGATTACAACTCCATGGGCGCAACCGCCGGCTTTATGCTGAGACAATCTATCGAACTTTGTAAACAGGTCATCGCCATCGAACTCCTCGTGAGTTCAGACGCACTTGACTTTTATGCACCTCTGAAATCAGGTGCTGGTATTGAATACATGCGTGCAAAGATTAGGACTGTCGTTCCAGAAAGACAAACTGACCGTTCCCCGTCACCCGACATTGCTCAGATTGCAGCATTAATCTAGTGTTAACATTATGGGTTGGCACACGATTGGCCTTCGCATGGAACGCCATCACCAAAGTATGCCCCATTCCGAACGTGACATGCAACCTCTGATGAATCTATGCAGAAGACACCAATACAACACGCACCTTCAGCATGAACAGCAGCGTCTTCTGGGCATTCACCCCATAACTGAATCAGAATTAGCAAGTCGTCGACATCGACTTCATAATCGTTGTTTAAATCTTCGGGAATTGGCACATGGCCACCAATATCTGAGCCCTAGGCTGCAATGATCATCAGTAAATCATCGACATCAACGACTAGAGTATCATTTAAATCAGCTGGGCACTGACAATCATCAGGGATGTAATCTGCGTTCCCATCTTCTTCGCAGCCATCGAACAATCCATCACCATCGCAATCACCAAGGACTTCCCAATCGCAATCATCTGGCATTCCATTGCCATCACAATCGCTCATCAATCCAATCTCAATTTCATAAGCGTCTGGCACTAAGTTCCCATTACAGTCTTGTTCACATTCATCAGGAATGCCATTACCATTGATGTCTGCTGAGAACCCAAACATGATGTCGCAATCATCCGGCAATCCACTTGTGTTACAGTCGGGCAACTCACAAACATCAGCAATGCCGTTGTTGTTACAGTCAGGACCCTCGCAAGAGCCTTGAATGATGACACTAAGGCCAAGCGCATTCGTATTCACATTTGCTGCCAGAATATCTAAATCACCATCATCATTGACATCGTGTAGCTTGACTTCTGCAGGCCCAGAGTTCATTATGATGTCCTGAATAGCAGAGAAATCCCCTGTTCCATCGTTGAAATACAATTTTTGAACGTGTGAGCCAACATGTGTAACCATGGCGTCTAAGTATCCATCATCGTTCATATCACCCATTGATACGGAGTGTGGGATGTTACTAGTACTTTCAACTGAAGTTTGCTTAAAATGACCCAACCCATCATTCTTAAAAACGAGTAACGCATTGTTTGTTCTGTCAATCAAAATGATGTCAACAGATTCGTTGTCGTCAACATCTTCTAGTGCTAAATATCTTGGGGTACCGTTTACAGGGATAAAAATTTCATCAGCGAATGTGCGATTCCCCTTTCCGAAGAGAATTGAAATGGTATTACTTTGATAGTTTGCAGTTGCAACATCTAAAATCCCATCGCCGTTGAGATCTTTAGATGCGCCACAACGTGGCTGCTTACCAATAAATGTTGAGGGACCAACTTCAAATGTACCATCTCCCTTTCCATACATTGGTGTAAACTTGGCTGGATACTGACTTGGCGGGTCTGCATTCTCATCCCAATGCAAGTTTAGAATGTCTGCATGCCCATCTAAATCCAAATCATCAACCCAAAGGAATGCTGGAGTGTAGAGTGGCTCTTGCAAGGCAATCTCAAACTCCCCTTCGCCATTGTTTAGAAGCACAGTAGTCGTATCACCAACATAGTCAGGTGTACATAAATCGACATATCCATCTTCATTGAAGTCAGCACCATCTACATAACGTGGAACTTCGCCGGTATTGAAGTCATATGGACCGAGAAACAAACCATTTCCAGTGTTCTCAAGAATTGAAACAGAGTTTGAAACTCTGTTTGAAACAGCGACATCAACATCACCGTCAAGGTCAAAATCTGCTGCAAAAACACCTGTAGAATTGCTGCCTGCTTCGTATTGACGAAGGGGTCTTAAATCAACATCACCAAATAGAGAAGATGTAGAGATAGCAACAGTAATGATGGAAAGGGAAGTTCTCATCTTTTCTAAATCAATTATGCGGCAAAGGATGGTTTTTTCAAGCAAAAACCCTATTTATTCACCCAATTGATTGCTCTGGACACTAGAAACTGCCTGCTGGGCATCCGGTAATACTCAAAAAGAGACCAATTGTGCCACCAATCGGGTCGGTCACAACTGAGAATCTGCCAATGTTCGGAATGTCTGATGGAGGTGCACATACATGTGCGCCAAGTGATTCCGCCTTTGCTGTCATCTCGTCAACATTTTCAACGTTGACATATCCGAGCCAGTTGGGTTTACCTTCCCAGTGCATGGCCATCATGCCGCACTTCGGCATACCGTTGTCTGTGAAGACTGAGTAATCGCTATTTTCTGGATCTGGTCCAGCGTCTTTTGTCCACGCAAATAAGTTTGTGTAGAAATCAGAAGAAGCGTTTGTATCTATTGTCAGTAGTTCATTCCAGCAAAATGAGCCGGATGCGAGTTCGATTTCCGTTAATGCTGTCTGTGTAGTCATGGTAGACCTACTGTTATTCTCTTCTTGCATTTAATTGTAACTCATGCAGGTCATCCCATTTGCAAATACAATCTTACAAATGACCACTGATACCTTTACAACCCAAAAAAGAGTGATTTCAGCCCCAAGAGGCAGTGAAAAGACGTGCAAATCATGGCAGGCAGAAGCGGCAATGCGGATGCTGATGAACAATCTCGACCCTGAAGTTGCAGAGTGTCCAGATGACCTCGTGGTTTATGGCGGAAGAGGGAAAGCTGCTCGGAACTGGGAGTCTTACGATGCAATCATCAAATCACTTCAAGAGTTGGAAGTTGATGAAACGCTTCTTGTGCAATCAGGAAAGCCAATTGGAATTGCAACGACGACTGTCGATGCACCTCGCGTCATCATTGCAAACAGCAATCTTGTCCCGCACTGGGGTACACAAGAGACGTTCGATGACCTCGAAGCTCGCGACCTCATGATGTATGGCCAGATGACTGCTGGCTCGTGGATTTACATTGGGACGCAAGGCATCTTGCAAGGCACGTATGAAACATTTGCAGAGTGTGCAAGACAACACTTTGGGGGAACATTAAAAGGTACGCTTTCCGTCACTGGCGGATGTGGTGGAATGGGCGGCGCGCAGCCACTTGCTGTGACGATGAACGAAGGCACCTGCCTCATAGCAGACGTCTGTATTGAACGACTTGAGAAACGAGTCAAGGATAGGTACCTCGATGAAATCATCGAAGATTTAGATGGCGCGATCGACAGAGCAATCGAAGCAAAAGCAAACAATGAAGCAGTTTCCATTGGATATCTTGGGAACATTGTCGACTTACTCGCGAGGTTGAAAGAACGTGGCATCATTCCAGATGCACTGACTGACCAAACCTCAGCGCATGACGCATTGGTTGGCTACTACCCAACTGGGCTTTCAAGAAGTGAAGCCGATGAACTACGAATCTCAAATCCAGATGAGTATACAAGTCGAAGCATCGAGACAATGAGTGAACATGTTCGCCTCATGCTTTGGCATCAAGACCAAGGCACAAAGACGTTTGATTATGGAAACAATTTGCGTCAACGCGCACTTGAGAATGGTGTCGAAAACGCATTTGATTTTGAAGGTTTCGTACCTGCGTACATTCGACCTCAGTTTTGTAGAGGCCGCGGTCCATTTAGATGGGCAGCGCTCTCTGGCGATCCTGATGACATCAAGAAAACTGATGAACTCATTCTCGACTTGTTCCCAGAAGATGAATCACTTCACCGCTGGATTCGCATGGCACAAGAACGCGTCGAATATCAAGGATTGCCCTGCCGTATCTGCTGGCTTGGTCTTGGTGAGCGTGACAAGGCGGGTCTTGCATTTAACGAACTTGTGCGAAGTGGTGAAGTTTCTGCGCCAATTGTCATTGGACGCGATCACCTTGATTGCGGAAGCGTTGCCTCGCCAAACCGTGAAACTGAAGGCATGCTTGATGGGACTGACGCAATCAGCGACTGGCCACTCATTAACTTCGCGTTAAACATTGCAAGCGGCGCAAGCTGGGTATCCTTCCATCATGGTGGCGGGGTTGGCATTGGCTATTCTCAGCACGCTGGTCAAGTTATTGTTGCTGATGGCACTGACGCAGCAGCATCGAGGTTGAAGCGAGTCCTTACAAATGATCCAATGATGGGCATCTTTAGACACGTCGACGCTGGCTACCGTGAAGCATGCGATTGCGCAGATGAACAACAAGTCAAGATTCCATTAAGGCAAGAACCACGTGACTGATTTTCTCATCATCAATGCACGGCTGTTAACGCTCGCTGGAGAATCACAACCAAGGCGAGGTAGTCACTTGGGCGATTTGGGAGTCATCGAGTTAGGACACCTTCTTGTCAGAGGAGACAAAATCGCACATGTTGGGGAAGGAATCCCTGCTGAAGATTTAATCCCAGAAGGTGAAGACATCCCCATCATCGATGCATTTGGAAGAGTCGTCATGCCAACCTTCGTCGATTGCCACACGCACATTTGTTGGGCAGGCGAGCGTTTCGATGAGTTTGAAATGGGCATAAATGGCGCTTCTTACTTAGAGATTCTTGAAAGCGGCGGTGGCATCATGTCAACCGTAAGAGCAGTAAGAGAAGCATCTCAAGAGGATCTCGCTGTTGACATCCTTTCTAGGATTGGATTGATGTCATCTCTTGGCACTGCGTCCGTTGAAATTAAAAGTGGATACGGGCTAAACACTGAAAACGAATTGAAAATGCTTCGCGCGATTCATGATGCATCACAAGATGTCACGCAACAAATCGCAGGAACATTCCTTGGCGCTCATGCCATTGACCCAGACCAACCCAACTTTGTTGAAACAACAATTCATGAAACACTCCCTGCCGTTGTGCAAGAGTTTCCGGGTATCACATGTGATGCCTATTGTGAAAAAGGCGCTTGGTCAGTTGAAGACACAACTGCACTCTTCGAAAAAGCGATTGATTTGGGATGTCCCTTTAGAATTCATGTCGACCAATTCAATGCACTCGGAATGCTTGAAAAGGCAATCGAATTAGGTGCAACGAGCGTAGACCATTTGGAACACTCCACAGATGAAGGCATTAAAGCGTTAGCGCATAGTGACACGATTGGAGTCTTACTTCCAGTTTCTGGATTCTGTTTAAACGACGCATACGCCCGTGGGCGTCACATTGTAGATGCAGGTTGCGCAGTTGCTATCGCTACCAATTTCAATCCAGGTTCAGCCCAATCTCCATCGATGCCATTTGCGATTTCACTCGCTTGTAGACGCCTTGGTCTTACACCTGCTGAAGCAATCACAGCTGCGACATATAACGCAGCATGTGTACTTGGTATTGAAAAGCAAGTGGGTTCCCTTGAGGTTGGCAAGAAAGCCAACTTGCAATTGTTAGAGTTCGACGATGAACGACAACTCGCTTGGGAAGTTGCAACAGGTGGCCCCCTGCTTGTCTCAATTGATGGCGAAGTCATACACTTGTTAACAGACGGCGGTCATTTAGAAGACGAATCATGAACCGCTCTCTAGTCACACATCCTAAGGATACCGAACTTGCAAAAGTCGCTGCAGAGTGCGTCGTCAAAGTGCATCAAGAGTTAACTTCGTTTTTAAAAGCGGGATTAACACTTCCCGAAATCGATGCGTTCGTTGGAAAAACACTAAAGCGTTTAAACTGCAAAAGTGCATTCTTTAAATATTCCATTCCGGGTCAATCACCATTTCCAAGCCAATCCTGTTTATCCGTTAACGAATGCATCGTCCATGGCACACATGTCATGGAGCAATCACCATTGAAACCGGGCGACTTAGTGTCCATCGACATTGGCTCTAAATACAAGGGTTGGATCGGAGATGCCGCTTGGACATGGGCAATTGAACATGCTGACGAAGAAAATATGCGACTCATGGAAGCCGGCCGCAAATCTCTTGCAGCAGGCATTGCAGCAATGCAACCGGGCCGCCCGCTCATTGATTTTGCTCGCGCTGTGCAGCAAGTTGCTGAGCGTGATTATCCATTTCATCTCGTGAGAGGTCTCGGTGGTCATGGCTATGGCAAAACTTTGCACTGCCCGCCATACATTTCAAATGCTGTTCCAAGTCATCCTGCTGAATGGCCTGACGCATTAAAACTCTTTGAAGAGGGAATGCTCCTTGCAGTTGAACCAATGCTGACTGTAGGCACGCCAGAGATTAGACAAACACGTGGGACATGGCCAATCTACTCTGCTGACAACTCCATGAGTGTTCACTATGAAGCAGACATTTTGATTACAAAAGATGGCTACGTTAACTTTACTGAAGAACTTGAATCACTCCCATACGTCATAGGAAACTCATCATGCTAAACATTTTCGCATGTCTGTTACTCACAATAACGCAATACCCTGAAACGCATCGTGGCGACACCGTTGATGTGTTGCACGGCGTCAATGTCAGTGACCCTTACCGCTGGCTTGAAGATGATGTTCGAAAGAACGAAAAAGTGAAATCATGGGTTGAAGCGCAAAATGAGTTAACTTCAGCATACTTACATGCAATTCCTGTTCGCGAGGAAATCAAGCAAGCGCTCACTGAGTCATACAATTTCCCAAGACAAACAGCGCCATTTGAACGTGGACCCTACTGGTTCCAATCACGAAACACCGGTTTGCAAAACCATAGCGTCATTTACTATGGCACTTCAGAAGAGGACATTAATAATGTGCTCATCGACCCGAATACATTCTCAGAAGATGGGACGAAAGCACTCTCAACATGGAGCATCAGTCCAGAAGGTTCATTCCTTGTTTGGGGTGTTTCTGATGCTGGCTCAGATTGGAAAACGTTGCGAGTGCGAAGCCTGAAGAACAAGCGCTTGTATCCAGAGGTTATCTCTGATACCAAGTTCTCAAGGCCCGCATGGCTTCCAGATGAAAGCGGTTTCTACTACACGAGGTATGTTAACAACGATGGTACTGAACTTGTAGAAGTTACTGAGGGGTCGCAGTTATGGTTTCATAAACTTGGTACAGACCAGAGCGAAGACACCTTTGTTTACTACGATAAAGAAAATCCACATCACTTTTACGGACCGACAGTCACTGAAGACAACGGCTGGCTTATTGTTTCAGTCAGTAAGGGAACAGACGCAAACAACGGCGTGCTCATTAAAGGCCCCAATGAAAGTGAACTCCGATGGCTTGATGACAAGTTCGATGCAGAAATGTCATTTATTGGCGCAATTGGCGATCAACTTTGGTTTTTAACAAATCGAAATGCTCCAAATGGCAAAATCATCTCGATTAACCCAACAAAGGACAACGAGTGGACTGAAGTCCTTCCAGAGCGTAAAGACATATTAAGAAGCGCTGATATTGTTGGCGGCAAAATGACCGTGACATGGCTCCAGGATGCTGCTTCTAAAGTTACCGTGCACAAAGTCACAGGCGAAGAACTCTACACAGTAACCCTTCCTGGATTCGGCACAACAAGTGGTTTTGGAGGCAAAAATGATCAAACCGAGGTGTTCTGGACATACACAAGTTTTGATCAACCAATCTCATTACATAAACTCAACCTTGTTACCCAAGAAACTGAACAAGTTTGGGAAGCAGCCGTTCCAATTGACCTTGAAAACTTAACGGTTTCAAGAGTGTTTGTTACAAGTACGGACGGTGCGAAAGTACCCATGTTTTTAACCCATAACAAAGACGTCAAACTAGACAATAACAATCCTGTACTTCAATATGGATATGGCGGCTTTGACAGCGCTATGTTGCCTAGGTTTTCGCCAGCACGAGCGATTTGGGTATCGATGGGCGGTGTGTATGCAAGCACGTGCATTCGAGGCGGGAGTGAATACGGAAGAACTTGGCATGAGGCAGGCATGCATGAAAAGAAACAGCAAGTGTTCGACGATTTCATTGCATGTAGTGAATGGCTCATTAAAAATGGTTGGTCAAAGCCATCAAAGATTGGAATTCAAGGCGGCAGCAATGGCGGATTGCTCGTAGGCGCCTGCATGACGCAACGGCCTGACCTCTTTGGCGCTTGTCTTCCAGCAGTTGGCGTCATGGACATGCTGCGATTCCACTTGTTTACTGTCGGATGGGCTTGGACAAGTGAGTATGGTTCACCAGAAGATCCAGAAATGTTCCCCCACATTCTGAAGTATTCACCGCTCCATAATTTAAAGAAAGGTGTTTGTTATCCGCCAACACTTGTTACAACAGGTGATACGGATGATCGAGTTGTCCCCGGACACAGTTTTAAGTTCGCTGCCGAACTGCAATATGACCAAGGCTGCGACAATCCAGTACTGATTAGAATTGAAACACGTGCAGGTCATGGCGCGGGCAAACCAATACATCTTTGGATAGATGAGACCGCAGACATCTATGCGTTCCTGTTTAAGAATTTGGGCATGGGAGAATAATGGAGATTCTCCTTTCCAACCCAAGGGGATTCTGCGCTGGTGTTCGTATCGCAATCGAGATTGTTGACCAGACGCTTGACGCGCTAGAAGAGCATGAAGATTTGTATGTCTACCATGAGATTGTTCACAATAGACATGTTGTGGAGCGATTACGTGAACGTGGCGCTATTTTTGTTGAATCGATAGATGAAGTGCCCACGGGTCAACCTGTTGTTTTTAGTGCTCATGGCGTCAGCCCACAAGTTAAATCCGATGCTCGAGATCGAAAACTCATTTCAATTGATGCCACGTGCCCTCTTGTGACGAAAGTCCATGCTGAAGCAGTACGTTATGCAAAACGTGGCTGGCAGATACTGCTCATTGGGCACAAGAATCACCAAGAAGTCATTGGCACTTACGGAGAAGCACCTGACGCTATTCAAATTGTCGAGTCACCAGAAGACATCGTTAATCTTGAAATCATTGACGAACATAAACTCGTCTATCTAACCCAGACAACATTGAGTATCGATGACGCTGAACTCATCATTAACGCGCTCAAAGAAGCTTTTCCTCATATCAATGCACCTCCAAGCGATGACATCTGTTACGCAACGACGAACAGACAACTTGCTGTAAGAGAACAAGCAAATGATGTTGATTTAGTACTCGTTGTTGGGTCAGACAACAGTTCAAATAGCTTGCGGCTCACTGAAATTGCAAATGCAGTCGACACGCCGTCTTTCCTTATCGATGATGTATCCATGCTTAAACCTGAGTGGCTTGAAGGCGTTGAGTCGGTGCTGGTTACTGCAGGGGCAAGTGCCCCTGAACGACTCGTCAAGGAACTCGTCTTGCATCTCGTCGAAGAGTACGATGGTGTTGCACCAGATGACATAGAGTTTGATGAAGGCATGTCGTTTTCAATGCCAGCTTCTTTTAAATCATTCATTGCATCAAAACTCACTGTCGAAGGTGAAGAACAGTGAGTACACGAGATGCTCAGCACGCACTTGAGTTGTTTCCCCGTGACACAGACGGTCTTTTTGCTGAACTTGGCTTGCCTCAATATGTCAGCAAACAACTCTTAGACTGGGTTTACAAAAAGCAAGTTCAGTCCGTAGAAGAGATGTCGAATATCCGCAAAGTTGTTCGTGAGCGATTATCAGAAGCACTTGAGTTTAGAAAAGGCAAACTCGTAAAGACTCAAAACGCTTCCGACGGCACTCGGAAACATCTCCTTGAGTGGGAGTCTCCTGAAAAGAGAACCGAAACCGTCATGATTCCCGCAAAGGCTAGAAGGACTGCTTGCGTTTCAAGTCAAGTTGGCTGTCCGGTTGGATGCACATTTTGCGCTTCTGGACTTGAAGGTCTAGGAGGCAACTTGTCTGCTGGGCAAATTGTTGAACAAGTCGTCTCGCTCGGTGCTGACGAAATCACAAACATTGTTTTTATGGGTATGGGTGAACCGCTATCTAATTATCAAAATGTGACTCGTGCAATAAGAATCTTAAACGCACCTTGGGGACTTGGAATAGGTGCTAGAAAGATAACGGTTTCAACAGTAGGACTTCCAGCAGCAATTGAAAAGTTGGCAAAGTTTGAGATTCCCGTAACCCTTGCATTGAGTTTACATGCACCCAATGATGACATCCGTAAAGAGCTCATCCCGTGGGCGAAGTTTGCGACAATCAAAGAGATCCTTAAAGCTTGTGACACATATTTTAAAGCAACAGGAAGAGAGATTACTCTCGAATACTTGCTCTTGCACAAAGTCAATGACAGGACCGCGCATGCAAAAGAACTTGCTGCTCTCTGCAAAACGCTGAGGTGCAATGTTAATCTCATTCGTTACAACGAAGTTCCTGATTTGCCATTTGAAAGGCCACAAACTGAGCAAGTCAGAAGATTTCAAGAAACGCTTGCAAGCGCTGGTGTTAACTCACACATCAGAGCAAGTAGAGGCAGAGATATTGCTGCTGCGTGCGGGCAACTTAAAAGACAACACATCACTCCTTCGATTGGAGAATCGAGTTAAGTTCTTCTTCAGTGAGATGGTGCAATGTGCCATTTAACGCATGTTTTTGTAAGACTGCGAATCTGTTTTGCCAATCTCCGTAAGCACTTGGTGTCGACGAAGCTTCAATAGCTGCATCAAGCAAAAGCGTTCTCAACTTTTTATCTTGCGTACTGCCACGCCACTTGAGTGGTATGACTGAATCAAACAACGAAACAAAAACTGCTGACCAATCACTCGACCTTACATCTACTCTCAACGACCAATTCCAAATCTGCAAACGTATTCTCGTGAGATAACGACGAGCAATTTCGTCGCCCCGAGCATGACGGATATTGAGCATTGTGTGAATCTTTTTTCGAATCTCAGGACTTCGTGATAGTTTTGCTAAATAGATTGGATCACGAACAAGAATTGCTTCAGCGAGNGGCAGAATTGCTCGCCTTGTG
This sequence comes from Phycisphaerae bacterium, assembly GCA_002718515.1. Next base: position 40,058 of record PBEX01000008.1, read on the forward strand.
AGCATTCGCTTNGTCACTTTACTATCACTGAGATACAACTTATGAAGCGTGTCGACGAACAGTGAACCAACTTCTTCTCCNCCCCATAACACGCACCGCCTAATTCCAGTGACAACGTCTAACATTGCATGTGAAGCNCCATCGATTGATTCTAAATCTGGCATTTGCTCTCTTGCCTGAGCAATCAAGCGTTCCGTGATACTCGCTACCTTAATCTTCTTTCTTGTCCTCCTGCCAAAGACATGGACAGAACGTCTAATCAATCGTTCTAAGTCTTCTTGCTGCTCTTCTCTAACTGGAATCCATGCGTCTTCCGAATTATGAGCGATTCTTCTACCGAACTCAAAGGCTTCTACGCATCGTGCAAAACCCGACTTCTCGACTTCTTCTACTGCAACCTGAATTGCATCAAGCGTTACNGGGATAAGCCCCATTTGATACGCCATTCCGAGCTGGACAACATCTCCTAATCGTTCGTTGTGGAATGTATATCTTGAGAGCGATGCAAACCCTTTGATNACTGAGTCAGGCAATTTGCATGCATTCAGAAGCGTCGTTTCATCAATCATTGCNGGGAACCCTGATTGGTCAGTCAATGGCGCTTGCTGTTCTANTGAATCTACATTGACAATTGCTATTGTTTTATCAGGCGAACCNATGTTAAGTTTACCCCTTGGATCAATCGATCTAAGCGTCTCATCTCTATCCCAACCAAGAAGGACGTNCGCTTCTCCCCACGGGATGAGACCCACAAGNGGTTTAGATGAACGCGTAGTCTGCTTTCGAGTNAACAGAATTTGAGACCATGCCCGCCTACCNGCNCCGACAAANGCGCTATTGCATTGCGCTCTAACTTCATANCCCATGCGCTCCCCAGCATTCAACAGAATCTCGCCTACAACACCAGGCTGATCTCCCCGCGTCCCCGCAATNTGGATACGCCACTTTTGTTCTTGAGCATGCAAGGGCTTTGGTGGCGATAACCGCACTGTCGCNTCACCAACAACTCGNACAGGTGGGCGAGTTCGCGTAACTTCAACACGCTCAAGAAGTGGNCTGATTGAAAANCGCCAATGCCTGAANTGTTTATTCATCCACTTCGTTGCAACTGAAGTTTCAAGCGGAAGNGCTTTGGCAGTCGTTTGGCTTGGATCACTTGAACTTTCCATGCGAACNGANGCCATCTCTTCTGCTGAAATGACAATAGCATGATGTGGTCTGAATCCTCTGCGATCTATCTCATTTGCATTNCTTGTCAGTTGTTTAATGTCAAATCGAGGTTCTGCTCCATCTGAAACAATAATGACAGTTAATGAAGCACGCTTAAAACTATTCTGTAGTGCCGTGTAAAACTCTTCAATGTTATCTATCGTGCATTCAATGACGGGGTGTGCATCATCGGCTTTTTTAGGCAAGACTGATTCAACCATCGAATAAAGCGAATGACCAATTGATTTTGAACGCCAAACAAGNAACAGTCTCGTTTCAGATAATNTTGAAGATGATTCGACTACGCCAAGCCCAGAAGCAAGAAAATGATCTTGNCCCCACGCTTCTACCTTTACCGATTGCCCCTCACCTTCTTTGACATGCTTACCATCGATAATCAATTCNCCAATTCCATCTTCAGCAGATAGCACTTTCTCACATTCTTCTCTTAAGAATTGAAGAGCCGCGCGCGTTCCNAATGTTGTTCTTCGAGTTGAAGAAACATTTAGCGATGGCGATACATCAATCAGTCTGTCAGGAATTGAAGATGATGGTTTGATGTCATGCAATAGATGCTGTGTGTATCTCGCAACTACAGATGTATGCAACATGTCAACTGGAACTTTAACGGGTGGNTGTTCCGGATCAGTTGGCGGCAATTCTGCGCCCCAAATCGTTGCGATTTCTAACCCTTCTCGTTGAAACTTCTGCGCTACTGAGAGTACAAGGTGTTCCATTTCACCTGGTCTTGGTTCTAATACAACAACATGNCGACAACGNGTAAGCAATCGTTCAAGTGGCGCAGNATCNAANGGCGAGAGCATTCTTAAGTTGAGCATGGGCACTCTGCCAAGCAGTTGTAACTCGCTGACTAAATACCTGAGGGAAGAATCAGACATCCCAATTGTGATAAAGCCAACGGGTACTCGTTCGCCCGGGCTTGGTATCGTTCGCTGCCTGTTTAACTCATATCTTCGACCAAGTCTNAGTGGCGTNACTTGCTCAGTCTTTCTGAGGGAAAACTGGTCAGTACTGATTTCTGAAACTTGGCTTGATGCACTTCCAAGCAAACTGTGATGCGTTATAAGCACTACTGGTTCATGACATGAAGCTGAAATCCAAGATGCTGAAGCTGCGCAGTGTTCTACTTCTGAAGCATCACAAGGTTCGATGACACAAATTCCAGCTCTTGATGCTGTNTCTCGAGGTGATAACTGAGGCGCAATGGTTGGGTGGTCCTCGATCACGAANATGAGCGGCGCAGNCATTCTCGATTGNTTTGCAAGTGCGATGACAGGCACTAANTGCCTGTTGGGCACAAAGACAATTGATGGTTCATTTGATTCTAAGGCGAGTGTTACACCCCTTTGAGCATTAGGGACGATTTGACACCCNTCAACGCCAGCGAGAATTGAGCCAAATGGCTCNGAAGTCGGTGAGAAGATGTTCCATTGTTGACGGCAATGATTGAGACCTTTCAAAATGGACGGTATTGTCCATGCGATTGAACTTNGTTCTTGAATNGGGTCTGTATTCGTCATGTTGAAAGAATCCACGACTCCATTGCAACAGCAAATCCATCTTGTTCATGGTGATCACAAACATGTTNNGCATGTGATTTTACGAAGTCCGTCGCATTTTCCATTGCAATCGAGAGTCCCGCGCCTTTCAATAATTCTANGTCATTCAATCCATCACCAATTGCGACAACTCTATCTTTGTTAAAACTTCCATTTAAGTATGTTTCAAGCATCGACCATTTGCTTACATTCTTTCCAAAAACTTCTAANAGGTGTGTCACTGAACCCGTCGCTTCACTACTCGTCACAGCAGACCAGTGTTGCATCGTCGCCCTGTCACCTAANTGCGCTTCAAGATNACGAGCGATGGGGTCAAGCATTGATTCACACGCGACGGCCCCTGCCCTTACTGTTTTATCTTTCCATGGGTCTTCATCNANTTGGCTAACTTCGATATACGAAATGTCATGCACATCAAACCACCACTTCGAAGCATCGTGCAGTTCACCTTCACCAACTAGCACATAGTGCACATCGCTTTCGCTCACGTCTTTGAGAAGCAAGCAACGGTGGCCATTGGTTGCAAGTGAAAACGAAACTTCCTCCACAATATCAAATGGNAAGTGAGNAGCCTCAATTGTTTTTCCTGAATCATCGTGCAATGTTGCGCCGCCTGCACAGATTGAAACGCCAGCATGATCAAGCCATTTCATAACATGACTACATTCTGCATAACATCGACCAGTTGCAATGATGATTTCTATTCCCTGTTCGCGTACTTCTTTAAATGCACGTAAGTTTCGCTCAGAAATCTCTCCTTCTTTGTTTAGAAGTGTGCCGTCCAAGTCAACAATAAGAGTGTCCCAATTCGGGTGCATACGGCTATCGTACCACCTCCTAATCCNCCTTCCCGCCATCTANAAAGCACTTTTCAACAATCTGACTTGCAGGCAATTCAATTTACTCTTACAGTTTTAGTGAGATGAATGGAGAACCAAGAGCGTGATTGAATCAGCAAATAGTTTGATTCCTCATTCACTTGCCCGTTCTCTTGAACCTGTCCTTCTTAAACAAACCAATAATCAACTCAAAGACATCCACTGGTTCAAAACTGATTGGCAACGTGGTGGTGCTGCGACTGGATATGCCACCTGGATTGATNAAGATGAGAAGGAACACCCTGCTGTTCTGAAGATTCCAATTGTACGAAAAGAACTTCGTTGGACGAAACGGATGCAAGATATGGATGGCGTTGCCCCTCGCCTGTTTGCTTATGGCGAGCAACTNAANGGGTATGACCTTGCTTGGATGGTCATCGAACGGTTCCCTGTTGGACCGCTTGGGAAGCGCTGGGANGATTCAAACATCGANCGAATCGCAGATGCTGCAGCTCGNTTTACGTCAGCAGCAACTGTTTTTGAGTTAGANCAAGAGGGACGAAGAGAAGATTGGAAGGACCTTGTNTCAAAAGCAAGGAAGAGCATTCGNGAAAATCATATTGANCAAGAAAAGGATTGGAAGAAAGCACTCANCAGTCTCAGTAAAAANTTAGACTCCGTNATGGAAATCTGGAGGGCACGCCGTATCGACCAATGGCTTCACGGCGATTTACACTTAGCAAATGCGATGTGCCGTACTGAACAAGAGTTATNCCCAGTTGCGCTCATAGACCTCGCAGAAGTGCACGCAGGNCACTGGATTGAAGACGCGGTGTACCTTGAACGACAACTCTGGGGGCACAAAACTAGACTGAAAGCGACCAAGCCNGTAAACGCCATGGCAGCAGCAAGAAGAAAGCATGGGCTTAGAGTTGATGATGATTACATCAAACTCGTTGATATCCGGCGAATGCTCCTTGCCGCGACGGCCCCTGCCTATATGCAGTCTGAAGGTGACCCTCGCTACCTTGCCGCCTGTCTAGAACAGCTGAAACACGCAATTGCTCGACTCAAGATTGCTTAAAAANGCGGTTTTNTTCCCATTGTTTGCGATANGGGGCTCTGTAGACTAAAATCTCCAATTCTCAAAAGGAATTTATACATGGACCGAGACCGTTTNAAAGATATCCAAACAGCTGACCTCTCTGAAAGCAACATGAACGAGGATTTTGTTCTGTGGCTGAAGACCAAAGGCCCAACCTATTTGCTCTTTTTCATGGTCATCATTGCTGCGTACTTGTTCTACGTTCGATATGAACAGGGCAAAAANTCTTACAGGGCAGAAGCTTGGATTGCACATCTTGAAGCAGTCGCTTCNGGACTTCCTGCGTCACATGAAGACGTCGCAGTGACATATGCAGATGTTGATTCTATCGAGGGTCTTGGGTACATCAGTGCTGGGGATGCGTACCTCAAATCTTATGTATTGAATAAAACAGTTGGCAATGCTCAAGATGCTGCTGCANCTCCACTCACTGANGATGACCGCAGTTTCTATCTCGAAAAAGCTGATGCGCTTTACAGCAAAGCAGTTGCACTCGATGACAACNCCCCAGAATCTACACTCATTGTCATTAGCGGTTTAAATGGTCGTGCTGCTGTCGCAGAATCAAGAGGCGACATTGANAGCGCAGAACGNTNTTACAACCAAGTCATNGCACGAGTAAGCGAACAGTATCCAGCNCTNGCAACACAAGCTGAAGCAAGAATCAGTGGTTTACAANATTTAACTGTTGCAATTCAATTGCCAACGGATGCTGAAGTAAGCGCTCAGTTAGACAGAACAGAAAGTCGTGATGCAACTCCAAACAACACGACAATTGATGCGCTATCTGAGTTAACTGATTCGCAGAGCCAATAACGATGNGCTCGAACTCCGAGCATANTGAGTCAATCTTTGATGGGGGNGGGAACATNGATACCGCGGCTCTCTTTCGCGCATATGAATCTCAAAGTGAAAACGACGACAAACCCGTTGAAGCAACNTTTAANTTNTCACATGATTTAAAAACGCGGCTCGACAAATACTTAACAACACGAATCCCCTTTCTTTCGCGAACAAGTTTNCAACGNCTGATTAGTGAAGAAGCNGTGACAGTAAATGGCAGAACGCCTAAGGCCTCTACAAAACTCTCAAAGGGCGACATCATCAATATCATTTTGCCGCCTCCNCCATCTAAAGACATCAAAGGCGAAGATATTCCACTCAATATCATCTTTGAAGACAAAGACATTATCGTCATCAATAAAGATGACGANATCATCGTTCACCCCGCACGCACAACAAACAGCGGGACAATGCTCAACGCTCTAGTCTGGCATTTTGAACATAACAGTAGCGGCAACTTGTCAACAGTAGGCGAAGAGTTTGCAAGACCAGGCGTCGTGCACAGACTCGATAGGCACACAACAGGCGTGATGGTTGCCGCAAAAACAGATACCGCTCACTGGAGAGTCTGTAAGCAGTTTGAAAANAGGCAAACACANAAGCGGTACTTGGCAGTCGTCCATGGCGAAGTTGAACCCCTCACTGACACAATCGATGTGCCCCTTGGGAAACACCCNACGAAACGCGAATCGTATGCTGTTCGGTGGGATGACCTTGGCAAACCNTCTGTNACAATTTTCAGAGTGGTTGAACAATACGANGGGTATACGCTCGTCGAGTTAGAGTTAAAAACGGGAAGAACGCACCAAATCAGACTTCACCTACAACATTTGGGCTTTCCAATCGTCGGCGACGACATCTATGGNGGNAAACACTTGAAATATTCTGATCTACTTCCACGGGGCGCATCTGAAGATGCCAAACGNNGCGATTGGCTCATGAAACGNCAAGCNCTTCATGCNGGCTATCTTGGTTTTACACATCCNATTTCTGAAGAAGCCGTGTCATTTACTGCACCCCTTCATGGTGATATGGCAGAACTNGTTTCTTTACTAAGAANATACCATTACAAAGCAGCTCCGAAAGTTCCNGGAACAGTCATCGACTTAGANGAAGCCGTTCCANTTAACGAAGTTTGATTGAGACAAGCGCAATCATTGCGAGCACAACTGCNAGAATCCAAAATCGAATAACGACTTGAGTNTCCGACCACCCTTTGCGATGAAAATGGTGGTGAATGGGAGCGCAAGTGAAAATGCGCTTTCCTCCACTGAGTTTGAAATATCCAATCTGAAGAAAACTACTCATGATCTCCATAATGAACACGCCCCCGATGACGAGCAATAAAAACTCTTGTCTAATGATGATTGCGATTGTCGCTAGCATCCCGCCAAGCGGCATCGATCCCGCATCACCCATAAACACCTTTGCAGGGTGGCAGTTGAACCACATGAAACCAAGGCATGCACCGGCTGTGGCTCCAGCAACAACCATGACTTCCGAAGCACCTTCGATGTATGGCATGAGAAGGTAGCCCGCAGCATCAGGTGTCCCAGCGATGTAACAGAGCACCATCATTGCAAAACTTGCAATCATGACTGTACCGGGGGCTAATCCATCNAGTCCATCTGTAATGTTGACTGCGTTAGACATCGTCATCACCATAAAAATAGNGACGAAAAGAAAAACGCCAAAACTCAGCGTNATGACATCTGGTGACAGCACCAACGCTTCTAAAGATGGTTCATATGTACGCATAAATGGAAGCGTGAGGACATGTGCTGCGTCTCCNCTTCCTGCGTTCCAAACAATCCACCCGACGATAAAACCAATNCCAAACTGAAACAGTAACTTTTCCCACCTAAACAACCCATCTCTTGACCCTAGTGCACGCCGTTTTGCAATGAGTTTTAGCCAATCATCAGCGACACCTAGTCCAGTAAACAGAACCATNACCATTACCAAAAGCGTGATGTATTGATTGCGGACATCTGCGAACAACAGCGTTGTCACAATCACTGAACCCATCAANAGCAGGCCGCCCATCGTTGGCGTGTTTTCCTTGTTCCGCATGAGTGCGTTGAGTTCAGCGTTGCTAAANTCGGCGCCGTCACCAATTTTCTTGAGAACAAGCCAGCGGATGAATGGNTTTGCAAGNAAAAATACGATGCAAAAGGCAACAAGNGCCGAAGCAAANGCACGAAACTCAAGTTGATAGAGCACTTGTGTGTATGTGTACAGCCCTACTTCATCGAGCCACTGTTCAATTGATTGCATGAGGNTGTACAACATCTACAGTGGTATCGTCTCTTAGGGATGCAAAACTTTTCTTTGCGTAAAACTATCCATCACTCGTTCAAGTCCGATTCCTCTTGAGCCCTTTAAGAAGACGAGGTCACCTTGATGAAGTAACTCTGCAATCGAATCCATCGCGCAATGNGTTGCTTCTAGAAAGNAGGTTGACTCGGGCATCCCANGATGCGTATGCTTCATCGCTTCTCCAACAAGACAAACAACATCAGCATCCACACTCGCAATTTGACTGATNAGTTGCTCGTGCTCAGACTTCTCGGCTGAACCGAGNTCNAGCATNTCTCCAAGCACAAGCACCAAGCGAGTTGCTTCACACTGAGACGCAAACTTCAACAGCGCGGTCATTGAAGCAGGATTNGCGTTATAGGCATCATGGATGAATGTAACACCATCGATTTCGTGAGATGACATCCTTCCAGNAGTTGGCTNTACCTTGGNGAGCGTCTGTATCAAAGATGCTCTAGAGCATTTGACATTGGATTTCGCCATAGCTTCTTCTGCTGCTAAAAGAGCAAGCCCCCCATTCATTGCATTGTGTTCACCGAGGAGTTGCAATGGNCAATCTTCGTCTTCCATAGTGATCACACCGTGTCCTGAAGGCGNTTGAGAAAANGACCATTCCAAATCGTCGACGAAACGCACAGGACAANTGATGTTCGNCTGCGTAACATCNACATGCTTGCCTACAATCGCTGTCCCGTTTTCATCAAGCGATTCNAGCAGCGAGCACTTCTCCTTGANGATTGCCTCAAGAGAACCAAACCCTTCTAAGTGAGCCGGCGCAATTGCAGTCAGCACTGCGACATCGGGTTGAACTAGTTTTGCGAGTTTCNGAATCTCCCCAACTTCATTGGCTCCGACTTCAACGACGACAAAAGANGCGCCCTCTGCGTCTAACATTGNCAGNGGAATGCCTAAATCGTTGTTAAAGCTCTTAGGCGAGNTTACTGTGTCGCCTGCTANCAACTCTGCGATGATGTTTTTCGTTGTCGTTTTACCAACTGANCCTGTGATNGCAATGACTGTTCCAGTCACAAATTCACGCCGCTTTAACGCAAGTTCAAAAAGTGAGGAACGNGGGCACTCCACAATAACAACTGGAACTTCACATTTCACTGGTTTTGAAACGACAACTGCTGCACACCCCTTCTNAANTGCGTCGTCTACAAAATCGTGACCATCTGCTTGCTCGCCTTTGAGTGCAAAGAAGATTTTTCCGTGCAGTGCTCTACGCGTATCTATCTCTACCCCTTGGCATTGAACATCGCCACGCCCGATGAGTTGCCCTGAGACGTATTGTTCTAATTGTTCAGTTGTAAATGGCATTACACATTGCTCTGCAAACGCTCGTCAATCGCTTCTTGAGCAATGAGGACATCATCAAATGGAACCGTTTTATCCTTGAGAATCTGGTTTTTCTCATGACCTTTGCCTGCAATCACAACGACGTCGCACTCAGAAGCATCATGAATGGCCTTCTCAATCGCTTGTTTTCGATCGGTGATGCGGTAGACACAAGATCTTCTGTCAGATGGAACGCCAGAGAGTACTTCATCTAGAATAGCGTCAGGGTCTTCACTTCTCGGATTGTCACTCGTTGCATAGGCAACATCACCAATCGTTGAAGCAATCCGTCCCATTCGAGGTCTTTTCGAACGGTCTCTGTCACCACCACAACCAAAGACGACGTGCAGTTTTCCGCCATCAGGCAAAATGTGGCGTACTGATTCAAGCATCTGCTCGAGCGCGTCATCTGTATGTGCAAAATCGACAAAGACTGGAACTTCGTAATCCCCTACCCGCTCAAGACGGCCAGGCGGTGGTGCAGCTGATTCTAAGGCCTTACGAATGCCTGCAGCATCAGCGCCCANAAGGTGAGCAGCAAATGACGCTTGCAACGCATTGGTTGCATTATGCCTTCCAACGAGAGGCAACATAAGNTCAATTGCACCCCATGGTCCATGCAGTGCAATCAGAGATCCTTTTAGTGTTTCTTCTTTTACTTCNACCCACCCTGCTGCTGCATCACTATCTGTCCGGCAGGAATACACNNGGGCNTGGCATCTATCCGCGATNGACCAACTTGNTGGATCATCCATGTTGATGATTGCNGATTCTTGAACAAGATCAAAAAGTCTCATTTTCGCTTGNAGGTAAGCAGCTGGCGACCCGTGATAATCAAGATGGTCACCAGAGAAGTTTGTAAATATGCCTGCATTAAACTGAAGTGCTGCAACTCTGCCTTGGTCGAGTGCGTGNCTTGAACACTCCATCACTGCNGCAGTGCANNCNTNATCAATCATGCTTCTAAGCAGTCTGCTGTTATCACAGAAACTTGGAGTGGTGAGCACGGACTCCTTNCTNANGTGACCATCGTCACACACNATNGTNCCAAGCATNCCNCACTTGATTGAGCATGANCGAAGGATGTGCCGAACGAGCCAAGCGACCGTTGTTTTACCATTGGTGCCAGTCACGCCAATCAGTTTGATCTCTGATGAAGGGTTTCCATAAAAACGCTCTGCAACCACTGCGCCAATCGCTTCCGGTTTGTAAGTCACAATGCAACCGACTGCTTTGTGCTTGAGTGTGTCGGCAACATCTGGCGTACAGATGATGACACGCGCACCGCGTTCAATGGCATCATCGATAAACGCCGCGCCATCACGCCGGTGGCCACTGCGGGCAACGAAGCACGCTCCNTCGGTAACTCTTTGTGAATGTTCAACAACAGTCGTGACAACATCGTCAACTTCAACATTGGAAAGTTGTACATCGAGTCCTTGAATCAGCTGTTTAATCGATTGCATCCGTGCATAAGCAGGATAGCATTTTTAGGTGCTTGATGGAATAAACATTGCATCACCAAAGCTATAAAATCGGTACCCAGATTCAATTGCTTCTCTGTACACTTGATGCATCTTTTCCAGACCAATGTAAGCACTGACAAGAGCAAGTAGTGTTGATTTAGGCAAATGAAAGTTGGTAAGCATGCCATCAACAAGTTTAGATTGATATGGCGGCGAAATCATCAGTGACGNNTCCCCTGANAAATTGCTTTTTCNATCCCAAGAATCAAGATTAGGCAGTGATTCAAGCGTTCGCACACTCGTAGTGCCAACAGCNATGATTGGCACGCCATTCAACTTTGCCTCTTTTAACACTTGNAGCGTTTCATTGGAAACAAACCANGATTCTTCGTGCATCGGGTGATCTGCGAGTTGCTCACACTCGATGGGTTTAAATGTTCCTGCTCCAACATGGAGGGTTACTTTTGCAAGAGTCACNCCATTTGATTCCAATTGTNCAAGCAGTTGCTCATCAAAATGAAGCCCAGCCGTCGGAGCAGCGACTGATTGCGANTGTGAAGCATCTGCATAAACCGTCTGATACCGTTTTCTATCTTCANTGTCATCTATTTTTCCATCAGCTCTCGCTTTGATGATGTAAGGCGGCAATGGTGTTAGACCTACTTCTTCAAGNACTTCAGNNGGATGNCNNGTATCNCTACATGNACAAANCCAGTGTGCGCCANNTTTNGANTGCAGCGTNANNTCNATTCCNTCTNGCANNACGACATCGACATNCCCTCTNGCAACTTGCTNCCNCTCTTGAGCATCACTTCCCATGTGCTACCGCCAAGGTGATTAAGGTAGAGCCCGCTCACTTTGCCATTTGTNTCTTTACGGTGCCCAACAAATCTCGCAGGCACNACCGATGTTTCATTAACCACAATGACACACTTCTCNGGCAAGTAGGAAGGCAAGTCGCTCACTTCAACATGCTCGTTTGGTTCGCCAACGACAAGCAATTTTGCAGCCGACCGCGGCGTNACAGGATGCGTCGCAATCATGCCCTCTGGCAAGTGGTAATCAAGATCATGAACCGTGATGGTCACGCNACNACTTTTCTTCGTTCAGGAAGATACTGCATCAGTTCTACTGGAATCTTTTTCAATCCTCNTCGGAGTGCTTTTGCAAGGGCATACCGAAGTGCGTCATCTCTTCTCTTAATGACATTGTCGGTNATGCGNATCCCATTGGCTTCCATCGCCTGAAGNGACCANGCCCAAGCGTGGTATTCCTCTAAGCATCGCGGCTTATANACATGAAAACCGATTGCGTGGTGCCCCACTTCATGCAAGAAGATTGCNCAACTCATAGGACCTTTCGGATATGGCGACTCTACCATTCGCGTGATGTTGCCATGCTTATCTTTGAGCTCCCAAGCACAACCGCTCATCGACGAACGCCACTTNCGNATNCGNAAACCATANGNNTCCTTCATCTGTTCAACNAGNGCGTCATACTTTGCTTGGATTGGTCTTGGCTTCGTTGCGGNTTTAGTTGCGNNCTTCTTTGCTTTTTGTGCCGGCGCAGGGGTNTCTGGTTTCGCGAGCAAATCCCAAAGCGTCAGTGCAATCGTTTTCATATTCATGAGGGAACCTCACAGAAGTCCCCTACTGTTATCGACCGACCATTACAAAACTCTTGCCAGCCCATCGTTTTGCCCCCNGANGGCTTCANNTCNGTGATTNCAATNGCNCCTCTCACCNCANGCAATNNNNTNCCCNTCAATNATNTCACCTGCNCTTGNCNGTCTCCANNNACNGCTNTTGCGTTTAANAGTTTGCAATCAACCCCACCAATCAAGAGGTGACAACTTGGCCATGGNGAAAGCCCGCGGATTCGCCGAGCAACGACTTCGTTGCTTNCTGATAAATCTAACAAAGAATCTTTTCTTGATAATTTCGATGCGTAAGTGACGAGCGACTCATCTTGTTTGATGTCTTTGCGATTTCCGTTGAGTACGTCATCGATGACTTCGGGACCCATTTGTGCAAGCCGGTCATGCAATNGACCTGNCGTTTCTTCTGCACCGATAGGNGTCGANTTTGAAGCAAGCACGAGTCCGCCATCCATCGTNCTTGCAAGTGTAATCACACTTACGCCAGTTTCACTGTCGCCATGCATGATTGCTGCATGAATTGGTGCTGCACCACGCCACCGCGGAAGCAGGGANGCATGNAAGTTCACTGCGTCATACCGCTCGATGAGTTCGTTACTGAGTTTCTGACCGAAAGCGATGACGACCATTGTGTCAAACTCAATGTCATGNATTCGCTGTTCGCTATTGATGTCTGCAGTTTTGACACATTGCAACCCAAGNCGCTCTGCACAAGCNCCAATTGGTGTTGGCGTCAANCGCTGTTTGCGTCCTGCCTTTTTATCGATACCCGTTACAACGCCTACGCATTGTCCTCNCGCTGCGAGNGCTTCAAGCGTTGGNTCACCAAACGCACCTGANCCAACAAAGAGCACGCTCGTCATTTTGCTNNTCGTTCCAATTGCTTGATGAGTTTTCGATTGACCAATCTGTCCATTGCTGACATCTTGTCGATGATTAACACCCCATCGAGATGGTCGTTTTCATGTTGCCAAACGCGGGCAATAAAGTCATCGCTCTCACAGGAATGCGCCTGACCGCATGCATCAAANCCTGAAATACGGATGCCAATAGGCCTCCTGATATCGGCTCTAATCTCAGGNAGACTCAGGCAACCCTCTTCCTCNAGTTCCGCNGTGTCGTCGCAAGTCTCAAGGACTGGATTCATCCAAACCACGCCCTCNCCTTCGTTTTCTAAGTCTTGTGTGACAAAGAGCCTCCANGGCAATCCAACCTGCGGGGCAGCAAGCCCGACTCCATTGTGCTCGAACATGAGTTCGATCATTCGCCTAGCGACTTCTTGCACATTGGCATCATTAGGGTCGACCTCNTCGGCTNTTTGCCTGAGAATGTCATTTGGGTAATAAACGATTGAAAGTGTGGTGACATCAATTGTCATGCCCACTATTCTACCTTTGGTTATTGACCTTCGTATCAAAAGAAAATACCCTACTAATCTCAAACGACTGAAAACCACATGGGACTATTTGGCAAAAAATCTAATGACTCCGTTGAGTTTATCCCTGACCCAGAACAGGCNAACGCTTGGTTTGACAGAGCACGTCAAATGGCAGAGAGTCATAACTATGAATCTGCCTTTATGTTCTTTGCAAGCGGGCTAAAGCTCGACCCGCGAGATATTGAAGTTCATAAAGAGATTGTTCAAGTTGCATCGACGTATTATTCAAGGGGCGGCAGTGCTGCTGCGAGCAAGCAAGTCAAACAAGTTGATGGCTCGTCCCCTGTCGAAAAATTTGTCNCTGCCTTGTTCATCTGGTGGCACAGCATCACAACCGCAAAATACGCAATGAAAGCGATTGANATGGCNGTTGCTGCAAACCAAAAAGAGTTTGGCATCGAAATGGCAGACACNGTGCTTTCGCTTAGCAGCCGNGGAGACAAGAAACTTTCTTACAAAGAACTCAAAGCCCTCATGGATTTGTTCAAATCAACTGGGGCATGGGACCAAGCCATTAAGGTTGGGCAGGCAGCGCTCGCAGAGAAACCTGGCGATTCNGTCTTAGAACGTGAACTCAACGAATTGTCTGCGGAACGCGCGATGTCTAAGGGCGGTTACGAAGAGATGGGGCAAGAAGGTGGTTTCCGNAAATTCGTCAAAGATATGGATAAACAGCAGGAACTNGAAGANGAGGAATCACTCGCTGGTTCCGCTGGCAGNGACGAAAGAGTGCTTGCAAGGGCNAAGAANGAATTTGAAGAAAACCCTTCATCACCAGANGCGATTGCAAAGTACGCCAAAATTCTTAAAAAGGACGAATCNNCNGAATCNCANAAACTNGCNAGCCAAGTCCTTATGCATGGGTTCAAAGAGACGAAGCAATACAGTTTCAGAATGGAAGCTGCAGATATCAAAATTNCGATGGGGTTCAAAACAATCGCTGGTCTCAAAGAAGAACTTGAGGCATCCCCNTCAGACGAACTGAGACAGCGCNTTGAAAGCGCGGAATCAGAGTTACGAGCATTTCGTAAAAAAGAGTACCAAGAGCGCTCAGTAAAGTATCCAACTGACCGGAAAATCAAATTCCANTTAGGCGAACTTGCGATTGAAGATGGCGACATNAACCTTGCGATGGANTGCTTCCAGAAAGCGAAAGAGGAACCACGCTTGCGTGTGCGTGCGGGGCAAGAACTTGGACGGTGTTTTGCTTCAGAAGGTTGGTATGCAGAAGCAATCGGCGAGTTTAAAGAATCAATCAAATCTCTTGCTGGTGGTGATAATGATGCTGAGTTGTCACTCAGATATGACCTCATGCAATCACTTGCNATGAAAGCNAAGAACGACGAAAACATCGACCTTGCTCGNGAAGCGATGGAGATTTGCTCAGGCATCGCCCGTAAGGATATTTCTTACAGAGATATTCGTGATTGCAGAAGAAACCTTGATGCTCTTGTCAAAGAGCTAGAGTAACGACTGACTCTTTACAAACTCAGCATATTGTTCTGGNGTATCAATGCCGCCCGGCTGTGGATTGACTAATGCCGCTGCAATCGAATACCCGCTNTCAATNGCACGCATTTGTTCAAGGCGACGCTCAATCTCGCTGGCGGTCGGTTCTAATGAGACATATGTTTGAAGGAANTCTGCTTGGTAGACGTACAAACCAATGTGNCGATATGCACCATCTACAAATGANCGAGTAAAGTCNACNGCATTTCCACCATCAAGAATGGCTTTCACNACATTCTCGTTGTTGAGTTCATCTGCTCGAAGTTCACATACCGCAGTNGCCATGTTGCTTGAACCAAGGCAGNAAACGACTTNATCGATGACAANTGGGTCTAACTCTGGTTCATCGCCCTGCATGTTGACAACGACATCACAATCGATGTCACGGACCGCTTCTGCAATTCGGCTCGTGCCGTTTGGATGCTCGCCAGTCATAATGCACTGAGCACCAATCGAATGCGCAACTTCAGCAATTTCTTTTGAATCCGTTGCTAGANAGACCTCATNTACAGAATCGGCTCTCGATGCAACTTCNTATGCGTATTGGATCAGGGGCTTNCCCGTTTCATCCGCAATCATCTTCGNNGGAAANCGCGANGAATCGATGCGTGCTGGAATGACTGCGACNACTTTCGCCATAACCAATTTTACCATAGGGTCTGGTCCCGGANCTGGTACAGGNNCTGGTNCCGGANCAGACCCTCAANGAAAANCGGGATTTTAGGTNTTGGTAATNTGGTTCCATCATGCTACAATCGCGTATGCCCAACCAAGAAAAAGAGCAGACATTTCTCAGCCAGTTTGGCAAGAGCGAAGAGTCAAAAGAGTTTTATTCACCNATTCCAGAGGGGTATAAACAAGGCGAAACNCGCTATGTCGTGGTTNTAGGCACNGTNATGTCNGGGCTTGGCAAAGGNATTTTCAGTTCATCNCTTGCCAAACTATTGCAAGATAANGGNCTCACNGTNACNCCAGTCAAACTCGAGGGCTACCTCAATATNGACTCAGGNACGCTCAATCCNTTNCGGCATGGNGAAGTNTTTGTGCTCGATGATGGCACTGAAACAGATATGGACTTGGGCACNTATGANCGNATCCTNGACCAAGANCTTNTCTNGNCTNAATTTTACNACNGCAGGTCAAATCTACACNGAAATNCTNTCNCGNGAGCGTGCTGGNGGNTACCTNGGCCGCGATGTCCAAATGATTCCNCANGTCACNGGNGAAGTCAANNGANGACTNCGCCAACTCGCAATNGANGCNGGGAAAAATGGAAAACAAGCNGANGTCGTCTTCGTNGAAGTTGGCGGAACNGTAGGCGACTATGAAAANGGNTTCTACATCGAAGCANTACGTGAACTNGCNTATGAAGAAGGNCCAGANTCGACATGNTTCGTAGCGCTNACNTACATNGTTGANCCNCANATNCTNGGTGAACAAAAATCNAAACCAGCNCAACTNGGNATNAAACGACTGATGGAAACTGGNATTCAACCNCACCTCGTNGCGTGNCGTGCTGAACTGCCTGTGACAGATACNGTCATNCANAANATNTCNATGTTCTCAAACGTNCCGAAAGAATGCGTCTTCTCAATGCATGACCGCGAATCGATTTACACNATTCCAGATGCAATGCGCGCAGAAGGATTAGACAGGCAAATTCTCTCTATTCTCTCGCTNCACAGCAAAGTCGATGCNATCGCAGAAGANCGNGCNAGANNTGACTGGAANNCNTATACNAANGCGATNTCNGCNNAACGCAANNACAANATNAACATTGGCATCCTCGGNAANTACACATCNATTAGAGANGCCTACGCTTCAATTGATAAAGCCATTGAACANGCATCAACNCATTTGTCAGCCAAGACAACCATNAANTGGATCGATGTCACAGACTTTGACACAACGAATGCNGANTCAAAACTNGAANCNCAAGATTTGGATGCNGTCATTGTTCCGGGNGGNTTTGGCGAGAGAGGCATNGANGGNAAACTTGCCTCAGTNAAATGGGCGAGAGAACACGGCATCCCNTTCCTTGGCATTTGCCTTGGNTTCCAAATGGCAGTTGTTGAGTTTGCTCGNAATGTNGTTGGNCTTGANGGNGCGAACTCNACTGANATNGANNTGAATTGCGCNTANCCCGTNATNGACGAACTNCCCGACCAAAAAGAAATNGAAGGNCTNGGCGGAACNATGCGACTTGGNGGNCAAGATGTNCAAATCACTGAAGGCTCATTTGCTGCNCAACTCTTTGGTGCAACACATGCAAGAGANCGNTTNAGACACCGNTATGAAGTCGAGCCAAANTTCATNNANCAACTCACNGANGCNGGNCTNATNTTCAGCGGNCGNCANCCNGAGCATGAAATCATGCAGGTNCTTGAANTGCCNNCNNANATCCACCCTTACTTCNTNGCTGGNCAATTCCACCCAGAACTNACGAGCAGACCACTNCGCCCNCAACCNATGTTCATGGGNCTCGTNGCGGCAGCGATTGCNCACCGCNAGGNCGGAAACCAGCCAAACCATATCGATGCTCGCTGGCTTGCTAGTAAGGCGACTCCCTCTACTGTATAATCTTCAGATTCACTGGCGATATAGCTCAGTTGGTTAGAGCGAGGGATTCATAAGCCCTAGGTCACTGGTTCGAATCCAGTTATCGCCATTTTGAAGAGAAGAGGAGAAAGTACGCCTGCCATATTGCAGGCGTTTTTTATACCATGTAAATTTAATGCGTATCTGCTTACTTACAAATCAAGATTTAAATGATCCTAATATTCGCGAAGATGACTGGCCTTGTGATCCAAGACCCTTTCTGCCGGATGACGAGTGGCATTTGGCAGTGCTTGGAGAGAAGCATGAATCCGTTGCACAAGTAGAAAAGTTAATCAAAATGAATTTTGATTTATATTTCAATTTATGCGATGGCGCTGAGGACCAGCTTGACCACCCTGGTATTGAAGTCATTCAAACTCTTGAAAAACACGGTTTGCCATTTACAGGCGCAACTTCTACTTGCTACGAACCAACCCGAGAGGAAATGAAGAATGCATGTACGAAGCATGGAATTGCAACCCCAAAGTTTGTATTTGCTAAAAATCAAGATGATGTCGACAGGGCTGCTAAAGAATTAGATTTTCCACTGTTTGTCAAACACCACAACAGCTATGGAAGCGTGGATATCAGCAGAGCTTCTAAAGTCATGTCCGTTGCTGGGCTAAATAGACAGGCAAAGAAGATTATCACCAAACATGGCGCGGCACTTATTGAAGAATACATTGATGGAATTGAGTGTACTGTTTTGGTTATTGAAACACCTGGCAAACCTACGAAACCAACCGTGTACACACCCGTTCAATACGAGTTTCCAGACGGTGAATCTTTCAAACATTCAAATCTCAAATTTGTAGATTACGCTGGACTAAAAACATTCCCTGTGCCAGACCAGAAACTAGCAAAAAGATTACAAGATGAATGTGCGAAATTCTTTGTCGCGATGAATGCACAAAGTTTTGGCAGGTGTGATGTGAGAGTTGCAAAAGATGGCACTCCATACATTCTTGAAATCAACATGAATTGCGGCGTCTATTTTGAGCCCGATGCATATGGGAGTGCTGATTTTTGCATTGCACTTGAACCTGATGGGCATGTTGGGTTTACAAAAAAACTAGTGGATGCTGCATTTTTTAGACATAAAGCAGGACGATAAAAGTATTTATTTGTTTTGGCAACCTCCTGTAGTACACTGAACACATGCTCGAATTAGCAGCCGCAATGTGTTTGATGAATTTGGATTCACAGTGTTATGAAGTGACTTCGATTCTAGACACTGTCAATGATCTCCAGATTACGTCACTAAATAATGACTCCGTTTTCACTGGGTCAATTAATGACAAAATGGTAATTTGCTCTGAGAATGTAGTTCATTACTCAGTTGACTCAATAGATGAATCCGTAGGCATTTTTATCACTGACAGTGGCATTGCTGCAGGCATAGGTTCCAACAGTGTGCTGCAAGATGACAAACTTATTATCGTTCATCCTTCAGGAGAAACGCTAATTGAAAACATTGATGGTAGTGGTGGATGGGCTTCGCTGACAGGAATAAATCAATACGGCTCTGTGATTGGAAACTATTCTGGCGGCTCTGGCTCAAGCGAGTGGATTGCGTTTATTTATACAGAACAATTTGGCATTCAATTCATTAATCCTGCAAATGATGGCGCTTATGCCTTTGCTATTTCTGAAAGTAACCAAGTGGCGGGATATTTTGAATATGGAAATCAACTGCGGGCAATGACATATTTCTATGGAGTTTGGACTGACTTATCACAAGAACTTGGATTGAAAGGCAATTCACAAGCTCGGTACTTTGATGAAAACAATCGAGTGTTCATTATTGAGTATTTCAAGGGCTACTTAAATTGCATGTGGTATGACCAAGTGATTGATACCGTAGTACCAGTTCATTCATTCCCACCTGGCACTTACTCATTAAGTACGGCATGCTCTCCTAGTGGACAAGTCGCCTTTTCATGGACAACATTTGATGGTCAACCCCACCTTGCAAGGTGGTCAGACATGAATGGTTTTGAAGAATCGCCTTTGCCTGAAGAGATACTGGGGATTTCTGCAAATGCATTGAGTAATGATGGCACTGTTGCGTGCACTGCGCTCATTAAGCCTTCGTATCATAATCAGGCATTTGTCTGGGAGAGCAATTCGCTCTTCCCCCACTCTATAAATAACTACCTACCCAATAATCCAAACACATCTCAGATTATCACAATGCATGACACAGGCAACATGATTGTTCGTTCAGGTAATGATTACTTTCTTGTTGAATCACATTGCTCGACTGACTTGAACAAAGATGGTCTAATCAATGTAAGCGATATACTGCTATTACTTGACGCATGGAGCAGTTCGCCCTCTGAATCATGCTCAGCTGACATAAATCAAGATGGTATTGTCTCAATCGGTGACTTGCTTTTAATTATTGATTCTTGGGGAGACTGCATATAAGTCATGTTTTGAGGATGTAAGATAACTCTATAAATAATGAAAACTTTTTGTGGAGGCATCCTATGACACTCTTATACCCCTTGTTTTTTTTAATTATTTGCTCGATGGCTCATGCAAATGCTGAACCAGAATTGCCGCCTATTGGCTTAGAACCTCCAATGATTATTGAGAAACTTGGGGATTATAGGAGAGCAATTAATACCGATTCAGAAGTAGCACGCAAGTGGTTTGATCAAGGATTAGCTTTGATGTTTGGTTTTAACTTTGATGGCGCAATTGCATCATTTAGACAAGCCACTGTTCATGATCCTAATTGTGCTATGGCATGGTGGGGTATAGCCTATTCTGCTGGCCCGAATCAAAACAATCCAGATATAGAAGCTCCAAAAGATGAATGGTCTTATTCTGCCGCTCAACGTGCTTTTGAGTTAAGGGAAAATGAAGAGGGTGCAAATAGAGCTCTTATTGACGCTATTGTTAAAAGATACAACTATCCCCTCCCAGATGATTTATCAATTCAAAATCAACAATATCTAGATGCAATGGAAAATGTACATAGAGAATTTCCTCTAGATCCAGATATTACAACATTGACTGCTGAAGCAATGATGGTAATGCAGCCTTGGGAATATTGGTCTCCAGAAGGCGAGCCACTAAATAGAACTTCTGAATTTAGAGGTTTACTAGAAAGTGTAATGAAGATGCACCCATATCATCCTGCAGCAAACCATCTATATATCCATGCAATGGAATCATCTCCATGGCCAGAGATTGCTGAACCTGCTGCCGATCGTCTTATCGATCTAATTCCTGGCTCTGGGCATCTGGTACATATGCCCTCACATATATGGATTCAAACCGGTCGGTATGATGATGCCGCGAATTGCAATCGAAGAGCTGCTGCACTTGATGACGCCTGGCTTGAAACTGATCCTAATGCTGGCGAGTATCGTTTTTACATGGCTCATAACAGACACTTCCTTGCATGGTCAGCGATGTTACAAGGTCGTAAAAGAGAAGCGGTTTCATCTGCAAGAGCAATTGAAAACGAGATACCTGCACCTCTGTTAGAAAAACTAGGATTTATAAGTGATGGAGTTATAGCAAGCAAATGGCATGTATTTGTTAGATTCGGATTGTGGGAAGACATCATCTCTGAACCAGCACCACCAGAGTGGGCAGTAGTTTCAAAAGCACTTCAACATTATGCAAGAGGTATCGCATTTGCAAATTCATCGTGGATACCAGAAGCTCGAGAGGAACTTTCATTGTTTGACAAGGCAGTTAAAAATATACCTGATGAAGATTGGATGCTTGGTGGTCAAGCCGCATCAGAGGTGATGCCTCTAGCTAGACTAGTCCTAGTTGGAGAAATTGAATTTAAAGCAGGCAATCAGGATGCTGGACTCCGTTCCTTAAACAAAGCTGTAGAGTTAGAAGAAGAATTAATATATGCCGAACCATCCGCATGGATGATGCCTGCACGCCACGCATATGGGGCGCTGCTCATAGTTAATGAGCAATATAAAGAAGCCGAACAAGTCTATCTTAAAGATCTTGAAATATTTCCCGCAAATGGATGGGCTCTACTTGGTTTAAGAGATGCATTGCGAGGTCAAAGAAGATTTGAAGAGGCAGAGATAATAGATAAAGCGTTTAAACATGCCTGGAAATCTGCTGATGTCATACCACCTGCCTCTTGTTATTGCGGAAGTAGCGTGGCCATCCCAAGGTAAATCCTTATTAAAAGCAATATCTTTTAAAACAAGCACGTCTAAGATGTAGGTCGCATAACATATACCAAAGGAGTTTCTAATGCTGAAAAAGACAAATTCTCTAATATTTGCACTACTGACTACAGCAGTTTTAATGACTGGCTGCAAAAGTTCAAACAATATACAACATGCTACAGAACAATCTATTGAAACACCAAGAGTTTCAACTGATCGTAATGCTCGTGCAGAAGCCTATTTGAATGAAGCTGGAAGAAAAATCCGGATGGAAATCAAAAACGGCGAGATGAGTGAAGAAGAAGGTCGCGCCGTGTACGCTGGCATTGCTAAAAGAGTCGAGAAAAGAATGAGCCAATCTGGTGATCACGATAAAAGTCGCAAACACCAAGACTCAATGAGAGCGCGATATCAAGAAGCTGCTGACAAAATGG
>PBEX01000009.1:0-17500 GCA_002718515.1 Phycisphaerae bacterium
AAGATTTGTAGGAATTGTAATTTCCAGAGAGTTTGCTTCACTGTTTGGTGTTAACAACGTCTCAGGAACAGAAACGAACGCGACATATCCTTGTTCTGCGAGTGTCTTTTCATCAAACTCAATGTCCATCGGAATGCGTTCATAGATCAAATCTGTTTCTGTTGCTTGAGGCAACATGTTCTTTGCAATTGGATCATTCGTAACAATGTCAGGAAGGTTGTCGAGTTGTTCCTGCAGTGGGTGTTTTGCATCCTGCAAAAGCACTTCGATTTCATCTGCAACATCATCTGGCGCTTGAATTGCGATAACACCTGTTAAGGGCTCGTCTTCACTGTCGAGTAATGGGATAATCGTAATGAATAAGCCAATTGTGATCACAGGCATGATAATGGCGCCAAAGATGAACGCCTTAGTCATTGCGGTGTCTCTGAACTCTCTCCAAGCAACTGTGAATACTTTACGCATGAGTCAGTTGCTCCCGTGTGGCTATTGCTGCGTCATGCCCCTCAGTTTCAGCAACTTTATTAATGAATATCTCAGTAAGCGTCGGCTTCACAATTTCAATGCCCCTGATTGGAATTGAGGATGCAATCGATTGGATGAGTTTGACAGGATCTGCATCCGCAGTGAGTTTTAGATGTAGGGCGTCTTCTTCCTTCGTCAGCGTTTGATGTTCAACTTCTGGCAATGAAGTGAAATCAACATTTAAATCTAGAGGTACAACTTGGATGAGGTTTGGATTGTGTGCTTCATGGACACGGCCGATGTCGTCATCGATGACTTTGTGTCCTTTGTCAATCATGACAATCCGATCGCAAATTTCTTCTGCTTGTTGCAGCACATGAGTTGAGAAGATGATGGTTTTACCTTCTTGATGCAATTCATGGATGATTGAGCCGATTGTTTGTGTATTGAGTGGGTCGAGGCCAGAGAAGGGCTCATCCAAAATGATAAGTTCAGGATTATGAATGATTGAGGCAATGAACTGCACTTTTTGTTGCATGCCCTTACTGAGTTCTTCACATTTCTTTTTCTTCACGCCTGGCAACTCAACACGATCGAGCCAACTATCGATATCCCGCTTAAGTTGAGACCCTCGAATACCTTTTAGATTAGCGATGTATTGAATGAAAGTGCCAACTCTCATCTTTCTGTAAACACCACGTTCCTCTGGCAGATAACCGATGTTGTCCTTAGCCTCAAGCGCTGATGTGCCGAGTACTTGAATGTTTCCGCTGTCAGGATGAATAATGGACATCATCATTCGAATCGTTGTTGATTTGCCTGCACCATTTGGTCCAAGAAAACCGCAAAGTACGCCAGAAGGAATCGAGAGATTTAACTCAGAGACGGCCTTCGTTTCTCCATATGTTTTTGAAACGTTGTTGACTTCGATGACTGCGTTCATGGGTCTGGAGTGAGTGCTCTTATCTCGTGTGGCAATTTGAACAGTGCAGAGGGAACTTCATCAATCTCGATGAAATCAATTGTAAGTGTCACCTCTTGATCATTGCGGATGAATACAACTTCTTTAAACAGAAGCAATTTTCCTACTGATTCCCAGTTTCTAAATGCTACATCGACTTGAGATAACCCAGATGAGGTTTGCTCATGTGAGCGTCTGCCTCGTGGTTTGAATGTGTCACAAGAGAAAAAGGCCGAACGTGTTTCGTTCGCAAAGGTTCTGTATTCAATCTCCCAACACAGTTCGCCATCAAACTCAGTTTGTTTCAGGACTTTCATTGTGCCAAGGTACTGAGGTAGTGTTGTGAGCCATTCAAGCCAATTGATTTGTTTGACCTTTTGAGAGAGCGCTTGTTGTCCGATCAAACTCCAATGAATCGTTCCATCAGCTTGGAATGTTTGCTCCCAAGAAATCAAGCCATCTGAGCCAAATCTTGCTTGTCCAAGTCCAATAAATGACATCATGCCAAGCACTTTCCCGCCCTTGGCAGTTGCAAGTTCGATTTCAATGACTGGCTTCTTGTTTGGCAACCGCATGACGCCATGCATTTCAAAAGATTCCATTGAGTCAATGGCACGTTTGCCGCCGATTGATTGAATGGACCGTTCTAAAATTGATTCTGCAGTTGGCTTTTCAAGTATTGCTGAACTGCTGGGCTGCTCATGCGAGAAAAACAACAATCCTAGTGCAATCGAACTAAGCAAAACGAGATGCATATATGCATTGTACTTATAATACGCAACTCCACTCCGCTCATGACTATTAAAGAAGCAATTTCAAAAGGCACATTCGTCATCGATGGCGCGATGGGTACGGCTGTTCAGTCTATTGACTTAGATGTTGAACGAGATTACCTCGGGCGTGAGAACTGTACGGACATCCTCTCAAAAAGTCGGCCTGAACTCGTTGAGCAAATTCATGGTTCATTTCTAGAAGTTGGCGTAAACGCGGTTGAAACCAATACTTTTGGAGCGAATAAGTTAGTGCTTTCTGAGTTTGATGATGAAGCAGCAACTTGGGCTTATGACCTCAATGTCGAATCCGCCAAAATTGCAAGAAGAGCGTGTGATCAATTTGAGGGCGACCGTTATGTGCTCGGTTCGATGGGTCCCGGGACAAAACTCATTTCACTTGGGCAGACGACATGGGACGAAATGTTTTCTTCATACGAAGAACAGGCCAGAGGACTCATTGAGGGTGGTGTAGATGCCTTCCTTATAGAAACTTGTCAAGACATTTTACAAGTGAAGTGCGCAATCAATGCGTGCTTGCATGCATTGCAGTCCAGCGGCAAAACGGTTAATGACATCCCCATCATGGTCAGCATCACGATTGAGACGACAGGCACCATGCTTGTTGGTAGTGATGTACAAACAGTCTTACACGCGCTTCTGCCATTTCCAATTCTTTCACTTGGTCTAAATTGTGCAACGGGACCAGAGTTAATGGAGCCTCACGTGCAGTGGCTTACTGAGCATTGGGATGGTTTTGTTTCAGTCGTGCCAAATGCTGGACTTCCTGAACTTGTTGATGGCAAGGCGCACTTTCCACTATCACCACACGCGTATGCAGCACAGATGAAACAGTTTGTGCACAAGTATGGAGTGAATATTGTTGGTGGTTGTTGTGGAACAACTCCGGAACATCTCAAATCATTCATTGAGACGGTTCCTGAATTGCAGCGAACTGAGCGGAAAATCATAGACGTCGCGCCGAGTGCCACGAGTTTGTATCAACCCATTGAATTCAAACAAGACACGTCAATTCTGATTGTCGCCGAACGTACCAATGCAAATGGTTCAAGAAAGTTCAAGCGTCTTCTGGAAGAAGAACAGTTTGATGGTCTTGTCGAGATGGCAAAAGAAGAACTAGAGGGGGGCGCGCACGTACTTGATGTTTGCGTCGATTATGTAGGTCGCGATGGTGCAGAAGACATGGACGAGATTATTGGTAGACTCGCGCAACATGTTGATGCACCCCTCATGCTTGACTCCACGGATGCAAAAGCAATTGAAGCAGGATTGAAGCGAGCAGGCGGTCGGTGCATCGTTAACTCCATCAATCTTGAGGATGGAGAAAAGAGACTTGACGAAGTTTGCCCTTTGCTCAAACAATACGGGGCAGCAACCGTTGCACTAACGATTGATGAAGAAGGTATGGCGAAGACTGCTGAGAGGAAAGTCGAGATTGCCAAGCGGCTTCATGATTTATATACAGAGAAGTGGGGGCTTCAATCTGCGGACATGATGATTGACGTGCTGACCTTCACAATCGCAACAGGTATGGAAGCTGATCGGAAGCTTGCACTTGAAACCCTTGATGCAATTGAAATGCTCTCTAAGGAATTGCCTGAGTGCGGATTCTTGCTTGGTGTATCTAATGTGAGTTTTGGTCTGAAACCAGCAGCAAGGCGCGTGTTAAACTCAGTCTTCTTGCATGAAGCAGTGGAGAGAGGGCTTACCTCGGCGATTGTTCATGCATCAAAAATCTTGCCTAAGCATCGCATCTCAGAAGAACACTGGGACGGGGCAATCAAACTCATCTATGACAAACGAGAAGGTGAGTTTGACCCGTTGATTCACTTCTTGTCACTCTTTGAAGATGATGATATCGTTGAAGAAGAGGAAGTTTCTCAGTTGACACTTGAGGAACGATTGCGAAAGCACATCATTGATGGCAAAAAAGAGGGGTTAGAAGAAGCGCTCAATGAAGCCTTGCAATCTTGGAGTGCACTTGAGATTATCAACAATCACTTGCTTGATGGCATGAAGACAGTCGGCGAACTGTTTGGTTCAGGCCAGATGCAGTTGCCATTTGTGTTGCAATCAGCGGAAGTTATGAAGCGAGCGGTTGCTCAGTTAGAACCGCACATGGAAAAAGGGGAAGCGGTCGACAAGGGGCGAATTGTCCTAGCAACAGTCGCTGGCGATGTTCATGACATTGGCAAAAATCTCGTAGACATTATTTTGACTAACAATGGATACTCTGTGTTTAACATTGGTATTCGCCAAACGATTGAAGAGATTCTTACAGCAGCAACTGAACACAGTGCAGATGCAATTGGTATGTCGGGGCTCTTGGTGAAATCTGTTGGCGTGATGGAGCAGAACCTGCATGTTCTTAACAACAAGTCGGTAGAAGTTCCAGTGCTTCTTGGCGGAGCAGCGCTCACGAGACATTGGGCTGAATCACACTTGCGTGACATTTATAATGGTTCACTCTATTACGGTAGAGATGCTTTTGAAGCGCTCGCAGTGTGTGACAAACTTGTTGCAGGTGAGTTAAGTGAAGTTGATACTGCAATTGACGCGAGACTAGAGAAGCGAAAAGAAGTTGAAGCGAAGGTGCAAGCGGGACGAAAGGAACGTGTTGAGAAAAGTGGAGCGTCAGAACCTGAGCAACTCGCAACAGTTACAGTGCCTGAAGTTCCATTTTATGGTTCAAATGTTGTTGCAGAGTTTGACCTTGATGACATCTATCCCTTTATCAACACGACAGCACTCTTTAGAGGGCAGTGGGGTTTTAGAAAGGGCTCGCTATCGGCAGAAGAGTTTGAAGCGCTAGAACATGATGTCATTCAGCCAATCTTTGAACGATTAAAACAAGCATGTAAGGAAGAAGCAATTCTGAACCCAAAGGTTGTGTATGGTTGGTGGCCATGTCACGGGGATGGCAATGATGTCGTCATCTATGACCCAGTTGACCATGAAAAAGAAATTGCTCGCTACTCATTCCCTCGTCAAAGTAAGCGTGCACAACGATGCCTTAGTGATTTCTTTAAACCAGTCGGTGGTGAACTCGATGTCATTGGAATGTCTTGCGTCACTGTCGGTAGTGAAGTGAGCAAGCGAACACGGGAGCTATTCGACAATGACGAATACACTGAGTATTTGTATATGCATGGCATTGGCGTTGAGTGCGCTGAAGGACTTGCGGAGTATTGGCATAAGGTGATGCGAGCAGAAATTGGTATTGGTGATGAAGACAAACCGACACCAAAAGAATTGTTTGCTCAGGGCTATCGTGGTAGCAGATATAGTTTTGGGTATCCTGCATGTCCTGAGATGGATAAACAAGAGATTTTGTTTAAGTTGCTTGAGCCCGAACGAATTGGTTGTTCACTTACTGAATCCTGGGAGATTGTTCCAGAACAATCGACGAGTGCAATCATTGTGCACCATCCTCAAGCCAAGTACTTTAATGCGATGATTTAGTGTCGGGGTTTTGGTTGAGTCGTTTTCGGATGGGTCGAAGTGAAGGCAGGGGGCCTGTGCCAATCAGGTCGCGAACTAACCAAATGCTGTATTGCATTGCAATCAATTCATCACCCTTTTGATGTTCTTGCATTTCAGCTTCTTCGATTGCTTCACGGAGTGTTTCGAAAAGCGACTCGATTCGTTCCTTCTGCTCTTCTGTGACATGAATCCAATTCATCTTGGATATTGTTCGGTTACGTGTCGGTAATGTTGCGGCTGCGATGCGATTCTCATGATACGACTCAAGCATCAACTCGCCCCAGCTTGCTCTAACTTTTTGAATTCGCTTCGTTTCTAATGAAGAATTGGGATCCCACTTTAAAGGAATGATGTTGTCTTGTAAGCACGATTGAAACAGAGATGATGTACGAGGTGCGCCAGTACTGATGACGCCAATCTCTTTAATCAGCCCTGACTCTTGTAACTTCCTAATGTGGTAGTACAGCGCTTTTTTCGTTTCGCCGAGATGCTCAGTGAGTTCTGAGATTGTGCACTTTCCGAGGGTTCGAATCCCGCCTAACACTCACAGTCGCTTAGGAGATTTAATGGCATTCCAGTGCACATCATCGCCAATATCAAGCACGAGTTGCCCAGGATGATCGAGGACAGAATCAGGGTTTGACTTTGGGGTATCTCCGACGCTGAAGTCGCGGTCTGGGTTGAATTGTGAGGAATCTGCCATCAAAAGGCATCTTAAGGTAAAAAAACAAGGTAAAAAAGGACGCTTGCCATGGCCTTCTCATTTTTCTTAAGGAAGTTATGCTACCACCAATCGCCATGGCGCTCATGCATCGAATGTCATCCCTTCGTCCGACCCAAAAAGCGGTGGTTGCCCTGTGTCTATTGTTGCCAGCGCCCGTTATTGGGATCCTTGCATCACTGACCCTTGGGCAAGTTGGGCAATTCATCTGGACGCTGATGAAAGCATGGCTCATCGCTATGCCAGTACTTTGGTTACTTCTTATTGACAGAGAGAAACTCAGTTGGTCACCCTCATCCTTAAAAGGCATTGTGGTCGGTGCACTTTGGTCTATTCCGGTTGGTTGCTCGATCTGGCTTCTCTATAGTTATTGCCTTGAATCATATATTGACAAAGAGGGTATCCGGGAACAGATAGAGTTGTTTGGATTAACGACTCCTGTTATGTTCTGGTCGTTTGCGATCATGATTTCGTTTGGCAATGCGCTGATGGAAGAATATGTTTGGCGATGGTTTGTCTATTCCAAATGCAAAACTGTAGCAGGGTCAATGAAAGGCATTGTGCTTGCTGCGTTTTTCTTTACAGCCCATCATGTGATTGTGATCTGGAACTTTGGCGATGTTTTAATTGTTGCCATTGGCAGCGTTGCAATCTTCTTCGCTGGATGTCTGTGGTGTTATCTCTATGAAACATACCAATCGATATGGCCGGGATACATCAGTCATGTTGTTGCGGATCTTGCGGTCTTTACAATTGCATGGGGAATGTTAACGAGTTAACTTTTCGTCAAGATAAGACGCAGCCTGGTCAATGTTGATACGTTCTTGACTTGCAGTGTCGCGGTCACGAACGGTAATCGTGTTGTCTTCAAGCGTGTCGCCATCGATGACAAAACAATATGGCGTGCCTGCTTCATCCATACGCGCATAACGTTTGCCAATGGATTGTTTGACGTCGTACTGCACGACATGCTTTGTACGCAAATCGTCATACAATTTATTGGCGATCTCAGGCATTCTATTTTTGTTGACAAGTGGGAAGACTGCTGCTTTGATTGGTGCAATGCGAGGATTGAATTTCATATAGACCTTCGATGGTCTGTCATCTGGCGTGTACGCTTCACTTAAGAGCGCAAGTGTTCCGCGGCTTAAGCCAGCAGATGGCTCGATCACATGAGGCACGAATCTTTCGTTTTTCTCTTGGTCGAAGTAGTTGACCTTCTTGCCACTGAATTCGCCATGGCGACTCAAGTCATAGTTGCCGCGATGCGCTACGCCTTCTAGTTCGCCAAAGCCAGGAGCAGTAAATGGGAACTGATATTCAATGTCAAAAGTTCCGCAACCTTCTTTGGCATAGTGTGCAAGTTCGTCAGAATCATGTTGACGCATTTGTAAGTTGCCTGTTGTTAATCCAAGTGATTGCCACCACTGTTTACGAACGTCACACCAAAACTCGTACCACTTCGGTGCTTCATCTTCGTGACAGAACCATTCAATNTCCATCTGTTCAAACTCNCGNCTTCTAAAGATGAAGTTNCGTGGNGTNACNTCNTTTCTAAATGCTTTGCCTACTTGTGCAATTCCAAATGGCACTTTGACGCGAGACGTGTCAACAACATTCATGAANTTNAAGAAAATGCCTTGCGCAGTTTCAGGTCTTAGATANGCTTTATTGTCATCGCCNCCCGTTGCACCAACAGTTGTGTCGAACATCAAACTGAATTGACGAGGTTCCGTNAGNGTTCCTGCTTCTTTTGTGTCTGGACCAACAACTCTCGCAAAATCTTCAGCGCTTAACGAAACAAGTGGTGTTGTGANATANGACTCATCAATTGCATCAACCTTCTCGTACTTTGCAAGCAANTTGCATGCTCGCTCGTAACTTTCTTNGTCGTCTTCAACAAACGCATACATCTGACCCTCTCCAGATGGATTAGCAATCACAAATAGNTGGTCTGCACGGTACCTTGATTTGGTTTCGCGNCAATCNACCATAGGGTCATTGAATCCGCCAACATGACCAGATGCTTCCCAAACTTTTGGATTCTGAATGATGGAAGAGTCAATACCTACGATACTGAGCGGTTCGCCATCAGGACCGATAGGNGGGCAGTGCACCATGTCATGCCACCATGCATCNCTGAGGTTGTTTTTGAGTTCTGTCCCGAGTGGTCCATAGTCCCAAAAGCCGTTAATNCCACCGTAAAGCTCACTTGCGGGGAATATGAANCCCCTTCGTTTGCAAAGTGAGACTAAATCTTCCATTGGATAAGTGTTGGTCATAGGGTTGGGATTTTAGCAGGGGTNNAGTCGTTTCGTTTGTGCNAGTTTGGTTGCAAGTTGAACAGCGTGTTNAATTGAACTTGGATTTGCGTCTGTTGTNTGAGCGATATCAAAAGCAGTTCCATGGTCTGGACTTGTGCGAATGACTGGGATACCAACAGTCCAGTTCACAGCAGTGCCTGGAGAACTCAACTTGACTGGAATAAGTCCTTGGTCGTGGTACATCGCAACAACAACGTCATACTTCCCATTCACTGCCGCATTAAAAATCGTGTCTGCAGGGAAGGGGCCTTGAACATTTAGTCCGTTGTTTATTGCGAGTTTGATTGCAGGTTCGATGAGTCTTGTTTCTTCATCGCCCAAGATGCCGCCCTCACCAGCATGTGGGTTGAGNCCAGTGACTGCTATCCGTGGTTTTGCGATGCCAAGTTGAAGACATCCATCGTTTGCCAAATCTATGGCGTCATGCACTTTNCCAATCGTAAGTTCGTCTNGAATNTTCAAAAGTGGAATGTGGCATGTTGCCAGAACGACTCTAAGTCGCTCTGAAACAAACATCATTGCGTGCCTTTTTGAGTTNGTNCGTTTTGCAAACAATTCTGTATGGCCNGGCCAGTTGTATCCAGCTTCGTGCCAACTCTCTTTGCAAATTGGTGCTGTAACAATTGCATCNATGTGCCTTGGATCNTCATGTGGTCTTTTCGCATCTTTGATTGCTGTTTCAACCCAACGCTTTGATAAGACGCCGCCAACTTTACTTGGAGTATGTTTGAGGTGGTGAATGTNTTCTTCAGTGTCATCGAGCACGATGATGTTTGAGATGATTTNTTTCTGTGCTCTTGAAGAATTTGCATCCACTCTATCCCAAACTGGTTTTANGTCGCACGNGTCACANGCTAAGTTCAACAGTGTGTTTGAACCATANACAACAAATCGAGCGTGTTTAGTTAACGCAGTGTTTTGCAGTGTTTTTGCGACAATTTGTGGACCAATACCAGCTGGGTCGCCCATAGTAATGCCGATTGTTAACTTTTCAGGAATCACCCAATGCCGCCTTTGAGTGGTCCATTGCCAAACTTCTCACGAAGTTTTCGCATTGCAGCGTCATCTTCTCTAGAAGGGGCACATTCGTCGGATTGAGAAGCTTGTTTTAAAGACAACCCAATNCGTCTTGTTGCTGCATCTACAGACAATACTTTTACAGTGANTTCTTGACCTTCTGAAACAACATCTTTTGGTGACTTGATTCGATGGTCAGCAAGTTCGGAAATGTGAACCAGTCCTTCNGTGCCACTNCCTAAATCGACAAAAGCGCCAAACTCAGTCAGTCTAGTTACTGTTCCAGTTGCCAGCTCTCCAACTGNGACNGTTGCCATTGANGACACAAACGGATCTTCGATGAGTTGCTTCATGCCAAAGGCAAGTTTGACTTGTTCACCATCGCGATTGATCTCAAGCAGTTGAACGCGAACGACGTCTCCAACATTGACAAACTTCGATGGGTCAATGTTCCGTTCCCAAGTCATTTCTGATTTATGGATGAGACCTTCAAGTCCGCCAATGTCAGCAAAAGCGCCGTATGGCTGAACAGAAGTAATCGTTGCGTCAAACGATTCGCCGACTTCAATGGTTTCTAACTTTTCTTGCTTTGCTTCTTCATGCTCAACTTTTAGCACGCTCTTTCGCGAAAGGACAACTCGGTTGGCGCGTTTATCAAGTTCAATGACTTCGCATGCCATTTTTTCGCCAATCATNACCTCAAGGTCAGGNACATGGTGCATCGCAACTTGTCCTGCCGGCATAAATGCTTTGTGGCCAGCGACTTCCATCTCGAGGCCGCCTTTGTTCNTGCCNGTGCACCTTGCTTCGATGATTTGACCTAAATCGATGGCATCCCAAGTTNCCTTTTGAACCGCACCTTTGCGGGACAGGACGAGCATGCCATCTNGATCTTTTCTTTCGACCACAAACTCAAGTGATTCCCCAACTTGTGGCAAATCATCNAAATGTGTTTTTGGNCAATAGCCCTGTTCTCTTGGACCAAACTCCACAAGGACATCCTTGCCATAAATTGCAGCAATGANGCCTTGTTTNGTGGCTCTGCCTTNCGATGATTGGCTTGAATCTTGCTCAAGCAGATCATCAAGCGATTGATTCCCAAGGGCTGCTTCGATTTCTCGGTTCAATTCATCGTTTGANGGGGGCGTTGACATCCCCATATCGTACCCGAAAGGGGCAATAAAGGGCTCTTTTTGGTTCCCGCNGGCAACATGAAATTGCCGTTACTGCGTACTATGTGAACAATGTCATTGTGACATTATCATTTCTCGTCTTGGCGAACTGTCTCAGCACGCATTAATCTCGTCGCTGAGTACAACATAACGTAAGGATTATTCTGCTCATGGCACATCCCTCAGCTGCTTGGGGAATCGAAATAGGTCAATACGCCATCAAGGCATTGCGNCTTGAACGCAATGGCGACGATGTTGTCNTGACTGACTTTTCTGTCGTTCCTCACAGAAAAGTGTTATCAACTCCTGATATCGATGTTGCTGAGGTGACACGGCTTAGTCTTGGTCAATTCTTAAGCGAGAAAAATTTAGAAGGTGAACATCTCGTGATCTCAGTTCCTGGACATTCTGCCTTCGCAAGATTTGCAAAGTTGCCTCCGGTNGAAGCGAAAGCGCTTCCTGAGATTGTAAAGTTTGAAGCCGTTCAGCAGATTCCATTCCCGATTGAAGAAGTCGAATGGGATTATGAAGCGTTTAGAGAAGATGGTTCACCAGAAGTTGAAGTTGGCATCTTCGCAATTACTCGCGAGAGAGTNAATGAGAAACTAGATGTCTATGAAGCGGTTGGTTTAAGTCCTGAATCATTGACACTCAGTCCGGTTGCGCTATTCAACGCTATGCACTTCGACTTGCAACTTGGTGCTGGAAGCAATCCAATTGTCTTTATTGACATTGGCACGCAAGCAACAGACGTCATCATCGCAAATGGTGACAGGTGTTGGATCCGAACATTCCCCCTTGGCGGAACGCACTTTACTGAGGCGATTGCTTCGTCATTTAAGATTTCATACGCCAAAGCGGAGCGGTTAAAACAAGAAGCCGCAAGCAGTAAATACGCAAAACAAATTATGCAAGCGATGCGTCCAGTCTTTGCGGACTTACTCCAAGAATTGCAACGGTCGCTGAGTTATGCATCGTCTTCTGGCGAACTGAACACGGTTGTTGGTTTAGGTTCTACGTTTAAGATTCCTGGATTGAGAAAATTCATTGGTCAGCAATTGCAAGTCAATGTTACTCGACTAGATGAGTTTAAACGCATCGACGTGACAGGGCGAGAAGCAGCGTCATTTGCTGAATACTGTGTGAATCTAGGAACAGCATATGGACTTGCGTTGCAAGGTATTGGCAATAGTCAGATTGATATTAATCTTGTTCCTGCTGCAATTCTAAGAGAGCAAGCATGGGACCAAAAAACAAAATGGTTTGTCGCTGCTGCAAGCGTTGTCGTTGTCGGTAGTGCGCTGTCACTGTTTGGGCCATTCAAACAAGAACGCCAACTCGGCACAGATGGCGTTCCGGCAGTTGTGAAACAAACAATTACAAAAGGTGAGCAACTCAAACGTGAGTTTGATAAAGCAGAAGAAAATGGTCGCATCGGTACGGAAGCGACACAACTCATTTCGCTGTTCGATTACCGAGACGTGTGGCCATTTATTGTCCACGATTCAGCAGAAGCCCTCGCATGCACATGCCCTGAAGACACTCGCAACTACAGTCTTGCTGAGTTCCTCGACACATTCCCAAATCCAGAACACTGTCCGCTCGTTCGTTTGCACGATTTAAGTGGCACGTTAACTGTCGGTAATGACAAAACACCATCAAAGATCAATGTCATGATGGAAGTTGAACTCAGTCATAGTGACCCGCTGAACTTCTTGTCATCACATGTGTCACAGTGGCTTCGGGAGAACGCGCTTCCTGAGGGCGACCGGGCAAATTACCCATACGTTATTGTCAGTGACTCAATCAGCGTTAACCCACAAGCACTGCTTGAAATGACAGGCCCTGAGTACATTCCGCCTCCACCAACTGGTGGTAGTGGTGGAAGCAATAATCCACTTGGTGGCGGTCGCCCACTTGGTGGTGGCGGTAGCGGGGGTGCTGGCGGTCCAATTGGAGGTGGTGGCCCAATCGGCGGCGGTGGTCGTCCACTTGGTGGTGGCGGTGGCGGCATCGGTCCAGGCGGTCCACTTGGTGGTGGCGGTCCCTTAGGTGGTGGCGGATCTGGTCGAGGTGGCGGCTCAGGTGGTGGAATGGGTGGTAGCCCAAGTACGCCTGATAGTCCAGATGATGCAACCATTCCATATCAAGCAGTGACTGTGAACACGATGAATGTGCTTGCACCACTTCCAGAACATACGGAGCCAAAGTTGCATCCAGAAAAATCAACATGGTATCGAGCGCTCATTACGTTCGATGTTGAAATCCTCCCACAACCAAGATCATCTAAGGGAGGTGACCAGTGAGTAAGAAGAAAGGCATGGACATTGATGTCCAAAAAATCATTGCTTGGTGTCGCGGCAATATTGTTCTCGTCATTTTGATTGCCGTTTCAATTGGGGCAATCGTTGGCTTGCCACGCATGGCTGCTGATTGGGAAACAAGTGTTGAGACGCAACTGCGTGATCGTTCTAATCACTTCAATCAGCTTGACAATTTAGCNANTACNAAAGTGACNCCNCCNGGNACNAANGANTCNCANAANGTTGTCGTNAACCAAGCACTCGTNGATGACTANAANGTNGTNACNNATGCNATGCGAGGTGANGCNCAAGAAGTCGTNGCNATGGCNCTNNAATTGAATCAAAAAGATTATGAAGTNCCGTTTGCATCAACNCTCTTCCCTTCGCCNACNCAAGACCAACTTGAAACACTTCCGCAACTCTTTCACCGTCAACTTGAANTGGATTACAAAAATCTGCTTGAACTTGCAAACNCGGGAACTCCTCCGACNCAAGAAGANATGGTCGTCTCACTAGAAGATGCTCGTGTTGGATATATGGAAACTAATCTCAGTACTCGACACGACGCGGATTTGACACAAGAA
Organism: Phycisphaerae bacterium; assembly: GCA_002718515.1. Next base: position 13,822 of record PBEX01000009.1, read on the forward strand.
CAACGAACAAGTTTAGAAAATCACNTGTCATCATTACGCATGTCGATTCTTCGTAACAGGGCTGAATCAATNAGTGTNTACCTCGATGAANCCGCACTTGAGATTCCAGCATTCGATGTCACAATGATGCCTGGTGTTGGGGAATTGTTTGTTTGGCAATGGCGTTATTGGGTTGTTGCTGATGTCATTGGTGCAGTGGCAGCCATAAACGATGGGCAAACTGAAGTTACCTCGCCGATTAAGCGAGTTGTTAAGTTAGAAGTCCTTGGGTTGCCAGTAGTTGGCGAAGAACCATCGCGAGGTGGTGGCTCAGGCGGTTCGGGTGGGGGTACCGGCAGTGCGCCACCAAGACCTCCAATGGGGGGTGGACGNCCTAACCCATTTGGTGGGGGTGGACGACCNNACCCATTTGGTCCTGGTGGTGGCGGTGGCGGCGGAGCCGGCGGTGGTGGAGGTTCTCCAACNCCAACAGGTAGCGGTCGCCCGCCAAAAGCAAATGAAGATGGCACCCTCGCGACTTCACACACAGGAAGAACAAGTGGCGGGTTGTACGACATTGTTCAAGTTAGAGTGAAAATGATTGTNGANACAGCACGAATTCCATNAACATTAGATGGCTTCGCTCAATACAACTTTATGACAGTGATTGATTTGGACTTGCAACCCNTCGATAANTTTATCGCATTAGGTTACGGATTCGATTATGGACCTGCTTCAGTTTCTGAGTTGACAGTTGTGTTTGAAACGGCATGGCTTCGCTCATGGACGACTNCGTTTATGCCAGACTCAGTTAAGAAAGCAATTGGCATTGACCCTAAGAAGAACTGATNGAATAGGAACGAGTATTTCATGAAATCNAAAGGCACAAGCGTTTGGGAACAATACATTGAGTTTGTCGTACTNGGCATCGCAGTACTCGTATTGTGTTGGTTTGCTTGGGGTGCACTCACTTCAAAGATTGAACATCGCCANGGTTCGCGTGTTGTAACAACAGACAACATTGATGATGAGTTGTTGAAAGTTGCAAACACCATCAGACCAAAACTCCAAGATGGGACACCAAGTCCTGTTGATGTAAGCACNTATTCTTCATTGCTTGACTCATTCAATAACAGACATCAAGCGTCAACAGCTCCTTCACGTAGAGTGATCTATCCTGACGTTGATATGACTTCTGAGATTGATGCCAACCAAGAAGTCGAAGCAGAGTTAAGACTCTATGTCACNCCAGANATTGACGCGCCGCAAGACATTCGAACACAGCAATGGTTCGGGACAATCGCGGAGAGTGAGTTTGAACGAGTTGAAGCATTAGAGANAGTTGTAGAAGGTCCTCCCCATGACACAACATGGGTTCAAGTCGCTGCAAGATTTGATGTCGATGAAGTTGTTGCCGCGTTTACTGCAGCAACCGAATCTGAAGAAGCAATCCCATCACAGTGGTTTGATGAGGGTGCAGATATCTTTGATATTGTTCTTGAACGGCAAACNCTCACTGAGAGTGGTTGGTCATCTNCTGAAATGGTCGAAGTTTTGCCTGGGCATCTTTCTTACAGAGGTGATATTGAAACAGGTGACATTGATGCAATGGAGCGTGAATCAATCATTCGATTGTTGCGAGGCGGATCGCAAAGCGAAATCGCAAACCCAGATTTTTACGAACTCAAAGGCGTGAAGCCAACTAACTTGCAATCCCCATCACAGTGGGATGGTGAGATTGTCATTGAAGATGGCCCAACAAGCGAGCTTGAGCGTGACCTCAAACGAATTGACAAGCGAATTGANCAACAAGAACAGCGTATTNTTAACNTACAAGAACGCATTGCAAAAGAGAACGAACGCGGCCGGGGTGGCGGTGGCGGTGGCGGCGGTTCACCACTTGGGGGTGGTGGTTCACCCGGTAATAGTGGCAAGAACAATACAAAGATTGCGCGATTAGAAGCGCAACTTCAACGCGCACACCAAGAACTCATTTCATTGCAAGAAGAGAAGACGGCAATTGAAGCAGAGATTCAACAGATTGAAGATGAAGCAAATAGTGTTGAAGAAGTCATCATGACTGGNGATGTTTGGGTTTGGGCGCACGACATGGATGCGATTCCAGGTGAAACATACCGTTACCGAATGACCGTTCAAGTTGCAAATCCGTTCTTTGGTCACAAACCAAGTTTGTACCCTGAACAAAAACTACTTGCAGATAGCGTCGTCATGTCATCTGCAAAGAGTGACTGGACACCATCAATAGAGATTCAAAAACCACTTCAATGGTTTGTGTTAACTGCGACGCAATCAGGTCAATCAATTTCACCAGATGCGCTTGACAGTGGCCGTGTTTCAGCAGAAATCTTTGAGTTCAAAGATGGCGTTTGGACATCGAATGTTATTGGTGTGCCAGTGGGTCAACGGTTAGCGCAGCCTCGGGCAGATGGTTTTGTGAGCGACTGGTTCGTTTTAGACATCCTAGAAGATGTTGCTGGCCAGATCGTTCTACTCCAACATGTTGATGACGCTGAGATATCGATGATCAAGCCATTTGAAGTGGCGATGAGTCAGCGATTAGCCCAGTTGCGACAACAGGTTAGAAATCAACCAATCGAAGAAGAGGAAGAAGAAGATTCAGGCATGGATCCATTCAACAATCCTCCTCGAGGCGGTGGTGGTGGAATTGGTGGCGGTGGCGGTGCGTTCTAAGCGCTCCTGACTNCCCTCAAAATCCCACTTTTTTAACCCGAAATAGGCGAAAAATCTCAGATTTGGCTCGCAGAGCGNTGACGCTCAGCCCAGTTTAGGTACACTCTCCGGCTCGCCGTTTTTTTATGGCGGCGATGCGGGCTTTTAGTCTGCATGCTCTTTGACAAGTTCATGACTGTAGTAACAATGCAAAAACCATTCTTATTCCATCCCCGGAATAAGAGCGGGTCTGCATTCACCGAATTTTTATAATTTAAAAGTTTAAAATTTTTGAGAGCGATCTGAAAATAATCGTTATATCGTTTGACCGTCGGTGTGTTTTTTTGNACACACTGATTGACTGGGAATCCTTTGCAAAACCCAGTCATGGCTTNCNAANNACATCNTTGAGATGAAGTCGGCATGACCAGGTCGTTAAGGGCATATGGTGGATGTCTTGGCGTTGAGAGGCGATGAAGGACGTAGGAACTTGCGATAAGTCTTAGGGAGCTGGTAACCAAGCAATGATCTAAGAATCTCCGAATAGGGAAACCTAATCTGTTATGCAGATTACCCATACCCGAATGCATACGGTATGGGGGCGAACGCAGCGAACTGAAACATCTCAGTAGCTGTAGGAAAGGAAAGCAAAAGCGACTCCGTAAGTAGCGGCGAGCGAAAGCGGATCAGCCCGGTGTGAATATATATTTGTCATACTTTGAAGTGTCTGGAAAGGCACACCACAGAAGGTGATAGTCCTGTACGGGAACAGCAANTATATTGATACATCTTTACGAGTAGCACGGAGCTCGTGAAACTCTGTGTGAACATAACGGGGTCCACCCCGTAAGGCTAAGTACTCCTCAACGACCGATAGTGAATCAGTAAGGTGACTGAATGATGAAAAGCACCCCGATAAGGGGCGTGAAAAGTACCTGAAACCATATGCTTACAAGCTGTAGGAGCACCCTCGTGGTGTGACTGCGTGCCTTTTGCATAATGATCCTAC
>PBEX01000010.1 GCA_002718515.1 Phycisphaerae bacterium
CACGAATGCTTCAATTCAAAAAGTTGATAAGCCCGTCATTGCAGTCGGAAACATTACTGTTGGCGGAACTGGAAAAACACCTCTTGTAACGTGGATTGTGAAGCGATTGCGTGCACATGGGCACAACCCTGCAGTTGTCATGAGGGGCTACGCAGCGGTTGACCCAGCGAAAGCAGATGAAGCGCTTGAATACCATGAGCGATTACATGACATTGATGTGATTGTTGGGGCAGACCGTGCAGCGATGATTCGTTCATACATCGAAAATGGTGGAACTGCGGATTGTTTTGTCATGGACGATGGTTTTCAACATAGAAGACTACACCGAGATCTAGACATCGTTGTTATGGATTTTTTACGTAACGCATTTTTGCAGCGGATGCTTCCTGCAGGTTGGTTAAGAGAACCGGTTTCTGGTCTGAAGCGAGCAGATGCAGTTGTTGTGAGTCATGCGGGGAAGGCAGACCCATCGTTTGCAAAAAGCGTTGAAGCAGAACACGGCAAAAAGCCCATCGCTTGGGCGTCACATCAGTGGACGGGTTTGCAATTGTTCAACCAAAATGGTTGCGAGGGGGTGGGCTTGGATTGGCTAACAGGAAAAAGCATAGCGGTTCGCCTTGGGATTGGTCATCCAAGGCCAGTGATCGAAGCCCTTGTTCGACTCGGTGCAAAAATTGCGATGCAATTAGAGGTTGGTGATCATCAGCCGTTCACAAAGGAAGAGCTCGATTCACTTGCAACAGCATCCAACAACGTCGATGGCATTGTGATGACGCTTAAAGATTGGGTTAAGGCACGAGAGCTTGTTGATTTTTCATACATGCAGTGCCCGATTGTTGTTCCAGACCTCGCTTTAGATATCATTGAGGGCGATAACGAACTTGAAACCTTACTTTTAAGCGTGTTTCAAGATACGATGAACACATGAGCACATTGTTAACGAGTGTGATGAATATGAAGAACCCCCAAATCGTCATTGTGGGTGACTTTATGCTTGATGAAAGCGTGTTTGGCGATGCTGAGCGGCTGAGTCCAGATGCTCCAGTCCCCGTCCTTGAAGTCAAAAAGACTGAATCCTTAGCAGGCGGTTCAGGTAATGTTGCACGTTGTGTCAGTGCCATGGGTGGTCAGGTGACTTGTATTGGCGTGATTGGAAAAGACGCAGAAGGCCAAACTTTAAAAGCACTATTAGAGGAAGATGGCATCAATGCCGAGCACCTCATTGAGTGTCAAGACAGACCGACAACAGTGAAGCGAAGTCTCGTAGGTCTCGCCCAACATAGACATCCGCAAAAGATGTTTAGACTTGATCGCGAAACAAAAGAACCAATTTGTGCTGACACAGAAGCAAAGATTCTCTCTGCGCTTAACACATGTTTGCCAACTGCAGATATTGTTTGCATCGAGGATTACGGCAAGGGTGTTTTGACGACATCTTGTTGCAAGGCAGTCATTGACCATTGCAGAGAAGCAGGGGTCCAAGTGATTGTTGATCCAGCAAACATCGATGATTATTCAAAATATGCAGGCGCAACTGCAGTAACACCAAACAGAACAGAAGCTGAGCGTGCAACTCGAACACGTCTCCATGACGACGAACCGATTGCTGGAGCGGTTGAACTTGCCAACAAATTGTGTGTAGAGTTAGACTTGCATGCAGCAATCGTGACACTCGATAAACATGGCGCAATTGTCAAAGAGCGGGAGCGAGATGCGAAGCACATTCCAACAACAGTAAGAACTGTGTATGACGTGACTGGTGCAGGTGACATGGTGCTCGCAGCAATTGCAATGGGACTTGCCTCAGGCATGAATTGGGTTGAGTCTGTTACATTTGCAAATGTCGCAGCAGGGCTTGAAGTTGAAATGTTTGGCGCTACACCAATTCCAATTGCACACATTAAACTCGCAGTCATCAAAGCAAGTGAAGAAGGTCAAAGCAAAGTTCGTTCAGCGGAGTTGCTTGAAATTGAATTGAACGCATTAAAACAGGCGGGCAAGCGAATTGTGCTCACCAATGGTTGCTTTGACGTGATTCATGCTGGTCATGTGTCGTATCTTCGCGAGGCAGCAAAACTTGGCGATGTCCTTGTCGTTGGCGTGAACAGTGATGCCCAAGTCAAAGCGCAAAAAGGGGAGAATCGCCCTGTGTATTCACTTGAAGAGCGAATGGAGATTCTCGCTGAACTGCAGTGCGTGTCAATCGTCACATCGTTTGAAGAACCGACTGCTGAAGCGCTTATTAAACTTGTTCAACCAGACTTGTATGTCAAGGGTGGTGATTACGCCAAGGAAGAGATTAATGAGTTTGGTTTGCTGACTTCTCTTGGGATTGAAGTTGAAGTGCTTTCGCACAGACCTGGCAGAAGTAGCACCCAAGTCACAGCGCAGTTAAGAGGTGAAGAGTGACCATTCCTCTAAAGGAATACGAAACTAGACGAAGTAAGGTACTTGCTAAGTTAAAAGGCGAAGTTGGCATTGTTTTTTCGGGCGAAGAAACTCATGCGTTGAATGAATCATGGAAACCTCACGCACATTTTCAATATCTAACGGGACTGATGAATGAGTCTGGTTCAGCGATTCTGTTTGACCCAACCAATCCTGTGAAGTCAAAACAAGTCATTTTATTCTTGAGACCGCTGAATCCTGAGATGGAAAAGTGGGATGGACTCAGACAAGAACTTGGCAGTACGCTTGCGAAAACAGTGGGCATAAAAACTGTCATGCGTACAACGCACATGCCTCGAGTCATCGCAGATGTCATTACGAGAACAAAAACGTTCGCAACGTTAATGCCGCTCTCGCCCTCTGGCGCATCACCAGACTTAAGTTATTGGCAACAAGTCACATCAAATGTGCCTGAGTGTTCTATTCGGGATGCTTCTCATATTATTCCAGCGCTACGAAGTGTGAAATCAAAGGCAGAGATTGAGATTATTCAAGAAGCAGTCAACATTACGGCAACTGGCTTTAAGCAGGCGATGCAGGCAGTCCGTGGAGGGTTGAATGAATATAAGGTTCAAGCGACGCTTGAATATGGCTACGCAATGGCTGGCGGTCGAGGATCTGCATTCCCGCCGATCGTTGGCGGTGGTTTGAACAGCACCGTCCTGCACTACAAAGACAATGACCAAGATTTAGTCGATGGTGATTTGGTTTGTATCGATTCTGGCGCGGCGTTTGACGGATATGGTGCAGACATCTCAAGAACGATTCCTGTAAGTGGCAAGTTTACAAAACGCCAAAAAGAGATTTACAACATCGTTCTGAAAGCAGAAGAGGCAGCAATCAAAGCAGTCAAGCCGGGAGTCACAATGGCAGAAGTTGACGCAATCGCACGAGCGATCATTGTCAGGGCGGGTTACGGCGATTACTTCATTCATTCAATTGGTCACCCCCTTGGATTGGAAACACATGATACGTGTGGTCCTGACAAACCATTAAAAGCTGGTGCAGTCGTCACGATTGAGCCGGGTATCTACATCCCTGAAGAAGCCATTGGCGTTCGTATTGAAGATGACATCCTTGTCACAGCGAAAGGCAGGAAGAGCTTGTCAAGCGCAATTCCTAAGTCTGTCAGTGACATTGAAAAAATCATGCGGGGTTAAGTCAGTGGAAGAGTACAACGAACAAGAAGTTGCGCGAGTTGCATGGGCATTTTTACGTTCAAACTCAACATGTACGCTTCGGTTTGGAGAGAACATGCAAGACATGTCATATGTCATTGCACCTAGCGGCGAACTGGTGATTTCTGCGATGGTCGCGATGTTGCAACCGTGCGACACCATTATGTATGTTCCTGATTATGGCGACGATTGCATGGAGATGCATGTTTCGCTTGAACAATTTTCAGAAGAAGGAAGCGATGGCTTTCTCGCAGACAGATGGCAGGTATATCACGGCGAACCGCCCGATATGCAGTGGGCAAGAGTGAACATCGACGCGGCGAGGTTCCATGAAATGTTTATTGACGGCGAATACTTGCAACAAGAAAATGTGCTTCAAGATGATGAAGCACAACTCTGTAAAACGCTCAATCAAACGTGCATCGATCGGGTGAGTGAGGTTTGCAAGACGAAAACATCGGTCGACGTTGAAGAGCCAGTCGTAGTAGGTGTCGATTCGCTTGGGTTAGATGTTCGAGCAACATTTGGCATTGTGAGAGTGCCTTTTGATTCGCCTGTTCAAACCGGTGACGATGTCATCGGAATGTTTACCTGACCCAGTAGGCTTGTTGCAAATCGGCTTGCCTCGTAAACATCGTTTCCCCGTAGATAACATGACAACCTTTTGATAATGCCTGCTTGATGAGTGGCGTCTCTTTCGGTCTGTACACCGTATCGAAAACGGTAACATCTTCACGAAGGACCACAGATGGTGCAAGCGTGTCAAGAGGTGACTCGTGTTCTGATTCACTTCCTTGCATACCAACAGGAGTGCAATTGATAATGAGGTCTAGATTGTTGTTGTCATCAGTCAAACTGCAACATTGAAATGCATCGCAAAGTTCGTTTCGACTTACTTCGTTTCTCGCAGCAATCGATGTTGGAATCTGAAGAACTTGAAGTGCTGCAAGTGCGCTTCGTGCAACGCCACCACTGCCCAACACCAGTGCGTTCTTCGCATCTTTAACTAGTTCTTTAATGGCTTGTACGTCTGTGTTTGTTGCTGAAAGTGTTCCGCAATCATTTGCAATCGTGTTTGTTGCGCCGACTGCTTTGCATAAATCATCTTGGTCTTCAGCAAGGCGCATCATGTTTGTTTTGTGGGGAATGGTAACGCTTGCCCCACAAAAGTTGAGCGATTCAGTATTCGTTAACTCTAGTGTTGTTGCTTTGAGTTGTTCCCATTCCTTATTGATGTGTAAAGGTAAATAGATTGCATTAATCTTTTGCAGTTGAAAAGCATTGTTGTGGAATACTGGACCAAGGGAATGTTCAACATTGTTGCCGATGACGCCATAGACTTTAGTATCACTGTTGACTTCGCTGAAGCGATAAGTGTCTTGTAAGTCTCGAACGGTTGGCTGGTTTGGGGCAGTGAGTTCATGCTCTTCAAACGCACAGTAGACTGCAAAGCCGCCAAACTTAGGGGCGAGCACTCTGCTCATCAAGCCGTACTCACCCATGCACATTGCAATCATTGGCTGTTGTCTTGATTGCAGTAATGAGAACGCTTCCAAGTTGTCACGTAAACTCCTTGCACGCCACACCATTTTGACAATGTCAACATTTGGTACATCCTGCATTGCTGCTGCGCGTTGAAGTAAATCGCTTGGTCTACCTTCAATGTCATGCCAAGAGAGAATGATCCCTGTGTTTTCTAACTTAAGTGCGTCAAGAAAGAGCGGATGCCGAATCAAGGTTTCGTATTCAACATCGATGTAGCGAGGTGGAGTTGCGCAACTGAGTGCGGCGTTGTACATTTCTGCGCGTTCTTCTTCGGTGCCATCAAACAGACCGCCTTCGTGGATACTTCGGCATGTCACAATTGTTGGGCATGGTGAAGCGGCAAGTTTTTCTGGAAGACTATTGACGACTTCATTCGTCGGTGGACCATCAATTCTAAACTCGATGAGATCAACACCATTTGCTTGGCTAGGCGCATCTCCAAATGTCGATGCAATCATTAGCGTCATGATTGAATGATGTTCCTTGCGCGTTTGGTATATGCGTCAAATGACGCTCTCACCATTTCCATCGTTGTTCCCGCAAATAAATTCAAGAATGCACTAGCGATTTCAAACGCAACGACGTTTTCCATGACAACACTTGCAGCGGGCAATGCACAGACATCAGAACGCTCATAGTCAGAGCGCTCATTTTGACCAGTGCATAAATCGACGCTGTCCATGCCTTGTAAGAGTGTAGAGATGGGTTTCATTGTGCCTTTGACAACAACAGGCATGCCATTGGTCATGCCACCTTCGATACCGCCTGCGTTATTGCGAGGTCGAGTAAATCCAAAGTGCGATTGGGCTGCCTTCGACGCGTCATACTCAATAGGATCATGAACATGTGAACCAGTTCGCTTTCCACATTCGGTGCCAAGTCCGATTTCGACGGCTTTGAATGCTTGAATGCCCATGACTGCATACGCGAGTTTCGCGTCGAGTTTCTCTTGCCATGAAGCACAAGAGCCCAATCCCGGAGGGCAACCGAACACAACGGTTTCGCAGAGTCCGCCAACAGTATCCTTGTCAATTTTTGCTTGCTTGATATGCGCGATGATGGCTTTGCATGTGGCATCATCAGGACAGAACACGGCAGAGTCTTCCCTTAATGCGATGAGTTCGTCAAGTGCTTCACGCGTCGGCTGTGTTGGCGCAACGGCATCAAGCATTCCTTTCACATAACCAAAGACGCGAATGTCAAATGCTCTGAGGAGGCATCTTGAAATTGCTCCAGCTGCAGTTCGGGCTGCAGTTTCTCTTGCACTCGCTCGCTCAAGCGTGTTTCTGCAATCGTTCGTTTGCCACTTCAACGCACCTGCAAGGTCTGCATGACCTGGTCTTGGTCTGTGAACGGGAGGTGTTTTGTCGGCATCATTGAGGCGACTATCTTTGTTAATGATTTGAACTGTTAAAGGAGCGCCGGTGGTCGTGCCTCCGCGAACGCCGGTTAAAAACTCAGCTCGGTCGGTTTCGATGGCTTGTCTTCCACCTCTTCCGTACCCACCTTGTCTTCTTTGCAATTCATGATTGATAAACTCAATATCTAGCGTGAGCCCTGCAGGGAGCCCCTCGATGATGGCAAGACCACAAGGCCCGTGTGATTCGCCAGCAGTTTTGCATGTTAAAGTCATACCCTGATTGTACACAGAAGCTTTCTTGTTTAGATGCAAAACAAACGAGTTTCAACCGTTTGAGTTACGATGTGAAAACGATGCAAGCAAAGAAGCGAAACATTCATGGTGTCTCAATCGCGCTACTACTCATTGGGATAGTTGCATTGGTGTTCCTTGTTGTCATTCCACTCTTCTTTAGCAAACCATTTTCTGGAACGCTTGAACATGACTTTGGGGTTGTAGAAGTCGAATCGCCCCAAACGACAGTCGAGTATGTCTTCCGACTGACAAATGAGACTGGTGACGCAATCAAACTTGTAAATGCTGTCCCGACATGTGGTTGCACGACAACGGAGTGGCCAAAACACATCGTTAAAGCGGGTGAATTGCTTGAAGTCCCTGTGCATCTCACGTTAAAGCGCTCAGAAATACGACGTTCGAAGATTCGCCTCGAGTTTGATAACGGTGAGAATCTAGTGTTAAGAGTCGAAGGTGCTGGAAGACTCGCTCAGCCGCTTAGTTGCAAACCGCACAACATCAAAATTGTTGAAGGCGATCCAATCGGTGCAAGGGGGCTTTTAAAACTTGAAAAGTTTGATGAAGGCATACCATCACTGCCTAAGATGACGGCTCCTGAAAATGTCACAATCAGTATGGAGTCATGGCGACATGCAAAGGCGGGTGATGTTGGTCAGGGTAAACCAAATGAATGGACGCTTGCCTTTGAATGCTTGCTTGAAGGGCTGCTACCTGAAGGAAGCGTGCTCACCATTCAATATCAAGACAATCCGCCCATCACCATTGGTCTTGAACAATCAAAAAGCAGAGAAAAGCCAAGGTTTTTCTGATGATTGACACCCACTGTCATTTGACGAGTAAACAACTCTGTGAGGATGTCGAGCAGGTCATCGAGCGAGCAAAAGAGCATGGTGTTTCTCAGATGATTACCGTGGCATTGAACGGGGCAGATGCCATCCATGCTCGCGAATGTGCGAGTCATTTTGAAGAAGTGTATTTCTCAGCAGGCATCCATCCGCTCTACGCCGATGGTGAGTGGGATTGGAATTCCCTTGGGACGGTTATTCGAGACGAAAAATGTGTTGCATTTGGTGAACTCGGGCTCGACAAACACTATGAAGAGTCAGATTTTGACCTCCAATTGGGCTTGCTTGAACAACAATTGGACTTTGTGACAGCTCAAAAAGGGGATTTTCGACCAATCATCGTCCATTCCCGGAAGGCGGTCGGGGACCTGTTGCCCATCTTTAAGAGTTCAGGCATTGACGGGGATCGCTTTGTGTTTCACTGTTTTACAGAAAGCATGGATGATGCCAAGCAAGTGCTCGATTTTGGGGCGATGATAAGTTTTACTGGCGTCGTGACCTATAAAAATGCATCAGAAGTCCTTGATGTAGCGCAGTTTATGCCTATTGACAGGATGATGGTCGAAACGGATGCACCCTATTTGACGCCAGAGCCAAACCGCAAGATTTGGCCAAATGAGCCGAGATTTGTGGTGGATACGGCCGCTCGTATAGCCCAATCGAAGGGGCTCAGTGAGGCTACTTTTGAGCAGGCCATGGATGAAAACGCACGCCGATTTTTTGGGTTGCCAAAACCCTAAATTCAAGAACTTTTTAACTTTTCTTATTGAGAATGAATATCACTTGTCACCGTGACTCAGAGGAGTATCATGTGAAGTTTTCACCATGATTTATGTCATGGTTTTTGATATTGGATAGGCGAGAATCAGCACGTAACCAACATGTCTCAAGAGAGATTTACATTCCCACAATGGACAAATTTGGCACTGCCAGCAATGGCAATTGTCGGAGCAACTGCGCCTTTGTATGTTGCGATCGTTGTGGCATATGGTTTTAGTCCTGATACGCTAGATGTTGGGTATATGCCAGATCAGCCAATCCCTTTTAGTCATAAGGTGCATGCAGGTGAACTTGGGATTGATTGCCGTTATTGTCATAATACGGTTGAATATACTGCTCATGCAGCAGTGCCACCATCTGAGACTTGCATGAATTGTCATGCACAAATTCATCCGCAAAGTCAAAAATTGGAGCCACTATTTGAAAGTTATGAAACCGGTATGCCAATTGAATGGGTTCGCGTTCACGATCTTCCGCAATATGCTTACTTTGACCACAGTGCTCACGTTAATAGAGGTGTGAGTTGTGTTGAATGTCATGGCAGAGTCGATACTATGGAAGTTGTGTATCAGCATGAAACATTGAGTATGGGCTGGTGCCTAAGTTGCCACCGTAACCCAGAGCCCCATGTTCGAAATCCCAGTTTGGTAACTCAGCTTGACTGGGGTCTTGATTTAACGAAAGAAGAACGTGTTAAAGAAGGCGAATACTGGATTAATGCGAATCACTTAAACCCAAATCAGGATTGTTCTACATGTCATCGATAAGTAATGAACAATTAAGTGGTAAGTATTGGTGGCGTAGCATCGATGACGTAGTCGACGCAAATTCATTATCTAGCAGTGTTAACGATGAGTTCCCAGAAGGCGCTCAGGATTTATTTGCAACTGGAAGTGACCGCAGGCATTTTCTTAAAATCATGGGTGCATCTATGGCGCTTGCAGGCCTGGGTCTTGCAGGGTGTAGAAGATGGCCGCAAGAACATATTGTCCCATATGCAAGTAGACCTGAGGGAACAATGCCTGGAGCACCTGAGTATTTTGCCAGTTGTTTTGATTTTGGCGGCATTTCTCAAGGTGTCCTTGTTACTAGTAATGATGGGCGTCCAACTAAAATTGAAGGCAATCGACAACATCCTGATTCAAAAGGCAAAACAGATTCATTTTCTCAGGCTACAATTTTAGATTTATATGATCCGGATCGTTCTAGGGGTGTTAAATACAAAGGTGAAATTAGTTCTTTAGCATCTTTTGCTGAATGGGCTGAGGTTTATCTTCCTGAACGCGGAAAAGGCTTGGCATTTCTGGTTGAGCCTTCAAGTTCCCCAACTATTCAGCGAATGAAACGCTCGCTCAAGAAAAGATATCCTGAGTTGCTATGGGTTGAGTATGCTCCACTAGATAACATAAATCAGCGGCAAGGTCTTGCGCATGCATTTGGAGGTAACTGGATACCGGTTCACGATTTCAGTCAAGCTGAAGTAATTGTCTCCTTGGACTCAAACTTCCTTGGCGCAAGTCCAACTCAAGTACCAGACTCAATGGGTTGGTGTATTGGTCGAAAGCCTGAAAAGGCTTCAATGAATCGTTTGCTTATTGCTGAATCTAGATTGTCGCCTACTGGGGCAAGGGCAGATGAGCGAGTTGCAATAAAGCCATCAAGAATGGTCCGACTGGCTGAAGAAATTGCTTTTAAGATTGCAGGCATTACCAGTAATATGCAAGGTGATTTAAGAGCTGAAGAGAGTCATTGGATTGATCTTGTTTTAGAGTCTGTTCAAAATGCTGCTGAAAAGAAAACATTGGTTGTAGCCGGCGCAAGTCAACCACCAATAGTTCATTACCTAGTTGCGAGGATTAATGAGGCAACAGGTGCTTCTGGGCAATCTGTCTTGTATCGATTAGTTGACAATGACTCTGATGCTAATATTCAAGAATTGTCTAAAGCAATTGATTCTGGTTCAATTCAAGGCTTAGTGATTGTTGGAGGCAATCCAGTTTTTAGTGCTCCAAAAGAAACTGATTTCGCTGAAAAAATTAAGTCACTGCCTATGTCAGCTCATCTTTCCTATTACGAAAATGAAACTTCAAATCTGTGCAAGTGGCATGTCAATCAATCTCATTGGCTTGAGGCATGGAGTGATGGTAGATCATTAAATGGCACGCTCTGTATAGGTCAGCCACTTATAGAGCCACTTTTTGATGGTGTTTCAGATATAGAGTTCCTGGCAATTCTGGCGGGTGAGTCTGCTGTTAATGGCCAAGCACTTGTTCAATCAACATTTAATGTAAAAGAAGGCGAATTGAATCAGGGCTGGCGTCAAGCGGTTCATGATGGTGTTGCTAAAAATGAAAGTTACTTAGAAAATCCACCGGTTAATAGGAATGACTTTGTTTCAAAATCTTCAAATGCTATTGAATCCGTATTTGAAGTTTGTTTTGTGCCTTCAGCTAGCGTGTGGGATGGTCGTTTTGCAAATAATGGCTGGATGCAAGAATTGCCTGATGCAATTACTAAATTGACTTGGGATAACGCTGTTCAGCTTTCTCCAAAAACTGCTTCAGAGTTAGGTGTAAAGCAAGGTGATGTAATGGAGATAACCGTAGGTGATGACTCCATTGAAATTGCATGTATACCTGTTCCAGGCACAGCAGATGGTGCGCTTGTTCTTCCAATTGGATATGGCAGGGAGTTTGGAGGTAGAGTTTGCTCTGGTGCTGGAGTCAATGTATACCCTCTCAGATCTAGTAATACTTTTTGGTCGGGATCTGCAACTTGTCGTAAGACCGGACAAACATACCCTCTAGCTACGACTCAGATGCACTTTGATGTTAACTCCACTCCTGGCAAGGGCACTCAAGAACGTTTGCCAATGTTATATCGTGAAGGAACTATTAATCAGTTTGAAAAAGACCCAGCTTTTGCTCGGCATGCTGGCCATGCACTTCACTCGCTTTCAATATATGAGGAGCGTCAGTTTGACGGAGCTCAATATAAGTGGGGGATGTCTTTAGATCTTTCGACATGCACAGGATGCAACGCATGTGTTGTTGCGTGTCAAGCTGAAAATAACATTCCGATTGTTGGGAAAGACCAAGTGCTAATGGGTCGTGAAATGCATTGGATTAGGATTGATAGATACTTTGCATTCAAAGATGATGGGCACGGTCACTACGATGCGAATAAACTCGACAGTGTTGCATTCCAACCAGTTTCTTGTACGCATTGTGAGAATGCGCCTTGCGAAGAAGTTTGCCCTGTTGCGGCGACTGTACATGATACTGATGGTTTAAATGTTATGGTTTATAACCGCTGTATTGGAACAAGGTATTGCTCTAACAACTGTCCATTTAAAGTAAGAAGATTTAATTACTTTGATTACTTTAGGCGAGATCCGCTAAGATCCACAGGACTACTTCAAGTCCAGCCTGATTATTATGTAAAAACACAGTCAGGTGGGAAAACCCTCAGGGCAATGCAGTTCAATCCAGATGTAACAGTTCGCATGCGGGGCGTTATGGAAAAATGCGATTTTTGTTCTTCTCGAATTCAAAGAGCCAAAATTGCCACAAAGAANAAATGGATNAAGTTGTCTCAGGCNGAGAAGGAAAAAGACCCACGTGTAAAAATTGAAGACGGAACTATTGTTCCAGCTTGTTCGGAATGTTGTCCTGCAGACTGCATCACTTTTGGAGANTTGCTTGATAAAGATAGTGCAGTTTCGAAGTTGCATTCATCTCCTAGATCTTATGAAATGCTTGAAGAGTTAAATATTAAATCAAGGTCAAAATATCTAGCAAGCATTACAAATCCAGTCCATGAGCCAGAACATCATTCAGGGGGGCATCATTGATGCTGAAATCTTTTTCTGAAAATGTAGAAAATACGCATGAGGATCCAACCCATCGTGCAGAATTGATTTTGAATCACAAAGATTTTGGTTCAGTAACNCGCGATATATTAAAAGTTAATGAGTCNGCCAAACCTCCAAAATCATGGTATATCTCATTAGGCATTTCATTTTGCATGCTTTCNATGCTTGGTGCTATGATTGGTTATTTAATCTTTACCGGGGTAGGAGTTTGGGGTAATAACAATCCCNTAGCGTGGGGATATCCGATTGTTAATTTCGTTTTTTGGGTCGGTATTGGTCACGCAGGCACACTCATTTCAGCCATTCTTTTCTTGTTTAGACAAAAATGGCGAACAGCGGTTAATCGTTTNGCAGAAGCGATGACTATNTTTGCGGTTATTTGCGCTGGTACNTTCCCAGGTATTCATATTGGTAGAGTTTGGCTTGCNTATTGGCTTTTCCCAATACCAAATCAAATGGANATGTGGCCACAATTTAGAAGNCCATTNCTATGGGATGTTTTTGCCGTAAGNACTTATGCCACAGTATCGTTTCTGTTTTGGTATTTAGGCATGGTTCCAGATTTAGCAACAATGAGGGATAGGGTAACTCATCCGGTTAAACGAATAGCCTATGGCATTTTCTCTCTGGGATGGCGAGGTAGCATGCGTCACTGGCATCGTTATGAGCGTGCTTATTTGTTGCTTGCGGCACTTGCAACACCGCTTGTTCTTTCAGTGCATAGTGTGGTTTCATTTGACTTTGCAGTTTCACAACTTCCTGGTTGGCACACAACGATTTTNCCNCCTTATTTTGTAGCAGGAGCGATCTTTTCAGGATTTGCCATGGTTATGACTTTGGCNATACCTGCCAGACAGCTTTGGGGNTTGAAAAATTTTATTACGATGCGGCACCTTGAAAACATGTGCAAGATTGTGCTGCTTACTGGCTCGATGGTTGGCTATGCCTATTCAATGGAGTTTTTTATTGCCTGGTATAGCGGTGAGATGTATGAGTCATTCACATTTATTAACAGAGCATTTGGNCCATATGCATGGGCGTATTGGATTATGGTTAGNTGCAATGTGATTACGCCCCAAATCTTTTGGTTTAAAAAGGCTAGAACAAGTATTCCAATTATCTTTGTTGCATCNTTACTTGTAAATGTTGGGATGTGGTTTGAGCGATTTGTTATTGTTGTAACATCTTTAGCTAATGATTTTCTTCCGAGCAGTTGGGGTGTTTATGAGCCGACTTGGGTTGATGTTTTGACTTTTATTGGCAGCTTTGGTTTGTTTATGACATTATTTTTGTTGTTTATCCGCTTCCTGCCTATCTTTGCTATTGCAGAGTTAAAAGCTATTATGCCTGAGGCAGATCCTCATGGNCATCACCATAGCGGGGAGGATAAAAATGAATAATATCCCTCGTGAAAAACTATATGGACTGGCTGGGGAATTTGTGGATCCGCCATCCATTCTCAATGCCGCTGAAAAGACTTTTAATGCTGGATATAAATGGTTCGATTGCTATGTTCCATTCCCTGTACATGGTTTAGATAAGGCCATGGGAGTCAAAATGACTATTCTTCCAATTTTAGTTTTCTTTGGTGGTCTTACAGGCTTTACCCTTGCCTGTATTTTACANATTTTTACTAACTCATTAGAAGTTGACTTTTGGGCACTTGTTCCGGTAGTTGGATATCAGTACGACGTTTCAGGCAAGCCTCTTCTTGGCCCCGCAGCATTTGTACCGGTTGCTTTTGAAATGACAGTTCTCTTTTCAGCATTAACAGCGGTTTTCGGAACTCTTGTACTTAATAAGTTGCCTATGTTTTACCATCCAACATTAAAGAGTCCTGAGTTTGCTAGAGCAACAGATGACCGTTTTTATCTTGTAATTGAATCCAAGGATCCCCAATTCAATCTTGATGAGGTTGAGGCTTTTCTAAAATCATTAAGTCCTAATTCTATTATTGAGCTAGAGAAGTAATGATTAAGTTAATAAAACAAATTATTGATGATCTTTTAGGTCCTCTTGTAGCGGANTTTTGGCAGGTGCCGCTTTGGATTCGGTGGATGCTTGTCGTGGTTACTTGNGCAGCTACCATTCCATTAGCAGTTATATTTCAGGCTCGAAATTCATTCAACGATAAGCCAAGGATTCATATTATTCAGAATATGGATAATCAGCCAAAATCAGTTTCTCAAGATGGCAGCGAATGGTTTTTAGATCGTCGAATAATGCGCCCCAAGGNACAAGGNACAATTGCTCGAGGCGATATGATTGATGACACTCATTTTTTCANGGGTATTCAAAATGATGAATGGGCATCNTCATTNCCATCAAAATTAANTATTGATAAACAAATGCTAGAGCGAGGTCAAGACCGTTTCAATATTTACTGCACGCCTTGCCATGGAGCAGATGGTTATGGAGAGGGTCTTGTTCATCTTAGAGCAATGATTTTAGTTGAGACAGGTGCAAATGGANCATCNTGGGTTGCACCTAAGAATTTGCATGAAGAGTTAATTAAGCAACAGCCAGTAGGGCNACTCTTTAACACGATTACAAATGGAGTTCGTACGATGGCAGGCTATGCAGCGCAAATCCCCACAGAAGACCGCTGGGCAATTGTTGCTTATATAAAGGCACTGCAATTCTCAAGAGATGCAGATTCATCGATGATAGAAGGCGCAGAAAATTTCCCTCTCAAAGATAGTCAGGGAGTCATTCAATGAACCGTTCTGACTTAAGTCAAGATCAACTTGAACTTGCTGGATCAGTAAGGAAAATGGGACCAGTTTTGTTTGTCATTGGCTGNGCTTTTCTTCTATTGAGTATTGTTCTTGGTTCTAGTCATGGCTGGCCCACATTTTGGAAGTCTTATCTTATTGGGTTTATGGTCAGCGCAGGTATCGCCCTAGGCTCACTTTTCTTTGTAATGTTGCAGCATATTACGCGTTCCGGCTGGAGTGTTACAGTTAGNCGACTTGCGGAGGGNATGGCCAGAAATCTAACTTGGATGTGGCTTTTATTTGTACCTATCATCGTTATGGTTTTGAAAGGTGATGGNGCACTGCTTTATCAATGGGGTGATACATATCTTATGGAGCATGATNATTTGCTTCACAAGAAGGCAACATATTTGGCACCAACTTTTTGGTCTGCAAGAGCAATTTTTTACCTACTTGTCTGGGCAGTCCTTGCCTATCTATACTTCAAGTGGTCAACAAAACAAGACATGGATGGTGATGTAAAGTGGACTCATAAAATGCAACAATGGGCACCACTAGGAATCATACTTTATGGCTTAACTCAGAGTTATGCAGCAATTGATTGGATGATGACTCTGCAACCTAAGTGGTTTAGCACAATGTTTCCTGTCTACTATTTCGCTTCAACTATGTGTGCTTTTTTTGCAGCAATCATTTTGCTTGCTAGATATATNCAACNCACAGGGCATTTGAAACATTCGATTTCAGTTGAGCATTACCATGATCTTGGCAAATGGCTCTTTGGTCTTGGCGTTGTNTTCTGGGCTTATATAGGTTTTTCACAGTACATGCTGATTTGGTATGCAAATTTGCCTGTNGAAACTAGTTGGTATATCGCNAGGCANCTAGGTGGCTGGGGTCCAATNTCACTCNTGCTCTTATTTGGGCATTTTCTTATACCATTCCTGATGCTTATTACAAGGTGGACTAAAAGGTGGAGGGGTACNCTCCCCCTTATTGCTGGCTGGCTTATGCTCATGTTCTTCATTGATATTTGCTGGCTTATTCTTCCAGAAGTTCCTGAAAAAGCACTTGCTACAGCAAAAACATATAACGAATTAGNCAATTTGGTTTCTTCTGGAGAAGTTTCTGTCGGCTATGGCTTTAGCCTTTTAAATGTCACATGCATTTTAGGCATGATGTCTCTATTAATTGGGGGAACGTTTTTGAACTTGCGTTCGTATAACTTAGTGGCATTAAAAGACCCTCGATTAGATGAAGCGATTAATTTTGAGAATGTTTAAGGATTTANTATGAGTCACGACTCACCACATCTTGATCAAGATACAGAAGATCCAAACGGCTTAGCTACTTGGGCTTGTGGCATTGGTGGTTCACTTCTCGTGATTACTACAGTTGCTATTGGGGCAGGCATTTTTTATTCTGCACAAGACAATGAAGCGCATAAAAAAAGTATTGATATTCGATATGAAGAGCGCGACCTCTATCGTCAAGGACAGCAAGATGCNCTTATGGAAACATCNCATTGGATTAGAGAAGAAGATCCAGAAACCCTTGGGGAAACTAAGCGACTTGTTATTCCAATTGATCAAGCAATGGAGATTGTTTCAGGGAACTTAAAATAAATATGAATAGGCAATTAGCACAATTTTTGTTACCAACNTTTGCAAGCGTAATGTCATTCGCAAACGGTGCTATTGCTGGTCCAATATTCTCTGATGAAAAAGTTGAAGANCTTGAAGGTGTAGGNATTACNGAGTATCTCGATGAACAAGTGCCNCTGGATCTTCAGTTNGTAGATGAACTAGGNCACGATATAACATTAAGTAGATATATCAATGGCAAGAAGCCGGTGATTATTACGCTGAATTACTATCGTTGTCCAATGTTATGTAGCTTGACATTAAACGGTCTTGTTTTAGGACTNCAGGATTTAGAGTGGACNGTTGGGAATGAATTTGAAATTNTAACAGTGAGTATTAATCCTGACGAAGATGAAAAACTNGCAATGACTAACAAAGAAGGTTATCTGGGTCACTACATGAGTGGTGGTAATAGGGATGGTGCAGACAAAGGNTGGCATTTTTTGACTGGTAAGCAGGAGAGCATTACAAANCTTGCAGATTCACTAGGGTTTGGATATGTCTTTGATGAACCTACAGGNGAATTCCTTCACACTTCAAGCATTATGTTCCTTACGCCTGATGGACGTATCTCTAAATATATGAATGACGTNAAGTTTGAAGCTCAAGATTTACGATTCGCTCTTGTTGAGGCATCTGAAGGCAAGATTGGTTCAGCCCTTGATAAGATCCTACTTTTTAATTGTTTTCAATATGATCCAGATCGAAATAGTTACACGCCGAGCGCATGGAAATTAATGCGTACGGGAGCTTTATTGATGGTGNTTACACTTGCTTTTGGAATTGCAGTNTTGAGTTATACAACACCTGANAAACTCCAACGTNCTCATGCTGGAATGGGTGGGAAAACGGCATGATAAATCTATTATTCAAAACACTAATTTCAANTGATNCAGGTAGTGGCAAAGATGCAACATTCTGGATGCCAGAGCAAGCCTCAACAGTGGCCCAAAGTGTTGACCTTACCTTTGATGTCATTACATGGATTAGTTACTTCTTTTTTGTTCTTATAACTGCCGCTTTAATTTGGTTTATTTATAAATATCAAAGGAAGGGNCATGCGGCAGTTACAGAGGGNCCAGTTCACAACACAACCATTGAAGTCGTATGGACTGTTATTCCACTTTTACTTGTGATTGTCATCTTTGTTATTGGATTAAAGGGCTATCTTAACCTTCAGGAAGCTCCAGAAGGTTGTTATGAAGTTCAAGTCACCGCTCAAAAATGGTCNTGGACATTTGATCATCCTGATTACGCTGTAACACAAGTGGGCGAATTGACTGTACCAGANGGGCAACCTGTNCGCCTCATATTGACATCTAANGATCTNCTTCATAGTTTATGGATTCCTAGTTTTCGCGTAAAAATGGATTGCATCCCTGGCCGGTATACNTCACTTTGGTTTGAAGCAACTAAAACAGGCACTTTCCAATTATTGTGTACGGAATACTGCGGCAAGGATCACTCACAGATGCTCGCNGTTGTACACGTTGTGCCAAAGGATGAGTTTGAGCCTCACATGGTAAAACTTGCTAGCGAATACGAGGACATGTCTATTGAGCAGTTNCCCGCATATGCAATCAATAGATTATATAACCGTTGCCAATCATGTCACTCCCTTGATGGTAGTGATAATACAGGNCCTACTTTTAAAGGTTTGTGGGATCGAACTAAGAATGGAGTAACTGCATTTACTTCCGGTGAAAAACTGTCTAGTCTCATTGGTGAGGGCACAGACTATGTCCAACCTGAAAATTACCTTCGTGAGTCAATATTAAATCCNCAGAAGCATATAGTTCAGGGTTATTTAGGAGCAATGCCTTCATTTCAGGGTCAGTTGAAAGAAAAACAAATTACAGCAATGATTGAAATGCTTAAGAAACTCGATGAACTTACAGATGCAGAAGGAAATATCATCGTCAATGCTGACGGGACGCCAATGTGAAAGCCATGAACACAGAACATCATTCAGACAGTTATTTAAAACANGCTCACGGACTTTTTGGAAATAAAGACGGCATTTTAGGNTGGCTCTTTACACTGGATCATAAGCGAATAGGNGTGATGTATCTTATTTGTGTCTTGCTTGCATTTTTGCTTGGCGGCATCTTTGCAATGATGATTCGATTTCAGTTACTCACTCCAGAAGGCACATTTTTAACTTCTGACCAATACAATCAAGTTTTTACGCTCCATGGNGCGATTATGGTTTTCTTAGTAATCATTCCTGGCATTCCTGCAGCATTAGGAAATTTTGTTCTCCCAATTATGCTTGGAGCTAAAGATGTTGCATTTCCAAAACTTAATTTAGGCAGTTGGTATCTTTGGATTGCGGGTCTGTTTTTCTTTTTGCTTTCACTTTTTTATGGCGGAGTAGACACAGGATGGACGTTCTATACTCCATACTCCATAGATAAAACTTCATCGATGGGTGGAGTTATACCTGCCCTCGTAGGGGCATTCATTTTGGGCTTTAGTTCTATCTTTACTGGGATGAACTTTATCGTTACTATTCATCGATTNCGACCACCTGGAATGACTTGGTTCAAGATGCCTCTTTTTCTTTGGGGCACNTACGCCACGGCAGTNATTCAGGTTCTTGCAACACCNGTAATCGGTATTACATTGGTACTTCTTATTGTTGAAAGGACAATGGGTATNGGCATTTTTGATCCAGCNATGGGCGGAGACCCGGTTCTTTATCAGCACTTCTTCTGGTTTTACTCTCATCCNGCTGTATATATCATGATNCTTCCAGCAATGGGTGTAGTTAGTGAACTTGTATCGGTACACTCTCATAGGCATATTTTCGGCTATAAGTTTATTGCNTATAGTTCAATAGCAATTGCAATGTTTGGCTTCCTTGTCTGGGGTCACCATATGTTTACTTCTGGTCAGTCTCCACTGATGAACGCAATCTTTTCCTTGATTACATTTAGTGTATCTATACCTTCCGCAGTCAAAGTCTTTAACTGGCTTGCAACCCTTTATAAAGGTTCAATTAGTCTGAATACACCAATGATTTATGGTCTGGCATTCATATTCATATTCACAATTGGTGGATTGACCGGTCTTCACCTAGGCACGCTGGCAACAGATGTTCACCTCCATGACTCATATTTTGTGGTGGCNCACTTTCATTATGTGATGATGGGCTCAGCTTTNATTGGTTTNATAGGNGGNATNCACCACTGGTGGCCAAAGATGACAGGNAAAATGTACAACGAGTTTTGGGGACGGATAGCAGCAGTNATGGTCTTTATTGGATTTAACATGACCTTCTTTAGCCAGTTTATGCTTGGCTCACAAGGAATGCCGCGGCGCTACGCTCAATATTCAACAATGCCTGAATTACAGGTTTATCATGTATGGTCAACCCTAGGTTCAACAATCATGGCAATTGGTTTTGTAATCACAGCGATTTATCTTCTTCAATCAGCGTTTTCGGGCAAAAAAGCACCATCAAATCCTTGGGGTGGTCGTTCACTGGAGTGGCAATGCTCCTCCCCGCCACCATGGAACAACTTTAGCGAACAACCAACGGTTGGTAATTGTTATGACTACAGCGTGTTGGAATGGGATGAAGAAGAGCAAGGTTATCACTGGAAGGAAGACGCCCAGCGTCCATGATTGGCTTGTGTCAAACTTAAGGAAATAATGATGTCAAATACGGATCAACATCACGGCGATGAAATCGGGCATGTCATTCCTATTAAATTTCTTGTATTTATTTGTTGCATCCTGCTATTCATGACAGGCGTTACAGTTTGGGTTTCATGGTTTGATTTCACGGAAATAGATATGGTTGAAATGGGCATCATTGTTGCTATGGCAGTTGCATCGGTCAAAGCAACGCTTGTAGGCTTATATTTTATGCACCTTCGTTGGGATCGACCTTTTGTTGGCTTTATCTTTGTAGTTTCAATTATCCTTGTTCTCTTAATGTGCGGGCTCACATTTCTTGATACCTCAGCCTATCAAGAAGATATTATCCCTGGTGATACGCCATTGGTGACTGAAGCGCTCGATAAGCTCAAGTCAGATTATTAAGTTAAGGTTTTTGTAAAACTGCTTCCGGGTGAAGGGCATGCCAATTCATCCAAAGTGCTCTATGTGATGGAATGGCCTTACCAGAGCCATCGCGAGCAACCGCAAAAAGCGGATTGTCATTCACTTCAATTGATATGGGATTTCCATCAATAGAAGTCTGGAAAAGACCTTCGTCATTTGCTTCCGCAACAAGTTGATTGATTGCATACACCGCGAACGAGTCTAATGTTTCAATCGCAATGACTGTGGTCTTTGGGTTCAATGCATCAGCAGGCATGGGTTCAACTGGGAAATACAACTTCTCAGTACTGAAGTAGATGCGAGGGTTACCTTTTCGGTACCGTTTTTTCATTCCTTCTATTGGCGCAATCGACGTCGTTTCTTGGTGCCTTGGAAACCATGACGCCCAGGAAGTGACTTCATGAGGTATCAGCTCTAACTCTTGTACCTCTCCAGTCACCGTTTGGCTGAGTAACGGTGAGTAGAGTTGCTCTCCGCCTTCTACGTCGCTAAGTTCATACATAAGCAGGGTTCCATTGCCAATAAGTCCGCTGTTTGCAAATTGTGATTCGGGCTTACGCTCATGAACGGCAATGTGACCACTTGGCCAGTGCCATGACACAACAATTGGTACACCGCCTAGAGTGTCATTCACAATTTCATGCACATGAAGCATATGCAGTGGATAGACCCTTGATTCGCCATTGAGAGTTACACCAACCACGAGATCCTTGCTCACAAGGAACTTGTTTCGGTGCACATTGTTTCTAGATGCAAGCGCTTCGACAGTTAATAGTTTTGGATCAGAAAGTGCTGGTGACATATTTCGGTGGTGCATGCCGGGCACGAGGACGTTCTGATTAATGGAAAGATTTGTGAGGTCAAAGGCGAACGATTCGATGTCTTTGCCATCCCCAGCACTTATTTCCGTCGTTCTCATGATGGCTGGATAGAGCGCCCAGACAAGCATCATTGTTAGCATGACACCCATGAGTGCTAGTACCCATCCGCCGCCTTTAAAGGTGAGTTTGATTTCTTCTTTAGCCATGGAGTACAGTCATATCAATCCATTCAAAGGTTTGTCTGCTGATGAGCATGCACATCAGGAGGAGTGGCAAGTAAATTATCGTTGCAAAAAAGAGGGAGCGTGCTGACTCGATCGTTTGCGATTTCCAAAAGACTAAAGCCTTCCAAGTGAGATGCAATCCAAGGAGCGTTGCACTTGCTGCAAAGAAGATTCCTGTGGTGCCAACCAAAGTCAAGAGCAAGCACAGTGGAATCAAACACATGCTCGTAATGACGCTAATTCGAGCGGTAAACTCTTCACTTCCACCAAACGCTGTGAGCATTTTAAAACCACCTCGATTGTAATCTTCTTTGTACATGCAGGCGAGTGCTAAAAAGTGAGGAATTTGCCAGATGAATAGAATGCCAGCGAGCACAATACCGCCTCGACCAAATCCCCCCGTTGCACCAACCCAGCCTATAAGTGGCGGAAGGGCGCCAACGACGGCCCCAACAAATGTGTTGACGGAAGTTCTCGTCTTGAGTGGGGTATAAATCAACACATAGAGCAGTATGGTTGTAAACGCGATACCTGCCGATTCGATATTGACGAAAAAGCTCAGCAAGGTGATGCCGATGTACCCAAGAAGAATCCCAAAGACAAATGCGTGCTTCTTTGAAATATGGCCAGCGGGCAGTGGACGTTCACGCGTTCGTTCCATAATGGCATCTTTTTGATACTCAACAAGTTGATTCAATGCCGATGCTGAACACGCACATGCGAGCGTTCCAAGAACGGTAAAAAACAGTGTCGTCCAAGCGATGCCGAGTGGACTCGCCATAACAAAACCAACGCCAGCAGTTACTACAGTGAGCATGCTCAGCCTGATTTTGGCAAGTTCCGCATAAGTCGCAAAAATGGTAGGTTTTTTGACCAATTGCGTTGCGTCCTCATTTGTAGCAGTCGTGCTTTCCATAAAGGTTGGGTAGTATACCCTTTCAGATGATTGAAACGACTATCCAATCAAGAGCCCGCGTGCTAACCCTCGCTTTTGGGGCAACAACCGCGATGTGGATTTGCGCGTATTGCTCATTTTTGTTTGCCGGGAAAATTGGGGGAGAGATTCTATTCATCTTGAGTGCCCTATGTTTGTTTCAAGCTGGTCGGTACGCAACTTCCAAAGCAGAGGGGTGTTCGATTGGCATTACATCAGCAACGATTAACTTGCTACTTATAGGCAGTATTGTTGGCGGTCAGCATGCAAGTAAAATGCTAATGACTGGCCTACTTTGGGTGATTGGGTTGTATCTATCTTCTGGCGTGCTTGGAATTTTTGGTGCAACCTTCAACAGTTCTATTAAACAAGACCCCAAGGAGATTGATTGGCCATTTGCATTTATGACTGTATCTTCTGCACTCGTCTTTTTGATGCTTGTGACTGGCGGTCTTGTCACTGGACTTGAAGCGGGTCTTGCTGTGCCAGATTGGCCAAACAGTTATGGCCACAACATGTTGCTCTATCCGCTTTCCGAGATGGTTTCATCAGACAACAGCGGCATCTTCTTTGAACATGCCCACCGGCTCACAGGCATGTTTGTTGGGTTAACGTCTCTAGTGTTACTCATTTGTGTGCTTCGTTGGAGCCAAACCATGAAGGCACGAGTGATGGTCATCATTATCTTCATTCTTGTATGCATCCAAGGGCTGCTTGGTGGATTGAGAGTGACAGGTGTATTGACAATGTCGCAAGATCCAAGCGTACTTGCGCCAAACATTTGGCTTGGCGTTGTGCATGGCGTTCTTGCTCAATGCATTTTCACCCTCTTTGTCTGGCTTTCATCTTTGATGAGCAATGCATGGCAAGATCCAACACTTCTAATAAACAAGAAGGATAGATTATTTGCGCATCTTCTTTGTGCTGCCA
Source organism: Phycisphaerae bacterium (assembly GCA_002718515.1). Next base: position 23,665 of record PBEX01000010.1, read on the forward strand.
TGCTGCTACAACTTGTTCTGGGGGCACTTTATAGGCATATGCAAGGTGATGAAGTTCTAGCAGCAAAAACATCGCATGTTCTGTATTCACACATTGCACTCGCCTTTGGCGTGCTTGTTCTCGCAGTGATCGTTGGTATCCGATTTATCGGATTAGGACATCCAGTTTTTAAACGACTTGGCACAATATTACTTTCACTTGTTTCGTTACAACTTCTCTTAGGAGGAGGGGCGTTGATCGCTATCATGATTCACAAAGGCGAAACCATTCCTGTTTACGAAGTGTTATTGACGACTGCTCACCAAGCAAACGGCGCGTTGCTTCTTGCAACAAGCGTCATGTGTTTTGTTTGGTCAGTACGATTCAAATCTAAAGGAACAACATCATGATTGAATTGTTCGTTGCAGCCCTAGTGGCGATCCAAGAGCCGGTAGTGCTTGAAACTAAAGAAGCTGATCCACTTGTTTTTGCAATAACACATGATGGCTCTAAAGGTGATGCGCTAACTGGAAGGGTTTATGTCAGTTTGACGCGTGGGGCAATTCCACCATTGAGTGGGCCTAGTCTTTACAACCCAGAACCTTTTTTCGGTGTCGATGTGCATCAATGGAAGGCAGGGGATGTACTACTCATTGACGAGTTTGCTGATGCAACCAAAGGGAGTCCCGGCGACATTGGAGAAGGTCCTTGGAAAGCAGTTGCAATCTACAGAAGTTTGAACAACTCTTCGCGGCTTGTGAGTAAAGGCGGGCTTTATAGTAAACCCGTGATTATCACGCAGTCTCCAAGCGATGTTGGGACTGTGCCAATCTCGCTCGACCTAGCTGTGCCAGATAGAGAATGGAAAGAACACAAGAACTTACGACTCGTTCACATGAAGAGTGAACTCTTAAGCAGTGAATTGGGACGCGAGATTTCGCACGGCGCGTGCGTCATCGTGCCAGATGATTACAACCCAAATCGCGAAGAACCTTATCCCGTGACGTATTGGATTGGTGGATATGGAAGCGATCATTATGGCGGGCGCTATATGAAAGCCCTCTTTACGGGTAGTGATTATGACGATCAAATTTGTAGAGTCATCTTGAATAGTCAGTGTTACAACGGACATCATTTGTTTGTTGATTCACAAAACAATGGTTCTCGATTAACAGCATTTGTCAATGAGTTTTTGCCAGCACTTGAAAAGACTTATAACATTGGAAAGTCTCCAGACATGAGAGCACTTGCGGGTCACTCCGATGGCGGCTTTGCAGCGTTATGGCTGCTCATTCAAAAACCTGAGATGTTCAGAGGCTCTTGGTCACTTGTGCCCACTCCAGTTCACTTTAAACACTTTTATACGTGTGACATTTATCAAGATCAAGCAAACATGTACATCGACGAAGCAGGCGTCGAGCGTCCTATCTCGAGAAATGGGTTGACGCCTAATGTTTGGATTAGAGGGCTGACGCAGCAGAGTGATGTTGTGAAAAATGGCGGCATCCTCAGCATGTATGACTGGGCATTTAGTCCAAAAGGCGAAGATGGAAATGCTCAGTCTCTTTACGACCATGAGACTGGAGCAGTCAATAAGGAAGTCGCTGAGGCTTGGGAAGCGTTCGACATTTTGAAGGTGCTCCAATCGAACTGGGAAACGCTAAAGCCAAAACTAGAAGGCAAGATAAACATTGTTGCAGCAGAATACGACACCTTTTATCTTGAAGATAGCGTCATTGCATTGAAGCAATTTTTTGATGAACATCAATTCGATGCTCACGTGTATATCAAACCAGATGTCAACCATGGCGGAGTGTTTAACACTTTGCTCATTCGCGAAATGGATGAATGGTTTGCAAATACGTTAAATCTTGAGAACCATCAAGCAAAACCAATGGGCCCACAACCAGCGTCATGACAGAGAAACAAGAACAACTTCCTAATGGCATTGTCATTGCAATAGAGTGTGACGACGAAAGACTCGACCGTGCATCTAGACAACTGATGTCAAAAGCAGTGAATAGTGTTGAAACCACGGGTGAGTTTAAGTTAGTGTTAAGTTCAAGCGAACTCCTTGATCGTTTTTACCAACAACTCATGGTGGACCCAGATTTACGTGGTATGCCATGGAATGCAACACAGTTATGGAAACTAACTGATGGTGATGATGAAGCATTTCAGTCGATTGCGTTTCATTCTGGTATGCCTGAAGAAAACGCGCATCAAGAAGATGCAATTTCATTGAGTGAATCCAAGAGCGAAGTGTCGTTTGATTGCGCAGTTTTAAGTATCAATGATGTTGAAAGCATCACGCAAACATTCGCAGGCAGTTGTTCAATGTTGTTAGTGATTGCGGATGACAGGCATAAACTGGTTGAGTCAGCAGGATTGCCTGAGCACGAGCAACTCTTCTGGTTTACTTCAACGATTAGTTTGCGTGGAGAAAATCTTTAAGAATCTCAGCGGCTGCAAGGGCGTCTCTTAGTTTCTTCTTTTGTTTGTGCGTCTTGCCGCTTTGATTTAACTGTTCTTCAGCAGCAGCACTTGTGAGTCGTTCATCTTGAAACTCGATCGGAAGATTGACGAATGCTTGTAGTTTTTCAGCGAAAGACTTTGTCAGTTTGCTTCGCTGGCTATCACTTCCATCCATGTTGAGGGGCAGTCCCATCACAATACAATCAATGCCATGTTCGTGGATGACAGATTGAATATCGTGAATCAGTTGCTCGCCAATTGGGGTTTCTAGAACTGTGATGGGTTGAATGATGCGGACGATGTCATCGCCTACAGCAAGTCCCGTTCGCTTGTCACCCAAATCAACTGCAAGGTAATTCATTGAAGTGATTCATCAACTAGAGCGTGCATTTCCTTTACTCGTTGTGCTTCGCTCGCAGGGAATACAAGTGTTGCATCTGCAGTATGCACAATAATAAGGTCTTCACAACCAATTGTTGTAATGGTGTGCTGTTTATCAGATGACACCGCAAGTACATTTTTTGAATCGAGATGAAGCGCTTTCGTGTCACTTCGATTGCCACTGTTATCTGCAACAAGCGTCTCGCCATAAGTTGGCCATGAGCCAACATCGAGCCAAGTCACAGTCATCGGAACTGTGCAAATGTCAACAGCGTTGTCAGTGGATGCAGGTTCCATCATGCCGTAGTCAACGCTAATTTTGGGAAGCGTGGGGTACACGCTTTCAATCGTTGATTTTTCCTCAGGAGTGCCAATCGAGGCGGCAATCTCCATTATGCCGGCGTAATTCTCAGGTTGAAGACGGCGTAATGTTTCAAGGAATGTTCCGGCGTGGAAGATGAACATGCCACTATTCCATGCGAAACATCCAGATTCAATGTATTCATTTGCTGTTGCTTCATCAGGTTTCTCAACAAAACGGACACATGCATTCGCACAATCACCGATTGATGCACCAAGTTCAACGTAACCATAGCCGGTTGCAGGGTACGTTGGCGTAATTCCAAAAGTGATGAAACGATTGCCTGCTTCTTCTACAAGTTTAAAGCCGGCATCGAGACACCGTGCAAACTCATCTTGAGGCGTGATGATATGGTCAGCGGTGAGCACGGCGAATATTGCATCGTTGTCTTGGTGATGTAGGACTGCCGCAGTGAGTGCAACTGCGTTGAGTGTATCTCTTCCCATTGGTTCACCAATGAGGTGTCCTTCTTTAAGCGTTGGGACAGCGTTATAGATTGAAGTCTGATGCGCTGAACCAGCACAAATCCATTGGCGTTCTTCCGGAACAATACCCTTTAGTCTGCTTGCGGCAATTCCAAGGAGCGAAACACCGTCAAACAGTGGGATGAGCTGTTTTGGCTCTTCTCCTCGACTCATTGGCCAAAGACGCGTCCCACTTCCTCCAGCCATGATCATGGCGTGTCTCATGACTTCCCTTTCAATTGGAATGTTGCTTGAACAATCTGGTCAGCGGAATCCATGTCCGGTTCAAGCGCAATGACTTTATTGACGAGTTGTCTTGCGTCTTTGCGAGACTCGCCAAGTTGCATCAGCATTTCAATCGCGTCACTGTACAACGGCGAAGTCATTGGCTCGATGACGGACGCCGCTTGTCCCGCAAACGCATCTACTTTTCCGTGGAGTGCTGCAATGATTGTTTCAGCAGACCGCTTGCCAATCTCTGGCAAATCTGTCAATGCAGACACGTCTCTCTGAGCAATTGCTGTTGCCGTTTCGTTAAACGGTCTGACGAGCGCTCGCAAGGCTTTGCGGTTGCCGATGCCTTTGACAGTTGTAAACAGTTCGAAAAACGCGCGGTTCGTTTCATTAGAAAAGCCAATGAGGCGAGGCGCGAAAGAAGTGCCTTGAGATTGGGATTCCAAGTAGTGAATAGTATGGAACTCGACTTCATCTCCTACTTTCGATTGTAGTTCTGGCACATCAGCTGCTGGAACGAGCAAGGCATATGTGAGTGCACCGACCTCAAGAATCGCCTCAGAAGATTGAACATCGATGAGTTGTCCTTTGATTCGCGTAATCACTGTATTAGTCTACCAATGGCCATCCTGTTTCTTCGGCAAAACGTTGTCGTAATACAGAAGTAATTTCATCACCGCTCATCGAATCAGGGAATGACACAAAATCAATAAAGCGAACAGTGGAATGCGATCGCTCAAACATCGCATCCTCGATGTCGTCATTCATAGGCGTGCCATCGACCGTTGCGATGAGGACTTTTGCCTTTGTTTTCGCAATCATTGCACCAGCACCCTCATTGAACGGTTGAATGGCATTCCGCCCGCCCTCAATTCGACCTTCAGGGAAGAGCCCAATGACCCCGCCAGCTTTGAGGTGTCGCAATGCTATGCGTAATGCCATTGAATCTTGACCATCTCGATTCACGGGAATTGCCTCTGACAGCTCCCAAATCAACGAGAGTGACTCAATCATGTATTCAGACGCCATCAACCACCGAATCTTGAATCTGCATTGCGACTGAATGAGCAGAGGGTCTACAGGGCTCTGGTGATTGGCGACAACAACGATTGGACCAGGCTGGATTGATTTGGGGATGATGTTGACACCAAATGCCTTAAGGCGGTGAATGAGATGGACATAGGCGATATTGAAGTACCAGATGGCGGCCGTGCGGCCGTCTCCCATCACGCGTTTTCCAAGCAGCGGTAGGAATACATGCTGCGTCAAAGCGATGAGAAGGCACCAAGCAATAAATAGGGCAGTAATCGTCAACATTCTGCTTATATATCCTAGCCGAGAAACGATTTGGTCGTTATCCTGCCACAAGTTTGCGCATGCAGACTACTGACTTCGTATGCCTCGTAGAGATGATATTCAATCGATACTGATTCTCGGCTCTGGCCCAATCGTTATTGGTCAAGGATGCGAATTTGACTATTCTGGAACTCAAGCATGTAAGGCGCTCCGTGAGGAGGGCTACCGCGTTGTGTTGGTCAACTCTAATCCAGCGACGATTATGACTGACCCTGAGTTTTCTGACCGAACCTATATTGAACCAATCACGCCTGATGCAGTCAGGCGTGTTTTGCAAAAAGAGATTGATGCTGGCCACCCAATCGATGCTCTTCTACCGACTTTAGGTGGCCAGACTGCTTTGAACTGTGCATGTGAACTCGATGAGATTGGAACCCTCAAAGAGTTTGGCGTTGAAATGATTGGCGCTTCACGGGAAGTGATTTTCAAAGCGGAAGATCGCGAAGCATTCAGACAGGTCGTAGAGCGAACTGGCTTGTCTCAAGCGAGAAGTGAAACAGTCTCAACAATGGAAGAAGCGAATGCGTTCCTTGAAGAGATTGGCTTGCCAGCAATCATTCGCCCAGCCTTTACGCTTGGCGGAACAGGTGGAGGCATTGCCTACAACCGTGATGAGTTTGAGGAAATCGTTAAGCGCGGGCTTGATGCATCACGCATCAACCAAGTCTTGATTGATAAATCACTGCTTGGCTGGAAAGAATACGAACTCGAAGTTGTCCGAGACAAAAACGACAATTGCGTCATCGTCTGTGGCATTGAAAACATTGACGCGATGGGTGTGCACACAGGCGATTCAATCACGATTGCACCAATCCAAACATTGACGGACAAGGAATACCAGCGAATGCGAGATGGCGCTATTGCCATTATGCGCGAGGTTGGTGTTGATACGGGCGGCTCCAATGTTCAGTTTGCTGTGAACCCAGCGGATGGCGACCTTGTCGTCATCGAAATGAACCCGCGAGTTTCAAGAAGTTCTGCACTTGCTTCAAAAGCAACCGGTTTCCCAATTGCACGTATTGCTGCAAAACTCGCAGTTGGGTACACGCTTGATGAACTTCGAAATGACATTACACAAACGACATCAGCATGTTTTGAACCATCAATCGATTATGTTGTCACGAAGATGCCAAGATGGACTTTTGAAAAGTTCCCAGAAGCAAATGAAACGCTAACGACGCAGATGAAATCTGTGGGCGAGGCGATGAGTATCGGTCGCACATTTAAAGAGAGTTTCCAAAAAGCAATCCGCTCAATGGAAGTCAAGCGATTTGGATACGGTCTTGATAAGAATGACTTATGGCTTCGTGCAAGTCGCGGTGACAGCGAAGTTGAATGGCCAATTGACGAAGACACCATGATTCGTAAACTCACGGTGCCAAGCCAAGGCCGCATGTACTACATCAGGTACGCAATGAAGTGCGGTTACTCTGTTGAGCGCTTGCATGAGTTAACCATGATCGACCCGTGGTTCCTCGACCAACTGAAACAACTCGTTGAGTTTGAAGATGAACTGTGTGCAGTAAGCACACTTGAAGAAATGCCCAAAGAACTCATGTCGAGAGCAAAAGAACTCGGCTATTCAGACCCGCAACTTGCCTATCTCTATTTTGACAAAGTCTCCACTGAAACGATTTTGAAAGTCAGGGCGTACCGGAAATCACTCAACATTGAGCCGGTTTATAAACTTGTTGACACGTGTGCTGCTGAGTTTGAAGCAGCAACCCCGTATTACTATTCGACGTATGAACAACCATTGTACGCTGTCGATGGCTCCGCTCATGTCGATGATGAAGTCCGCATTACGGATGAACGTAAACTCGTCATTTTAGGTGGCGGTCCAAACCGAATTGGACAGGGCATTGAGTTTGACTACTGTTGCTGCCAAGCATCATTTGCAGCAAAAGCCATGGGTTTTGAATCTGTGATGGTGAACTCTAACCCTGAAACTGTGAGTACTGATTTTGACACGAGCGATTTGTTGTTCTTTGAACCACTGACCTTAGAAGACACGTTGAACATCCTAGAACGGCTCAATGGTGGTGGCATTGATAACAAAGATCGAACGGGCAATGTTGTTGGGGTCATCGTACAGTTTGGTGGCCAAACACCGCTCAATCTTGCGCATGGTCTTGCGAGTGCTGGTGTGCCAATCGTCGGCACTGGGCTTGAGGCAATTGATCTTGCTGAGGACCGTGATCGGTTCAAGGCAATGCTAGACGAACTTGGGTTGAAGCAACCTGAAAACGGAATTGCGTATTCGCTTGAAGAAGCCGTAGATATTGCCAGTGACATTGGATACCCCGTATTGGTTAGACCAAGTTATGTGCTTGGCGGACGCGGTATGGAAATTTGTAATGATGAAGCGGCGCTTCGCTATTACATGCAGACTGCGGTTGATGTTTCTGACTTGTCTGACGCACCAGTATTGATTGACAGATTTCTATCTGAAGCAATCGAAGTTGATGTTGATGTGGTTGCAGACTTTGTGCCACACGCTGAAACGTCATCTTCCCAAATGGAAATCTCGCAAGATGATTCGCAAGCCATTGTTTGCGGTGTCATGGAGCACATTGAACAAGCGGGCATTCACAGTGGTGATAGTTCATGTGTGTTGCCACCTTATTCGCTCCCGAACTCAATTGTTGCCGAGTTAAAACGGCAAGCGTGTGCAATGGCGCAGCGACTTCAAGTCCGCGGGTTAATGAATGTTCAGTTTGCTGTTAAGGATGAACAGGTTTACGTCATTGAAGTTAATCCAAGAGCTTCAAGAACGGTGCCATTTGTTGCGAAGGCGAAAGGGATTGGCTGGTCAAACATCGCAGCCAAAGTCATGATGGGGGCATCGCTCAATGCACTTGGCGTTCGCGAAGTTTCAGAAACGGGTTTCTTCGCTGTCAAAGAACCAGCATTCCCGTTTGAAAAATTCCCTGGCGTTGATGTTGTACTCGGACCTGAAATGCGTTCAACGGGTGAAGTGATGGGCATGGACCGTTCGCTTCCAATTGCACTTGCAAAAGCCAAAATGTCAGTGAGTCGGTCGCTACCGACATCTGGTCAAGTGTTCTTATCCGTTCGCGAGAGTGACAAGGAACATGCAATTCCCGTCGCTCGCTCCCTCGTTTCAATGGGTTTTGAAGTCTTTACAACGAGTGGCACACATCAACTGTTAAAGATGCAGAGCGTTGACACGACATTGATTCGAAAGATTTCAGAGGGTGCAAGACCAAACATTCTTGACAAGATCGCCAATGGTGAGATTGACCTCATCATCAACACGCCTACGAAGACTGGTGCTCAAACTGATGAGGGACAGATTAGGGCAACTGCTGTTGAGTCGAGAATTCCGATGTTGACGACGATTACGGGCGCAAGGGCTGCAGTCGCCGCGATTGAAGCGCTCCGAGGTGGCACTTGGTCTGTTTCGGCGCTTCAGGATTACTTCGGAACATTGGCTGAATGTGAGAATCAGTCTGAGCCATCGACTGTATAATTTCGACCTATGCCAGAGTGGCTTCCATCATTCCTAACACCGCAAGTCATCACTTCTGTGATTGTAATTTTGCTGATCCTGCACCTTGCGCTTGGCGCAGCGGCGTATCTCATCTTGCTTGAACGCAAAGTGTGTGCTTGGGTTCAAGACCGAATTGGTCCGAACCGTGTTGGTTTTCAAGGGTTGTTGCAACCGATTGCTGACGGTCTCAAACTGTTCATGAAGGAAGACTTCATGCCCAAGGGCGTAGACAAAGGGCTCTTTGTCTTAGCACCAGCGTTTACCGTGATACCTGCGATGGTTGGATTCCTCGTGATTCCATGGGCTGGTGGATTGACGCTTGCAAGTGGCGAAACTGTCGCCATTATGGGTGCAAATATTAACATTGGCGTTGTCTACCTCATCGCAACGGGTTCACTCGGCGTCTACGGCGTTGCAGTTGGCGGCTGGGCATCGAACAATAAATATGCATTCCTCGGAGGCTTGAGAGCAAGCGCCCAAATCATTAGTTATGAAATTCCAATGGGGCTTTGCTTGCTCTGCGTGATTCTTGCTTCGGGCACGCTTCTTCCTGAAACCATCGTTGCGCAGCAACTTGGCGGACAGTGGAACATCGTGCAACAACCGCTTGTCGCAATTCTGTTCTACATCTGTTTGCTTGCAGAGGCCAATCGCGCCCCGTTTGACCTTGCTGAAGCTGAACAAGAACTCATTGGTGGTTGGCACACAGAGTATTCTTCGATGCGCTGGGCGCTCTTCTTTATGGGTGAGTATATCCATCTCTTTGTTGGCTCAGCATTCTTTGTCACGCTCTTCTTAGGTGGTTGGTCAATCAACCCTGTGACCGGATGGGATTTGCCCGCGACTGGTTCAATCTTCATGATTCTGCTTCAGTTTGGCATCGTGCTTGGCAAAGTGTTCTTGCTCATCTTCCTCGCCATGATGGTGCGGTGGACGCTGCCACGATTTAGATTTGACCAATTGATGCGACTTGCCTGGGAAGGCATGATTCCAACATCGCTCTTGCTCGTGCTGGTTGTCTCTGTGTATGTCTATCTTGGCTACACTGACTACCTATGGACAGGTTCACTGATTGCACTTGCCATCATGGCGATTGCAAGACCAATACTTCCAACAAGTCAAACAAATAAAAAGATTGAACTGATTGGTAGTCGCTTTAGTGCGCCGAGCCAGGAGATGGCTGCAAAATAAGATGGGACGCTTTTTCGATAAGTTTGGCGGACTTGTTATGGCGCTCAAACTTTTGATGACATGTAAAGGGCGGCAATCAAAGGGGAGTTATCTTGCATGGCGCAAGGAAACCGCGTTCGGTAAGGATGGCGAGTTTTCCTTGAGCAAGGGTGAGCAGAGACGCGCAATCTCAGATTGGTCAGTGTGGGCATACCGAAGCGAGAAGAAACGCAAAGCGCGTGATTGAATTCTTGAGCACGCATTAGTTCTCTTCGTTGAGTTACTCCGGGGGTGACATGATGTCGTCAAGTGCTTGATTAAGATTGGGGCAATGGTTCAATCAAAAACAATGTATCAATGTGCGGTTTGCGAAGAGACTGCGGTGTCATGGTCAGGGCGGTGTTTATCTTGCGGCGAGTGGGACTCTATGAACGAGTGCCGCGTTCCCTCTAAGACAAAGCGAATTGGTGGAAAAGTGCTCTCGTCACTCTCTAGTGAGTTGTCTTCTGAAGTGATGCGGCTATCAGAGATTCAAACACCAGATGTTGAACGGCTAAGGACAGGTATCCGTGAACTCGACAGCGTTCTTGGAGGTGGTCTTGTAAAAGGTTCGGTTGTGCTTGTGGGTGGTGACCCTGGTATCGGGAAATCAACACTCATGATGCAGCTCTCTATGTCGCTAGCATCGGGCGGGGAATGCGTAGTGTATGCAACGAGCGAGGAATCGGCGTACCAATCCAAGATGAGAGCGACGCGTTTGCAAAACGATGTGGCTGAAACGTGTCCTGAGTTATACATCATCGCGGATACAAATCTCAGCCACATCGAAGAAGCGGTTGAAAAACATAAGCCCGCGATGCTTGTCATAGATTCAATTCAAATGTTGTTTCAAGCGTCCTATGAAAAACCAATAGGAAGCACATCACAGATTCAACATTGTTGCATGGCGCTCGTTCAACTTGCTCGCAAACGAGGCATTTGCGTCTGTATTGTGGGGCATATGACAAAGGAGGGTCAAGTTGCTGGTCCAAGGATGCTTGAACACATGGTGGATGTGGTATTGACTTTTGAAGGCGACCGGCACGACGCGCTTCGCGGTCTACGATCAATCAAGAATCGTTTTGGAACGACACTTGAAATTGGTTTGTTTGAAATGACAGGGCGAGGGTTAAGTGATGTTGAAGATGTTGCATCCTATTTGTTACAAGAAGAGCATGAGGGCCGTGGTTCGATCGTGTGTCCTGTGATGCATGGTTCTCGGTGTTTGCTTGTAGAGGTGCAAGCGCTTGCAACAGGAACGCTTTTTGGTCAAGCGAGAAGAAGAGCGACGGGTTTTGATGGATCAAGGTTAACAAGACTTGCGGCTGTGCTTGAACAACACGCAGGATTAGAACTTGTTGACCAGGATGTTTACGCAAATATTGTGGGGGGATTGCAAATCAAAGACCCTGCCACTGATTTGGCAATATGCTTCGCATTGATTTGTGCTCGGTTGAATCTGTTTTTGCCTCGTAGCATCTCTATATATGGAGAAGTCGGGCTCGATGGGCGGGTGAGGAGCGTTCCGCATGGGGGTCAACGGCAAAAACAAGTATCCAAAAGAGGATTCTCAAATAATATGGTTCCGATAACTCGACAGCAAGGCGAGCTGCAAAACGCCTTTCACTTTGCCTCAGTGGGCGATCTGGTGACCTATATCCAGAAAAATGGGATTTATGTACCTACAAATAACAGGTTATCGGACGAATAAAAATAAGGTTTTAATAGCATTGCCTAAACCCTTTATTGACAAATATTTAAGTCCTAAAAATTGCAAAAAGACACCTTTTTTTACATGTTTTTCGCGAGAGGTATAGCCAAATCTTGTGGATTGGGTACTATCCCGCCTTCAACTTTTCGGTTCCTGTGAACCGATAGGGAACAATCGTCCGTTCCAGTCGTGTTGACTGGAGTATTGCGGACGGGTGGATGGTTAGGACGTCCAAGCCACGGGAGTCGGCATTGGCGTTCGATAATTTAGGAGAGTTGACAATGAGTCACCTTTACCTTCTCGGCGTCGCAACACTGACGCTTACTAGTGCTGGCTTTGCCGGTAGCGACACGAACGCTGACCTGCAAGCTCGCCTCGATGCTGCTGAAGCTCGAATCTCAGAACTTTCAGCTGCAACAAACGCAAACTGGCTAAACGATGCTCGTGCAGACGAAATTCGTGGCCTCGTACATGACGTTCTCGCTGACGCTGACACACGTGCATCACTTCAAGGTTCCGGCGCTACTGCTGGTTACAATGGTGGTTTCACAGTTGGTAGTGCAGACGGCAACTGGTCCATGACTATTAATGGACTTCTCCAAACTCGTTGGACAAACACCGACGACGATGATGCTATTAATGAACAATGGGGTTTTAATAACCAAAGATCATGGCTTCATTTTTCAGGCACAATCGCTGGTGACTATGGTTACGACGTTCGTCACAACCTAGGTACTGCTGATAACAATGATGCTGAATGGGCTAATGGCTCAATGGGCATGGGCGATGGTTGGGACCTTACAATGGGTACATTCAAAATGGCTACAAGTCGTGAAGCTTTGATCGGTGACGGTCATCAAATGGCTCTTGACAGAACAGCTGGGTACGCAACTGGTCAAGGTGTTGAACTTGGTTATTCATCAGATGACTTTGGTTTTACTTTTCAAGTAGTAAACAATCTCGGTGGTGGTGGTGCTGGTGCACTTAACGATAGTGCTTACACTTACCTCATGAGAGTTGAATACCTTGCTAGTGGTAGCTGGAGTCAATTTGATCAATTCACAAGTGGTTCAGGCGGAGCAGCTGGTACTCTAGTTGGCTTCTCATACTGGGCTAACGATGGTGGTAACAACGAACTTGCTAACGATGAGCAAACAACATGGAATCTTGATGTTCAATGGCAATGGGGTGGCAGCGGTCTTTACTTGTCATACACAGATTTCAGTGATGACGCGACCACTGGTGCTGCAGACACTGACACAAACATAACTCAAATTATGTACAGTTATGATTTGGGTGACAACATGGAAGTTTATGCTCGCTGGACAGACAATGAACTAGATAATGGTTCAGTAACTGACATTGGTGTAAACAACTACCTTGCAGGTCAAAATGCAAAGTGGACAACTCAGATCTCAATGGATGACAGAGACATAGATGGTCTTGGTGGTGATATTACAACTATCTCCACGCAACTTCAATTTATGTTCTAATTTGAGAATGTGAAACGAAGGTCATTAATTTGACATTCACCGGCTGGCCGAAAGGCCAGCCGGTTTTTTTATGTCTGCTTGTAATTTTGCCTGCTTTTGGTTTGCTTGCTTTTAGAGCAACCCAGAGGATAAATGCATCTGTTAGAATGATTTTGTCGAAAGACAGGAAAAGGTCTACGGATGGATCGAAGCCATATGCGATGGATTGCGCTGGCACTCTCTTACATCTTCGTGAGTGTGGGGCTTTCCTTCGGTGAATTGAACACTGATTACGACAAGCAACTTGAGCAACTAAAGCAAGAATTGACGGAGGCGTCCGCAGCCAATGAAGCTGTTCGTTCCGTGTTAGATGACGCACTTTCTGCGCATCACAATGAAGATGCAAAAAATGAAGCGCGTAGTCAAGTGTTCACGCAGATTATCCAAGGCGTACTCGACGACGCAGACACTCGCTTTAATCACCAAGGCGGCCACTCTATGATTGGATGGAACGACGGTTTCCAGATGAGAAGTGCTGATGGTCGTTTTTCGCTTACCTTAGGTGGACTCGTCGAGTCTCGCTTCTTTACAAGATGGCAGGGCGTCAGTCCAACTGGTTCTGGTTCTCAAACGTATGACCAATGGCGATATAGTTTCGGTCAGCCACGGACGGAGATAAACTTTCAGGGGCATGTCCATAACAAATCGCTCGAATATTACATCGCCACTGGGTGGGGACGTTTTGACCCAACAAATTTAACTTCAAACGGTAACTTCATGGTATTCCGTTTGTGGGAAGCATGGCTAAAGTTTCGCTTCACACAAGATTTCAGTATGAAAATGGGCTCGTTTGAACTTCCATTCACACGAGAGTCAATGGTCCGCACGCCTTATCAACTCGCAGTAGACAAGTCGCTGCTAGATTATCGCTTTGGGCTAGGACCTACCACAGGCGTCGAGTGGACATGGAGTTCGCCTGAAAGCAGATACAAATTCATGCTTTCAAATGGTTCAGGTGCGTTCTTCTTTTACCCCATCTGGGGAGCACAAGATGCATCTCCGCCCATCGCCGCGCTGAACAGGGACACTGCCTACTCCTTTACGATGCGAAAAGAGTGGAAACTGCTTGGAGATTGGGACCAGTTCAATCAATTCACATCACCGCCTGGTAGCGAACGGGGTATGCTCGTTGGCCTTGCATGGCATAGACAAAATACAGAACTCGAATCGCCCCTTCCAGCAAGCGAGCTGAGAGATCGGCAGGTCTTCTGGAGCGTGACAGGCGATGTCTCGATGCAATTCGATGGTGCATCACTGTTTGCAGCGTTTACCTATTCGCGGCTTACTGACTTTACGCCATTAGTGCCCAAAGTGAATTACCACGCGTTTGTCTTGCAAGGCAGTACATATATTACAAATCAAACGGAGTTGTTTGCTCGGTACGAAACCGGAAGCGGTGATCAACCTAGACTTGGAGATAGCGAGTTACAACTCCTTACAGTTGGCGTGAATCACTATTTAGATGGACAAGACCTTAAGTTTACTGCTGACATAGGATTTAGCTTTGGTGAGATTAACGCCATTTTTGCAAACACCCAAACGGGATGGCACACGGATACATCAAAAGATAACGAAGCACTTTTAAGAACGCAATTGCAGTTTATGTTTTAAGGATTGGATGACATGCATAAACGAGTACAACATAACGTAACAATGGCCTCACTCATCATGAGTGCGTTGGTTGTTGACTCGCTGCAAGCGAATACAAATGACATCCAAAAGCAGATTGACGCGCTTCGTGAACAAGTTCTTGAAGTTCAGCAAAACACAGATTCAATGCGGGATGAACTCGATGATTTGAAATCCAAACAGCAGGACTGGATAACGGAAGAACGAGCAGAAGATTTGCGTTTTCTTGTGAAGGACTTGCTTGATGACGCTGACGCCCGTTCATCGCTCGTTGGTGATGGCCTTCTTGGCGGGTGGTCTGATGGATTCTTCATTGCAAGTAGCGATGGAAGATTCAGATTAAATATTGGCGGCCTCATTCAAGAGCGATATTTGCAAAGTTACCTGCGTGTTGGTCCCGGCTTTAACTGGGATAGATGGCGTGGCGGTATGGAAAGCACGAGAACCCGGTTGAACTTAAGTGGGCACCTCTTCGACAAGGATTTAACCTTCCTTTACCAACCAGGATTTGGTTGGCTTGACCCCAACGCAATCTCTAACTCGCCGCTACTGCGAATTGGTGCTCGATATTGGGATGCTTGGTTGAAGTATCGAATCAATGATGAATGGTCAGCAAAACTTGGTGTGTTTATGCTGCCTTTTACGAGAGAGTCATTGGTTTCAGATGCAAGGCAACTTGCCGTTGACAGGTCTCTCATCGATTACAGGGCAGGGCTCGCCCGTTCAGAGGGTATTCAGTTCACGTGGCACCGTGACAATTTGCGTGTCTTTATGTCAACGAGTAATGGCGGTCTGACGATGCGTGGGAACCAGGTTGCATCGATTAACCCTACTCCGCCTTGGGCAGCACTCGGTCAAGATACTGATTGGTCGGGTACATTAAGAGCAGAGTTTCTGTTGAAAGGGAATTGGCATCAATTCAATCAGTTCACTTCACCACCTGGCAGTGAGGCTGCAACGATGCTTGGTGTAGCGATGCATTCCCAGAATGAAGAACGAATTGGTGCAGGCGGCACACGTAAAGTAGATGCCTTTGGAGTGACTGCTGACCTCTCAATGAACTTTGATGGTGCTTCTTTCTTTGCATCTGGCACATTCCATAACTTAAAGAACTTTACTGGAGCAGTTCAAAACACAGACATCATTGGGTACGTCGTTCAAGGCAGCAAGTACATTTCAGACTCAACCGAACTCTTCATGAGATATGAAGGTGGTGGAGCAATGCAAGATGTCTTTGGTGGAGCAAACATCCAAATTCTGACGAGCGGTGCGAACTGGTACATTGAAGGGCAACAGTTCAAAGTGACCAGTGATTTTGGATGGAACTTCGGAGAACTTCAAGCCATCTTTGCAAACCAGATGCTTGGCTGGAGAGGTTCACCAAACCGAAACGCAGAGTGGGTGTTTAGAACCCAGCTCCAAGTTGAGTTTTAAATCAATTGAATCAATAGATATTGACAGTGCTGACGCCTTCAGCAAGCACTTCGTAAATCTCGGCTACATCATCGCTATGCATCCGCACACAGCCCATTGAAGCGTCCTTGCCGATGGTTTCAGGTTCAATCGTGCCATGAATGCCAAGGCCAGAGAGGTCCGCTGTACGCTCCTCTATGCCCTCTAAGCCAATCCAACGTTCACCAATGGGGTTCATTGGGTCATCGGCGGCAAAGAAGGCTCTCGTTCGTGGGTTGACCCAGGTTGGGTTGATGAGTTTTGAGTTGCGACGAACCTTGAATGAGCCAATAGGTGTGGAGTTGTACTCGCCCAGCCCGACTCTGTATGAGCGGACAAACACTTGATTGGCACCCTCGCCTAAAAATAAATCGATGCGATATGACTTTTTATCAATTTCAGCGTGGAATGGTCCTGTGACCAGTTTCAAGTTTTGCCCCGGACGAATGCCAGATGCACTCTTGATGTTGTTGATGCGTTGAATGAACCGCCAGTCGACTTGAACACCCATCTTTTTAACAATTCCACTGAGTGTGTCTCCACCCTGAACGATGTATTCGACGGAGTAAGGGTCACCAGCCATAATCTCAGGTGAAAAGACCATTCGGTCATTGAGATCAGTGAGTACGCCGCGAGCTTGTGCAACTTCAGACTCAGAAAGTCTTCCGCTTTGCAGTGCGTTGGATAACGCGAGTCTTGCATCAACAACATGGTCTTGGTCAATAAGGCTGAGACCCTCTTCAAGATTCGCAGAGACTGTTGTTGCCAGCGGAATCGGTTTGATGACAAGTTCTTCTTCAACTGGTGCGGGCGCTTCTTCTTCGGCGACGGCCACAGTGACGGGTTCGGACTGTTCTTCAACGACTGCTTCGACAACGTCTTCCTTCGCTGGAATCGCGTCCGCGACTTTGGTTGGTGGGCTTGGAAGCTCAACAACTGGCATAGAAATCTCTTCAAAGTCATTCGTTGCTAGGGATTCAGTATTGCGTTCGCTCGATTCACCCTCAGGCCAAACGAGGTACGTGACGAATGCACCAGCACCAATCACAAGAAGCCACGAAAGTGCACTTCGTTTTCTTCTTCGTCGATACATATTCCCACCACGAACTGATGAATAACCGCCTTGACTTGGTAATACCATGCTTGGGATTGTATGGCAATTACATGAACAGTGGGGTGGTTTACGGGGGAACTTCCGTTGGCTAGATGAGCGTTTGAGTTGGGGTAATGACGGCAGTCATGCGTATGTCGTGCTCTTCAGTCGGTAGCGATTCGACAACCTGTTCATCAAAACAAACGCCTAGAATGATTGGGGGTGAATAAGCGCTTAGGAACTTATCATAGTAACCACCGCCTCTTCCAAGCCTTATGCCACTTTTTGTAAACGCAACGCCTGGCACAATGATGACTTCGATGGTGTCATGGGGGACTGGAGTGAAACTCGAGGGGTTTCGTATGCCAAACTGATCTGGAATCAAATCACCCTCTCCGAGGCCTGTAAGGAGTCCCGCCTTCATCGTTTTAGACTCCCAATCAACAATGGGGGAACAGACGATTCTTGACTCATCAATCCACGATTGCAAGAGCGGCATGAAGTTCAATTCTCCTGCGATTGGCAGATAAGCCATGACAGTATCGGCGAGTGCGACGCTCGCAAACGCTGTCAATCGCTCAGTAACCAGCGATCCAACTGTCAAACAGTCGCCTGCAGTTTTGTGTTTGAGCATTGCTTGCATCGATAATCGAATGGCGTTTTTATTTTCACTCATGCGTTTGTTTTTAGATTGTAAACAGATGCTCTAGCTCCGATAAACGCGAAACCAATGTTTTTCAGATGACGCAGGTGACTTTGTGGTGTATGCTTCCAAAACATGTGTGGAATTGTTGCATACATCGGTTTAAAGCCAACAAAAGAGCTACTCATTGAAGGCCTAAAACGCCTTGAATATCGTGGTTACGATTCAGCAGGAATTGCCATTATGAATGGTGGGGTCCATGTTGCTCGAACCATTGGCAGAGTGAGTGGTCTTGAAGACATCATCGCAAATGACGATGCCTTTGAGGGGACTGTTGGTATCGCGCACACTCGGTGGGCGACACATGGTAAGCCATCGGAGTCAAATGCTCACCCACACAGTGATGATGCAAACACCGGACATGGCATTCGAGTTGTCCACAACGGAATCATTGAAAACTACGCGACGCTCAAAACGTACCTCAAAGAAAAGGGGCATGTCTTTACGAGTGAAACAGATACTGAAGTGTTGACTCACCTCATTGGTGAGATGTATGACGGTGATTTAGAGAAAGCAGTCCAAACAGCGCTTAAAGAAGTCACAGGTGCGTACGCAATTGCAGCAATCTGTGTAAAGGAACCAGATGTTCTTGTCGTTGCTCGAAAGGGTTCTCCCCTCATTGTTGGTGTTGGGAGTGATGAATATGTTGTTGCATCAGACTCAAGTGCGATTGTTGCTCATACCACACAAGCATTTCACTTAGACGACGAGACTGTCGCTTGTTTAACACGGGATTCATTTAGAACAACAACCATGGACAATGTTGAATTGACGCCTGAGATTCGCGAACTCGAATACTCGCTTGAGCAAATCGAACTTGGCGAGTTTAAGCACTTCATGCTTAAAGAGATTTATGAACAACCATTGACGCTCTCAACATGCATGAAAGGTAGGGTTGATGCAACTAGCGGGCAAGTCATCCTTGGTGGTGTTGCAGAGTTTGCAAATGAACTTGCAAAAGGCAAACGCATGCTCTTGCTTGGTCAAGGCACAGCGCTTCATGCAGCGATGATTGGCGAATATCTTATGGAATCACTTGCAGGTATTCCAGCAGAAGTTGAATATGCAAGTGAGTTTCGTTATCGAAATCCAATTGTTGAGGAAGGCACAATTGCAGTTGCGATTAGCCAGTCGGGTGAAACCGCAGACACGCTTGCTGCAATTCAAGAAGCAAAGCGGCGAGGTGCACTGTCGCTTGGAGCGGTCAATGTTGTTGGTTCAACGATTGCGAGAGAAACAGATGCAGGCATCTATCTAAGGGTTGGCCCTGAGATTGGTGTGGCTTCGACAAAAGCATTCATCGGCCAAGTCGCAGTGCTCACGATGCTCGCTGGGTACATCGGTAGACGCCGACATCTTGCAAAAGAAGAGATGACGGAACTCCTTTCTCATTTAGAATCGATGCCGAGGCACATCGAGACGGTGCTCGGAGAATCAGACCACATCTTGAACGTCACCAAACGCGTTGTCCATCATGACAACTGGCTCTTCTTAGGTCGCGGGCTGAACTACCCTGTCGCACTAGAAGGCGCATTGAAACTAAAAGAAATCAGTTACATTCACGCAGAAGGCATGCCTGCTGCTGAAATGAAGCACGGACCGATTGCACTCATCGATGAGGGTATGCCAGTCGTGTTTATTGCAACTCGTGGCAGTCAATATGAAAAAGTGATTGGTAACATTGAAGAGGTGAAATCACGCGGTGGTCATGTGATTGCTGTTGCGACTGAGGGCGACACGAACATCGCATCGCATTGCGATGATGTTTTTTATGTCCCCGATGTCCCTGAAGCACTGCAGCCACTGATTACTGTCATTCCGCTTCAATTGCTAGCGTACCACGCAGCAGTATTGCGAGGGAAAGATGTTGATAAGCCAAGAAACCTTGCAAAATCTGTCACGGTCGAATAGCGTGTATTGATGCCAATCGCATCAACAAAGAATTGGGTTTGTAAAGACGTCACAATTGATTTGTTTCAACCGCTTCTTGTGGGCATTCTTAACGTCACTCCAGATAGTTTTAGTGATGGGGGTCAATTCCTTGATCCAGAGTTGGCAACGCAACACGCACTCGAATTGGTTCAAAATGGCGCTGGGATGATTGATGTTGGCGGTGAATCGACGAGACCAGGTGCCACACGCATCAATGCTGATGAGCAAATTGAGAGAGTCGTTCCTGTGATCAAAAGTATACGTGAGCACTCTTGTGTACCAATCTCAGTCGACACGACATTAGCCGAAGTCGCACGGGCGGCAATCAATGCTGGCGCGAACGTCATTAATGATGTTGCTTCTGGCGTAGAAGACGAAGCAATCTTTACGCTTGCAAGCGAAACAGGCGCTGGGCTTGTGCTCATGCACAGGCGGTTCCCGCCTGAAGAGGACGTGTATAGCCATGAATACAAGGAAGCGCCAGATCGTCGAAACATCGTCGAAGACATCTGCTCATGGCTCCTGAGTAGGGTGAAGCATGCTCGGTCTCATGGTGTACAGCCCGAGCAGATTGCACTCGACCCAGGCCTAGGTTTTGGGAAATCCGTTGAGCAGAATTGGCAGATTGTGCACCAGACAGAACAATTCGTCAGACTTGGATTTCCAGTCTATATGGGTGCGAGCAGGAAGAGTTTTATTGGGGCTACTTATGACATTGATGACCCAAAAGCACGAGACAAGGCGTCAGTTGAGGTTGCCAAGCGAATGGCTTTACAAAGCGCTCATATTTTCAGGGTCCACAATGTTCAGATGCACGGTGAATTGCTACAATCTCCCCCTCACAAATCACACACATAGGAGATAGAGTTGTGGCCCTAGAATTTACAGATGACAATTTTCAAAACGAAGTGTTAGATGCTGACCAGCCAGTATTGGTTGACTTTTGGGCAGAGTGGTGTGGTCCTTGCCGCATGCTTGCACCAGTCATCGATGAACTTGCAACAGAGTTTGATGGCAAAGCAAAAATCGGTAAAGTTGATATCGATGCAAACAGAGATGCTGCTGTGAATTATGGCATTCAATCGATCCCTAGCGTCATCATTTTCAAGAATGGTGAAGTCGTGAACAAGTTCGTTGGGATTTCCCCAAAAGATGAACTCGCTTCAGCACTCGAAGCAGCAATGTAAAAAAACTTTATGGGGCCGTAGCTCAGTTGGGAGAGCGCTTGCATGGCATGCAAGAGGTCGTCGGTTCAAGCCCGATCGGCTCCACTCGATGTTTGACTTGGCAAACTTCGTTTGCCCGTCAACCATCCTCGTGCATCCGTAAGCCGTCGCAAACGCGACGGCTTTGTGCTTTCTATCGAAAGCACTCGTGCTTCCCATTGGGCGCATTGCCTTCGGCAATACGGCCGCAAACCCGATCCCCCTCCACTTGATGCAGATTGGTGCAGACTTTGTCTGCCCCATCTCCATCTGCACCAATCTTTATCATTGGTCGTAAGCCGTCGCGTTCCAGGGCGGCTTTGTGCTTTCTATCGAAAGCACTGGCATCAATCAACAAACACGAAGTCGAGCCCTCCGAAGCAGTTGTTTTTCACTATCCTAGGTGGAATGGCTCAAGCAAAAATCATGGCAGGAAGTCCAATGGCAAACAAGTCGCTCTATCGAGCGATTCGTTTCATGGTCCACGATGCATCAATCTTCATTGAACTAGAAAATGGCAAGCGGCTTCTCATCTTAAGAGAGATCGAAATCGACCGAGCGCGTCAAAAAGCAAATGTTGACGAAGTGTTTGGATACACCGATTTCATTCCTGAGGGCGGTTTGTCAGGAGACAGAGATACTGGGGCTGCTCAGTCGGCAGCGGAATGCTTAAAGCGAAACAATGTCACCACTGTGACTGCAGACCGCACACTGCCACTGTTATATGTTGATGCCATTAGACACGCAGGAATTGAAGTTGAGCTCGACCCTGATTTCGGTGTCCTTGACCGCAGGGTCAAGGATGAACAAGAGATTGAGTGGTTAAAGTATGCTCAGAGCATCACAGAGCAAGTGATGCAAATGGCTTGCGAGACAGTTGGCAAAGCAGAAGTAGACAGTAACGGCGGGCTGTTGTACGAAGGCGACCCGTTAACGAGTGAGCGTGTTCGACACATGATTGATTTGTTCTTGTTAGAGCGAGATTTTGAAAATGTGCCGTCTATTGTTGCTGGAGGTTCAGATGGCGGAGATTGTCATCACCTTGGCACTGGCCAACTTATGACTGGGCAACCGGTCATCATCGACATCTTTCCGATGGATAAGAAAACGCTCTATAACGGCGACTGCACACGAACAGTTGTTCATGGCGAGATTCCAGATGAAATTGTGAAGATGCATACAGCTGTAGTTGAAGCCAAGCGTGCTACAACTGCCATTGTCAAAGCCGGAGTCACTGGGGAAACGATTCATCTTGAAACACTGAGCGTGCTTATTGAGGCGGGTTATCACGATGGTTTGCCCCCAGACGGTTCTCCGCCAACATACTGCAGCATCCCACATGGGACAGGACACGGCATCGGCCTTGATGTGCATGAACCACCACTCCTCGACAGAAATGGTCACGCGCTTCTAGCAGGCGATGTCATCACCATTGAACCGGGCCTTTATTGTCACGCACTCGGAGGCGTACGCGTTGAAGACATGGTTCTTGTCACAGAGCATGGTAGTGAAAACTTCAACACATTACATGCAGGATTGACATGGTGCTAATCGCAATTCCGCTCCTCTTGACGCTCGCTCCCACACCTGAAGAAGCGTTCGAAAATGTCAAAGTCCCTGAGGGGTACGCCAAACAACTCATCGCTGCTGAGCCGGAAGTCATGGATGTCGTGGCATTTTGNTTCGATGACGAAGGAAACATATACATCGCAGAATCNTTTCGCCAAGAAAACGCAGTGCCAGACAATNGGTCAAGCCCGTTTTGGCTGCTCGATGATATTCAAAGCCANAACAACGAAGACAGACTCCGCATGTATGAGTATTGGGCTGACCANCGNAANNANGGCATGGCGTTNTANTCNGAGTTTGAAGANCGNGTNNGNAAACTNGANGATACATGATGGNGANGGCGTGTACGAAACNTCAACAGTGTTTGCAGATGGGTTTAATCATCCNCTTGATGGCACTGCCGCGGGTCTCCTTGCAATGGAAGATGATGTTTGGCTCACCATGATTCCAAGTTTGATTCGTTTAGAAGACGCGAACCGAGATGGCTGGGCTGAAACGCAAGAGCGCATGTTCGACGGTTTTGGCGTACGAATTGCATTGCGTGGGCATGACATGCACGGGCTTGCAATCGGCCTCGATGGTCGGTTGTATTGGTCTATCGGTGACAGGGGATACCACGTTGAACTTGAAGATGGTCAAACNTTTCACAGTCCCGGTGAAGGTGCNGTGTTTCGTTGTGNNTTNGANGGTTCAGACTTNGNAATTTTTCACCACGGACTTCGAAACCCACAAGAACTTGCATTTGATAACTATGGCAACTTGTTTACAGGCGACAATAANTCAGACGCAGGCGACCAAGCGAGACTTGTGTACTGNGTCGAAGGCGGTGAGACGGGGTGGCGNATGGAATACCAAACGCTTGAAGGCGAAAACAANCGAGGTCCATGGGTCCAAGAAAATGGTTGGAACCCGCACGCCTCGGAGCGTCCTGCTTGGATATTGCCTGCCATTGACACGATTGCTTCAGGTCCNTCAGGGCTGACNTATTACCCCGGCGGCGGGCTCGAAGACCGTTACGAAGACCACTTCTTTCTATGCGACTTTAGGGGTGNTGCTTCGTACTCAAGAGTATTGTCTTTTGCGGTAGAACCAAAGGGAGCGAGTTTTGAAAAAGTAGATGAACATGTGTTCATCGACCATGTNCTTTGTGTAGATGTTGACTTTANTTATGACGGTAAAGTCGTTGTCAGTGACTGGGGATTCGGATGGGTTGGAAACGAAGAAGGTCGNNTCTATAGNNTTTGGGATGACAGNCATCGTCATGAAGGTGATGTTTCAGAGATTTTTGNAGAGGGGTTTAANAAACGGACAGCGAGTGAACTCATTGAGTTGCTTGGACATNAAGACAGACGGGTTCGAATTCGTGCGCAGCTAGAACTCTCAAATCGAGATGTTGTGGAAGAAGTGACACAAGCAATCGAGAGTGAACACCAGTTGAAACGAATTCATGCGATGTGGACGCTTGCGATGCTCAANCGAAAAAGCGNTGCAAGTATAGAACCAATCACAAAGTTGCTTCATGATGAAGATGATGAAGTCCGCGTTCAAGCAATTCGCATTCTTGGTGAATCAGGTGAGGTTAGCGCNTATGAAAAGATTGCTGCATTGACNTTCAGTGANAATCCACGGGTTGCTTTCTTNGCAACAATTGCAGCAGGGCACTTAGGTCANCCACTTGAGGAAGTCACTGCATTACTCGAAAGAAACAATGATGAAGATGTCTATCTCAGACACGCAGGCGTCGTCGCACTTGCAAACAGTCAATACGCATCAACGCTTGCNAATTTAAGTGCGCATCCAAGTCCGGCTGTCCGTCTTGGTGCTGTTCTTGCACTGCGTAAACAATCATCGCCTCTNCTGTCGCACTTTCTCAGTGATAAAGATGACTCGGTAGCGACTGAAGCAGCACGAGCCATTCATGATGTCCCTGTAACAGGAGCGCTCCATGAACTTGCAAGCACGCTGCCAAATGCGAGAACATATNCATGGGCGAGGCGAGCGTTGAGCGCGTCAGAACGACTCGGNAATNATGAATACATCGAACAACTTGTTGCATTTGCAATGGATGAATCNAATGAAGAACGNATGAGACAACTCGCTTTGTCGATGCTTGCGACTTGGACAGCGCCACCACATAGAGAGCAAGTTGAAGGAAAGTGGTGGCCAGCCAAGCATTTCGGNCATCGCTCGATTGATGCGATAAAAACATCACTGCCTGCACTCATTGATTCNGCGAAGGGTGATGCCTTGCTCAAAGTCTTTGAGATTGCCCAAACATACAACTTGCCGCTCCCAGAAGATGTGAGCAAGCAGTTNCTCACAGATGAATCTCAACCTATGGAGTTGCGGGTGTTCTGTCTAAAAAGTTTAGAGACTGATGACGCAATTCGATTTGGTTTGCACCACAATCACTGGGCGTTACGAGCGGCGGCTCGACTTGCCAAGTTAAATCGCGGNGACAGCGACGCAACGGACGTACTGCTGAAGGCAGTTGAGCAAGATGTTTGGCAAGCACAACAGGCAGCCATTAAAGCGCTTCAGGGNCAAGAACAAGCATTAGCATCAATTGAACNAAAGACGATTACNGATGCGACAATGCTCGATTTTGCTGAGAGCACAGACACCGTTGAATCTCTAGGTAATCCACTTGAAGGCAATTGGCTTCTTGAAGGCGGCGATGTCCAGAGNGGTCGCACGCTTGTCTATGAACATACCAATGCCCAGTGCATGCGGTGTCATAAGATTGGCANTTACGGAGGCATCGCAGGTCCTGTTCTTGACGGGGTTGCGACTCGCTTAAGCCNTGCGGAGTTGCTTGAATCGATGATTGATCCNAATGCGATTGTTGCTGATGGGTACGGTGAGTATTCATCAATGCCACCGATGATGAGTAAGCTCACTTANTACGAGTTGAGAGACATCGTCGCGTATCTTAAGACGCTCCAGTAGTTTCCTCAGAACGTACCATTGCTTTGTGTAAAGCAAAAGCTAGAAANCCAAGGAAGTAGCAAAGTCCAATCGCAACTAACANGACATACAGACCGGGCTGAATTTCGGTTNTTACTAAATCCTTACCTTCTGTAGTCACTAAGAACAGTGCAAGCCCAAANACATCAAGCATCGACCAGCGACTCAATCCCTCAGTGAAGCCATTCATCCAAACATGTGTTTTGATTTTCATTGGAATAACCCATGTCCACATNAGAAGGATGAGTCGAGTNANNGGNATGACTGCAAGCGTTCCAGCCATGACGAGATAGAGAACCNTTTGNCCGTTGTCGTGCAGCACTGTTGCTGTATCAGAAATGCTGTATGAATGAGAAGCAAGTAAAAACTGGCTGATCTTTAAGAANGGAGCATGTAGCGCTTCAAGAAGTGCAGCAATTGCGATGAATGNTAACACTGGAACAGTCCAGCCCAGATAGATGTTTTCAATCAGAAGCCAATGACGNTTTGNNTCGCNGACTGGAGGTGTAGTTTGTTCACGCTCCATCTTTTGTGCAATCGAATAAATGACTTGTGACAGAANCATACTCATNGANATTGCGCCAATGAAGAAGTACACGCCNANGTGAATTTTGGAATGAATGAATGCCTGGTTGCTTGTTAATGCAAGCAACAAAATGACAACAAAAATNTCCATAAANGACCACTTGCCGAGCAGTTCAATGAGGTGAATGAATGTCGTTCTTCGTTTTGCNTCCCACGGTACAAACCATGCCAGATTAAGGGAGATGAGTTTGACAAATGGNAAGATGATNGANAAACCCANNATCAAGAGTGAAACAGCGTACAGTTTGTGTTCCCACATNAACTTCACNGAGTGTGGAAGACTGTAGATGACAGTGCTATGTAGAGCCTCATTGATTTGAAGGAAGGGGAGTATCAGAGCGAAGATATTGAGCACGAGCGAAGTNAGCAGGAAGAGCGGAATCANTAATCCCTTTTTNCCAGACCAAGATGCCATCGATTGCTTCTGCATGTGTACTCATCATAATCAAATGCAAANAGCATTTGCAACGAAAAGACGGTACAATACGCCNTTCANTATGATGACCGTATTGATTACAAACGCACTTTGGCTAGGTTTTCTTCTCTTTTGGTGTTTGCTNTGCTACGCAGATGCGAAGAATCAATCAGACTAAACCGCTTTTAGTGTTTGATGTTCTGACCGCAAGACATGTTTNAATNCCTTGTGGTTATTTTTTAGGAGTTGGGNNATTTCGGGGTCAAACTGCATCCCAGTTTCTTCATTGATGATATCCATCGCCTCTTCATGCGTNAGGGCTTCTTTGTACACGCGTTTTGAGCAGAGCGCGTCATACACATCAGCAATCGATACGAGCCGAGCGGGCAAACTGATTGATTCGCCGGAGAGTCCAAAAGGATATCCTCCGCCATCGAAGCGCTCATGATGACTCAATGCAATTTGCATGGCAGTGTCAATCCAGACATCCCTTCCAAACTGGTCTGCTAAGGCAAGCAAGATGTCAGCGCCTATCGTTGTATGCGTCTTCATCGTTTCAAACTGNGACTCGCTGTAAGGCCCAGCATGTCTGAGAATGTCGTCAGCGATTCCTACNTTTCCGATGTCATGGACAATAGANGTCTCNCTNATGATNNTGNCCATCGANNGGTGTAAACGCTTTGGNAAGTGCTCTGCATAAAGAGCGGTAATGATTTGGGTGTATGTTTTGATCCGTGCGAGATGTTGNCCAGTGTCGTCATCACGAGATTCTGCGACTTTGGCTAATCCAAAAAGTAGAGCACTCGGCGAAGCATNANTTGCTTTGCACTCTGCAACTTGATTGAATTGGACGATTGGGAATTCTGCCATGTCTACCAAGGTAGACAAGCAGGGCNGNTNGCTCAATGTTTCACTCAATCTGCTTCATGTATGAAGATATTTGTGAAATCAACCCTGCCTTTTTCGCTTCCTAAGGCGATTTTGCCATTGTTAGGTGAATCAGAGGTGTGGTTCAGGTGAATCCGGTGAAATGAACCAGCATGCTCAGTNGTGAGGGAGTGCTTTTTACCATTCATGATGACGAATGGTTTTGANTCTTTATCGTGACATCGNTAATCGATACAAAGAGAGTACGATTCAAAAGCGTGGGCGTTTTCAAGGGGGTTGCCATTTCCATCAGTCGTCAGAACATTGTCTCCAACACTCCAATGNTCATCCGTCGTTTCATCTGAATTCCAACCGTCGAGGTTTATGCCAGAAAACAGTGTTCTGTATGTTGCCATTGATTCAAGAGGNACTTCTTCAATTGCAGGTGCTGAAGGAGGCAATTCCATTAACTGAATGTTCTTGAAGTGCGCTTCTGTNCCTTCTGCTTCAAGGCAAATGTAGCCTTTGCGNGGTGTAATGTCGAAACCGCCTGAAACAAACTTGCCATTCACTGACAAATTAATCTGCCCATCAATGCANGTCACTGTGTAGTGATTCCATTCAGGCGCAGGATTCGTTCGCCGTTCACTTGGTAGACACCTTTGAATATGGTCACCCATCGGATGTGGATCGTCGGGAGTCATTTGCGCGCCCCAAATTGAAAANATGTCACCATGTGTGGTATACCAATCGAGTTCTTTGCCGACCATAATCTGAACTTCGATCGATTTTGTAAANGGAACACCAACTGCTGGGTATGGCGCTGACCANACAAAAAGTCCTGCGTTACCATTTGTTTCTAGATGTCGCCAATCAAAATCGAGAATGAAATTTTCGTAGACTTTGTTTGTACGCATCACGCCAGTTGGTTTTCCGGAACAAACAATCATCTGATCTTCAACCGNCCAAGTACTGACGTCTCCATTCACGATGGTCCAGCCATCAAGATTCTTGCCGTTGAAAATCGGTTCCCATTGAGGTGCGGTTGAAAGTAAAAACGAGATTGCAAGTGTAGATAGTGTCATGTTGACATGGTACTCGTTACCATCACCACAGTTGTTAGGNNAAGGGAGCACTTTTGTGATTGAATCCATTTTTTTATCAATGCTATTGAACGCCTCTCCAGAGNTAGATTTCTCTAGGGCAGGAAGAGAANGTCTATTGACNCANCCAAAACTGAGTGTGGATGTGACTGCTTTTGGTGCTGTTCCAAATGATGGGCTTGATGATTCAGAAGCANTCAACGCAGCGATCAGTGCAATCAAAACGAGTGGTGGTACTGTCTTCATTCCTAAAGGGNTTTGGCGCTTAGACNCTGTTGTANATTTGAATTCAAACAATACAAATCTCTCTGGTGACGCGAGTGGTGGCACAGTGTTGTCAATTCCAAAAACGCTAACTGAGGTTTATGGTGAAGACCCGAACTGGTCTTGGAGTGGGGGATTCATCAAAGTCACGCCAACAGGAACAGGCAAACGCCTAGGCGTGGCGACTGGTGAATGTGAAGATGGNGCTTCAGCATTATCTGTGCATTGGGAAACNAANCCACAAGTTGGAGATTGGGTTCAACTCTGGTGGTTCAACGACAAAGGTGAAGACTCCCTCCTTAAATGGTTGTATGGTGAGCCAGTTCACCCATCACGGTTAGGCAAAGAAATCCAACAATCAGAGTCGAGGCGNATTTCCACTTGGGTCCAAGTGCGTTCTTTANACGATGGCCAGTTTACNTTTGACCCGCCATTGCCTGCGCCCGTNAAAAGTGCGTGGAACGTAGAAGTAAGGCATGTGCCTCATGTCCTTGGGTCNAGCATTCGGCATCTTACNTTTGACTTTAACTCNTACCCATACCCAGGTCATTTAAAAGAGAAAGGTAACAATGCGATTCAACTCAGTTCTGCAGTGCAGTGCGAAGTGGAAAACATTACGATCCAAAATGGTGACAGTGGAATCTTTCTTGGAAACTGTGGTTTTACAACAGTCAAAGACATCCTCATTGAGGGCAGAACGATGCATCATCCCATCTCACTGAGTTGGTGCTCNCATTGCCTCGTTGAAGATTTTGTCATCAACGCACCACATATTCACGGGACGACAATNTCGTGGTCAAGTCANTTCAATGTGTTTCGCAATGGACTAGGAAGGGACTTGGCAATGGATTCNCATCGCGCGTACTCATTTCGCAATCTGCATGAACACATCAAAATTGTTTGCAGCGATACACCNATGCAGCCNCTGCGAAGTGGNGGCAAATGGGAGCGAGGGCTGCATTCGGCAAGAGAAAATGCATACATCGATGTNGAGTTTCAGTTTTCGACCGATGGCGAGCCGTTTAAANTTGCATTGTTAAACGAGTGGCCTCTTGGTTACTTTGCCAATTGGCACGGCAATCGAGAGATTGTNATGAAGAAGGGCTTTCCCGGTCAGCGNATCATAGACCTAGGCAAGAAGCCGTCACTTCACNAGTAACTGTTTTAACATGACTTTGCAATCCCGATGATCAACTGTGACTTGCTTCCCATGCAGAATCATCGGGTCGTTGCTTTCGATGATGGGGAACCCATTGAGGTGGATTGTGAAACCATCACCAGTTGACACTCGAATGGTGCACCATTCGTTTTGATCAATGAGATTCGTGGTAACTGGATGAGATGCTATTCCGCCGGTGAGATTCTTGCNATGCGTGGAAATGTCGAATGCGAAGTCGCCAAATGTCACAACAGAATGCCCNATGCCTTGAATCTTCGCGTCAAACTGAAGTTCGGTCGCACCTTCNAAGTTTACNGAGGTAAAAGCGGAACCAATGCCACCATCGATGACGATTGTTCCAGANTCTTCNATCCATACTTTTGCACCNTTTTCANTTTGCCAATCTTGGCTTATGTTCAGTGGTTTCCAACCNGTTGTGTCAAACTCTGGTTCAATCTGTTTAATTCGAACATCACCAAATGCAACATCGCCAGCAATAGACGTAATTTGAATNGGACGAAGACCGTCGACACCGGTAAATGGAATGTCACTGAGCACATCAACTCCACCAAGTTCAACACGCTTAACCTTCATGATGTCCTTACAACACTCAACAAGAACAGTGTGCCATACGCCAGCGCCTTCATACGCATTGCGAGTAGGTCGATGTAGTGTTTTGCTCTTTGTATCGAGGATGGCACCGGTCAGTCNACTCTCTGAGTCAGACAAAAGTAACTGCAACCCTTGAGGCAAGTCNATTGTGGCTTTTGCACCCTCTGCAAGCATGAAGTTCATTCTAAATGNGCAATCTTCAATGGCGAAGTTTGTCGTCATACCATTGCCTTCGTGTGCAACGAGGGCNCCGTTGCCTGTGTATGTATCAAACTTAGTTGGGTCTTCACGGCTAATGTCAGCGTTGCAAGAANAGACNCCGTTATTATTCCACATGCCAAANGCATCGAGCCATGATAGGTAGAGCCACCCTTCAACTCGNTCGCCGCGTTCAACTGGTGGCGCAACTTCCTTAGCGACATGAATAAGNTCNCCGCCAGGCATCTTGTTGATGGTGTACGAGACTTCTGGATGGAGCAANGCTTCNCCGTCTGCGGTTTCAGCACCCGCAATCAAGATGTCAACNCAAGTGCCAGCTTCAAGNCCGTTAAACTTAACAGTCAGCGTTTTNCCATCAGCGCTTGGNGANATNTTCCTTGGTTTTAGTTCTTCTANGTGACGTCTTGGNGAACCATATTCCCACCACCAGTTGTAATCGTATTTTTCCGCAGTGATTGTGGGAAATGAATCGAGCGGTTTATTGAATGTGATTTCAAAACCATCTTCGATGAGATGAATGTTTTCCATTTCAAAAGGAATNTTGCCAGTTGATTTGATACGNGCAATGCCGTGGCCGGGTGAAAGCCCNCCCCAGCCACGATTGGTCAATCCTGCATACATTGTNCCGTCTGGCCCAAATTCAATGTGATACGCAGAACCAACGCCCTGTGTCGAAAGCCAACATGCGCCTTGTCGAACGCCATCAATCTCTTCAAAACTTGCGCGAAGAATCTGTCCGTTCGTCAGTTCAGCGACGTAGTANTGGTTGTCAAAAGGACCAAACTGTCCNTTCGTGTTGTTTTGGATGATGTTACCTGTTGAGCGAGACCATTTGTATGGGATCCAGAGCAGGGGATGTTCCCGTTCAACGCTAGGNGGTTGCGTGTCACTAGNTTCTACATCTGGCTGGTCGTCATACCATCGAAGTGATGCAGGGTGCCCATAAAACTTTCCTCGNTCGATTGCAAAGATAGGACAGACGGGCATCCAATCTCCTTGGTTGTCAGTTGCAAGGACAGTGCCATCTTCAAGAAGGCCGAGTCCTGCGGGCGAGCGTAAACCGCCCGCATAGGGTGTGACNTTTCCATCCTTATCAATCTCAATAATCCAGCCNCGCATCGGTGCTCGTGATTTGCCGTGCCACCAATGTGGATTCCAGAATCCAAGATTGAACGATGCGTACATTGTTCCATCACTCTTTGTGGGCAACCCAAATGCGAACTCATGATAGTTGTCAGTCATNCCCCANTCTTGCGTAATCGTTTGAACCTCATCGATGATGGCGTCACCGTTAAGATCAACAAGTTTTGAAAGTTCGCCNCGTTGTAGCACGAATATCTCATCTTCAACCACTGAAAGCCCAAGNCCTTCGTGGAGNCCTTCACAAATCAANGTAAAGGTTGCATCGTTCGGNTCTTCAGCGTGGGGATTGNTGACTCGCCAAACTTGNCCTCGCCGCGTGCTTGCGATTAAGTCNCCGTTTGACATAAACCCGATGCCGCCAACTTCAAGGACTGCGCCTTTAGGCGGCGTAAGATAATCGACTTTCCAATAATCCGACTCGGTTGCTGATAGTAGCGCCGAAGTACAAAGCGTAAGTAGTATCANGACTCACCTCCNACGCTTGCATGGACAATCTTAAANGAATNTCGCCCAGGNGGAAGTTCATTTGCACCAACGAGTATTGANCCTTCTGGAGACTTGATCTCAACCGTCGTTTTTAATGCAACTTCAAATNGTTGTTCNACAAGCGTTCTTACACCAGTTGTTGGCTTGCAAAACTCAGTCACTTCTCCAATGTGATTNCCATCGCTATCAACAAGGTCATATGAAATCGTTCCANACGCNCCACTTACGTTTGTAGAAGTGAGTTTGGTGTTNAGNGCTGTTCCATTACGATAAAAGAGTGGATTNGGGTTTCCGTTTTCGATGGTGGTCACAATTCGACCGAGGAGTTCTAGTGCAGAACCACCACGGTTGCCCCAATCGGCTCTTCGCAAAAATGGCCCTTGACGAATCNCAAGCAGTCGAACTGGCTCACCGTCATATTCATAAGAGAACCTGTCAGGATTGCCAATCATGACGCCTCGCGGATGGGTCGTTAATCCATCGCCGAGTGAAGGTAACAACCCTCTTGCAACGACAGGTTTGTTCGTGACAATGAGTTCAGTTTCATCGAGGGTTGCTTCAGGNAANACGTCTGCAAACGTGCGGACATATTCCGCAACATTCTTGATTTCTTCTGGCGAGAGCACTTCTGCAAAGGGTGGCATTGGCGTTCCTGGGATGCCAGAGGCAGTTGTTTTTGATATGGCATGGACGGTGTTCCCNAATGAAAATCCACCATCAATAAAACTACGAGCAGGCCTATCGATCTCAATGGTTGCTGTGCCGTCCCCTGTGACGCCATGACACTGCGCGCAGTACATCATGTATGTTTCTTGCCCAACATGNGCAACNTCTTGTTTTGTGGTTTGCGACTGCGATTCTTGTTCTTGGTTGTCGCTACAACCAGAGACCAAGGCCATTGTCGCTGTGATCANAAAAAATGCTCTCATAGACCCATTAGGGTACACGAGGNCCTGCGAGTTCAATAGCAGCATGAAGCGTTATTTCAGCAGTTTTTGCAGCNAGTTCGGGAATCACCCTGTCCACTTCATCGCTCACCATATGGTAATCCTCGTGATCTTCAACACTTAAGAAAACAGATGGAATGCCTGCCTGCCAGAACGCTCGCTGGTCGCCTCTATACATCCAGTCGGGATGCTTGTCTCTNACGATTGTGAGTCCCACTTTTTGATTGGCGTTNTGAAGCGCAACTGANATTGAAGGCGCGTCTGGTGATCCCTCAAGGAANATGGTGTTTGGGTCGCCTCGACTAATCATATCTAAGTTAATGACGGCTTTGATCTGNTGCANTGGCAAACATTCTTCTTCAGCGAAATGCGTCGCACCAATNAGCCCAGCTTCTTCAGCAGATGTTGCAAGAAGCACAATTGATGAAGTAAGTTTCGGTTTCAATGTATGTATGGCTTTTGCAATTGCGATTAACGCNGCAGTCCCAGANGCATTGTCATCTGCACCATTAAAGATTCGGTCTTCACCCTCTCGTTTAGGTTTNAAATGGTCNTANTGTGCCATGATGATGACGTACGAATTCTTTTCGCCTTNCCACATGCCNGCAACATTTGGAGCGGCATTNGGAATGTCAATCGGAATAAACATGGAGTCANAGTTAGGGATTGGNACAAAGCCAGAAGCTTTCCANTCNTTGGCGATAAAACTTGCNGCCTTTTTTGCTTCAAGAGAAAGAAAGTGTCTCCCNTTCATCTCATCTGAAGCGAGCCAAGCAATATCTTCAAGAATCTCATCAGAGGAAATCAATGGTTGNTGTGTTTGCTTGCTATTGCANCCGACCAANCCAATGGNAAGCANGAGAAGGGCGTTACGTAACGAACNCAACTTCNATGCGATTTGCAGCAGTNAAGCCGAGCGTGATTTCTTCTTCGTTTGATTGAAGNGTGATTGAATCTGCATGTACATTTCTCCGTTGAACTTCAATCGTAGCACCTGGAGTAAGACCATGTGATTCAGCAAACTTGAGAAAGGAACTATTTTGATCTGAGATTCTTGCGACTTGTACTCGTTGACCTTCTTCGCATTGAGANAGTTGATGGAGTGGNCGTTCAATGAAGGTTCCATCTGCTGAAGGGATTGNGTCCCCGTGTGGGTCAAGAGTTGGATAGCCAAGCAGCTTGTCCATACGCGCAATCACTTCATCAGAAACAACATGCTCAAGTTGTTCCGCTTCTGNGTGAACNTCATCCCACTCCATTTCTAGGATGTTGACGAGGAAGAGTTCAATGATGCGGTGCCGCCGAACAACATGAACCGCAAGGGTTCGCCCCTCATCAGTGAGCAAGACNCCATAGTGGGGTTTGTGATTTGCNAGACCTGCCTCAGCGAGCGTCTTAATCATTGATGTCGCTGAACNCGGCGTGACATTGAGCGATTTCGCTAAATCGCCAGTTGAAACACGTTTTTCACCCTNATTGCTGAGCATCAGNAGGGCTTTGAGATAATTTTCGACGGTACTTGTGAGCATCTGTTGCGTTATAAGATAGCACGAAGTATAATTTTTGATTAATCAAAAAGGAGTGATTATGNCACTTTTAACGTCTATTTTAACTGTTTTGTGTGCTGTTGGCACAATCAAAGAGCCACTTNAAGTGGTGACAACCACAGNAATGGTTGCGGATATCACTAAGCAAGTTGCTGGCGAACACGCAANTGTAAAAGCGNTCATGGGTGAGGGCGTCGATCCACACCTATACAAGCCAACTGCTGCTGATGCAAAGGTCATTCTTGGAGCAGATGTCATTTTCTATAGCGGATTGATGCTTGAAGGCCGAATGGCNGACACATTCTTCAAAGCAGCTCGCATGGGCAAGGTCGTCTATCCCGTNACTGAACTGCTCGATGANNCATATTTGCTCGAACCAGAAGAGTTTGAAGGGCACTGGGACCCACACGTGTGGAACGATGTTGCTGCATGGTCNAAAGCAGTCGATGCGATTGCTGAAGCGTTTTGCGAGCAAGATCCTGAGAATTGTGAAGCATACAAGGCAAATGCAAAGGCATACCAAAAAGAACTTGCTGAGCTCAATGCATATGCTCAAAAAGTACTGANTTCAATNCCAAAAGANAAGCGAGTACTTGTTACAGCGCACGATGCATTCAACTATTTTGGCCGGGCGTATGACGTNGAAGTTCTTGGTNTTCAAGGTCTATCAACTGAATCTGAAGCGGGCATCGAAGATNTNAACAACCTTGTCGACGTGCTNGTTGNTCGTAACATCGATGCAGTCTTCATCGAATCTAGCGTTTCTGNTCGAAACATCAAGGCATTGATTGAAGGCGCAAAAGCCAANGGACATACTGTGCGAATTGGTGGAACNTTGTTCTCAGACGCAATGGGCGCGAGNGGAACGTATGAAGGAACTTACATTGGCATGATTGACCACAATGCNACAATCATTGCGAAGTCACTTGGTGGCAGCGCGCCTGAAAAGGGNCTCAATGGAAAACTAAGTTTCGACCATGTCGGACATTAATCAGACAAATGACAGGCACAGTGAGCATTCGCTCACTGCGCCTNTCTCTATTCACGACATGACGGTTGCGTATCAACGTAAACCNGTGTTGTGGGATGTCGACTTAGATATTCCAGAGAGGAAACTCGTTACGATTGTTGGTCCAAACGGGGCTGGGAAAAGCACACTCATTAAGGCGGCAATGGATCTTGTACCGAAAGCAAGTGGAATCGTTCGTTTTTATGGGAAGTCATTTAAGTCACAACGGCATTTAGTTTCATATTTACCCCAACGAGAAACTGTTGATTGGGATTTCCCAATTGATGCGCTCGGTGTTGTCACAATGGGCCGTTACAGCAACATTGGTTGGTGTTTGCCAATTCGCAAGAAGGACAAACAAATTGCAATGGATGCACTTGAGCGTGTAGGTATGGCAGATTACGCGCACAGACAAATCAGCCAACTCTCAGGTGGACAACAACAGCGGGTGTTTCTCGCTCGCGCACTTGCTCAAGATGCGTCAATCTGTTTTATGGATGAACCATTTGCAAGTGTTGATGCCGCGACTGAGCGTGCAATTGTAGAGGTCTTAACTGAACTCAAGCAAGCGGGTAAAACAGTCGTCGTTGTGCATCACGACTTGCAAACTGTCCCAGAATATTTCGATTACGTCATTATGTTGAACATGCGCGTTGTTGCACATGGTGATGTTCAAGAAGTCTTTACAGAAGAAAACTTGAAGAAGACTTATGGCGGTCGTTTAACGCTACTTTCTGAAGCAGCGGAACGATTCACAAGGCAAGGGCAATCGCATTGATTGCAACGCACACGCTGTCTGATGTGCGTATCACCTTCCCATCGTGGGAAGAACTATTGCATGTGCTTCTTCTTGAAGAGTACAACACAAGGGTTGTGGTGCTTGGCGTC
Source organism: Phycisphaerae bacterium (assembly GCA_002718515.1). Next base: position 60,675 of record PBEX01000010.1, read on the forward strand.
ATGGCGCTTGGGCTCGCATCCGGACTGATTAGCACATTCCTAGTGCTTCGGAAGCGAGCGTTAACAGCAGATGCTTTAAGTCATGCAACATTACCCGGCATCGTGATTGCATTTATGCTTATGGTCGGAATAGGCGGAGATGGGAAATCACTAATCGGGTTGCTCATCGGTGCTTTTGTGTTTGGTTGTATTGGCGTGTTGCTCATTCTCGCAATTCGCTCGACAACGCGGCTTAAGGATGATGCCGCAATTGGCATCGTGTTAAGTGTCCTCTTTGGTCTTGGGATTTGTTTACTTAGACTCGCAACAGATTTGCCAAGTGGAAACTCAGCAGGCTTGTCAGGATTTATCTTCGGTAAAGCCGCATCAATGGTTGCGAGTGATGCGATAGTCATGGTGTCGCTTGCTATTTTTGTTTCGATTTGTACAGCGCTTCTTTTTAAAGAGTTTACGGTTCTGTGCTTTGATTCATCTTTTGGGTCTTCTCAGGGATGGCCAGTGTTGTTGCTCGACACAATCTTAATGACGCTCGTTGCAATTGTGACTGTGATTGCACTTCAAACAGTAGGACTTGTACTTGCAGTTGCACTGCTCATCATTCCAGCAGCCTCAGCGAGATTCTGGACAAACTCTGTAAAGAAGATGCTGATTACCGCTGCACTCATTGGAGTTCTCAGCGGTTGGCTCGGGGCAGTTGTGAGCGCTGTGATACCACGAATCCCAACGGGACCAATCATCGTCATGATTTGTGGATTCTGGTTCTTATTGAGTCTTGTGTTTGGCACTGACACTGGAATGTTAAAAAGGCAAGTTCAACGTTTAAAACTAAATCGTAAAATTGCATTACAGCATTTGCTAAGAGCGATGTATGAACTCATCGAAGGCAGTGCTCAAGAGCGCGTTTCATTCGATGCAATCGTGTCGAAGCGATCTTGGTCACCCACACATGTCAATGGAATTTTGAAACGCGGGCAAGCAAGCGGTTTGATAGATGCAATAGGTTCTAACGAATTTGTATTGACCGAGGTTGGTTTGTCAGAAGCAAAACGGATGGTGCGAAATCACCGTCTTTGGGAGGTGTATCTCATCAACTACGCGGATATTGCGCCTTCGCATGTAGATCGTGATGCGGACATGATTGAGCATGTCCTAGGTCGTGAAATGGTGCACCGACTTGAAACATTACTCTCGCATGATTACATCATCGATAGTCCTCATCCACTAGGTGGGACGCAATCATGATGACTGCAATCGATTGGTGGATTATTGTGATTGGCGCATTATGCGCCTCAGCATGTGCATTGCCCGGAACCCTTCTTGTTTTGCGCAGAATGAGTTTGATGGGTGAAGCGATTAGTCACACTGTCCTTCCAGGAATTGCCATAGCGTTTCTTGTGACCGGAACAAGAGACCCTATCTCGATGTTCATCGGAGCAATTGTGATTGGCATTCTGACAGCATTATTTGTGCATGTCATTCAAACATACGGCAAAGTCGAAATCGGCGCTTCAATTGGCATCGTGTTTACGGTTTTGTTCGCCTTCGGATTAATCCTCATTAGGCAAGCGCTCGACCACGTTCATATCGATCCTGACTGCGTGCTCTATGGTTCAATCGAGTTTGCGTATTTTGAACAGGAAGATTTGTTTGGGTACATGGTGCCAAGGAGTTTCATCATTAATGGTGCCATGCTGTTAGTGAACGCATTGCTGCTCCTTCTTTTTTACAAAGAGATGAAGATTGCGTCATTTGATCATGCGCTTGCAAAATCGCAAGGGTTTAAGCCGGAACTGATGCACTATGTGTTAATGACGATGACAGCAGTGACTGCAGTTGCGGCGTTTGAATCTGTCGGTTCAATTTTAGTTGTCGCAATGTTCATCGTGCCACCAGCAACTGCATATCTGTTAACAGATCGGTATTGGATGCTGATGGTGATTGCGATCATTGTTGCATGTCTATCGTCTGTTATAGGTCATCTGAGTGCAATCACTGTTCCAACTTGGTTCGGTTTCAGTGGGACGGTTACATCGGGCGCGATGGCTGTTGCTACTGGGGCTCTCTTTGTCATCGCCTGGATTTGCTCACCGAGACACGGTTTAGTTGCTCTTGTTGTTAACCGAATGGTCGTGAAAGTAAAAATCTTGAAAGAAGATGTGCTGGGCATACTGTGGCGATTAGAAGAGCGTGACCAGCATTCGCTCGTAAAGCAGCAATTGCAAGAATTACTACAGTCAAACAAAACCATGTTTGCTATTGCGATGTTTAGTTTGAAAAAATCTGGATCTGTTCAGAGTCATGCTGGCATAGTGCAACTCACTGAAGATGGTCGGACGCAGGCTTCATCGATCATTAGAACCCATAGACTTTGGGAAGTCTATCTCGACAAGCACTTTCCTCAAGACACGCATCAGTTACACCATTCTGCGTCTCGTCTAGAACATGTAACTACAGATGCAATGCAAGAGAAATTGGGAACAGCAACGCATGACCCGCATGGTTCAGAAGTCCCGCAAATCAAAGATGAGTAGCCGGTATTCATGGTATCCTTTTGACATGAAGTTATTCTTTGCATGTGCGATTTTGATTTTTGTCATGGGTTGCGAAACAACTCAATCAAACCAATCTGAAATGATTCAACGACCATTCTCTGAGGTTGATGCAAATCAATCCATTGTGCTTAACACAGGCAAAACGTTTGAGATTGAATTGCCTGAAAATCCAACGACTGGTTATGCGTGGAAAATGGAAGTCTCAAACGCATCAATTGTTAAAGAGATCAGCCATTCATACACCGCTCACAAGAGTGGACGACTTGGTGCAGCAGGTGAAGGGCTTTGGACATTCCGCACGCTCAGTGTTGGTTCGGCAGACATCACAGCATCATACGAACGACCGTGGGATGACAATGATGAACCCACGAAAGTCATTACGTTTACACTGCAGGTACAGTAGCAGCCTTCTCATACATTGCTTCATATGATTTGACGACTTGGCCAGTGTCGAGCCAATGGAGCATATGCCGTCTTGCTGATTTTCCCATTTCTTCTCTTTTTGCGTCATCGGAAAGTACGCTTAAAATCGCGTCAGCAAATGCTGTAGCGTCGCGGTCGATGATTACGGCGCCACCGCCACTCTCTAACTCACGCCAGATATCAGTGCCTTTTGTAGTGATGACAGGCGTTTCGCAAAGCATCGCTTCTGGATAAACCAAGCCAAAGTTTTCTTGTTGCGTTGGCAGTGCAAAAACATCAGCATGTGCAAACAAAGAGAGTTTAGTTTCTCCAACGACCATGCCTAAGAATTTGAATTGATCTGTTAGCCCCAATTGATCTACTTGTTTTTGAAGCGAATCGATGTACTGTTGTTCGCCAGTTCCAGCAATCAAAAACGAAGGTGATTCACCTTGCTCTTTCAAGATAGAAGCAGTTTCGATGAGCGTCTCAATTGATTTTTTCGGGTGCACTCTACTTAGGAACAGTACGGACTTGTTTGGAAATGAGCCAAATGCTTCTTCTGCTAGTGCAGGGTTCGGGACATTTGCGTAGGGTTCTAAGTCAACGATAAGCGGAATAGCAATAGCGTTATCTCTTGGTAACCATCGGGTTGCTTGTCTTTTTTCTTCCTCCGCAGTAGTCAGGATCGTCGTTGCTCCATGAACTAACTTCTTACCATAAGTCGCTAGATAAATTCGTTTCTTTAATCCTCGCTGCTCCATGCACCAGTCATCAAGCATGCCATGTGTGCTTAGTACCCATGGTGTCCCTGCCTTTTTACAAGCCGTTGCCATTTGCACGTTGGAAGGGTTCCACATTGCGTGAATGTGAACAACATCGTTGCTTGCTGCCACTGCAGTAGCTCTATCAATCTGTTTTCTTGATAATCGCTCTGCAAACTTTTCCATTGTGCCAAGCAATTGAATGTGTGGAGTGTTCGGCTCATTGCCCCAGTGTTCCGGCACATCACAATCATCAGTCGTGAGCCAAGTTACATCATGTCCAATCCGAGCAAGCGCAGTGCTTAAGTCGATGGCTGCTCTTACGGTGCCGCCCTCTGTTAGGCGAGTGGTTGGAAAGTAGTGGAGAATTTTCATAAAGCAAAAGTACAGTTTCTAGATATCCAAACTTGATCAAAAAGTTTCGCAAACGCTGTTATGGCAAGTCTACGATTTCGTATTTTCCTTTGACAATGCCATGATGGTGATTAAGTGGAATTCTGCCTAGCGGCCATGAATCACTTAACTCAACAAGAACCCAATCCCTTCCGCGATGTCGAATGGAATGATCATCTTGTTTGGCACGGAGTTGAACGCCAGCAAACAAGTGGTCATCAATCACAATGAAACAGACATCTACTAAATCAATTGAGCGAACAAGGGATGCAAACAATAAACTTTTTGTGTCACAGTCACCCCATTTTTTTGAGAGTGTTTCAAGTGGCATCATTGCACCAGCAGTTAGAATTTTTTCGCCTTCCGAATTGATTCTGAAATCGCTGGGAATTCGGTACTCAAGTGTTTGCACAAACGATGCAAATGCGCCAACGAGTTCTCTCGTAGAGCGATAGCCTTGCCTTCTTGCAGTTGAGCGGATTGTTTTTGCAGATTGTTTTAAGGGTATAAGACTTTTTTTGATTACCCAAGCGTAATCGACAAGGAACTGATTCCCACCATCTTGCATTTTGATGCCATGCAACCCTGCTTTGTGTTCAAGGGCTCGTTGTTTTTTTGCAAGGTCTTGTTCGTCGATGTAACTGATGGTTGTCCAAGTTTCCGGAATGCCAAATGACTCTTCTGCAAAGATGGCATCTTTGTCGTTGAGACTCAGTGTGCAAGATAACTCTTGCATTTGAGTTCCTTGCTTAATGACTGCTGTGTCACCTTCCCATCGCATCACCTCTCGCGTATTGATATCGTCCCAAACAAACTGATGCTTTTCAGGCGCAAGCCCGATGCATGCAAGTAGAGGTAGAAGCAAGAGGGATTTGTTAAATCGATGGTGCATGTTGGCAAAGTTCTTTGGTTATTCGAACGGCTTCCTTTACTTGGGCTTTCGTAACATCTAAATGCGTTACAAATCGGACTCGATATTTGTCAAGTGCTTCTGACAAAACACCTCTATCAGTTAACTTTCGGCATAATGATTCACCATCTCCAAGAGAAGGGTCAATATTAAAGAAGACTAAATTTGTGTCAGTTTCATCAACATTACAGGTGATACCATCAATTGTATTGAGCCCTTCAGCAAGAATATTCGCATTTGCGTGGTCTTCTGCAAGTCGTTCAACATGATGGTCTAAGGCGTACATCGCAGCACCGGCGAGGATGCCTGATTGACGCATTGTTCCGCCAAGCAGTTTCCTCGCTCGTTTAACTCGATGAATCACTTTACGGTCGCCAACCACGACTGAACCTGCCGGACAACCTAGTCCCTTTGAGAAGCATGCAGAGATTGTGTCGAATGAATTGCCCCAAACTTTTGCACCAACGCCACTCGCAACGACTGCGTGCCAAATGCGGGCGCCATCAAGGTGCGTTCGAAGACCATGCGACCGAGCACGATCGCAGACTTCTTGAAGTTGTTCAAGTGGCCAGATTGAGCCGCCACCTCTATTGTGTGTGTTTTCTAGGGAAAGCAACGTCGTTTTACAAAAGTGTGAATCTTCAGGTTTGATGAGCGCCGTAACGTCATCTGCGGTAAAGAATCCTCGTTCACCATTAGCAATAGCAAAACTGCAACCATTGAGTGCTGCTGCACCGCCAGCTTCATATCTCACGACATGAGATTCACCATGAATAATGATTTCATCTCCAGGCCTGGTTTGCGATTTGATAGAGGCTTGATTCGCCATCGTTCCAGTTGGAACAAAACAAGCATCCTCTTTGCCAAACATTTCAGCGCATCGTTCTTGCAAAGCGTTGACGGTTGGATCATCACCCCAAACGTCATCTCCTAGTGGTGCAGCCATCATGGCGTCCCTCATGCCATCAGTTGGCTTTGTTACGGTGTCACTGCGTAAATCAATTGGGTGTTCTTCCATATTGACGATTGTACGCATGGCACAGTGAATCTGTGTACTATTTCTTCATGATGAATTGGAAATGGTTTTGTATTGAAGGCATTCTTCTGTTGTTTTTGGGTGTCATTGCAATTTTACAGCCCAGTATTGCTGCAGAAGCGATTGCCATGTTGATTGGTTGGTTGCTTGTGATCGCAGGTTTAGTTGCAGTCATCGGTGGCATATCACATCTAAGTGGACCACGTTCGCCAGTTGCTTTTGGCGGCGGGCTCATCACATTGATCTTTGGGTTTTTATTGTTGATTCTCCCCGCGCCTGCTCTCGCGACGGTGACAATCGTTCTCGCCATATTCTTTTTGATTGCAGGCTGCTCAGAGTTGTTTTCTGCTTTACTGCTTAGAACAGCATATGGTGTTCCAAACCACTGCGGGCTCGCGTTTTTTCACGGGTTACTTTGCGTGCTGTTTGGTGTTGCGTTGTTCGTGTTTTGGCCGAGTTCGTTTGCAGTCATCGGAGTAATCGTCGGCATGAACCTATGCATCAGTGGCGCGTACCTGATCTCGCTCAGTTGGTATGTTCGAACGCTGCCATCGCGTTAACTGATTCGTAGTGCGAATTGGCTTCTGCCTGATGCTCTCGCTAATTCCATCGATTTACGTGCGATTCGTTTGAGTCGTTGAATTCGACAAAGCACATCACTCATCGATAGATTGAGGATGACATGGATTTCCCAAGGGGATAGTTTTTCAGCAAAGTGCATGGCTAAAATTTGGCGGTCAGTCCAGTTCAATCCAGAAAAGAAAGAACTCAGTTTGTCTTCTTTAGTGTCTGGTTGTAACTTCAGAGGTGATTCGTTTTTCTTCTTTGGCAAAGAAGGGGGGCCAATATGGCCAAGGGGTGTATGGTCGGCATTCATGGGCGACTTCCTGTCATGTCTAGGTACTAGCACTCCGCTGGTACTGTTAGAGAAGCCACCCCAATAAACAAGTTATTCAAGAAAAAAGAAAAAATTTCAATGTGTATGAAAAGAATCGCAAGTGTGTTGATTATCAGTTTGTCTCAACGACACTACATAGACTCCTCTCTCTTTTCTTCTCTCTCCTCATTAAACCCCCTCTCATTTTAGGGGGTTTTTTGTGCATTAAAGGGGTTTATCAATCGCTACCAAAGAACCAAACACCGCAGTGATACCCATCCTCATCGGGTGTTGTATTGCTCCAAGCAACCATCATGGGTTGGTGTACAGAAGTGCCTTCAGGCAGATAACGCGTGATGACGCCTGTCATGCCCTCAGAAAGTGGGCATTGTGAGACGATTCGCATGCCACCATCACTTCTGTCTACGACGTTGTACCGCACAGGTGTGTCAAAATCATGGCTCCACCTTAATACAGCCTCTCCATCATAGGGCGTGCGGTTTTTCGTTCTTCGATTGGATTGCGACGATATAGTTTGATTATGGATCATAGACTCAATCATCGGGCGACAAACTGAGCGACTTAAGCAGTGAATATGCAAATAGTTAGGTTATTTATTAGTTTTTTCCCACGCTCTGACCTGTTCTTCCGCGTGGAACGAGGAACGGACGAGTGGACCTGATTCAACAACTCTAAAACCAAGTGATAATCCGACTTCTTTATACATTTCGAATTGGTCGGGATGGACCCACCTGTCTACTGGAAGGTGGTTCCTTGTCGGTTGGAGATATTGTCCGATGGTGATAATCTCGGTTTTTGCTGTCTCCCTGATATCGCCAAGTAATTCGATGATTTCTTCATCTGTTTCACCAATGCCGACCATAATCCCAGTCTTACTGACGAGTCCAGATTCCTGAATCTCGCGCAGAACCGTCATTGACCGGTCGTATCTTGCTTGGGGTCTCACTGCAGGATGCATGCGTTTTACAGTTTCCATGTTATGCGCGAGAATATGCGGTTCTGCATCAATAACGACGTTTAATGCCTCTGAATCACCTTGGAAATCACCAATCAACGTTTCAACAGAAGTGTTCGGAGCGTGCGTATTGACAGCTTTTATGGTTTCAGCCCAGTGTGCAGCACCGCCATCAGCGAGGTCGTCTCGGTCAACGCAGGTAATGACAATGTGGGTTAAGTTCATGATCGCAACTGATTTACCGACATTTTCAGGTTCATCAAAATCTGGTGGTGCGGGCTTCCCAGTTTTGACATTGCAGAATCCACAAGAACGCGTACATGTATCACCCAAAATCATGATTGTCGCTGTGCCGCGGGACCAACAATCTGCAATGTTTGGGCAGGAGGCCTCTTGGCAGACGGTGTGCAATTGGTGTTTCTCCATATTGGCACGCATCGCTTCGTACTTTTCACCGCCCGGCACTTGCGCGCGTATCCACGAGGGTTTACGCGGTTGTGTAAGTCGTTGTGTGTCATTATTTAACACTTGCCCGCTTAAATCAAAAATTGAAGCGCTACGGGTTTTTCGAGCGGTGTCCCCGCCAAGTGGTCGGGGGTGCCTTTGATTTGAAGAGATTTTGTTCACAGAACCTCAGATTTTACCAGACTTTAAGGGAATGAACGTTCAACTTTAGTCTCTCAAATTGTCGATGAAGTCCGATACAAAAGGGCAATGAGACGTCGTTGCTCAGGGTTTTGCACTTTTTTGGTGCGTTCTTCTGCAAAGATTGGAAGTTGATGACATTCCACAAGGTCAAACTGTTTTTCATGTACACCGCCTCATTGGCGACGGCTTGTCTGTTTCTTTCTGGTTGTAATGCAAACGGCTGGATGGGAGATCCACGTGCAACAGGCTATTACAAGCCAACTCCAACGACCATTCCAATACTCGATCGAATTGACATCATTGAAGAACAAAACGATTGGCCACAACTCTCTGAAGTTTCAGCAGCAGACTTAATGCCCTCAGATTTAACGTACAAAATTGCACCGGGCGACGTTCTCGATGTTTCAATCTATGGCTTATATGATCCTGGACAATATTTCCCTGTTCAGCGAAGAGTCGACCAGGGTGGGTACTTTAGAGTGCCAGAAATTGGTGACGTGCTCGTTGCTGGATTAACGCCCCAAGCGGCAGAAGACATCATCAGTTCAGAGTTATCACAAAAAGTCATGTCTGACCCAAGCGTCCAAGCCAACGTGCTAGACCAAACAGGATTTACGTACACTGTCTATGGCGGACTTGCGAGGTGGGGTGTGTTCACGCTCCGCGACCCAAACTTGCTTCTTGTAGAGGCGCTCTCACAAGCAGGCGGCATCCCGCAAACCGTGAAGAACATTTACGTTATCAGACAACTACCAGTCAGTGATGATGTGTTGCCTGTATGGAACAGACCAGAAGGGGCAAGTGACAATAGCCAGAACAATCCGACACCGGTGATTCCTACAACTCCGGTGATTGACAATAACAGTTCAACAAACATCGAAGACCTTATTAATCAGCTCGACATTGGCCCACCTCCAAGCGCACCGATGGGGATTGAAGAACCGGTTGTTCCTGAACCGGAAGAAGTTGATGTCAATGAATTGATTGAAGACATCATCCCAGTCGAAGAATTGCCAACTGTATCACCGGGCATTATCCAAACTGGTCCAGGTCAACTTGTCGATGTCGACGACTTAGTGCCACCATCGACGTATAACGCTGCACCAGTCGATGTTGATGATGTGACGCAGTCATCTGACGAGATGACAATGTCACCAGATTCCACTTTTATCTATGTCCAAGAAACAGATTCATGGGTTCCCGTATCAACAAACCAATCATCGCGCATCACTTCAAAAGATAGCGAGCAAAAGGGAAGTCGTGAAACTCCAGGAATGCTTGAACGAATCATCGTCATTCCATGGGACAGATTAAGTAAAGGCGATAGTGCGTACAACATTGTTGTTCGCCCAGATGACCGCATTTATGTCGAACCGCCTCCAATTGGCAACTTGTACATTCGTGGTGAAGTCGCAAGACCAGGCGTATTCGATTATCCAATCTCAAGAGACCGAATTACGCTCTCGCAGTTCATCACTGCTGCGGGCGACTTAAGTCCAATCGCTGTACCTGAAAAAGTGAGTATCACAAGACGACTGTCAGACAATTTAGAAGCGACAGTCACGTTGAATTTTGCAGCGATACTGCAAAAGACGGAACCAGATATTTACCTCAAACCAAGCGACCACATTAGTGTGGGTACGTCGTGGGGTGCAACTCCGATGGCGATCATTCGTAACGGTTTCCGCTCAACATACGGATTTGGATTCCTACTTGATCGAAACTTCGGTAACGACGTCTTTGGCGTGCCTCCAAGGTAATGATTGGGGATTCTATTTCTTTGGGAACTGGCGAACTATCGCGTTGTTTGTTGCGTAAAACTTCGGCGTCTTTTATCAAAAAACGCGGAATCGCACTTGAGAGGGTGTTCTTCATGACCGAACGAGAGAATCTATGGATTCCAAGTTAGACAAGCCAGCGGCACAAGAAGTGTCCGCGCAATCGCTGTTGCTTTGGTCAACTGTGATTTTGGTCTCGTTTGGTTGGATATTCTGGGACTTTCTGCATCGTCAATTTCGATTCGCAATCGAAAAGCAAGCGGATTGGGGACATACGCTCGTCATTCCTTTTATCGCAGGCTACTTTGTCTGGATGTGCAAGGGGCGTTTGCTCGCGAATCCATTTAAGCGGGCTTGGTCGGGGCTTGTGCTTATGCTTATCGGGCTCACCGTGTATATGGTTTGCACGCTTGGTCCAACAGCATGGCACCATCACAACTTGATGGGTATGGGTGTAGCAATGACCTTCACAGGGATTGTGTTATTCATTTTTGGCTGGCAAGCCATGCGGTATCTCATCTTCCCATTGATTTTCATGTTCGCCTTCGGGCAAACCATTTCAGATCGCTTAATGGAAGTGGTGACATTTAAACTGCAAGACATCGCATCGATTGGTTCATATTATGGTCTCTCATTTATGGGCTTTGATGTCACTCGGGCTGGAAACACGCTTGAGATTCTTTATAACAATGTCTCTCACCCATTGAACATCGCTGAAGCATGCTCTGGGATGAGAATGTTGATGGCGTTTTTAGCACTTGGTGTTGCGATGGCGTACACATCTCTTCCATACATGTGGCAAAGAACTTTCTTAGTGGTTTGTGCGGTACCAACGGCTGTGTTTGTCAATATTTTAAGAGTCATGACGTTGGGACTGCTTAGCCTCGCTGACACAGGGTTTGCTGCTGGCAATTTTCATACATTTGTTGGAACGCTATGGCTTATTCCTGCTTTCTTTATCTACCTTGGCATTGTGTGGATCCTTAAGAACATCATCATTGAAGATGAACAAGATGAAGATGAACCAGATACAACTGTGATTGCATTCCAAGGCTCAATGAAAAGTGGATTCATCGTTGCGGTTGCAATCCTTGGTGTTTCAGCTGTTGGCCTCCAAGTTGCGGTCGGTCAACTCAATGTCTATCTGCATAAAGCCGCAGTCTTCCCGCGAAAAGATTTTTCAGTCATTCCTACGAGAATTGGCGATTGGACGATGGTTGGCGAAGATGTTCGGTTTGATGCTGCTGGCGTCGAAGCGTTAGGAACTGAGTTATACCTCAGCAGGACATATCGCAATAAAGATGCTGAGTTGCCCCAAGTGCAACTCCACCTTGCCTATTACACAGGGCAAGTGGATGCAATCCCTCATGTGCCCGATCGATGCATGGTGGCGGGAGGATACATCCCACTCACCCCAGAACCATTTACGCTTGACTTAGACTTAGACCAATCTACTTGGCAAGAGGATGCAAGCAATACGCTTGACGGCACGCCGTATCCTATTGTCTGGGGGAAAAATGTGGTGACGCAAGAACAAGAGGCAATTCGTATGCCGATTGGTGATTATCAACTCAGAACAACGCAGTTCTCACATCCAAAACTTCGTAATGAACAAATTTTTGCAGGTTACTTCTTTGTCGCAAATGGCAAAACGACGGCGTATCCAGAACGAATCCGATTGATTGCATTTGACCCATCTGAAAAGCATGCGTTTTACTGCAAAATTCAGTTTACAACTGTCGCGAACAGGTCTTTTGGAACAGAAAATTTCAGAGAAGTCGTATCGGCATTTACCGGCGAGGCTTTGCCTGAGATAATGAAGTGCTTACCTGATTGGGTAGACGTAACAAGTGAATCGAATGAATAAAGATAGCGAAGAGTAGGAGTAATACTCGCAATGGCTAAAAAGTATCGCAAAAAAACACGTGGCAAAAAGCCAGTAAGAGGAAAACGTGCAAATACAAAGTTGCTCACCATTCTTGGTGTGTCACTTGCGTGCGTTCTCTTTGGATTAGGTGGTCTTTGGTTCTTTGTTGAATATCGAAGTGCAGGTCGAAATGCTTCGGCTGGTGACTCACTGATTGCTGCAGGCAAATTCAATGAGGCGAGAAAGCAATATGGGCGAGCAATAACCAAAGAGCCAAACAACATTGATTATGTCAACAAACTGCAGGAAGCAATTCTAAACATTACACCTGTTACTCAAGAGGAAGCCAGAGCGCTCTATGACGAATACGTAGGGACGATGATGCATAAGGCTCGATACAGCCCAAATGACATCGACGTTCAGCTTGAGATTGTTGATGAAATGTACTATGCAGCGTACAAAACTGGTTCAAGTCAGTATTGGCAACGATTGCATGATTCAGCTCAACTTGGATTAGATCGAATCGCCCCTGAGGATCCAAGAAGGCATGAACTCATGTTGTATCGGGGCTTGTCAGCGCTGTATCTTGAAGATGCCAATGTCACTGAGACATACGACGAAAATGGTAACGCTATGTTCCCTGGTGAAAATGACATCAAGGCAGTGCTCGAAGAGGATCCGGGCAATGTACTCGCATGGGCAACGCTAGCTCACGGACGAATGGCGATTTACTACCGCATGCTCAATGAGGGGCGTACCCAGCAGGCTGCGAGGAATAAACTGTTTGCAGATGAAACAATGGAGCAGGCACTTGCAGTTGCAGGTGATTCATTTGAGGTCAATGTGACCTTTTTAAGAGAAATGCTTCTTAAGCAGAATGTTCTCCGTCAAGCGTATTTGAACGATCCAAATTCAGTTACTGAAGACGAGTTAAAAAATGCTGAAGAAACAGTCTTGTCGTCCCAACAAAAACTTGTGGATTCATTTCAACTCGAAAGGCATGAGCCGCGAGTGCCTGAAGTAGTGTCTCTGTTAATCAGCGCTGGTGTTGAAGGCCAAGAAAAGGCCATTGAACTTTTACAAGATTACTTAGAAGATAGGCCAAATGATGTTGCTCGCCATCACATGCTTGCAGTATTGTTGATTGAGCAAGGTCAGTATGAAGATGCGATCATCGCAGCAAACAAAGCGCTCGATGTTCCTCAGCAAACTGTCGGATTAAAAGCTACAGAGCAGTTTATAGCAAAGCCAGTTGCCGCAAGAGCGCTCGTCCAATCCGCAATTGGGCTCGCTAACTCAAGTGAGAATGATGCTGAGCGTGATTCATATATAGCGGACGCTAAAAAGTACAGAGTTGTTTTGGCTGATTACCTCTCTAACAATGAAGATCATCCAATTCTGACATATGCAGATGGTGTAATCGCGCTTGCGGAGAAAGATTATCAGAAAGCAGTACAGCTTCTTGAGAGGGTCATCAGCAAAATTCCAGATTCAACTGCTCAGGTGTATCGAGAATCTGCCATCGCACTGGAACAGACTGGTTCGCGAGGTATTGCAATTGAGCGAATGGCAACAGTAATTCAAACGCAACCAACTGTTCTTTCAAACTATCTGATGAAAGCACAGTTAGAAATGCTTAACAAAGATTATGTAGAAGCAGGCAAAACACTGTCAGTACTATCGCCAGATGCAAAAGCTCGACCTGAAGTTGCGGAACTACTAAACATTATTGCCTTAAACCTAGATAGTGGCAATTTAGAAGTAACTGATGAACGGTTGGGCTATCTAAAACAGATTGACCAGTTGATTCAGGATAAATCTTATGAGCAAGCGACTCAACTCGTGGACTCACTCATAGAACAAGATCCCGAAGATTGGCGATTTTATGCGGCAAAATCGAATGTATTCATTGCTCAAGACAATGTTGAAGATGGTCTTGTGATGCTAAAACAGGCACTCGAGTTAAACCCTGAGTCTGACGTCATAAGGCAGCGTGTAGTATTACTTGAGTCAGCGAATCCTATCGATGCATACATCTCATATGTAAACAGTCAAGACTTGCCAGAAGCTGACATGTATAGTCAAATTGCAATTCACTGCTTTGATCTCGCTCGTAACAAGAGTGTTCAAGCAAACATGTTTGAACGATCTGGGTTTACAGATCGTGCAAGAGAAGCAAGGGAACTCGCTGAACTCGCTGAGGCAAAAAGTATTGAGTATCAGGAATTGCTTAAGCAAGTGGGTGGTGATTTAACAACATTAACTCTTGTGAGATTTGAAAAAGCGCTACAAGAACGATCAATTGATGAAGCAAATGCGTTGTTAGATGAGCTGTCAACAACGACAACTGACGAAGTGCTTCTTCGAACCAATAAGGTTCGGACGATGATTGCTGAAGCGCTCATTGCAAAAGGTGTAAACCAAGATGATGTTTATCAAGCCAAGATGGAGTCAGCCATGGCACTTGCTCAAGCGATTACCAATGATGTCCCTTACTCTGATTCGGGCTGGTGGGTGTTAGGCATCGTGTATCAAGAGTTAGATATGATGGGCGAAGCCGTAGGTGCATTCGGCGAAGCATATCGGATTGATTCAAAGAACTCTGAAAACATACAGCGATATCTAGGCGCGTTGTTTCAGAGTGGTGAAGATCCGCAACGAACGTTAAGAATTGCTCGAATGGCAATAGAGCAGCATCCATTGAATACCCAGTTCACAGAAATGTGGCTAGAGATAGAGGCGCAACACGGTGATTTGTCTAAAGTGATTCAGTTCAGAATTGACGCTCTAGAAAGGCGCCCTGAAGAGTTGATTAACGCATTATCACTAGCGTATGTGCTTGTGAATGCAACACCAAGTTATGAGTTAATACTCGATGACAAAAATGAACGGAAATATACACACAGAGCGTGGAACCAGTTAACAGCTGAAGACAAAGCAAGTGAGTTAAGTGCTTTGCAGAACAGTTGGAATCTGTTTGTCTCTAGCATTCTTGATCATGCGAGTAAAACTAAAGAGACGAATGCAAGAATTGCTTTCATTCACGCTTCGATCGCTCGAGATATTGGCCAGTTAGATAGGGCATCCGAGATTTGGGATGACTTTATCGATAGCGAGGTCGGAAGCGATACGTATAGTGAAAGCGTTATTGCCGCAGCAAACTTCATGCAGTTATCTAATCGGTTTGAACAAGCGGTTACAATCTTGACAGAATCACTTGAGGTAGAGCCCTCAAACATTGATCTTCAAGCTGCGCTTGGTTCGCTTTACCACCTTGGTGGTAGGCATGAAGAAGCAGTTGAACTTCTTGAAGCAGTTGCAGAAAAGTCAGATGAGGCATCAGTCATCGGAAGGTTGATTGAAGCGTATGTGTATACAGGTCGCTTCGATGATGCTGAAAACACAATTGGTCGCTTAAACACTTCTGATGATAGTTATGGCCGTGCAATGTTGAAGGCAATGATTAGTAGAGTAAAAAGCTCAAAGCTGCTTGCTCAAGGTGATTTACAAAGTGGTCGCGCAGAATTGATTAAATATAGAAACGCGCTTCGTGAAGCAATCAACATCGATCCAACTAAATCAGCTCCATACATTTTCCTATGTAAAACATTGCTAAATGAGTACCGTTTGACTCAAGATGAAGCCCTGTTAGAAGAGGCGATTCAAGTCGCTGACGAAGGTGAGAACTCACAGGCTAGTTCAGAAGACTTTGCCGTCGTGCGAACGGATGTTTTACAAGCAGATGGCCAGATTCATCGAGCAATCGATCGTCTCTCTAGGCATTTGGCTGAGCATCCTGAAGCCGATGTTGTCAGACAGCGATTGATAGAAGCGTATTTAGACACAGAGGAAAACGAGAAGGCAATCAGTGTTGCACAAGCTGGAATCACAGAGAACCCCTCAAACCCAAGTTGGTATCAGCGATTAGGCGATTTGCACATGCGTGCTAATGATGATGCGACCTTAGCTGTGAAAATGTACTTAGAAGCCCTTCAAAGAGACCCAACTGTCAGCAAGTTGCTCAAACTTGATGAGATGACTCGAACAGACCAACTCATGCCAGACAGGCAAATTCTATCCATGACACAGGGCGTGCTATCACGTTCTCATCCAATCATTGGTGCAATCGAAGCGAAAGCGCTCAACAATCTTGAGCGTAGACGTGATGCTCTTCTTGCCATGAACAAGTCTTGGTTGGCTTTCCAGACAGCGATTGATAACGGGTGGTTAACTCCGAATGCGAATGCAAATTGGTTCTTGAACTTGGCAGAGTTGTTTAAAGATTCGCCGGAAGAGGGCGTGGAATACTTTGGCACGTTGAATGATAACCCTACTGCACATGACCACATAGGTCTCGCAACATACTACGAATCTTTTGGTGGTGAGTATGAATCTAAAGCAATTGAGTTGCTAGAAGAAGTTGCAGCAAACACAGCGCCAAAATCTCCTGAACGAGCAAGAGCATTGATGCTACTCGGTGGATTCTTAGTCACGGGCAAGCGTTACGAAGAGAGTGAAGTTGTGTTTAAGCAACTCTCTGAAGAGCAAGACTCGCCACTCATTCTCAATAACCTCGCCTATGTCGTTGGTGTCTATCTCAACCGGCCTGAAGACGGAATAAAAATTGCATTAGAAGCAGCTGAAAGAGCGCCTCATGTTCCATCAATCATTGACACTGTTGCAAAGTTGCATATTCATTTAGGAGAGCCTCAAAAAGCAGCAGAGACCTACGCATATCTATTGCAAATTGATCCTGCAAATGTAAACGCAATGACGCAATTGGCATTGCTATACGCGGCCGAGTTAAATGACGCCGACAGGGCTATTGTGTATGCCGAACGTGCGAGAAGTCAGAGCCCTCGATCACCCGAAGTGCTCGATGCTCTGGGCTGGAGTTATTATCGGGCGGGACGCGATGCAAAGGGCGAGGAGTTTTTACAACTCTCAATCAAAAGGGGGGACACCGCATCTGCGTATCTCCATATAGCACAAGTGCTTATGGATAACGGCAAGTATGAGAAGGCATTGGGCGAGTTAAGAATTGCTGAAGAATTAGCACAAGATGCCCATTCAAGGAACAGAATACAGGCTGTGAAAGACGATATTCGCAAGAAGCAATCTGATTCTGGCTCATAAACAAGGGTATTACACTAGCAATGGCAGCACAACCAAAACGACAATCTGGACCTCCGCAACGCTCAATGCCTAAAGGCAGGGCAATCGATCCAGTCCGCGTGTTACGCCGGTATTGGAAAGGCATTCCAGTTTGGGGCATCATTGGTGCAATCGTAGGTACAGGCGCGTTTTTCTTGTTTTCAAGAATTTACCCGCTTTATACTGGTGAAATCATGTTTGAGGTTCGGCCCGGTCTTGGTGAAGCAACTGAGATTGGCACAATGGAAACAACCAATGACAAGATGATTGAGCGGGTTGCGGCAACTCAGACATACCTCATTAAAGACAGAGCGATTTTAACTGAGGCAGTTTCAAATCGAAACATGCGCGAAACAACTTGGATTCAAAATTTTGTAGATCCAGACACGCAAGTAGTTCTTGTTGACCTTGCAGTTGATGAACTTGAAGAAGATCTAAGAACACCTATACAACGTGGCACCAACTTGTACGGCATTCGCTGGTCAGGCCATGTCCCTTCAGATATCCCAATAATCTTGAACGCTGTTGCAGATGCTTACATGCGAAAAACTGAATCGCTTGATGATGAGAGCTTCCGATCGAACGCTGACCTGTTTGAAGAAGAAGGACGCCGAATCAAACTTGCACTAAGAGACTTGAATGATGAACTCCAAGGATTCATCCAAGCAAAGGGTATTACCACCCTTGACGACTCACGATTCTCTGCAGCGATGTATGAATTACAGAAACTCACTGAACAGCTCACGATTACAAAAGCAGGTCTAACTGCAACACAACAAGATTACCTTAGAGTTGCAGCAAAACTTGATGGCACGCTTGAACCCACTATGGAAGATAGACTTTTAGCAGAGCGTGACCCAATCATCTTGCGGCAACAGCAAAGTTTAGAAGCGCTTGAATCTCAATTGCGAGCGCTTCGGGATCGATTAGAGCCTTCTCACCCGCAAGTCCGAGATATTGAGATATCGGTTAGAGCAACCAGTGACCAAATTGAAGCAAAAATCGATTCAATCATTGAGCGTAACCTTAATGCGCAATTGCGTGAATTGATTACGACAAGAGACCAACTCGCTGTTAGTCTTGAACGGACTGAATCGGACATCGAAAACAAAGATGCTGAGTTAAGAGAATTGGCATCAAACCAATCAGTGTTTGAACACTTAGAATCATCTCGAAAACAGTTAGAACTGCAGCGAGATGAAAATACAAGACTCATTTCATCGCTTCGATTAATGCAAATGCGTGCAGATGCATCTCGCGTTCGTCAAGCAACGCCAGCACTTGAGCCTAGGCAGAAGTCCTTCCCTGAGATTGAAATTATGCTTCCAGCAGGTATTTTCTTAGGCATTTCTTCGTTTCTCGGAGTTGTGTTCTTGCGTGAAATGACAGACCAAAAAATCCGCTCAGCATCTGATGTGCTCATCATTCCTGGAGCGAAAGTCGCCGGCGTACTTCCTGACATTCACGAAGATCCTGCTGGGCTTGAAACACCAGAACTTGCACTTGTTCACAGCAGTGAAGGCGTGTTTGCGGAATCTTGTAGGCAAGCATGGACTGGCATCGCTCGCTCTATGCAACAGTCAGCACACCAATCGATGCTTATTCTTGCTGCAGCCCCTGAAGCGGGTACTACAACAATTATTGGCAACTTCGCATGTGCTGCTCAGACTGCAGGAAGCAGAACCGTTGTGTTAGATTGCAACTTTAGAAGACCACATCTCGCAGGCATGTTCGAAATTGATGATGCAAATGATGGCATCGCAGATGTGCTTGCAGATGGTAAAACACTCGATGAGGTTATTCACCATACTGATGCAGGTGTTGACGTGATTTCTGCGGGTACACCAGCAAATCGACTCTCTCAACGCCTTGGCAGTGAGCGCATGAATAGTATTCTGGCACAGTTAAGAGACAAGTATGACGTCATCTTGATTGATGCACCACCATCAATTGTCGCAGGCGATGCAGTATTGATAGCAAACCTAGTTGATGCAGTTTCACTGGTTGTCCATAGTGATCGTGATGACCGTGGACTCGTCGCGCGCGTCTTGCGTGAGCTCTCTGAAAGTAGAGCGGAAATGCTTGGCGTCATGGTGAACGCAGCAGTGGGTACAGTTGGTGGATACTTCCGTAAGAATTACCTAGCAATGGTTTCATACGCAGAACAAGAAGAAGACGAATAATCCTACATGCAGCCAAGTGCGACTCAAGAGCCATTTTTAAACATAGGTTTGGTCGAGTTGTTAATTGGCTACTGGCCAGTTTTGGTTGTCTCTTTTATTGTTTCTTGCATCGCAACACCAATCTGTCGAACGATTGCGCATAAAACGGGTGTTGTTGATAAACCAAACGAAGCTCGGAAAGTCCACACAAAGAACACAGCGTATCTTGGCGGAGTTGCAGTACTCATTGCGATCTTCGCTGGAATCATTGTAAGTCAAACTTCCCTGATTCAAGCACCTGAGATATTTAGGCATGTGCCTGTTGCCGTGCTCGTGGGTATGGGCGCAATTACATTCACGGGGTTTGCAGATGACGCTTTTGGTTGGGATCCTTGGTATAAAACTGCAGGCCAACTCGTTGCAGCAGCGTCGCTCTCAGTTGCGGAAGTTGGCGTGAATGTTGCAGCGGGCTTCTTTAACAGCGTCTTCGGTCAGACTGACATTGGTTTTTTCATAGGCGGGTATTACGTCAGTGTTACGTATTGGGTTGGTACAGCAATCATTGCAGCGTTTGTACTTGGCGCTTGTAATGCGGCGAATCTCATCGATGGTTTAGATGGCCTTTTGTCTGGAGTGGTTGCAATAACTGTCATTGGTCTTGTGCTCATTAGCGCATTTGTTGCGACTTCGCTCACACCAGAACAACTCATGCATATTCGAGACACATTGCCTCCAGACTGGCTCAGCACGAGAGGAGACGGGCTGACCCTGACAGGTGCAAACATCGTGCTTGGGTTAGCAGTCCTTGGAGCAGTCCTTGGTTTCCTTGTCTTTAACTTTAACCCAGCATCGATTTTCTTAGGTGACACAGGAAGCCTACTGCTCGGATATGTTTGTATTGCAATGGTCCTCATGCTTGGTGAACGTGGGCAAACACACATCGTCATTGCTGGTCTCATTGTGTTTGCATTGCCAATTCTAGATACGTTACTGGCAATCATTCGCAGGAAAATGGCAGGCAAACCAATCTCAGAGCCTGACTCTAATCACATTCACCACATCATCAAGCGTAAACTCGTCAGTGTGAAGAAAGCAGTGTTAACACTCTACGCATTGTCAATGTTGTTTTGCGTCTTGGGTTACACAATGGCTTGGGGACACACTACTGGTCAATTCCGAGCGTTGGTGATTTACATCGTCGCTTTAGTAATCTTTGGTGGAGTAAGTCTCATCGCGTTGAATGCCGCTCGGAAACATGAGCATGACTAAAACATCAGTCTTGTTCGTATGCATGGGTAACATTTGTAGAAGCCCCGCTGCAGAATCGTTTTTTAGAAAAGAAGTAGAACTCGCGGGCCTTTCAACATCATTCGACATCGATTCTGCTGGTACTGGGGGCTGGCATAAAGGCGCGCCGCCAGATAGCAGAATGCAGGAAGCCGCAGAAAAACAAGGGCTCTACATATCTGGCTCAGCACGTCAAGTTTGTAAAGCAGATTTCGAACACTTCGATTGGATCTTTTGCATGGACGATGATAATTACGCCAACCTCATGAGTATGGGGGCAAATCCTAAGAGCACCTTTAAACTCCTACCATTTACTGGACACGACTCAATTGAAGATGTCCCAGACCCCTACTATGGCGGAGAAGAGGGCTTTAACTTTGTTGTTTGTCTTATTCATGAGGCTTCGAAGAAACTGCTAAACAAACTTACTTAATGTTGAGTAAAATACGGGGATGGCAACAAATTCACAGACTTGCGTGCTGATTGCAGATTCTTTTGATGATTCAGGCATTGCTCAACTTCAATCGATTGGATGTGAAGTGCGATGTGATGCTTCGCTCAAGGAGGAGTCTCTACTTTCAGCAATTCAAGAGTTCAACCCAACTGTACTCATCGTGCGTTCGACCAAAGTGAGCGCGGAAATGATTGGAGCTACAGAATCGCTAGCACTCATCGTTAGGGCTGGTGCGGGTTACGACACCATTGATGTCAGTGAAGCATCGAAGAAGGGCGTCTTTGTTGCAAATTGTCCAGGTAAGAATTCAATTGCAGTTGCTGAACTCGCTTGGGGGCTCATCCTTTCTTGTGACAGACGTATCCCGAATCAAACAATTCGATTGCGTGAAGGTCAGTGGGAAAAGAAAACGTTTTCAAAAACGCAAGGGCTCTATGGCAGAACGCTTGGCGTCATTGGTTTAGGAGGCATCGGAAAGGAAGTTGTCAAACGCGCTAAAGCATTTGGCATGGACGTCATCGCGTGGTCACGCAGTCTGAACCAAGAAAAAGCAAATGAGTTAGGCATTCAGTGGGCAGAAAAAGTGGATGAGATTGCTCAAGTGTCTGATGTAGTTTCAATCCACGCTGCATCTACACCTGACACGAAACACATTGTTAATGCTGACTTTTTAGATGCGATGAAAGATAACGCTATTCTCATCAATACAAGTAGGGGCGCGCTGATCGATGAAGAAGCGCTTTGCAAAGCCATTGAAGAGAAGAACTTGATGGTTGGGTTAGATGTTTTTGAAAATGAGCCTAGCAGTGGTTCGTCAGAGTTTAGCCCTCGCATTGCGTCATTTGAGAATGTCTTTGGCACACATCATGTTGGCGCATCAACTGCACAAGCGCAGTCAGCAATTGCACACGAAGCGGTGAGAGTGGTCAAACACTATTGTGATCACGGCGAAGTGTTTAACTGTGTCAACAGGGCTGTTGATACGCCAGCGAAAGCGTTGCTATCAGTTAGACATCAAAATTTGCCCGGTGTTCTTGCTCATGTCTTTGAATTGCTCAGCCATGCAGGTGTGAACGTTGAAGAGATGGAAAACATTATGTATGACGGAGCACACGCAGCGTGCGCCCGCATTCAACTGAGTGTAGAACCAAACAACGAACAACTTGAGGCCATTCGTTCCCATGAACATGTGCTATCAATAACCCTTACCCCACTTTCTTAGAGAGAACAAATGACTACAGCTACGGATAGAATCTTAAACTTCTCAGCAGGTCCAGCGACGTTGCCAGAACCGGTGCTTGAACAGGCGCGAACTGACATTTGGAACGTGAAAGAAAGTGGAATTGGTATTTGTGAACATAGTCACAGAGGCCCAGTCTTTGATGAAGTGCTCGCTGAAGCAGTTGCAGACTGTAGAGCAGTCGGTCAGATTCCTGATGAGTTTGACGTCTTGTTTTTGCAAGGTGGTGCAACCATGCAGTTTGCGATGGTGCCGATGAACTTTTTGCCTGAGGGTTCGACTGCAAACTACGTGAACACAGGCGTCTGGACATCCAAAGCACAGAAAGAAGCGATGAAACTCGGCAATGTTCATGTGGCATATGATGGACAGCCAGACTCGTTTGACCACTGTCCTTCGCAAGACGAACTCGATTGCGTTCCAAATGCAGCATATCTGCATTACTGTTCAAACAATACGATTTACGGCACGCAGTTCAACCACACTTTGAGCGACTCAGGGAGAATTGTGTGTGACATGAGTTCAGACATTTTCTCAAAACCAATCGATTGGAATGCGTTCGACATGGTGTATGCAGGGGCGCAGAAAAACTTAGGGCCATCTGGCACAGTACTTGTCATCGCTCGCAAAGATATGCTTGAAACGTGTCCTGACCATCTCCCATCAATGCTCAATTACAACGCAATTGCCAAGAAGGGCTCGCGACTGAATACGCCACCAGCATTTGGCATCTACCTCATGGGACAAGTCTTCAAGTGGATTATCAGTGAAGGCGGTGTTTCTGCGATGCATGAACGAAACACGCGAAAAGCAAACTATATTTACGATGCCCTTGAAGCCAATAGCGATTGTTACAGAATTTTTGCTCAAGAAGGTAGCCGTTCACTGATGAACATTTCGTTTACATCGGGCGAAGATGTCAAGAACGACTCGTTTCTCAACGAAGCAGCTTCGCAAGGGATGTCAGGCTTGAAGGGGCACCGCGACTTAGGCGGCATCAGAGCATCAATCTACAACGCATTCCCTGAAGAAGGGTGTAAGCGGTTTGCGGAGTTTATAAACACGTTTGCACAATCACACTAATCGAGATCGTGTACAAACAATCCTGATCGCAATTTTGGCTCAAACCAAGTTGATTTTGGTGGCATGATGAGCCCTGCATCAGCAACATCAAGCAACTGATCAATTGTTGTGTGATACATCGAAAACGCGGCAGCGGCATCTCCACTGTCAACACGTTGTTCGAGTTCTTCAGTTCCGCGGATGCCGCCAACGAAATCGATTCGTGTATCGCTACGTGGGTCGCCAATGCCAAGCATCGGCGTAAGCACGAGCGTTTGCAAAAGTTCAACATCAAGCGATGCAACTGGGTCGCTTTGATCAATGCGTTCAGGATTAATTGAGAGCAGATGCCATCCTGTTTCTTTGCCGAGATAAATACAGCACTGGCCTTCTTGCGACGGGCTTGGTGAATCAGTTTTAACCAGCGTGCCGACTTCTGTTAGGGATTCAAGAAAAGAGTCAGGTGTTAACCCGTTTAAGTCTTTGACGATTCTGTTGTAGGGTAAGATGTCGAGTTGAGATGAAGGGAATAGGACTGCTAGGAACCAGTTGTATTCTTCACTACCATCATGGTTCGGGTTCGCATCTTTACGTTCGCTTGCAGCCCGTGCAGCGCTTGCACTTCGGTGATGTCCATCCGCAACATACGCAACATCGATTGCTTTACATGCAGAAATCAATGCTTCTTCATCGATGACTTTCCAACCAGTGTGTGTCACGCCATCATCCGCGACAAAGTGGAACATTGGTCTCTTAATCATCTCTTCGTTGATGATTGCATCGATGTCTTCATGCCCGCGATACGTCAAAAAGACGGGTCCAGCATTGGCGTTGAGTTCAAGTACATGCCTTGTGCGGTCATCTTCTTTGACTTGGCGTGTGTGTTCGTGCTTCTTGATCAAGTTATTGTTGTAGTCATCGACATGACAACACGCAACTAACCCGACCTGTTGATGGTCGCCCATGCACTGTCTATATAAGTAAAGCCCAGGTTCGTCGTCTTTTTGAAGTGCGCCGTTGCTGAGCAACGCTTCATAATTCTCACGAGCTTTGGCGTAAATGGCGTCATCGTATGGCGAATGCTCGTCTGGAAAATCAACTTCAGAACGTACGACTCGCATGAAACTATCTTCATGTTTTATTGCGTGGGCCTTTGCTTCGTCTCGGTTAACAACGTCGTAGGGGACAGATGCAACCCGTGAAGCATCGCTTGGAGATGGGAATACGGCGTGAAAAGGGCGGATGTGAATGTGTGTCATAGGTCTGTTATCAGTAAATCTCTGGAAATTTAGGAAAGGAATGCGGATTGTACTTCCTTGTCTATCCCGTTGAATCGATTTCAGTTCACTTCACTCATTCTATTTCCGAAGAAGGGTGGGCAGCAATGCTGCAAAACGTCGCCAGGAGGGCAGCGTTTCCCCCGAGGTTCAAGATCAGCGTGATCTTGAAGTCAACTACTTTGATAGTCGCACAATGCGGCAAAGCAATGGGAGCAACAAATGAACCCAACAAACAAACCAACTAACCCAATTCGCCGAGCATTTACGCTGATTGAAATTCTCATCGTCGTCGTCATTCTCGGCATCCTCGCGGCCATCGTCGTGCCTCAGTTTACTGACGCAGCAGATGATGCCAATGATGCAGCAGTGCGAAGCCAACTGCAAACGCTACGAGGTCAGATTGAACTGTACTACGCTCAAAACGGCGAATATCCAGATCTTGTCGCAGACGGCTGGACAGACATGATTGATGGTGACTACCTCATGGCTGCACCAACAAACTCCCTCCAAGATTCATCAACAGTCGCAGCTGCAGCAGCAGACGGTGTCGGCTGGGTCTGGGCTGAAAAAGCAGGCGCAAGCACAGCTATGGTGCTCACTGCAGTCGCAGCTGACGGTACAGATTTCGACGAATAAACTCTCCCTGCCACCTCGGGCAGTTCATTCCAGCCGTGCTCATGATGGAGGTCGTGAGCACGGCTGTTCTTTGAGACTTGCTTGGAACAGGCGTCGTCCGATAACGAAATTTCTATAGAGAATGCGCACTCAAATCCCAACTCAGAGTATTGAAGGTCCCTTTTTCAGTCGATGCAGTGAGGTGCTAGCCGTGAATAAACACACTCATAATCAATCCAACCTGAAGCGTGGTTACACAATCATTGAACTTATTGTGACTATTGCAGTCCTCGTCATTGCATCATGGATTTTGGTTCCATACGCAACAATGGGTGATGCTTCTGCTGGCCAATCTGCGAGTCGCATGGCAGTAAGTCACATGCTTACTGCTCAAATGGAAGCGATTGCTGAGCAGGGTTTCCGAAGGGTATATTTCTATCCAGATGGCTCGGGTTGGTGTATTGAGATTGTTGAGCAGGGCAATCTTGCAGCGCCATTTGATGCAAACACAGCAAACTTTGCAGAACTGAAAACCGAATCACAAGGCCAAGATGGTTTTGCCATCATGAACTTCACAACTGACAAACGATTTCAAGCGATATCAATTGATAACGTCTCCTTTGACGGCGGAAGTGAAAGCGTCATCTTTGATCCAGCAGGCGGAATTGTCGCAAGTGATGGTTCGCCAAGCACAGGTGGCAGCTTCACATTGCACAGTGGTGACCACTCATGGGATATCGCACTCGCTCCACTCACTGGGAAAATTTCAGTGCAGTCAAACGGAGGAGCACCTTAAGGATGTTTGCATTTAACAAAAAGACAAAGGGTCTCATTGGGATTGCTTGCATTGACAACGGTGTCACGCTTGGTCAATGTTCATGGTCAAAAGGTGTATACACGCACCCTAAATTGATTCGTCTAGATCGTAATCCAAGAGAGTTGACATCAGATGATTGGCGTAGTGCAATTCATGACGCAGGGTTATCAGGGTCTGATTGTGTCGTGACGCTTCCACCATCAATGATTCATCACCAAGTATTGCGTCTTCCTGAAATGAGCGATAGTGAAATCAAAGAGGCAGCGTCGTGGGAAATGTCAGAGCGATTTGGAATTGATCGAAACAAACTTCAATCAGAAGCGATCCGCATTGGTTCAGGCGGAGACGTTCTTGCGCTTGCAATTGAACTCGATGAACTTGAGTGCATACTTGAGCCAATCTATGCAGCAGGCCTCAGGCCTACCAAAGTAGAAGCCCAGTGCGTTTCGATCTCGCGTACATTTAGTATGCTTCATCGAAGGCAGTCTGACCAAGGCAAAGTGCGTTCGCTCTTTAACTTTGGTGTACACGATTCATCATTCATCATTCTTGATGGTGATTCAATGGTGTTCTATAAACAACTCCATCATAAACAAGCAGAGTTACTCAGCGCAATCGAATCGCATACTGGCGTAAGCGAAGCGCAAGCAACCAGCATGCTAGAAGAAGCACGATTTGATGGCGGCGAACCAGCGATTTGTAAAGCAGTCCGCGATGCTACTCGTTCGATTCATGAAGACATCACGACGGACATCATGAAATGCTTAAGGCATTATGGAGTCACGAATCGAGGACCACTGTCCTCATGCATGTACATCACAGGCAAGGGTGGCTGGAACCAATTCCTAGGTGAACTCCTTTCAACAGCATGCAACCAAGAAGTCTCTGTAGACATGCAAGCACCTCACATCAGCAGGCTCGGCCATGAAACACTCGCTGTGTCAGGTTGGCATGCAGTTCTAGGTGCAAGTCTCGCAACCATGAGTGGAAAGCCTGCGAGGCGTGGAGAGGATCATCAATTGAAGGAGGCAGCATGAATTTGCTACCGAACAAATATGTAGAACGAACAAAGAGTAGAGCACGAAGCAGCCGTGTTGCTGTGCTTGTTATGCTAGTGCTTGGCACAATTGTCGCGTTTGCAACGCATTCAAGATTCGCAGTGAATAGTGCGTCAAAACGGCTGACCATTGGTCAGGCAAGAGCAAATGCTGCAATCGAACTTGAAGTCGATGCGACATCATTAAAGCAAAACAAAGATGCGTTGAAAGCATTCATCAAACAATACAAATCGGAAGCGGTTGTTTTTGAAATGGGTCAACTCCTCTCTACGATTACTAACTTGTTACCCGAGACGATGACGCTTGAAGAGTTAGCTCTAGATGTCGTTGAGTCAAGTAATGGAAAAGGCATTAGTGGCCGGCTTGCTGGTTTCGCAAAAAGCGATGAAGTCATTGCTGAAGTCGTTACGAGTTTGCAAGACCGCGAACCATTTTCTGCAGTCCGCATGGACTTTAGTAAGTCAAGAACTGTTCGCGAGCAACAGGCACGTGGTTTCAAAATCAGTTTCTTCATTGATTTAAATCAACAGTGGACGGTGACAAACCAGTTTGCAACAGCGGAGGACAACCGATGAGTGCTTCAAAAGAAAAATGGATGTTATTTTCGACATTCGTTCTAGCCGTATTGTTTGTGACTTTCTTTATCTTCCCCAACTATCAAGAGGCGAATTCAGCAAATGCTGAGGCGCAGAATCTTGAAGAAAGCGTAGAGCAACTTGAAAGACGCCAAGCAGAAGTGGAAGAACTACGCAACGAACTTATTGAGTTAGAAGCATATGTGCAAGATGAATGCAAGTTCGTTCCTGATTCGCCGGACATGTCTTCCATCATCAAATCATTATCTCTAGATATTGACGGCTACAAAGTCGTGGACCAATCTTTTACGGCAGGTGTTGCGCCTAAACAACAAAGTCATAACAACTTCATGATGCAGCCACTGGCCGTGACGATGCAATCTGACTTCAGTTCAATTTATAACATCATTCACAATGTTGAAACAATGAATCGCTTCGTCAAAATTTCATCACTCCGGATCACCAGAAGTGAAAAAGAAGCAAGCATCGAAGCGCCTACGCTTGATGCTGCGATTGGAATACATGCAATGTATGACGCAATGGAGGAACGCCAATGAAAACGCATTTAAAGAGAATCTGGCACAGGCTCACAGCGGATAAAAGGCAGTTTGGATTGTTCTGTTCGCTGTGCTTTGTTGCACTCTTGCTTTGGGCGAGAATCATCGTCATTGAACGACCACCAAAAACCGCAGTTGCTAACCCAGTGACAGAATCGGTCGTAGAGGAATATCAATCGTCTGATCAACGGAAGGTATATGTCTCACTCGACTCTGAAGTACTTCGAAACCCATTTCTCGTCCACCAAGCAGCATTTCCAATGACTGGGGCGATGACCAATAATATCGCACCTCAAAGCAGTGACAATGGGCAAGAAGCGTACACACACTCCCTTGAAGGTTTCGAACTAGAGGCAGTCATGGGCGAGATAGCGATGATTAACGGCAGAGTGTGTAGGGTTGGCGACGTTCTTGCAGGGGCTTCATCCTATGCACCACTGACGATTACGAGCATTGGAGGGCGTTCGGTCATCATTTCAGCCGGTAAAAACCGATATGAACTAACGATTACGCCCTGATTGTAGGTTTTCATGAAAGGGCGTTCATTGGAGACGCCGCCGTGAAGACATATATCACCAAACTTACCCTCATCATCCTGTTCCTCGCTTGCGCGATTGCAAACGGACAAGATGCAGAACCAGAATCAGCAGACATTGTCAGTGACGACTTCGGGACCTTCGACTTGGTTCTCGATGAAACAGAAGTGACGCAAGTCCTTCAGATGCTATCGATTCAATCTGAAAAGAACATCATCGCAAGCAACAGTGTCACTGGCACAGTTTCTGCGAACCTCTATGACCTAACATTCAATGAAGCGCTTGATGCGATTCTTCGCGTCAATGGGTTTGCATACATCGAAGAAGGTAACTTCGTGTATGTCTACACGCTTGAAGAGTTACAGACAATTGAAGCGGCACGTAGAAAAACGCAAAGCAGAATTTTTGAACTCCAATATTTATCCGCAACAGATGCCGATGCATTTGTTACACCGCTTCTTAGTAGCGATGGCGAGTCTGCATTTAGGGGCGATGTGGATGCAGGATATCAACCGTCACTCACAGATGGAGGTGGAGATAGTTACGCGTGGGCGAGCAAACTCGTCGTCAACGATTACGAAGAAAATCTTGATAACATCGCAGCGCTGCTTGCGGAACTAGACACGCCGCCATCACAAGTGGTTGTCGAAGCGACCATCGTTCAAACTCGCGTCACTGAAGACAATGAGTTTGGCGTTGACTTCACAGCACTCTCAAACATTCAGATTGGCGGCATTGATGGTGGGCCGATGGCTGCTG
>PBEX01000011.1 GCA_002718515.1 Phycisphaerae bacterium
GTAATCCATTGGTACAGTTGGGTGCATGGTGGCGTGTACAGTTATAATGTGGGGATGAGTACAGTTACGATATGGGTTGCGGGTACAGTTATATGCAATTGGTTAAGGGTACAGTTTTATTGTTCTTTGTTAGTTGTGGCGATAAATTAAAGTACAGTTGTTTTGTTAATGTAACTTTTTGACGCGGTTCTTTTATTTAGCATTAAAGTCTCATAATTAAGCACCTTCACAAATCGCGCTTAACAGCCTTAATTATATGCTTTGTTTTGTCATGCTAGCTTTGCCATGGATATAAACGCGCATGCTATTACAGTGCTGTACAGTTGCATTTAGATAGGTTCCTAAATAGGAAGTACAGTTATAAAATTTTGATAACTCATTGTTTTAATTAAGGTCTAAAGGTTTGTAAAAAGGAAGTGTTCAGATCGGTTAATTCAATTACGATAGGAAAGTTTAAAAATAAGTAAATATGTATTTGCACATTTAAGTATTATAATGCTAAATTATCTGACAACAAAGGAGGCCTTATGCCAAAAATAATATCGTTGTTAAACCAAAAAGGGGGTGCTGGTAAAACCACATCAAGCACCAACATAGCTTCGCAATTACATAAAAGTGGCCATAGTGTCCTGCTAGTTGACTTGGATGCCCAAGGCAGTGCAAGTAAGTGGTCAGCAGCTAAAGGTGAAGATGAAGACACATTCCCAGTAATTGCCATGGGTAAAAATCTGGCGCGTGACCTACCACGCATTGCGCGTGATTATGACTACGTGATCATCGATGGTTCACCACAAGTGTCTGAGCTGGCAGCTGTGGCTATCAAGGTATCTGATACCGTTATTATACCTGTTCAACCTTCGCCTTATGATGTTTGGGCCTGTGCTGATTTAGTTGACTTGATAAAAGCTCGACAAGAAGTTACTGACGGTAAACCAAAGGCCGCGTTTTTAATAACTATGGCCATGCAAACGCGAATGACATCTGAGGTTCGTGAGATCATAAAGGGCTACGAATTACCTTTACTTCAAAATTGTACTCACCGTACAACCTTCTATACCGAGACAGCTGCTAAAGGCTTAAGTGTTATAGAAGCAAAAGCAACTGAGTCAGCGCACAAAAAAGCGCAAGAAGATATCCCAAATATTACCGCCGAAATTGTGGAGTTTACCAATGCCTAAAGATACCAGTTTTTCACTTTCACCAGGTGTTAATAATAGTGATGCCAAGAAAAAGGCATTAGAGATGGTTTCGAGAGTCGATAACTTTATGAGTAAAGACAACATTCATAAAGCGAACGTAGAGCTAGACCGCCAAATATGGAAAGCTGTAAAGCAGCTAACTAACGACACACGCACACCAGACGATAAAGCGGTTTCATTCCGCTCATTAGTAACTGAAGCGCTGGTGGACTTGTTTGATAAGTACGAACGGGGCGAAGGTAACAACCCATTTGATATTGGGGTCGATGGATTCAAATTTGATAAATAGATTTTAAAGCGAAGGGCCAAGCTGCAACTTGGCCCTACAACACAACCAAAACCATGCAGGAAATAGTTATGTCAGATAAAGATCTTAACACATTAATTAAGATGCCACTTAAAAATATTTTTGAAAGTGAGTATTGGACTCAGCGTTTTTTAATTTGGGCTAAAAACAACAAGTGTGGCCTTAGAATAAAACAGGGAGTGGTAATCTAATGGACGATGAAACGTTTGAAATAGAGCTTTCAAAAGCTGGTGTTTTAGCGGCTAGAAAGCTTTTTCATTATGTAACCGAAGATGATTTATATAAATTTGGTTATACCAGTGATGAAATTGAAGCGCTTGGAGAGTTGTTTTTAGAGCTAAAAAGCAATGTAGAAACAATTGAAATGATGGAAAGCTAACACCAATTAACCAACGGCCAATAGTTGACACACCTTAAAAAGTTTTCAACTATTGGCCTTTAACTTTTAAGGAGCCAAACATGTTAGGGATTACTAAAATACTGGTAGCGTTGCTGCTAATTGCTATGACGATCATGCTAACAATTAGTTTTAATTTGATTGGGTTCTTGATTGGGGTAGGCATTACCATTGTATTAAATGGCACATTCAATCGAATAGATAGAAGAAGGGAAAAGCAGCCGTAATGGCTGCTTTTTGTTTATAGGATATATGGAGGGATTACGGTAGGAATATCAATAGGCGCGTTGCTGTCATCATCCAAATAGACTCTTGGATCATCATTTTCAGCGCTTACGCTTACCCGGTTCGTTGATGACGGCTTAATATCTGTGATGATCACAAACGTACACCACTCGTCAGTTTTACCAAATGCGAATAGCGGTGGTTCCATAGAACCATCAAGCACAGGCTCAAAATCTAAATCACGATCGATAACCACTTCATTAGCACTATTGCCTTTCGTAGCCGTGTAAGGCCCAGACAATTTACCATCAGGTTTTCTTAGTGAGATTACATAACTTTCACCAGCTGCCCATTCAAGATCAGCATCAAGATAAAGCGTTCTGTTAAACACAAATTCAACACGGCCTGTTTGTTCAAAGCCGGGGATTTGGTCAGCCACCGCACAATAATCTAGGTACCGCGAATTTAAAGCGTCCATTTCTGTTTTAAATTCAATCTTAGAGCGCCTGTATCGGCGTATGCGGCGTTTTCGCATGCCTATCTGATATGCCTTGTTCCTGTCGGTTACGCCAAACGCACGCACCTTCTCAGGGTTGTAACCATTATCACCGGGCAACAAGCACAAAATGGTTTCAGACTTCCATGTAACAGGGCTGGTAAATTCAACCTCTACCCCATCTGGCTCATCTTCATCAATCAGTTTTGAGCTTTCCTCAATTAACCCTATGGTGTTATCAGGCGTGTACATGTATTGCGGTTGAGTACGCTGCTGATCACGAATTGGTGTGATTTTTCCGTAATCAATAACTGGCTCAGCAAAGCCCGGCAACAATACTCGCTTAAGCGCTTCAAGTACCGTGGTTTCACTATCGAACACCGCGTTAAATTCATCACCTCTTGGATGCCAAATGTTATGCAGTGTTTCCAGCTCATCAAGCCCAAGCTTATCATCACCATGGCCAACACTTTTTGGTATATAAGCAAAAAATGGGGCTATGTCTCTGGTTGGCCTTGGTTGGCTCCACGCACCATTTTCGTACACTGGTAAAATTCTGGTGCCGACTACTTTAAACTTATCTTGCGCAGCACTTGCTAGCGCGTTTGTACCGCGAATTTTTACCGCTATGGTCGTTAGACCATCGTACTTAGTTGGCGTTTCTAGTTCACACTTAAGCTTTGTCCAGTAAATGTCATCATAAATTCGGGTGTCATTACTGGCCGATGTCACACGCTTTATACGCACTTCAGGGCGTATTTTTTGCGGCAATGTGAATTTAACTGTTCGTGCTAATTGGTCATTGGTTGAGTTGCTAAAAACTTCATCCGGAAGCGTGGTCCAGTTCTGCGCACCTTCAGCTCGATATTCAATACGCAATGTTACGCTACGGCTTAAAAAGTTACCGTCATCATCAAGTTCACCTAAACCTTGCGGCAACATAAAGTCACACCATATAGTGTCGGTAACTTCACCTGCAGGGCAAGCAAAGTGAGGGCCATTAAACTGACCATCACCACCACCATTTTCAACAGATACACTAGCGTTACTTTCATTTTCAGTAACAAAGCCTGTCCAGCTCGTATCATCTTGTGATTGGCCGTCAACTTTATTTACTTGGCTACCATCACGGTCTTTACTCAAAAGCTCAAAATAACCATCATTCTGGCCTTCCAATGTGCCAGAAATAGTTAATATTTCGCCTACTTCAAATGGTGGAGTAACTTTCAGTCGGGTATAACCACCAAACTCACCCTCCCATTCAAGTAAATATACAACTAACTCAGTACCTGAAAACCAATAAACATAACGGCTATTACCACCACCTGTGCTTACAGTTCGGCCTTTTAGCTCAATACCTACGTTACCCGATGTAGCACCAACGCCCGACGATGTATAAACGTTTCTGTGTGCTTCATGGCCTGTTACATCTTCACCCGGGCCAAATACTTGATAATCAATATCACCCACATAATTAGATACTGGAGTATCAGCAATCGTGATATCTTCATCTAGTATTTCATACTCGCCCCAGCCAAAACTAAGCATCAGAAACAGGTATTCTTCGTTATTTATATATTCCTTGCGGGGCATGGTTAAATAATCGGGAAAATACTGATGTCGCCCTGCAATTTGCGGAATAACACCCATAAGCTTGGGTTTGTTGCCTTGCGCGTTAACACTATAAATAGAGCTACCATCAGGCGTAGTATTATTGTAATTGTCAGGTATCTGGTTGGCTGTATAAATAGCCACACCAATAGCAATCACCGCAATGACTGCATAAGCAATTGTTACCGGGTCTTTTGGCTCAATAATTAGCTTTATTTCATCACCGGCTTTAAAACGATATTCACGCCACTGGCTTGGTGGTAGCACTTCACCATTAATAACTGCGCTAAATAACGGTACCACCCTTTCATAGTACGATGGCACATTATCAACCAGCCATTCGTGCAACGAACTGCCAACATGGCCATGCGTTGGTTCAACAAGTGATTGATCAAGTTTGTTCGGGTAGACCTTAATATCAACCTTCGTATTCATAAAACTTAACCCCAATAAAAAGGCGTTTAAAATCGGCAACCTTAATGTGTGAGGCACCATTTTTTCTTGATGTGTGCAAAACCCTTAGCTCACCGTCTATGACTTCGCATGTTCCCATATGCACTAAGCAGTTAAGCTTAAATCCACACGCAATAGCGCCCGGCTTGGGGTTACATACTGAAAATTCATCAACGATTTGCTTGTAAGCTGTAGTAAGAGTGGGTTTGTCATCTGGGTTAATATGTCCAAACGACTCAAATAGAGGGTGGCCGTAATGGTGGTGAAGTCGATGCCGGGTCATACCCCAGCAATCAAACCCCAACATATCACGACCACCGTCTACGTAAGGCACACGCAAATAGTCTTTAATCGTGTAAGGCATACTATTAACTAAAGTATTTAAGCCCCGGTGCAAGTTGGGGCGTATAGCGCGCTCTTGGCCATGCTCGATTAATTAAATCAGCAAATGATGCAACAATATTCGCGCTTTTACGGTTGGTTTTGGTATCTATCACATTCATAGTGATAGGCGGATCAGCAGGTTCTGTTAAATCAGATTTAGTATAAACGCGGTAGGTACAATAAACGGGCTTGCCGTCTTCTCGCGCATCTTTAATGCGGCGCTTAGCTTCACCCGTTACATTGTCTATTTGAAACTGCAAAGACTGTCGTGACTTCATGCCGCGCTTGGGGAGTGATAACCCCAAGCCGCATGCAGTAAATGCCACCTGTTCGCCATTTTCAAGCGTTAACACTAAGTCATCAAAACCTTGGCACAAGTACATCTGGCCAAACGACTCACCAAACAAATGTAAGGTATGTATAGGTAAGTCATTAGCCGGAGCGCTTGCATAAACAACTTCAAGTGCTTTACTCATGATTTTCCTAATTGAACTTAACTACAAGATAGCCATAACTGCCGAGGCAATCTACAGTCGCTGATAGAGAGTCGGTAATCATTTTTGAGTGTAAAACTACATTGTCAGACTTTTCTACGACGGTTATTTCACGACCATGATACTCGATAGGAAGCTCAACTCTATGCGTCTTACTTACATCATGCCAATCAATAAAGTAGTAATCACCAGCTTTACTTTTAACCGGATAGTTAGAAGTCACACCGCTTGACGGTTTAAAAACATTTCTATAGCCAATAATGCTGTAGCTTTCACCTACAGAAGCTATAAAATCACCTTTATCTAAAATTCGCGGATACATCTTGTCAGTATTACCACGAATCTCCCAAGAGCGATTAACTGTATTTTCTATTCTTGTTGCTAAGTCTGCCGAATATACAGGTAAATAACCCATGGAAAAGCATGCGCCTGATCCATCATTAAAACCAACAAATCGATCAGGCAATTTGTTTTGCTCTAAACGTTGTGCGTTTAAGTAAATGCTACTCAAACCATTGCTTGATGTTTTATTAGCTGGCTCTATTAATGAGTAATTAAAATCAACTTCTTGCTGAACAAATGGTACGCACTTAGGAATGTAATAACGGTTAAGCTCTGAACGCATTGCTTGCAAAAACATCAAATCTTGAACCTCTACTGGCTTAAGAAAAACAAGATCAGAATAGATAGTGCAATCACCGCGCGTATTAAACTCATAGACCATAGAAACCGAGTATGATGGACTCATGCCCTTGGGCTGAATTTCACCCTCAGCTCTATAGTTTATATACCAGTCTAAAACTTCTTCTCTAGAAAGTATGTCGTAAGTTTCAATAAACTTAACCGTACTCTTAAATACGTAACCTTTCTTTTCGGTTACTTCATCTTCATCTACAACAACTTTGATTTTTCTGTTTTGAAAAACAGGGTGAAAATCTTTATAACTAATAAAGTTACCTACAAATGAAGATGTGTTTACACCGCCCGAAACATGAGTGAAAGTTCCACTAATTAAATCGTTGGTAGAGTTACTTACTTTGTGAGCTAACCACAAAGAATCAGTATCATAAATTCCGAGGATAATAAATTCTTGCCCTGAATTTATGTAAATGCTACCGATATCTGAATCCAATTTATTATGTGCAGCAACTGCATAGCGCCCCATCTTATAACCATGGTTCGCACCAACTGTTGTTCCTAATACACGATGTGGAGCTACATCATCAGAGCCTGTTTTAACTACTTGGCCATTAATGTAATCACCGTTAAAATTAAAAACTTTAAACTCATTGATCATGTCCTTTCTAGGGAAAGGCCTAACAACTCTTTTTATTGTGTCGGTTCCTTGTACACCTAAAATATATGAGTCTTCATTTTCACCATTGAGAACAAAGTTGCTTGATTTAGAAAGCAAGTTGTTTCTAATCTGTTTTCGGCATTTGTCTGCGGTGTAAACACCTATGAGTCCTTTGTCAAACGATATTGGATTGTCAGATAATGCCAAATAATAACCGCTAGTATATAAATCATTATTAACTGGTTGTAATGATGATCCAATAGCAAGTTTCACGGTATTTTCACTATTAACCTTACCTGTATGCAGCATTAACTTAGTTTGAGCGTTAACATCTATTGTTTTATATTGATAACCCTCTAAAATTGTAAGCGAACCATTAGCGTCACTCTGCAGAGTCGTATTAGATGTTGGAAATTCGCCAGAACTAGAATGAATGTAAAAAGCACTAAAAACATACTTTTCGTTTAAGTTTTCTAATTCCGGCGTAATAACAAACTCATTGCCACCAACTCTTAAATTTAAACCACGATACAAACCTTTTTGTTTAAATTCGTCTATATCTAAATTAACAACATTAGAGCCTGAACGGCGTACGGGGTCTGAACTAACAAAGTCACCGTTATCCAAAATATTTTGGTACGAATCAGCACTAACTTTTGAAATGTCCTCGGCTAAACCATTTTGACCATAATTTTGTATTAATTGAGTTACACCCTCAGTATTTTGATAATCAGAATCACCTGAAACTCTATACATACTCAGTCTGTACTTATCTTCAATTAACAATTGAGATAACACTGCTTTAATATCAAAAGGTGCTGATTTTATAACGCCGAAAAATCCTGTGGCAAATCGAGTGTAATCAACAGGCGATGTAGATGTGCCTACAAGTAGATTTGTATCTCCATCACTATTAATTTGCCCGTAGGCATAAACGATAATTAAATTTTCAGAAAGTTGTATGTAACCTTGAGAATAATTAGACAGTGCTGTCAATGCGCCTTGTGGACTCTCTGAAAGAAGAACATTGCCTGTAAGCTGTCCGTTCAAAATAGGCAAGTTCTCAGCGTTTTCTGAATACATTAAAAAGCTACCAGCTGCATACATACCATTAATATTCGTATTTGTTGATGCTCTAGCAAAGTTATTTGCTAAATTCCAACGTACGCCGCGCTTGTAACCACGACTTAATAAATCACTTTGTGTATCAAAATCAACAAAGGGAACAGTTGAACGCATGTCTGGGGTAGAACCGATAAAGTCTCCACCTTCAATCTGGTTAACAAAAAGTTCATCAACAATGGTGCTATAAAGAGCATCTAACGCTTTATCGTTTGGGTAAGTCTTCTCGTACTTCGCTGTTCCAGAATCATTTTTGTATAGTTTTAAAAACGCTTTATCATCACCGCTAACAACAGAGAAATACTGGCCTGATGTAGTAGCTGCAAGACCTGCACTGGTTGTCTCATACTTTACTGCATCAATATCCGCAGCTGCGTCAACAACTAATTGAACAACTGAGTTTAATGTATCAATTATGTGCTTGGTGATACTTGGTTTTTGCTCTCCATCAATTAAAACTGTGGCGTTCTCATCACCTTTTAATAAATCATTTAACTGGCTAATAGCCAGCTCTAACTCTGATGTTAATTGAAAAAAATCACTCATTTTTTATTCCAAATAGTTATTTACGCTGTTAGATATACTTCCAACAAAATCAGAAAGCGTGTTCGGTCTAAGTGCGCTAATTGCCGCTTGTTCCTCAGTCGCTACTGTGTACTTTCTTATTTCAATTGAAGTTTGATATTCCCATCGGCCTGAACCTAGCGGCTTGAAATTCTCAAAGGGGGATTTAATAAACCGAACTTGATGATCAACTAACCCTCTTGGAGTTAACACTTTCAT
The DNA here is from genome assembly GCA_002718515.1 of Phycisphaerae bacterium. The sequence goes on from PBEX01000011.1 coordinate 8,769, forward strand.
TAAAAACCAAGTTGCACCCACTATTTCAACAAAGCCCTCAAAAACGTTTGCTTGGTTACGACTTAAACGCCACGTAGCAGCCATCATGGTTGGTACGCTGTCGTAAAGTTGCCGCTGTCTTGCGCGGCCACTGCCCATTTCGGTGCGTAATGTGTTTGATTGCTGCTTAAACGAAGTGCTGCTTAAAATTGGGTACTTTAAAATTTTAGGGTATTCAATCACACGTTACCTCCCTTGACGTTGAACGCCGTAAACACCTTCTAAGGTGGAGGCAATGTCACCGCCAAAACTAATGTTTGAAACAAACACGTTTATGATGTCTTCTTCACCCATTTTGTTTTGCTCGTACTGGCCAGCGCGGCTTGCGTCTTCAATTAGGTTTACAGTTACGTTTGAACCTGATCCACCGGTATTGATTTTTTCAGCCGCTTTTGACACTTCCACATTTTGCTTAGGTGACAATACTGATTCACCGCGTTGCAAAAAGTAGGTGGCATCATCACGAACGTAGCCAAGACCACCGTGCGCAATACCTTGGGGCATTGGCTGGTTTTTAATGGCCATGACATTCATCATACCCATGGCAGTAATCGCACCAGCTGCAATTGGGCCAGCAATTGGCCCCAGCTCTAGCGCCTTACTCGCTGCCACAAACGTACTAACAAGGGCTTGCCCTGCCGATACCATCTGGTGCAGCCTAAAGGCTTTTTTACTGCTCTGTGCGGCTTGTGACGTTAACTGGCCACCAATCTCAAGGCCAATTGCAACCCGGTCAGCACCCGATGCACGATCCATCTCAACAAACTGGTTTACCATTTGGCCGTATTGGCCTGTATGTTTAAGTTGAATGTTTCGCTTACGGTCTGCGTGGGCGGCTTCTTCGGCTTCTAGGCGGGTGTGATAACCTTGTAACTCGGCTATTTCTTGGTTCCAACGGTCACGGCGTTGCTGGTCTTCTAGCTGCCTTGCTTCGTTGGCACGTTGTACACGCTTGGCTAATTCGTCATTTTCAATTTGAGTGATGCGCTCTTCATGCGCTTGTTTGCTTTGTTCAAGCAATACATCACGTTCAAACTGATTAATTTTGCCAGCAGCCCATGCTTGGTCTATCCATTGATCACGTTGCGCGTAATGATTTTTTTCGACATCAATTTCTGATGCCAGTGCATCACGTACACGCTGTAGATTTTTGGCTGCTTGTTCGGCATCAGCCAGCGGGTTAGTTGGCTTTTTAAAGCCTGTTTTAACCGCGTCTGCGCCGCCTTGACTACTAATTTCGGTAGTATCTGGTGTGGGTTGTGTATTGCTGCCACCATTGCCATCCCACACGCTACCAAAACGCAATTTTGTATAACGCTTTTGATTCTCTTCAAGGCGCTCATTTACTTCATCAATGCTTTTTTTAATCTTCTCAACGACTTCTTGGTTCGTACCAGAAAACATTGAGAAAATACCGTGGCTATAACCATACTTAGGGCCACTTTCGTATTTTTTTAATTCAGCATTAAGCTCGGCAAGGGCTTCTTTATCTTCGGTGATTTTTAACGCTAGGCCATTTTCAGTTAGCGGATCATCACGCAATGAATCAAACGCTAAGGTGACGTTATCAGCCCAATCTTTAAAGTAATCACTAATTTCTTGAACAACGGGTGTAAGTGCTATCAAGCTGTTGCGTAACGCAATGCCGCTGGTAGCGCTTATTTCTTTCATTGTTTTATCTAGTTCGCGACTTTCCTTTATCATGTCTTCATTTAGCGCGCCGCCAAATTCATCCATGCTGTTCGCAAGTTCAATAAAACTTTTTGCACCATCGTCTGCCACTTCTGACAAGCGTTGGCCCGTATCACCAGCTATTTGTTGTAAATAAAGATTTCGCTCGGTTTGCGAGTTAACCTGAGACAGCGCCTCCATCATTTTGATGAACATTTCATCGGGCTTTAAACCCTTAAATTCATCAACACTGATGTTAAGCTGCTCGAACATATCAAGCGCTTCACCACTACCTATGGTTAAAAGCTCAGTAATACGCTCACTGGTATCAGATAGTAACTGGCTAAATTCATCTTGCCCTACGCCATACTGACTCGCAGCAAAAGCCAATTTATCGAATCGGGTGGTGTTCACATCAAGCGAACGTGCCACCCTATCCATTTCTGTAACCGCCTTGGCATTTTCTGCCGCCATAGCTGAAATAGATGTAACACCCGCTGCTACAGATAAAGCAAGGCCAGCTGCCGCCCCTTTGACCAGATCAAAGCTTTTTTGACTGCTAAACATTGCATCATTCGTTTTACGCGCAAAAGTATTGGCGCTGTTAGATGCGGTTTCTAAGTCTGCCTTAAAGCCCTTACCATCGGCAACGAGCTTTACTATTAGGTCTTGTACGCTTTTTGTTGACACTTTATAGCCCGTCTATGATTGCAAGTTGTTGTTCTGGGGTTTGCTCTTGGCTTGGCGCCAGTGAAAAGTCTTTTAGCTTAAGTGGTTTTCTAACGTTGCCTGATGTGTTCGCTATTACAGTAGCAAGGTTTGAAAAGTAATAGTCTTGTACGGCAAAACCATCTGGCTCTAAATCTAAGAAGTCGAGCCAGTCCTGCATCAAGCTTGATGGCATTTGTTCGAGCAAACCATCTACATCCCAAATGCCAAATAGCTTGGCAACTCGGAATGCACTTAAACGATTTGGGAGTTCAGCTAGCCGATTTACTTTTTTTCAGCAGCGTCTTTATTTCGATTTTCAGTGGTAAGGTGTTCAAGTCCTGACAATTCACAAATTGCGTCATGCATAATCATTAAGTTGGTATCACCTAATGACATCAGCTCATCACGATCTGTTTGATTTGAAATCTCAAACTCAGGTTTTAACGTTTCTGCATCACGCAAGCCGTGACAAACAATCGACAATGTTAAAATTGCATAATGATTGCTTTTAATTTCACCGCTGTTTTGCAATTTGATTACTTGATTTAAATAATCAAGCACTAAAGCTCTGCCTTTTGCATCAAGTTCATAAACACGAATTTTACCGTTCGATAGCTCGACTTCTTTACTGGCGAGTGGTGCAGCAGCTCTTAATTGATCACGTAAACTCATTATACTTCCACCCATGTGCCGCGCTCGATTTTGCCAGAAAGTTTGAACTTAAACTCTTGAGTCATGTTCTCGTTAGCGGGTAAAGGCTCGCTTACACCAGTAATAATGGCTTTAAACTTACGCGTTGGATTGCCTGTAATTGGGTAATGCATTTCATACAGGCCCATGTGCTTTTCATCGTCATCGATGTTGGCAGCATAAAACTCGTCTTCCATTTCTTTGGCTTGGACGTTTTCAGCCTTTTTAAACTTAATTTTTACGGTTAACTCACCAGGTTCTAACTGGCCGCGTTCATACGTACGTGCATCACCATCGTCTTCGCATGCGTATGTGGTGTCTTCTTCTGTGTCTCGCGTTGGTGACAGACCATCAATTTCGATGATTTCACCAACTAAGTTACTGGTTTCAACTTCGGCAACCGTAGTTACACGATGAAATTTAGTGCGTTTACCTAGTGCCATGATGGCTCCTTAATTGTCAAAAATAACGTCAAATTCAAGTTCCATTAAACCGAGTGTTGCGGTTGACTCGGTTACATAGTCATACCCAGAAAACTGGCAGCTTTCGACTAAGCCATTTAAATCTGGATTACCTTCCATGGTTTTAATTACTGGTTCGCTTAGGTCATCAAGCGCCCCATCAATGTCTGCTTTTGCAGTAGCAAATAACTGGATCACTAATTTTGTTTCGTGGTTGTCCGAACTGTGTTCCGGGTTAACTTCGCCCCGCTCAAAAAATACCGATGCAGCTGGAAATTCATCATCACCAAGACCTGTTACTCTGTAGCTAAATACATTCAGCTCATTGAATACCAGTGTGTCATCTTCGTGTTTTGCTGCTCTAAGAAGTTGAGCCACTTCTTTTCTTATTTGTTTGTTTATTTTCATTTGCTCAACTTATCGATTCGGTATTTAAGATCTTTTACTAGCAAGCTTGGGAAATACTCGCTCACTATGTACTTGCTGTGTTTGTCAGCTGCTTCAGTAATGCTTCCGCTAATTGGTATTTTTGCTAAATCAATCGGGTAACGTTTAGAAGTCTTACGCTGTAAGATATGCCAGCGACCGCTATCTAGCCGCTGTAAAAATGCGTTAGCAAATACATGACGGCCAACACGAATGGCAGTGTTGCCGCTGTGCTGTCTTTTTGCATAGCGCCCACGCTTATCACGCTGAGCACTACTTACTAAATACTGTTTGTTTTTACGCTTAATTTGCGTACGTGCTTCGCCAATGTGTATGGCTGGAATGGCTGTTCGGCCAATGATAACTACAGCAGCACCCTGTTTTTTACGCTGTATCACGCGAATTTTGCGCTTAATCAATGATGATTTAAGGCGCTCTTTTTTAGCGGTGTCACGGCTAACCAATGTACTCAAACGCTTTGAGCTTCGGTTTAAGGCGCGGTTTCTGGCAAAAAGGGCTTGTCGGCTGTTTAGCTCGTTTAGTTTGCGTTCGAGCTGCTTGGCTTGCTGCTGTAGTTCCATTTAGTTCACCAACTGAATAATGAGATCACCGGCTCTTACTTTGGCTGAGTGAATTGAGAATACTTCGCCAGTGCTAACGCGGGTAATTGACTCGCGGTTCTTGCGTGGCTTTGGCCCTTGCCAATTAGCAAATGGCACACTCAATTCATAACCCAAGGTTTCAGCGCCATCTAAAAAAATAGGTGTGTCACCGATCACCCCTTCAAAGTTGGGCCGTTCAATCTCTGATTGTATAGAGAAGGTTTCACCAAAATGTGCCTGATCAATTGAATCAATCTGGCGCATTAAGTCATCAAACTTAAGCGTCATCTTCTTCGTCTTCTACTTCATCGGCGTGACCGCCATCAAGCAGCTCTTCGGCAAATTCAGCTGGTAACAGATAAGGCTGGCCACCACGCAAGACTTGTTTTTCATCACCTAAGCGCTTAGTTTCGATATTCAAGCCTTTTTTGATTTGCACTTTAATCGTAACAATATCGGTTTTTTCACCGCGCTCTTTTAAAAAGTCTTCACGCGCTTGGTCACCATCTTTGGTGGCATCTTGCTGGCCGTTGTTACTTTCACCATCTTGGTCATCATCATCTGATAACAGCTCTTCTAAACGGGTTAGCTCATTTTCTAACTCGGCGTTTGTGCCTGAGCGATTTGCTTTATTAAAAACAACGCCCTTATTAGTTAGCGTTTGTTCAACAAAATCTAACTGCGTGTTTAATTCGGCTTTATTCATGGGATTACTCCGATAAAAAAGCGGCCATGAATCGTGGCCGCTTTTGGTTTTTTCTAGTTTGGAGGACTAAAAGTTAATTAAATTCGTGCGTAGCAGACATCATCTGCATCAAGTAACACAGGTACTGGTGCTGCTTGAGTTTGTAACCACTCTAGACTTGGGTTGTCTGAGTACCAGTTAGACGGGTAACGCGTAGTTTCAACAATACGGTTAGCATTGGCTTTTGCATCTTGAATGCCGCCGTATGCCATATAAAGATCAAGGTCTGCTGAAGTAACCATTACGCCATCTTCATCAATGTAAAGCGCATCATTGCCGTCGTCACCTTCGTATGCACCAATGTATACATAGAAGTTATACACACCAATTTTGCCTGACCATTGGAAGCTCTCATTGCTTAATGGGCCAATTTCAGCGGTAGACGTAGAGCCACGGCGTGTCTCAAGGGCATCTTTAACAGCCTTGAATTTTTTAAATAAACGCCACGATTTTTTACCCATCACAACAAAGTTGCCAATCACATTGCAGCGGTCACCCCAATCTTCAATGTCATCCATAGGGTCGTAGGTAGCAAGGTCTTGGTTTTCCCACTTGTCCGCGCCAATCAGGGTTACGTTGTTTTCAGGCGAACGGCCATAATCAACGTGTACCGCTTCAAAGTCTGGGCCTTCTAGTGTTACGCCGCCTGTTTTTAACACTTCGCAGACCATCCACTCTTCACGGCGCTCGATTGACTCTTCGTGATCAATAAGAATATCTGAGCGAACCGCACTTAAACGTTGATCAGGTGTCATTTCGCCAGCAATGGCTTCACCCGGTAAACGCTTTAATAGTCGGTCTGGCGTTACAACATCGGTTGGTTTTACGTAAGCAGGAACAACTGATGTCATTGTGCCGCCACGCGCTTTTTGTGGTTTACCAGCAACCATGGGTGATACCAGCGGTGCTAGTTTGCGGCCTTTTTTGATTTTATCGAATGCGACTTCTTGCGTGGTAAATGTAACCACACCTTTTACCAGTGTTTTGGCTAAAACTGGTAAATAACGCGCTGGTAGCTGTTTTTTTAGTGCAATAAGCACTGCTGTAGAAATAGGAGATAACATAGATGTTTTCCAAATAAAAAAAGAGCCAATACGGCTCTTTTATAGTGAATTTAAAGTAAGGTTAAGCAGGTGATTGAACGCTGATAGACGTGCCAGCAAATAAACCCGCTTTAGCTGTTGCTGACATACCTGCAGGGTAAGCAACAAAATCAGGATCAATGCAAATTGATTTAATAGCAGCATGCTTTTTAGCACCCGCTGTTGCATCAACTGCAAATGATGATAATAGGTGCGCTGCTGTAGCTGCGTCACCCGCTGCTTTGTAGTGGCCAGTGGCAGCATCGAACACTAGCGGAGTGAACTTTTCCACTACTTCACCCGCTGCAATGGTAATGGTTTCGTTGGTGATTTTAGTATCACCCGATACCGCTTGAGTATAATCTAATGTTTCTTGCATTATTTTTTCGCTCCAGTTGCGTTTGTATAACACGCAGCCATGGCAGCTGCTTGCGCTTCTGGTGAATCATCTTCACCTTCTGCATCAAGATCACCATCAGCTGAAAGTTCTGGGTGCTGTTCTCTCGCCATAGCTTGCTTAAAACCATCACTTTGAGTGTTAGCGCCTTTACCTTGATCATCTTTTGGCGGCGCTACTGCTGATACTTCTTTTGCTGACGAGCCTAAGATTGCAGCCGCTGCTTCAACACTTAAGTCGGTTTCGTGAGCTAAATGAGCAGCTAGTGTTGCGCGGCCTTCTGCGTTGGCATGGGTTGTAATGCCTTTGATGCGCGCACGTTCTTCAGCACGAGCATCTGGCTTTTGACCTTGCTCTGCACCTTGAGCGTTTTGTTTATCTTTATTCGGGTCCATAACAATTCCTGTTTGGTTTGATTGAGGGGTATTAACAAACTCGATAAATTCATCAAGAATGGTGTTGCTGCTGACAACTGCATCAGCAAGGCCAGCGGAGACGGCTTCTTCGCCTGTAAAGCATTCGGCTTCGGTGTTTAGTACATCGGCCACACTTAAGCCTGTACCGCGTGAAACTGCCGCAGCAAATTGACCACGGGTTTTTTTACAGTCTGCTTCAATTTTGGTTTTAACTTCGGCTGGTAAGCTTTCGTATGGGTTGCCATCAACCTTGTGCTTACCATCAAAGACCAGCGTCATTTCTATACCAAAGTCGTTTAACGCTTTTTCAAAGTTAGCGTGAACAACTAAAACACCGACTGAGCCAAGGCCACCACTTTGCGTCACTAAGCGGCGCGTTCCTTGTGCGTGGAGCCATTGACCAGCGGAATAGGCCATATCATCTGATAGTGTCCATACGGGTTTGTCTTTACCGCAATCAGCAATAAGATCCCCTGTATCTGGGCAACCAAATACGGTACCACCAGGTGTATGAAATTTTAAAAAGATGCCTTTTACATCTGGGTCATGACGGGCATGGGTTAATTTACGTTTAATTACGTCATAACCCGTTGCGTACTTTGATGACCAGCCAAGGTTATGAATGAGCGCACCATACACGTTGATAATGGCAATGCCTTTTAAAAACTCGTAAGGCTTGTATTCGCTGTTTTGACTAACTATGCCTGTCACCATGGCAAACTGCTGCTCGCTCATTTTGGAAGTATCAAGGCTTGCGTTAATAGTTGATAGACTAGATACGTGACGCGCATCCATCAGCACCGGGCAATGATTAAATTGGCTAGCTATCTGTGGCATTTGTTTTACCTTTAGGTTGTTCGTCTGGTTGTTCTGGGGCTAGCTCTTCGGCTTTTACCCAGCTTGGCGGTGGCAAGCCTTTATCTTTACGTAATTGAACTTCGCGCATTTGCTGCTCAAAAATATCGATATAGTCTTCACCAAGTTTTGCCAGTTCTTTTTGATATGTAGATAAGCCAGATTCGATAAGTAAAATCGACTCTTTAACTTCTTTAATACCATCAATTGATAAGCGGCCTGAGCCAATCCAGTTACAACGACATAGCGCTGAACGGGCTTGCCAAAAGTTGGTACCGCGAGGGAGTTTTACAACCCCTTTAGCAATGGCCTCTTCAAACCACAATGAAAAAATAGCCGTGCCTTGGCGTGAAGCTATGAATTTACGGTCACCCATAAAGTAACGGTAACTTTCGTTTAAAGCAGCTCTTGCGCCGCTGTAACTTGAGTTTTGAAAGTTATGAGTAAATTGCTCAAGTGAAACACCTGTACCCGCAGACATATACTGCAAAAAGCTGTTTTCTAATTGAGCGTAACCGTTATCGGCATTGGCTGGTGTTTTTAGATTTAAGCTTTCACCGGGCAGCAAGTGCGGGATTTTCACCCCGTTCATACGAATGTTTGCGCCTTTGTGGTACTTATTAACTGAGCCTAACCAGTTCCATAGATTTTTTTGTGCTTCTTCACCGCCAGTGATGAAGTTAAATGCTTGCTCGGAATCTAACTCTGATTCAATTGTTGCTGCATACATGGCGTTAACAATGGCGTTTTGCAGCTTGGTTTGCTGCAATTTATCAAGCATGTGCATCTGACTCATGATGGTCATTAAGGTATTGCTACCACGCGACTGGCCATCATCACGCGCATCAAAGATATGTATAAACTTGCGCCGTCCCCACCACGTTTCTTTTGGTATGTAACGAACGTTATGATCAATGATACCAAATGGCATATTGCGGCTGTTGTCGGCTACGTAAAAACCTACCGACTCACCGTGTTTGCCATGCTTAATACCGCCTTTAATTTTGGCATCGTAGTCTGTAACGTTTGCCGGGTTACGTACTCGCTTTGGCGAGATCATTTTTATGGCGGTTGAATAATCCGAATGACGGCGTGGTATCCACTCTGATGCACACATTACGTCACCGTAATTAAAATGCTGAGTGATACCCGCACGGATCAGCATGGTAAAAGTACGCTTTTGCTCTGCATCAATATAGCAGCGCTCATCTTCTGCGTACTCTAACCAAGCCGATTCAACATCGGTTTTAACGGCCATGAACTCTGACTCTGACCAACCTAGTCTACGCCATGCTGGTTGCCAATCGAGTTTAAAAATATTCCCGACAATGTTGTCTAAGTGCAACCGCAAGCCATTTGATGCATAGGCATTATTACGAACCAGATCATCTGACCGGGCATTGCTTAAATCGAGCGTGGGTAGTAATGCTGCATCTTCGGTTGATAGCTGGGGTGTCCATTCGCTTAATTGACCACCAAAACCTTGGCTACCAGCTTCAAAGCCTGACATTTGTCTAATAGGCTGGCCTGATGGATGCAGGATTTCTACTTTATGACTCATTAAAATACTCCTGCAGGTGGTCTACGTCGACCAGTTCCTAAGTTGCTTTCTAGACGATTGATTTCGTTTAAAAGGCTTTGCTTATCTGCTGGTTCAAAATCAACGCGCCGCCCATCTTTTTGCATAACCTTGACTGACTTGCCAAGCAATAAGTCTTGGTATGCTTGTCTCATTGCTATGAGAAGTTCTTGATCATTCATTTTTATCCAGCTCCTAGAGCTTCTAAATCTACGCTTTCACCTTCGCTAGCAGTTGGCTTTGCTAGTTCAGATAGATTGATACCAAATCGGCTGGTTGATATGCGTAAAGCAGCAAGGGCATAAACTAAACAATCGAGTGCTTCGTTTCTTCGGCCCTCGTTACTCCAGCGCATATTGCCTTTACTTTCTACTAGCCGCTCGGAGGCTAATTGCTGACAAATAGTTTCGTCACAAATATCGTCATTAAGCGGTAAGTGCATCAGGCCATCTGGGTCGATGCCTTTTTCTAACGGATTCTTTTCCATGTGCAGATACAGCAAGTCTTTAGCTGTATCAGTACCAATTTCGGTGTGATAAACGCCGTTCTTGTTGCGCTTAAGTGGGAAGTTGGCAATAGGTTTGCCATATACGTTCGCGCCTTTAATTGGGATANCTCTAAACAAGCCGTGCTTTTTGCTTCGCTTGTTTACAATATCTGGATCAATACCACCTGTATCCCAACACCAGCGCCCCACTTTCATTTCGCTACCATCAGAGCGCTTGTAAATAGCATCAATAGCTTTGTCGACTTTCTTTAGGGTTTTTTCACTGTCNTAATCACCCATAATGATTTGCTTATCGACAAGCCACTTTTCATCATTTGGCCCCCAGCCCCACACGAACAACTCGTATCGGTTGCGCTGGCTATCAATGCCACCTGTTAAGTAAACAGCACCATCTGGCACTTGAGATTTATATTTCTCTCGGCGTTCGTGCAGTACTTCATGATCAAGTAATTCAGTGGTGTCTTCTTTATAATCTTGACCAAGCACGGTGTTGATGAATGCACGCTCGTTGGCTGGCTTGCCTTTTGCGCTAAGCCATTCGGCTACAATCTCGCCCCAACCATCAAGGTTGAGTGAGTAAAGCGCGTTGATTTCAATACCAACCTTTTTAGGTGGTTGAGTTCGGCGGCCATCCTCGGTGTAAAAATTTAGACCGTCCTTAGTCCACGTTAAGTCTTCGGCAATCCATCTGCCAGCTAGCTCCATTTTTGTTAAGTCGGCATAGTGGAATGATTGACCGCACTCTGATGTATTGCAGCACTTATAGTGCGCCGTTCTCGCTTTTTTCTCGTTAGTGCTGAGGGTGTCATCCCAAAGTAAGCCGTACTCTTTTAGTTCACCGTCACGCTCACCGAACTCAAGTACTTGCTCCGTGCCGCAATGCGGACACGGTAAATAAAATCTGAATATTAAATCGCAGTCATCAAGGATGTTTGATATATGCGAATTACCATCAACCGTTGGTGTGGTACCAAAAATTGCTTTTGGAAAACTCGCCCCTTTTAAGCGCTGCAAAGCCAGCTTAATTGGGTTACCTTCGCCCTTGCCTTTTTTACCAACTTCTAATGGCCATGCGTTAACTTCATCACCAATNACGAGCTGCTTGGTTAAACGGCGAAAGTTACCCGGAGCAGTTGCACCACGAAAGTCGATGATTGAACCAACCATCACCTTTTTTGATACTTTGTTGTTTTCGCTCTTAACAGCCCAATCGGGAAAAATTTTCTGGATGATGGGCATTTCGGCAATAACCGAATCAACCTCATCTATTACGAACTCGTCTGACTCATCATCAACTGGTTGATAAACTACAGCGCTTCGCTTTTTGTGTTCAGCCAAATATAAAAGCGCGGCCACCATCATTTTGGTGTAACCAAGACGCGCTGACTTTTTGATGCCTAACAAACGTATGCTGTCGTTTGTCATCATGTTGAGCAAAGCAACTTGTAATGGTTGCGTTACCCAAGCGCCAGCAATTTGCGAACTGCCTTCCGGGAGGCGGAAATATTTATCGGCCCACTCAACCGCTGTAATTGGTATCGTTGCTCTCAAAGGATTCAATGCTAGCGAAACCGCTCTCGATATCGCTATCTTCGTATGCTGAGAGATCTGGTTTAACGTCTGCAAGTTCATTCAATGCCATGGCTAATTCACGCTTGAGTAATTCAATTTGCTCAATCGTCATATCTGGATAGGCCATTTTTAATTTAGGCAACCACGAATCAACTCGCGTTCTTAACCCAATGGCCACCATGGATATGGTGTCTGTAATGATTGAAATAGGAGCATATTCTTTTTCGAGAACTCGGCGTTTTGCTTGTGATAGTTTGATACGTTCTTCGCGCTCATCATTCTTGAGCTGCTGTTCACGCTTCTTTTCTGACTCAAAATAGTCAGCTTCCGGTTTTGGTTCTTCTGGCTTGTCCACCGATTTAAACGAAATATAAGCTCGTAAACAGGCTTTAGGATCAATCCCGTTACGACCATTCGCTTTTGGCAGAACGCCTTGATTTTGCAGGTTTCTTACTTGTCTGTCTGAGATTCCAAGCAGCTCACTTATCTGCTTTTGACCAAACTTTAAGTTGGGGTTGAATATTGGCTCAGACATGCGGAAAGCGGAAACCGTAAAAAATGAAAAAATTTTAAAAGTGAGCGACTTTCTGCGAGTTCGAAACCCGTAGTGGTTCCGACCCCCCGGAAAGGACCCGTTCACATTCAAACCCGTAAAAACTGGTTTAAGTAAATGTTGATTCATTCATTTAGTTAAACAAGCTTTCCCCGAAGGGAAGGCGGGATTGCTCCCGCCTTTGGCGGCTTTACGTGCAGTTACGGTGCCGCTCTTATAAACATTGCGTTGGCGTTGATAGCATTGCCGCGCTATCGCTTATTGTTATTCCAACTCTTATCAATGTTCTTTTTCTCTTTTGCTTCACGCTTGGTTTTACGGCGATTATGCAAGTAGTTAAGGAACAGAATTAAAAAGGTGCCAAGCATGATGAAGTCACTAACTGTGAAGTTAAACTGCAAGCTAATGAGCTGACGCCAGTTTGCTTTGGCTAAGTTCTCAGCTATCTGAGACTGTGGTGCTGCAATGGCCGTGGCTGCTGTTGCCGCGAAACCTTTAATCATTGCTGTTGTGTCGATAGCCATTCTCTCAATGCCTTCTTATCTAAATTACAAATAACTAACGCATTGTGAGCGCGAACACTGAACCTAAGTAAGTCAGCGTTATAGGTTAAATCGGTAGATGGTTGCGGGCATGCATCCATCAGATGTGCAGGTGGGTAGACCTTCACCAGTTCCTTGACTGTTATCACTTCTGGTTTGGGTGGCGTACTCGAACACCCGCTTAACATCATCAGGCAAAAGAGTGTTAGCCCAATCATTACTAATCTGGTCATTGGATATTACCTCGGTTATCTGCTCTTCAACTGACTGATTGAAGAGGTTTAACTTTTGAAGTTCTCTCGAATGTTTGGCTATCAGCTTTTCTTTTTCCTGCGACTCAACAACCAGATCATTGATGGTCTTAGCCTGACTATCAATATCGCTTTTGTATTGCGCTATCTGTGAATCTTTACGCTGAACATCTTTAATAAGCTGCTCATTAGCGGTGTTTAGGTCTTCAATAGCTGATGACTTTGATTTGATAACCACGCCACTAACTATGCTAAGAACAATCATTAATATTGCTAAAACTCGTATGGCCATAACTCTCAATTCCTTAAAATAAAGTGATACCGCCTAATGGACCTAACATAGCCAATTGTTTCTTTTGAGTGATGACCTGTTATGTAGGGCAAACAAGAAATAATCTCGCTGTATAGCGATTGGTTATTACAATGCCGCTGGGCCTTTAATATGTTCCCTAAGCCAGCGTTGTAGGATGCTAACGCTAAATTATGCCTATCTACTTCCGGCCTATCCCACGACCAAGCGCGTCTAAGCTTAGATACATAGTAAGCCCCTGCTGGTATAGCTACATGCGGATCAAACGGTGTGCCTGTAACAGCCAACTGGCTGCTAATGTCATTCCACGTTAGTGGCATGAATTGAGCTAACCCTTTAGCCCCCGCTGGGCTAACTGCGTTAGGGTTTAAGCTGCTTTCTTGTATTAATTGGGCCTTATACAGTTTCCAATCAACACCTGGTAAATACTGCTTGGTTGCTTTTACAATCTGTAAGTCGTACTTGCTAGGCCATGATGAAGCCGAACACGATAAAGACAGAAGCAAAGCGAATACTAAAATAAAGTGCTTTGTTATCATTGCTAGTCCGATATTTCAGCCATCCATTAACATCAAATTCTAAGCGCTTATCCAAGTAAGCAAGCACAAGACGAGCTACAGCAATAACCGTTGCTGCTTTAAGCAAGCCAAAAGAAAAGCTTACAAGCATTACAGGGGTTACAACATCAGGCGCCACTAACGTGCTAACAAGCAACAAGGCATATAAAGCTAAGACTGTTAAAAATGGTTTAATCATAAAAAGTTCCTGAGTAGTTAAGGCTTTACTGAGTGCGTTAATGGTTCGCCATGCCAATGCTAAATAGCCTGCCTGTGAGCTTATTGCCCGGTTAATTATTTAGAATCCGTTTTGCACTTACATAACCCCTCCTTTATACAATCGGGTTTATTATCTTTAGCTTGATTCAATCGACATAACTGGATAACTGCTCGATTGAGTTTTAAATTTGATACAACGACATAAAGCACTAAACCCGATAGCAGCAACAAAACAACCGCCATAAAACCAAGTAAGGCATAAATAGTGCTCATGATTTTCACCCAATAAAAAGGCCAGCATTTGCTGGCCTGTTTCGTTAATTTCAGATCATCATTTTACTAACTGCTCAAAAGCAGCAACTGACCTATCGAATGTTTCTTCTTCTAGCTCAATACCAATGTATTTACGGCCTAGCTTTAAACAGGCTTTACCTGTGCTTTGTGAGCCACCAAACGCATCAAGAACAACATCACCCTCGCGTGAGCTTGAGCTAACAATGTGTTCCATAATTTCAGCTGGCTTTTCACATGGGTGCTTACCCGGATAATACTGAACAGACTTAAAGTGCCAGTGGTCAGTAAACGGCACCTCTTTAGAAACTGAGAACGGGCGGCGCAAGCTTTCGTATTGCGCTTTAAGTTCATCATAAGATGCGGTTAACTCTTGATACTCTTTTTGCAGCTCACAGTATTGGTTGGTTAACTCTGCATGGCTAAGCTTTAACGCTTCACCCTTAGATTTAAACAAAGCCTGTAGCTTGGCGTAATTTTCTGCCGATGGTAAAGCCCATTGGCTATCACTAAACCAATGGCTGCACATTTGAGTGCCAGTAGCCTCATTAATATCTTTTGCTCGAATGCCAAGCTTATTCTTTGCATCACGAAAATAATCAATGAGCGGTTTAAATACTTCTTTGCGAGCAGCTGCGCATTTAGTCGCATAACCCGCGCTACCTTTTGCATAACCTTCGCTGCCATAATGCTCAGCAAAAATAATGCGCTCAGTTGCACCAAAGTATTTGCGTAGCTCTTTTTTACAAGCTCTATTCCATGGGCCACTTGGCTTAGTCCACACAATATTATTTAGTACGTTAAAACGTGATCTAATTAATATTTCAGTGTCAGCGGCTAATGCATGGCCACAAAACAAATATAAGCTGCCGTTTGGCTTTAAGATGCGCCAAAACTCACAAAGAATTTCATCAAGCCACGCTAAAAATGCGGCTGAATCACTCCACTGATTATCCCAAGCGTTTGACTTAACCTGAAAATAAGGCGGATCAGTCGCTATTAAATCAATAGAATTGTCGGGAAGTGTTTTAAGGTATTCCAGTGAGTCTGCATTTACTAAAGTAATCTCACCGTTATTAAAATTTTTATTTATCATGAATCCAACTGATTAATTTGGTAGTATCCTACCAACTCTCTGCAGTAGAGTGGTGGGCCTTGGTTTGGCTCATGATCCAATCAATGGGTTCAAATGCGGGTTTAGTCTGGCCACTAAGCTCGCGCCCACTTCAAAAGCATAACGTCTTTTCAACGCGCTAGTGACTTAACAGCGGTATTTTTACACCCTATCACCGAGTATCGATTTATTGACAGATAATACGAAACAGACAAATTTCAGGCATAAAAAAACCGCCGTTAAGGCGGTTTTCACAGTTATCCAACTGTAATGAATAGGCTAGCGTACCTATGCCATTTCGTCAATACACTTAATTAAATAAATCTCTAATTAAGTAACCACTGGTTAATGGTTAATAATAAAACTAATCAAAAACCCCTTTTTGATGTTTCTCTAGCTAATCTTATTTGCCTCATAGCAACCGGGCTTTTTCTTATAGCATCAGCATCAACGACTAACTTATTGCCTACCACCTTGGGTTTTATTTGATATTTAGCAAAAGGATCTTTACCTACCAAAACTTTTATCAACCATTTTTTAAAGTGATTCATAATAACCCCACTAAAACTCTAACCGTGTGCTGTAAACCAAGAGTTTTTGCTTATGCAATAGTTTGTCTTTGGATGTCAATTCTGGGTTACGGCCCATATACTGAAAATACATAAGGCCAAAAACACCTGATAGATTCCGCTGGCAAGGTGGGAATAGCCACAAAGGGCGGCAGTAGTTACCGCCATTCATTATGCTATCACCTCACGCGCACCATTATGCTGTGGTTCTGTCACAATCCCTTGCAGCTCCATTTCTTCTATTAAACGAGCCGCTCGATTATAGCCAATTCTTAGCTTGCGCTGTAAAGATGAAACCGAAGCTGTTTTACTTTCTTTCACATAACTGACAGCATCATTATAAAAAGGATCTTCTGATGGTTCAGTGTGCAAGTAATCAACTAATGCTTGTTTTAAGTCTGGAGTTTTATCGACTCTAATCTCTAAATCGTTAGTTGATGCAAAGCTAGAATCATCAAAACCACGAACAAACAACTGGGTAAGCATTTCGATTATTTCACTTGTGGCCAGAATAAAATCAGCATCAAGCTTTTTGTTCATTTCTTCTTTTGAAATATCAGCGTTTTCTTCTTTTAAGCCGCAACCATAATTAAGGCGCTTAATTTGGCCACCGTTATCCAAATCAAACGTAAGGCGGTCTTGATAGCTAAGTTGTAACTTTGTTACTCGGCTACCAGAGAACAAATGCGCCTTAACTTCGTCACTTGATAAGTCTTGGCCCTTAAACTTAGTTTGAGCGGCCTTATCATCAGGCTCTTCTAAGTGAGCGTCACCACCAATAGTAAAACCTTCAGGTGATTTATAATCAGCTAACCAGCTTGTTAGATATACGTCTAAATCAACATTAGCAAACATAGGTAGCACTGGCAGCGTACCGAGTGATTTCCGTAATAAAGCAAGTAGCTCTTCGGCCTTGTTAAAGCTCGATGAGTTAACAATAATCAAGCCCTTTTCCATGTCAATAAACGCATAAAGCAAAGTCGATTTGTTATAAGCCGTTTCCNTCATTGAAAACAAAATCGACTCTTTTAACTCGTCTTTTTCTTTTTTCATAACACGGCGTTGTTCTTCACGCTCTATAACATCAACCTTTTCGGCCAGCTGCTCATTAATAGCCGCTGCACTAATATCTTTCACGATGGTCTTACTGCAGATCAAAATACGATTTTCGCTAAAGTGGGCTAATGTGCTGCCATGTTTACCAAGCGCTTTAGTCCAGCCCATAGTGCTCAACTCTTTTTGACCAGGTNTTCTTGATACATCTTGCTCAAGCGCCTTTTCAAACTCAGCTTGGTCGTAACAAACGTCTTGTTTAAATTTGTATGCTATTAAGTTGCTAAACCACATATTAGTATCCACCTTGATTATTTGCCGGGCGTTGAGATTTCCAATCAATAACACCTTCAGTTAATGATTCCAAAATAGTAGTACCCGGATACATTTTAACTTTATCAAAAAATCCTTGAGCGTTTTGCTTTGGCCATCGCGTAACTTCTCCAACAACTTTGTAAAGTGGCGTCATTTGTGGCTGGTTGGTTCCCTGTATAAAAACGACTTGGCCATTTACTTTCTTTTCAATGTACTCTCTAACCACTTTAATATAACCCTTGTCGATTGGCTGGCTAACTTGGTTACCGCCTTGCTGTGTATTTTGTGGCGCGTGATTATTTTGCTGTCCGTAATTATTAGGTTGCATTGTTTATCCTACTTATATTTTCTTAAGACTTGATTTTAATTGAGCTATTTTTGCTTGCTCTCGTTTCGCTTGTTGAGTTAACTCAAGCAAAGTGCTTTCACTTTTGGCTAACTTCGCATTTATCATTTGACGCTCAGTTAATGGTTGAACCGGGTTAATCCAGTTTCCTGTACTGGCTTCGTATTCACACGACTCCCAATGATTACCCGTCTTAGGGCAAACAGGCCCTAAGCAAGTAGGGCAATATCTATCAGCAAACGGTTCTTGCTTACAGCAAGCGCATTCGTTTTCATCATGAATTTCAGCTGTTAACTTATAAAAGAAGTTAGGTTCGTATTCGTCATCAATGTGTAAATAAATAGATGAGCAAATAAAGAAAACACCATCAGCCAAATCAAGTAACCAATCTGGCCACCAATTACGAACACAAACGCGACTCTCACCATTAGGATCACCAACGTAGATAGGCACAACACCATACATAAGGCCGTAATGTGTATAGTCCTTGAGTATTTCTTCACGGGTTAATCGTTTAAAAACTGCCATGGCTATCTCCCGTTTCTATCTAAAGCTTGGATCATTGCAACTGTTACCGCAGCCACTTGAATTAACTCTTTACGCATTGACTCGTAATCATCTAATGCGCAAACAGCTTCCGACACTTCTTCTTGCAATATGTGAAAGTATGAAAGCTCACCTTGTTGCGCTCTTAAGTCCGTGAGTTCCTTCGCTCTATCTTCTGTTGGAATACCAAGTTCAGCGCAAATTTTTACAGCCACTGATGATGAGCTAAGCTCTATAGGGCTATATGTTAATACTGGCAACATTGGGTGGTTTTGCTCACCCCATTTATTTTCTTGTGCTGCACGCTCGGATTTTATTGCAGCAAATATTTCATCTATGCACATAACTAGATCCCCGCTTCGCTAAGTGCTTTGTAATTAAGTGATGACTCTTTAAGCCAAAACACCGCTTTTTCTACTGTCTGCTTTTCATCGTCACCGTACACTGGTAACTCAACTGTACCGACCTTTGCCTGAAAGCATGGCGTTGTGCATTTAATTGCTTCGCGGGTTGTTATTCTGCATGTAAGCAAATAGGCCGCTTTTGCTGCCAGTGTTTTTAATTGGTTGTACTTTTTAATGTCGAACTCTTTATATTCATGTTCCATAGTTCCCCCTACGCAGCCATTCTTTCTGGCTCAACAAATACATTGGCAGCAACTAAAGCAGCTGCAACTGGTGGACAAACAGCATTACCACAACGGGCCACTTGATCCGCTTTGCTGTTTTTCTTGCCTTGTGAGTTGTGAGATATGATGTAATCAGCAGGAAAGCCCATTGCTAAGAACAGCTCATGCGGCTGTAACATACGCATAGCAATGTCGACTATTTGATACTTTTCACCCTTGATGATCACCAAACCAAAACGGTCACGCGTACTGATAGTGTCCAGCGGGTTATTCAATGTATTAATGGCGCCATTACCGTAATACTTAACTAAATAAGCTTTAACCAAACCTAGATGATTGCCCCCGGCGCTTATTGTGTGCAGCGGTTCGTCAACTTTATGGCCTACGTTGTCACCTCTGTACTTAACAATTGAACAAGCAACCAATGCAAAGTGGCCACCTTTAACTTGAGCGCATAAAGTGCGTAATGGTTCATTAATTGCCATGTTTCGCTGGCTTGATGCATTAGCATGCTCAGTGATAAACGGCACAACCATTTCAGGCTCAACAAAGAACGGGTCGTCATTATCTATAACAAAACGCTCAACGCCTTTACCTAGTCTTTCAAGTGATTTTTTAGCAACCGGCTTTGGTCTAGTTGGATCAAAAATAGAACGAGCCGGTAACGACCAATCTATAATTTCGGCGGCTGTTCGGTAAGGTAATAAACCGCTACCTTTTGGCCCATGGGTAGGCTTAGGGAATACAACTGGCAAACCATCATTACGGCCAACCATAAATAAACGGCGGCGGCTTGTTGGCACACCGTAATCGTGGGCGCTCATATAATCGTGTTTAACGTTATAGCCAAGCCCATTTTTTGCAGCCTTAAATATGGCTAGTTTTTGTTTTAAATCGTAGTTACAACGAAATAAGCTAGCGTTTAAATCTTTCCATGCCGGGTGGTTTAATGGCATCCCGGTTGTGAGCGTTAATAAAAAGCCCTCAAAGGTTTCACCAGCTCGGTCTTTGTCTGGTACTAACTTTCCGTTTTCGTCTTCAACCAATGGCCCCCACGTCAAAAACTCTTCAACATTCTCAAGTTTGAAGATTCGCATCTTGACTAATGCACCCCACTTAACAACAAGCCAAGCTAAACCACGAATAGCGCGGTCTACTGGCTTTGCACCTTTCGCTTTTGAAAAGTGGCGGCAATCAGGGCTAAACCAACCAAGCCCAACCGGACGGCCATTGCAAGCAACAACA
The DNA here is from genome assembly GCA_002718515.1 of Phycisphaerae bacterium. The sequence goes on from PBEX01000011.1 coordinate 29,062, forward strand.
GGATCAACATCAAAAGCAGATTCACAATAATGGGTGGCGTTTGGGTGGTTTAAGGTGTGCATATCAATAGCGCTAGGGCAATGGTTTACAGCTATATCAACCGCACGGCCTATTGGCTTTAATGCCATTTCAATACCAACCGATGCACCACCGCCGCCAGAGTAGTTATCAACAATTAGTTCGTTAGGGTGGATCACTTTGCTGCCCTCCTGAACTTTTCAGGAACATCATGATCAACTAAAGCTATTGGTTTAATGCCCATAGCAACACGCTTAGCGTTGTTTTTATCAAAAAATTCGTATGCTTTTTTGTAGTCAGCTGCTGTTGGAGCGCTATCACGATGAAAGGCGTATTGTTCTGCTGTGGCTTTAATCATAATCAATCCCTCCAATAGAATGAGCGCGCTCGATAGCCCTTAGCTCTTTTCTATATTCAGCATCTCGCATTGCTTGCTGAGTAAGTTTTGATAAGCCTTTATTTACAACACGGCGGTTGCAGCCACCTTGTTGCTGATGTTTTTTACTTTTGTTTTGCATGGTTTTCACTTTGCGCCGAGCGCGGTTTATTAATGTTTATCAGTAAGCCAAGGCTTACTGTCCATTTCTTCAACTACTAAGGTTTTAGCTTGTTCGAGTTCTTTATCATCAAGTAAGCACTCGTCTAAAAAAGTGTCGGTTTCAATTTCTCTGTAATAAGTGCGGCCATTCACCTTTATGGCGCGGTCAAAAACACCAAATTGTTTAACTCTAATTTTTCTGGTTTGGCGGATTACAGGCTCATAGTTTTGATGACCGGAGGTTAAAATTAAACCAACTGAGCTAAGCGCAAGTACCAGCGCGGTAATTAAAGCCGATGCAATTAATAATTCTGGGTGGTTCATTAATACGTTCATGCTAACTCCTGTAATTCAGCCATTTGTTTTTCGTAACGCATGGCCCACACTTCAGCTGTGTGTTCATTGTTTGGTAAATTTGCCCGGTGCCAATCGGTTACTGCTGGCTGTAAATCAGCAAACGGCCCTGCAGTAAAACCGCACTTAGGGCAAACAAAGCTAAAAGGCCTATCACTTTTATAAACTTTTAAGTTAGGACACTCGCCACCGCATAAGCACGGTCTAAACGGCATAAAGCGTTTAAGCTGTTCGCTTAGATTTTCGCGTGTTTGTAGCATGAAACACCTCCGTTAATATCTTTTGGTCAATTCCATCTAATACCTGGTGCATTGAGTTCCAATGCGGCAACCAATCACGCACCCAGTGATGCTCATTAATGCTTAACAGCTCACGTATGCGTTTAGGTTTATGTAATTCTTTGTCGGTAAGGGTTTTGTTGCGCCAGTTCTGCATGGCCAAATACACCATGGCTTTTAATATTTCGCTTTTTTTCTTACGAATAGCTTTTGTTTGCTTATCTAAAAAACATTGCCAGACATAAGCGGCTACTATTTCAGTGTGACGCCACTTTGTAGAATCTGAGTAAGCAAAATAAGCCAGTGAGCAATGCGCAGCGCTCATCAGATGAATTTCTTTTGTTATTTTCGATAGAAAAAAGGCGTTTGGCGGGAGTGGGGTGCTTGATTTTTTGAACCCTCGGCTTTGTGAGCCGCGAACAGGATCTGAATAAATACGCTCACCTGATATTTCATCTTTAACCACCGGGCGTTTGTGTGGTTTGGTTATCATGGCACCGTCAAAATCTAACTGGCCACGAGTTAACGCTTGCACGTTAAGTGCTTGTTGTACTTCTTCGCGTACCGCTTGTAGAGTTTGACTGCATAACATGATTAATTATCGTCCCGGTTATTATTTTCGCGCTTCATGACTTTTACGTCATACCCTGCATACCTAAGTAGTTGCTCAACGTTTTTACATGAGGGGTTTTGGATCACACCTTCATGAAACTTATAAACCCACGCTTGGGTTAATTTCGCGCCTTTAGCAACTAACTTTAATTGGCCCTTTTTCTTAGCTTGCTCAGCTAAAAATCGTTTTGCTGTATCTATCAGCACAGAATTATTTGATTTATCCATAAAAACACTTATTTTAGTATGATATTGCTAAGAAATTTTTAATCAAGTAATATTTTACTTGAAACAAGGATTATAATGCTAATTATGGAAAGTGCAAAAAACATTCACACCAACGTCAAAAAGCTAGCAGCTGAGCAGGGTTTAAATGGTACCGAGCTGGCCCGTAGGTCAGTACGCTATGGTGGTGTGTCTCAAAAGACCATAAGTAATATAATGCGCGAAGATGGGTTTGACCCCGCTTCAGTCAATATTGGCGTTAATAAACTAGATGTTATTGCCAAAACACTGAAGGTATCTCCGTGGCGATTAATCATGCCTGATGAAGCCCATGATTCATTTACGCGTGAAGAGTTAGAAGCTTCGTTGCAGCTGGCGCTAAATACGCTAGTAGAGATGGAATTTATAGAGTTAGCAGATCACGAAAGATTAATGGAACTAAAGGATATGATAGCGGCTGCTCAATTCTCTGTGTTGGTGAAGAAAGAAGACAGCCCGCTAAAATCACTTGTTAAGTTTTTTGTGCGCAAGATGAAAGGTTAACCTCCCCATGTTGAGTGTTGGCCTCCAGTTCTCGGCCAATACGCACCATCTGTTTTTTCAAATATAACAGTTCTTCCATATGTTCCGGCTTCTGGCCGTTAATATCGATTGCGTCTTGAATTTTAGAATAACGAACAGCAAGTTCCTTAAGCTCACCACCAATCGGATCAGCTAAACCAAGTTCGTCTGTTTGATACGCTCGTACAATTGGGCTTTTAAATTTCTTAATAACCCAAGATAAAGCGATGCACCCTAGCGCTAAACATACCACTAGGACCCCTGCTACGGTTGCGTCTGTCACCGTTAAACTCCTTGTAACCTTTGAGAAAACCCACAAATTTGTAGATAGATGGGAACGCCAGCACCACAATTGTAAATACATACAAAGTGGGAGCGGTTGCAGCGTAAATAAGGTTCATAGCTGACGAACCTTGCGACTTTGCAACAAACGTTAATGCATATACTAAAATCTGCACAACGCACCCAAATATAAGCAAAATATCGGATAATATGAATCTATTATGAATTTTTCTTACAAATTGTCTACAAACGATTATGGAAACTATCACCAATAGCTCATAAATGCACCAACCAATTACCCAAAACTGAACTCCGTAGACTGCTGATTGCTCTTTAAGAAAGTCAAACAACCACAAATGAGATAGGGCATTGAAAGCAATCATGATTACAGCTAAATGAAATACCTTGGGGATTCTCACCCTAGGAACTGCATTAAGAAATAAACATATAGCAAGACCGATAAAATAAACTCGTTCAATGCTCATTGCATCAACATAGCTGATGATAGATTCCATTCTTTCACACCTTACTTAGTCAGGTTTTTTGCCATCAGGCCAAAAACCACCGCCACTGCCAGAAAGCGCTACAGCTTCGTCTGACAATGTAACCGAATCATCTTGCAACGTTTGCTCTTCTGTTGCTGTTGTTTCGGTTTCGGCTGTTTGGGCCGTGTTGTTTTGCGTTGTGGCTGTGGTTGCAGCCGTCTGATTTGCACCAGTAACTTGCATTTTTATCTCCTTGCGTAAGCTTTAAAATTATAAGCTTAACCAGATGTTAGTAAAATAATACTACAATGTGTGATCAAATTCTTGATCAATTTGTTCTGGTTCCGTATTATCTGCACAGATAGCTTACTATGAAACTTAAGAAAATTTAATGAGTTTTTTAGAATGGCTTGATTATAAACAAAGAAAAGCCGCAACGAGTGCGGCAATGTTCAAAACGAACTGAGTTTATGATTTTAAAAGATGAATATAAGGTCGGCAAACCTTTATAGACATCCGAGTAAGCAGGACCAAGTAAGGCGGCAACCTTACGAGACTGATACTCTAATTACGGCGCATAAAAAGAATAACAAAGAATACACCATAACTGCACACTCAGTATTCTATGCGCTGTTAAAAGTCAACTCAAGTACTTTTGAGCATTTACTTATTTACTTAAATATGTAAATACATAAATGGCGCAAGTATGGATAACAATAGATTTCTAACATGGTACAACGACAACTATTCACGCGGTGATGTTGTTGCCTCTCTACACTCTTCTGAAATAGCTAATGTAGCTGAAGAAATTGGCGTTAACTGGAATGCTGTTTCTGACCGAGTCTCATGGCGAAAAGGCCGTGACGGTAAAGTAAACGCATACGGTAGCCAGCTATTAAAAGGCTTTAAAAACTCAGTCGGTATTTACGCATCTATTGAGCGCTGTACAAAAACTGGCGTTGAGTTTCCATTAATCACATTTAAAAACAAAGGTGGTGCTGGTGATACTGTTGTATTCAACGGCCTACAGCTTTTGTGGGATTTATTTAAAGAGCATATCAACTCGCCAATATCCGCCAGTGAACAACTAAGGCGGAAAAACGAGAAACAAGCGAAGCTGGAAAAAGCCGAGCGTAAGCAAAAAGCCGCACTCCTGAAACAGCAAGAAGAAGACAAAAGGAGGGCGGCAAATGTACAAACTGAACTTGCTAATCATTACCAGCTGCCTTGTGCGGCTTCTTTTGTTTATACAGACAAGAAAAAAATTGCTGATATTTTAAACCATGTTCAAGCCAAATCTGGCCAAGACAAGCATGGTAAATTCATTTCCTTACTGCTGCACGATACACTAGGAACGCCGCGTGGTGTTCAACGTATTTACGAAAAAAACATCACTAAGCCTGATGGCTCAAAAACAAATAAAGACTTTACGTGGGGTATGGATAAAAGCGGGGCGCACTTAATTATTGGTGACCTTGCCAATGCTGAGCGCGTATTTGCCGTTGAAGGTTTTGCAACGGGCGCATCTGTATTCTTAGCCCTTAAAAATACCTGTGATGTAGCGGTTATTGTTGCTTTAGATAGCGGCAACATGATCAAGGTTGTTGACCAATACAAAAAAGAGCAACCACACCTGGTGATTCATTACGGCCTTGATAATGACCAATGGAAGTGTAAACAAGGTAAAGGCAACGCAGGTGTTTTGGTGGGTGTTAACCTACTAGCAAAGCACAAAGATGACCGTGCTTTTTTACCTAATTTTGAACATGTAGATCCCGTTTTCCAAGCAACTGACTGGAACGACTTGCATTGTTACCGTGGTTTACGCGAAGTTACTAAGCAACTGCGCGGTAATAAGAGTCGTTTTAAACTTGACGGTGACCCGTTTGAAATGGCCTTGCAAAAGCTTAGCTTTACCAGTTACAACCAGTTAATGAACGAGGCGCTTATTTGTGCCAGCGTTGGTATGCAAGTTGGTTTACCAAAGTACAGACCAAGTGATGTAGTCGCAGCAATTAAACTGCATACACAACATGCAAAAGACCGCATTGATGTGCGTAAGCTAAGCGAAAAAGTAACCAAAATATTTAAAGCAAAAGTGCATGGTGCACAAGAATTTCGCTCATTTTCAAAGCGTATAACTAGCAGCAAGTTTAGGCCTGATCACATTACGTATAAGCGTTTTAATAAATCGGTTGTCGATAATGACGTTTTAAATTACGTAAAATCTAAACAAGGTGACATTGTTATCGTTAGGTTCCCAATGGCATCGGGTAAAACTCAAAACTTAATAAAGCCGTTAATGTGGGAGAATGACCGCTCAGCGTTTTTTGCTCACCGAGTTTCGTTAATTGGTGGTGCGTGGGATGCACTAAGCAAAAATATGCCTAGTTCGTATGCGCCGATCACTCACTATCAAGATCCAAACGTAAAAGACATGCTGCCCGGTTCAAACAAACTGGCCTGTTGTATTAACTCTGCGATTAAAGGCACATTTGCACCCCTGCTAAATAATTTACACGCGCTTTGTATTGATGAAGCGTCACAAACTTTACGACACACAACAAGTGGTGGCGCCGTTGCTTACCCTGTTGCGGTATTTAATAAAATACTGCAAATGACATCAACAACACGCGACCACATTGTTTTTGCTGATGCTGATGCAAACGACACCCTTGTTGAGTTTTGCGAGCTGGCATTAAAACGCCGGAATGCACATTTAAAAGAGCTGTACGGTGATGATCACCCGGAATGCAAAATTCATATTGTTGACGGTACCACCAACTGTAATGACTTTAATATTTATTACACCGACTCAAACACCGCATTTTTACGCGCTGCTAAAGACGTTGAAGCTGGCCACAAGGTTTTAATTGCTAACGACTCGGCGCGTGATGGTGAAAAACTTTATACCCACTTGCAAAGTAAATACCCAGATAAAAAAGGGCTCTTTATTGATTCGGAAAGTAAGCCGAATGAATACGTTCAAAAGTTTACTGATGCGCCAAATGAAGAAAGTAAAAAGTATGATTACTTGATTTACTCTCCGGCCATTAGCTCTGGTGTTTCAATTGAGAATAAGCACTTTACTCGCCATTACGGTATTTTCTGTGGAACGGTTGCGCCGTCTGATGCATTGCAAATGATACGCCGTGACCGTAACGCGCGTGAATTTGTGCTTGGCTTATCAACAATGAATAGTGGCCGTGAAGAGTCGGCGCTTAATATGTGGTTGGCCATGATACTGGCAAACGATCACAGTCAGCTTGATGTGAACATTAATAAAGACAGCGGTAAAATTGAAATTGGCACCGAAGATTACGAGTTCGACCGCTTTAGGCTTGAACTAATAGCGCAAGAGAACCGCGCTAAAAATGATTTTGCTAATAACTTGCTTTGTATTTTATATGCGGACGGTTACAAGTTGCATCAACTCGATACAAACGAAATTGAACAAGAAATCGGTAAGGCTATGAAAGAGTCTAGCCGTGACTTATTAATAGCACTTGATATTGAGCGCCACTTAAACAACCCAACACCCAGTGACCAAGAACGTAGCGCACTACTCGAACGCAATAACTTATCTAAAGATGAAAAAGCACAGCTTAACCGCTGGAACATCGAAAATTTACTGCGCATGGAAGTGAACCAGGAAAGTATTATTTTCTTGAATCAAGGTGGTTTACGAAAAGTAAAATATTTTGAACTGCTGCAAATGCCAGCTGATGAAGCTAAACGAATTGATAACGCAGAAATTGAAGCGGGTGTGCCAGTTTCAAACAGACTTTACTTATCAAAGCAACGCCAAGCGCTAAGAGACTTTTTTGAAATATGTGGCCTAGATCCAAAAACGGGTGAAGGTATGGCATCACCTGAGCAGTTAGCCAAAGCTATGCACCATTTAACTGATGGTGACAACATACACGTTTACAATAACGTTTATAAATTTGGTGGCTACATCAACACATACAGCCGCAAATTAAACCCGCTAAACAAAGCTAAGGCAATTATTGAGGCGCTAGGCTTAAAACTGGATACGTTGCAACTGGCAAGGGTTCAGGAAGGTTCTACAAGCCGCATACGTTACAGCATCCGCAAGAGTGAGTTTGACCTTATGGCGGGTATAAACGCCGAGCGCCAAGCCGAAAAAATCACCGCCTTTAAGCTAGAACATCTGGAAGGTGTATTGATCCAATCATTGCCGGATAGTTATATAGATACCATGGAAAACGTGGATCAAGCTGAAACCAATAAAATCAAGGCTTCTAACTGGTCATCGGTGTTTAAACAAGCCGCTGAGAACCTAAGAATACCGTTTAATTTTGCGCCGCAAGTACTGGTAAGGCTACGTGATGAGGGGTATATGCAGTCTGCGCCACCAAAAGAGGGTGCGCAATCGGTTATATCTCGCATTTACTCGCAAATAACGGCGCAATTTAAGCCCATAACGAACTAAAAAAGCTTAAATAACCACCCATTTTTAAAATCGGTTTAATTACCGAGGCCCTTCTTTTGCCAGATAAAAATAGGACTGGACTCCTATTATTACCAGAGCTATGCTTTAACCCATAAATAAGTAAATACATATTTAAGGAATTAAGCAAATGAGCAATTTAGAAAACGCCCACAGAAAAGCAAAAGAGTTAGCACAGTTAATTGGTGAGGCTTACTTTGAAGCGAACAACCAAAGAACGGCTGAGGGCAATTTATTGGCCATGCATATCGAGCCAGATTTAAAAGCCGCTGCAGACCTTGAAAGAAAGTTAGCACTTTTACTATCAGCGCTAGAAAACAAGCAATAAATATAAGCCGGGTTCGCCCGGTTTCTTTTTGGAGGGTTTATGAAATTAACGGCACACGCACAGGCAATTATTTACACATTGAGTCAGTCAGACTTTGGATCTTACCTTGGGGCTATTTGTTCGGTTATTGGTGAGTCAGTTGAGACAACGGCATTTATACTTGAGCAGCTAAAGCAGCATGGTTTGGTTAAACTTTCAGACTCAGGACTTTACACGCTTACAAAATCAGGATTTAAGCAATTAAATAAATAAGTAAAAACTCAAATGAACAAACCCGCATTTAAGCGGGTTTTTTGGTGCTGTGTGGTTGTACAGTGTATGTAATACCATTTAAAAGAGTAACCTCTATAACATCACTTGTTACAGTCTCGCATTCACCAGAACTGTACTCTACTATTACATCTGATGTTGGTTTCCTACCTGTTAATAAACTTTGCTCTATCAATTCATTTTCTTTGAAATAAACTCTACTAACAATATTGGTTATATCTTTCCCGCGCAGAATTACTTTTTTAGCCATATCATTTTATCTTTTTATCAATATATTTATCAGTCTCATCGAAAAGCACAAATTTACTCGTTTTTCTTTCAAAACAATTTTGAACATCAATAGTTGATGTTCTTCTTGAGCCTAGCGCCTCAAGTATTGTTTCAATTTTGACTCTATTGTACTGAGTGGCCGCTAATTGCCCTTGCGCATACATATCGCTTGATGGTTTATTTTTTAAATCAACTTCATCTTCTAACATATCTGCTAATAAGAGCTTAATAGCTTTTTTTAAGTCTTGACTGTCCATGACATTCTCGTTGATATTTTAATAGTTATTAAAGGGGCCATTGCTGGCCCTTGGCTAATTACTCGTTAATTTCACTTTTATAGAGTGAACGAACATCGGCAATGGCTTGCTTCTTGGTACCAGGTTGTTCTACTTCAAACACCTTTCCATTAATAGTGGCCTTTGCTCTCCAGTATTTACCGACCTTTTTGGCCTCAACATCTATGTCGTTTGCATCTGGCCACACAATTTCAGGCTGTTTTTCCTCGTCAGTTTTTTGATCACCGGCTTCTTTTGATTCTTCGTCAGCTTTTTGTTGGCGCAGTTCGTCCAGCTGCTCGGTTAAATCTTCAATTTGCTCCTCGATGGCTTCGGCTTCACTTTCTGACTTTTCAAGTTCTTCATCAATTTCTGGTAGTCGAGCAATAAGCTCTTCTTTTTCTTCTTCAAGCTCAGTTCGCTCATCAAGAATCTCGTCCTGTCTGTCCGTGGCCATTTCGAGTTCTTCTTCGAGCTCTCTGATTTGCTCATCCAGTTTGCTTTTCGGTTTTTCTTTTGGCGGCACAAATTCACTGATTTTTACAAACTCATCAAGGTACTTTTTAATTGTGTTCAGGTTTGTTTGCTTACCGTCAATTAAGCAAAAACGGCGAATATATGAGGCTGTTATTTCTTCGTGGGTTAATCCATCCGTTACTTTTTGCTTTAGCCAGTCATGTATAATTGCCACTTTTGGTGCGCGTGCGTAGCACTTAACTTCTTCATCAGCTTTTGATAAGTACTCCACCAGCGCTTTTTGCACATCTCCACTGGCTTCGTTTTCTTCACCTTTAATGATGACCTTTATTTTTTCTATATTTGAATCGAGTTTAAAGCTCTCATAGTGTATTTGCGTTTCAATAAGCGAGTGGCCAAGAACTCTGTGACGATAAGCCGAGCGTGATTCACCTTCTTTGGCGTGTTCTTCATAAGTTATTTCTGTATATAAAGCACGGCAATCTTTAAAGCTAAAGTAACCGTCCTGCAGTAATCCTTTAATATTTCTGTTTAGTGTTGGACTATATTTTTTGTTTATACCGCTGTTGTGGCTGTAATCTCTTTTATCGCCGCCCAGAACAGTGCTTGTAACTTCTTCACCGCGTACATTTTTATAAATTAGCGGTTCCGCTTTAGTTTCTTTTCTAAGCTTTTTCAGTGCCTTGCATACAATACCGCTATCAATCATTGATGGTATTTCGTATGGTTTAATTTCTTCAAACAAATGACGGTTTTTTGTTTTTAGCTGACCTGAGAACAAAAGCGTTGATTTATTTACGGCTTTCATTTCGCCAGTTTTCATGACCTCGGTTAATCGTCTGCCAGTTGCTATGGCAATGCCAATAGCAAGGTCTGATACGCTTGGATCATCCTTGGTCAGTAGTGATGTTGTGAGGCTTTTTATCCAATCAGGATTAACCTGTACTTGGTTTAATAATTTGGCTTTCAAGTTCTTTGAATTTTGATCGCTTATAAAGTCTTTGTATGAACCTTTTGGTTCAAACATGTAATAAGCATGATGCTCTATACGCAGTTTTAACAGGTCACTTTTAAAGCTTGAACCACTCCGGGCATTGGCTCTCAGTTTTATTAAATTTTCGCGAAGTGTCTCGATTGGCAATTCTGGATCAAGCATTTCTGCCAAGTTATCAACCGAGTCTGAATACTTATTAATAAAGGCATTCACATGCTTTTCTATTGCGTGATGCTTAAAGTTTAATGACTTTATTGCACTACGGTAACCTTCCATAATTTGCGTATAGTATCGGTAAGATACGTTGGGCTTTTCTAATATCTCACCTGTCTTTTTATCAACGACAATATTAAGCCTTTTATCCTCTGTACGAGCGATGGTGTTACATCTGTCTGTTATATACTTAGCCGCGCCACTGTCTTTGGTTTGTGCAAATTCGGTGATGTCCTGAACCTGCTTAGCTATTTTCTCAACTCTATTTTTTGATTCACTCATTTTATATCTGCCTTTTAAAATAAAAACTCAACTGTACCATTAACAATCTAGCATTGATTAAAAAATGTGTCAACTGTACCCGTACCCATCT
>PBEX01000012.1 GCA_002718515.1 Phycisphaerae bacterium
TATGCCCATCCTTGCCATCCCATGTAGCCACGACGGATGTGTCGAACAAAGCCTTGTTGTCCCAACCGCCAATCTCCCATGAGTAGTTGCTCGTCTCTATGTCTAGTGCCATTATATCTGTCATTCCTCTTCACCAATCCCCATTTGCTTCTGCCATTGTTTCACATCGAGTGAATTTCCACTGCTGAGAGCTCAAAGTGCAACGACCCTTGGAATTGAGGGGAACCAAGTGAATTTAGGTCCACTTGCACTCATGCTCAAAGATTCTGACCCAAATGTCCAAATCGCAGCTGCTGGTGCCATTTTACGCATCGATAAGGGCGATTCTGTTGCCGGAGTCCATTGACAATATTCCCTTATCAAGGTACAAAATACCCCCAAAGAAACGACTTAGGGTCTTTTTTAATCATTGGTGAATGTTCACCAACCATGTCCACCCCTAAGCGTCACTGATTTTAAGAGGTTTAAAAGAGGTAAACTCGTGCACATCTTGACAAAAATTTTCATCGTTCTCGTTACGCTACTTGCAGTTGCAATGGTGCCACTCGTAGCAACATTCACAATGAACGAAAATAGTTACCGTACGAAGTATCGCGCAGCAGATGATCAGCGACGCGTTGCAACTGTCCGTGCTAAAGATGCAGAAACCGCTCTTGCTGCACAACGTATGCAACTACAACAAGAGATTGATTCAAGACAAGGCACAATCGATTCACTTCGTAGTCAGTCTGCTCAATCCCTTGCAACAATTAGTTCACTAGAAGCTCGCATTGGAACACTTGAAGCACAAGTAGCTCAAAGCAATGCGAACTTACAAACACTTTCAAACGCGAGTGAAGTCAACAGTGAGTTGAAGAAGCGATTCGTGAATGAAAACTACAACCTTAGAGAAGAAGTCATCGATTCAGAACGAATGGTGATGGAAATGGAAGATCAGCTTGAGCAAGCTCGCTACGAAGCAGATGAAGCACGCCGAGCATCTCAAAAATCAAAAGAAGAACGATACAACATGGAGAAGCAACTCGATGCGCTCCAAGCTCGCATTGATGCGTATGTTTCAAAGTATGGTGAGTTAGAAGCTGTCACAGCAGTCGAATCTGGTATTGCACCAGACCGCACGATGACATCAACTGTGCTTACCGTTTCGCGAAACAATGATGATGTTCTTGTTGAGATTAACGCTGGCTCACGAGATGGCGTTCAAGAAGGTTGGATTATGACTGTTGGTGACGACGGCACTTTCCTTGGAAGACTCCAGATTGAAGATGTTGACATCAACCGATCAATCGGTCGAGTAACACTCGAAGATGCTTCAAGAGGGCTAGTTGTGCCAGGTTCAACAGTCTTTGCGATGAAAGGAAGAAATTGACCAATGGCTCAATTCGATACGCCAGTTTCTTCACATTCGCCAAGTCCTGATGTCTTCACGACGCTGTTACTCGTTGCTATGCTACTGCTTGCAGGCGGCGTAGCGTGGATGTACCTCGTCAATACTGAGCACTCAAAACTTGACGATCGATCAGAGGGTGGTCCACTCGTCTTGATTGATACGCAGTAAGTTCGCTTACTCATTCGCTCATAGGCTTAAAATCCCTTATCATTCTTAAAGAAGACAACTCGCAATGTCGAGTTGATTGTAGTGATGAGGAGTTCACGTAGTGTTTGACAAATTTTTAAGTTGGTTCAGTGTGGATATGGGGATTGACCTAGGTACATGTAATACCCTTGTATGTGTTCGTGGTGAGGGCATTGTGCTCGATGAACCATCAGTTGTCGCCGTTAAGAGAAACACGAATAGAGTGCTGAATAATGGCAATGCCGTTGGTTTCAGCGCTAAAGAGATGCTTGGTAAAACCCCAGGCTCAATAACAGCGATTCGTCCACTGAAAGATGGCGTCATCAGCGATTTTGAAATCACTGAGGCGATGCTGAGTTACTTCATTCGCAAGGTGAGTGGGCGTGGCAGAGTCATTGGCCCTCGAGTGGTCATTGCAGTTCCATCTGGCATTACAGAAGTAGAAAAAAGAGCAGTGTTAGATTCAGCAGAACGCGCTGGTGCACGGCGAGTATATCTCGTAGAAGAACCAATGGCAGCAGGCATTGGCGCTGGCTTGCCTATTGTTGAACCGACAGCATCGATGGTTGTTGATATCGGTGGTGGCACGACTGAAGTTGCAATCATGTCACTCGGTGACATTGCAACCTGCGAATCCGTTCGTAAGGCGGGCGATGACTTGGATGAAGCCATCATCAACTATATGAAAAAGAATTACAGTTTGACGATTGGTGAACAAACTGCAGAGCGAATCAAAATTGAAGTTGGCTCTGCGGCACCGATGAAGAAAGAAACGACAATTGACGTGCGTGGTCGAGATAACATTACAGGCTTGCCCCGAAAAACAACTGTAACGAGTGAAGAGATTCGAGAATCGCTCTCTGAGCCAATTCAAGACATTCTCGATGTTGTCACGCGTACGCTTGAGCGTGCTGAACCAGAACTTGCAGCAGACCTCGTTGATAACGGTATTTGCATTGCTGGTGGTGGAGCACTTCTTCGCGGCATCGATGTTGTGATTTCGAATGCAACAGGGCTGGACGTTCGGATTGCTGAAGACCCATTAACTTGCGTTGCAAGAGGCACTAGCATTTATCTCGATAACTTAGAACTTTGGAAATCTGTCCTTGAATCTGACATGGGCGATTAACGCTTGATTCGTTTCTGAAAAGGTGAATCAATTTCTAACATTTCGAAGACCTGTGAAAGCATTGCCGGTTGTGGTAACCCTCACAATTGCAGTTTCACTTTTTCCGGCATCTTGGCTTGGCTGGACAAAAGATATTTCTGACTTAGTACGTGTCCCTGTGACGCCGCTATCTCATGTTGGCATTCTGCTAACAGGTTGGATGAGACCTGCTGCTCAATTCTCAGATTTGCCAACGGACCAAGATGAACGGAACACACTTGCTGTTACTGAACGAGAACACTACCGTCAGCTTTATCACGCGCAGTTGTTGCGTTCCACTGAACTTGCAGACATTTTAAGAGAGTTTCAGCAATTGCCTGAGTCTGCACTGCGTAATCCTCTTCCGCCTGTTTCAGTACCAATTGACATTACTGGCATCAATCCCCATAACCCGTCTGCACCGGTTGAGTTAAAGCTAGCTCGCGGTGTCTATGAGCGTATCGCTGAAGGGGATTTAGCAATTGTAGGAAGAGATGTTGTGGGCCGAGTGACTGATGTTGGGCTGACTCGCATTTCACTTTTGCCAACCACTCATCCTAGCCATGGCCATGTCCGCACCTCGATTGTTCCCGCACATCCACAATCTGGGCGATCACCAATACTTGCAACTGTTCTTGCATACGCAGATGGAAATCCATTTTTGTACGCTGAGTGCGCATCTTCACTTGATGTGCAGATTGGTGATTTAGTTGTGATTGATGATTCAAGTTGGTCGGAACATGCAAAAGGACTAATCGCGGGAAAAGTTACAGCAATAAATCCCATCGATAAAGCCCCACTAAGAAGTGCGCTTGAGATTACACCAAGACGAAAACCAAGGGATGTCGCAAGAGTCATCATTCTTGGTAGCGCAGAGGGGACAGAGTAAATGCGAGTCATCGTGTTGTTTATTGTTGCTGTGCTCGCGCTCGCTTTTGACTCTGGCTTCTCAGGACTCTTTACTCTGAAGTCAATGGGGAATGTCACACCGGTTGCTATGCCATGCATCGTTGTATTCGTTGCGCTCTTTGCGCCTGAGATAACAGCGCTCATGACTGTGCTTTTGCTCGGAGTGCTTGTCGATTTGTCCCCAGGTTATGGTCACTTTTCTAATGGTGCTTATCTCATTGGGCCACATGCCCTTGGATATTTCATTACTGGTTTATTCATCATGAAGTTTAGGAATGTCGTCTTTCGCAGAAGAATTATCACGATTGTTGTGTTTGCGATGGGATGTGTTTTGATTACAGGTGCAGTGGAAGCGCTTGTACTCATCATTCGTGGGTTCATGCCATGGACACCTCCGATAACAAGCGGTGGATTTAGGGCATTCTTAAAATTGATTGGAACATCGATCTACACAGGCATCTTCGCCGTACCAATTGGGTGGTGTTTATTGTCTACCATAGGTGTATGGAGATTCCATTCACCAACTGGTCGAAGGGCAACATGGAGATGAGCGCATGAGTAAGTGGTATATCAAAGATGCAGGTTCTACATTTTTAGAACCACTATCTGATTTGAGAGCATCCTTCGAATGTCGAAATGGTGGTTTGACGATCCTAGAACGAATTGTTGCTGAGAGAGGTACAGAACCAGCTGGTTTTGTTTGCGCTGATCCGCTTCGAGGCGAAATGATTTCCGCTCGCACGGGGCTACTTTGTGTAGACAATCCAGAAGGCGAAGTGATTGAACATGAACAGGTGACTTTGTGGGGTGTACTTGATGCATTGCCTGAGAATCTTTCACGGGATTTAGAACTTGCTGATGCGTATGAGTCACGCGAAGAATTAACAGTTGTCGGAGAACATAGAATTGATGTTCACGGTTCAGCAATTGTCTTTCCAAATGTCGTTTTTGATGTCACGAATGGCGCAATTCGAGTAGAAGAAAACGTCACAATAAAAGCTGGAACAGTCATCACAGGACCATGTTGGATCGGCAGAGATTCAACGCTTAGCGAGCAATCTGTAATTAAGGCAAACACAGTCATTGGTCCGGTTTGCAAGATTGGTGGTGAAGTGGGCGGAACAGTGTTCCAAGGATACGCAAACAAGGTGCACGATGGTCATCTAGGCGATTCACTTATCGGGGAGTGGGTCAATCTCGGAGCAGGGACAACAAACTCAAACTTACTGAACACGTATGGTGAAATCATTGTCAAAGACTTAAATGGAAAGCGTTATAAAACAGGGCGGTCGTATGTTGGCTGTTTCATTGGAGACCATGTCAAGACAGCGATTTGCACTAGAATTATGACTGGTACGATTATTGGAACAGGCGCGATGATTGCATCTTCCACTCCAGTTCCCACCCCAACTGCAAGGTTTGCTTGGATTACTGATGGCGGAACTCGACCGTACAACATCGAAAAATTTGTGACTGTCGCCAAGACTGTCATGCAACGGCGAAATGTAGTGCTTCATGATTCAACGGAATCAGCGATAAGGCAACTTGCAAGTGAGTGAACGCAAATCCTTGTACATCATTGATGGACACGCTCAATTCTTTAGGGCGTATTACGCTATTCGCAACCCGATGAGTTCGCCAGCAACTGGCGAACCGACAAACATGGTGTATGGGTTTACGTCGATGCTGTTGAAACTCATACGTGAAGAGCGTCCAGATTACTTAGCAGTTGTCATCGATGTTGCTAGCGATCAAGAAACTTTTAGAAGCGAGATTGACACGGAGTACAAGGTAAACCGTGAGTCCGCACCAGATGACTTTGGAGGTCAAGTCGACCGTTGTCTAGAAGTTATTGAAGCATTGGACATTCCAATTCTAGGTGAACCTGTTTACGAAGCAGATGATGTCATTGCATCTCTCGTAAAGCAGATGGAACGGGAACATCCTGAGTTAGACATCAGAATTATCTCTCGCGATAAAGACTTGACTCAACTGATCACTGACTCTGTGGAGTTGTTCGACGCGCACAAGGGCTCCACAGTTTCGCCTGATGATGTGTTTAAAACACAGGGTATGGGCGTTGCGCCTTCAATGGTTGCGGACATTTTGGCGCTCATGGGAGACGCGAGTGATAACATCAAGGGCGTTGCTGGGATTGGTCCTAAAACGGCTGCAAAACTCATTATGGAGTTTGGTTCGATTGACGGCATCTACGAAAACATTGAGTCCATCAAAGGCAAACGCAAAGAAAACCTGATTGCTGGCAAGGAGCAACTTAAAATCAGTAGAGAACTGGTGACGCTCATAGAGGATGTTGAGTTTGAGTTTAAACTTGAAGATGCAAAATCTAACCCAGAAGCTTGGCAAGTTAAACCAATCACTTCGTTGTGTAAGGAACTTGGTTTTAACCGCTTCCCGTCAGAGATTGCAACAATGGCTGCAGGAACGACCGAAGAGCCAAAGAGTGAAAAAGTTAGACAGTCAATTCGTGGTGGGCTGTTTGACATGGGACCAGATCAAAGTCACCCAGCGTATTCAGCGGGTTATCAACTGATAGATACGAAAGCAAAGTTAAAGGCGCTTCTGAAACATCTCAAAGATGCAGATATTGTCGCAGTCGATACAGAAACGACGGGTCTTAACCCAATGGCAGCCCAGTTGTGTGGCGTCTCAATTTCAAAAGGTGAAGGTGAAGGGGCGTACATTCCTACCAAATGTCCTGAAAAACATCTCGATCAAGATGAAGTAATCGAAGCGCTTAGACCTATTCTTGAAGACGAATCCATAGCAAAAATTGGGCACAATATAAAATATGACTTGGTTGTCTTTGAGCAAGCAGGCGTCACCGTGAAAGGAACGTTGCATGACACGCTCATCGGTTCTT
Source organism: Phycisphaerae bacterium (assembly GCA_002718515.1). The sequence goes on from PBEX01000012.1 coordinate 6,517, forward strand.
GGCTCATTGATGCGTCACGGAGTGGTTATTCCATGGATGCAGTTGCGCTCGGGATGCTTGACTACGAATGCATTTCAATCAAAGAACTCATTGGGACGGGTAAGAACCAAATCAAGTTCAATGAAGTTCCAATTGAAGATGCATGTCCATATGCTTCTGAAGATGTTGACATCACATTTAGACTTTGGAATGTGATTGAGCCAAAACTTCAATCAGAAGGGCTCTACAAGTTGTACGCTGAAGTTGAAATGCCCCTCGTTAGAGTTCTTGCTTCGATGCAACTCGATGGCATTCAAGTCGATGCTGATACCTTAGAAGAACAAAGGGGAGTGTTGTCAGCAAGAATTGATGAATTGAAACTGGATATCGAAAAAGCGTCGCCCTATCCTTTTAATCCTGATTCGCCGAAGCAATTGTCAGAAGTGTTATTTAACAACAAGTCTGATGAAAAGCCGGGGCTTGGTTTAAAACCAATCAAAAAAAAAGGGAAATCATTTCACTCTACAGATATGGAAGTGATGGGAAAACTATCTGATGACCCAAGTGTTAAGACACCATTGCCCTCGCTCATCTTGGAGTATCGCCAGTTAACCAAGTTAGTGAATACTTATCTTGTTGGATTGAAGGAGGCGATCAATGCCAGGACTGGAAGAATCCATGCTTCGTTTAATCAAACTGGAACGTCGACTGGTCGTCTAAGTAGCAGTGATCCAAATTTGCAAAATATTCCAATTCGTTCCGAAATTGGTCGTGCGATGCGTAAAGCGTTCATCCCAAAGAAAGGGTTCTCGTTTGTTGCTGCAGATTACTCGCAAGTTGAACTGAGAATGCTTGCGCATTTAAGTGGGGACAAAGCCTTGATTCAAGCATTTGAAGAGGGGCAAGATATTCACAAAGCAGTTGCATCACAAGTGTTTGACACTCCGTTTGATGAAGTGACAAGTGACCAGCGGTCAGATGCGAAGGCAGTTAACTTTGGAATCGTGTATGGCATCACGAAGTGGGGTTTAGCCCGTCAATTGCAATGCGCTGTTGATTATGCTGATGACATCATCTCTGAATACAAGAGTCGATTCAAAGGCATTGACTCATTCCTTGGAGATTGCGTCTCGTTTGCTGAAAAACACGGTTATGTAGAAACAATTTTAAAACGCCGGCGATACATCACACAGATTGACGCAACGAATCAACAACAACGTATGCTTGGTGAGCGATTAGCAATTAATAGTGTGGTGCAGGGAAGTGCGGCAGACTTAATCAAGGTTGCAATGAACCAAGTCCAAGATGCTTTTACATATTCATCTGTTCAGTTACTTTTACAGATTCACGACGAGTTGATATTGGAAGTTCCATCAGGTGAGTCAAAAGAAGTTGAGCAACACCTTGTGAACATTATGGAGTCCGCAATGGAACTCGATGTGCCAATTGTTGCCGATGCATCGATTGGAAACACGTGGGCGGAATGTAAATAAAAACTGATTATGTCCGGCGAGTCCATAAAAAAACAAGACCAGAGGTCTTGTTTTTTGTAACGAGGCGGACGGGACTCGAACCCGCAACACCCGGCTCGACAGGCCGGTACTCTAACCAATTGAGCTACCGCCCCTCATTGGGGTAGAGGGGGATTTTAGCATGGTGCGAAAGAGGGTCAAGGGGGCTATGAACGGTGTTTACGCCCTTTTTTCAGTCCTATCATCACTCTACTGTGTGATAACACGCATTCTGAGACCGTTTTTAACTATTTAGTATTGGAAATACACCTTTTATGCGTTATTCTGAAGGGTCTAACTGAAGAGTTGTGTGTTTTGAGTCGATTCTCGCAACCACTTGAGGAATTGTGCGAATTCGTTTTTATCGTCTGATTTCGTACAGCATGAAACGCTTATGGGGGATGCCGTTCAACAAGGAGAAATGACATGGCAACAGGTTTATCAAAATGGGTTTCTACAACCACTGCAATTTGTGTGGCAATTGGATGTTCAAGTTCATTGATTGCATCACCAATTTTGAACCCTGGTGTGACCCGCTTAGAAGAACAAATTAATGACGTGCTACAACTTGAAAACAGTTGGAATGCTCGTTTGCAAATAAATCAACTCCCAGGGGAACCCATAGTCATTGAAGTTCCATACGGCAGAGAGATGATTACGCTTGACCTTCAGCCGCATTCAATTCGCGCAGAGGGCTATCAAGTCTTCATGCAAGATGACGACGGTGAACTTTACGAAGTTGAACCCTCACCAATGCGAACACTACGTGGCGAAGCTGTTGGTTACTCTGGCAGTATTGTTGCAGGATCACTGATGGATGATGGGCTTCACGCACGAATCCGCTTAAGTGATGATGTTGAGTTTTGGATGGAGCCAATTGGTGACAGAGTAAAAGGTGGGGCTTCTAACTTATACGCGTTCTACTTCACTTCTGACATTATCAGTAGTGGTGGTACTTGCGGCGCCGCAGACCACATGGATGTTGGCAAGGTTCTGGACATGCTTGCTGTAGATACAGCGAACAACGAGGTATCAAACTTTGGCGAAGTTATCTGTACTGCACAACTCGGCGTTGATACAGACTACGAGTATTACCAAGATTGGGGAAGCAATACTGAATCACGAATCGAGCAAGTTGTCAATGCAATAAACACGCAGTATGAAGAAGATGTTCAAATCTCATTTGAGATTACGACAATAATTGTTCGCTCTTCCTCTGCTGATCCATACACTTCCTCTAACGCAGAAGTTTTGTTAGATCAATTTGGCACTGAATGGTCAAACAACCAAGGTGGCATCCAAAGAGATGTTGCTCACTTGTTCACTGGAAAGAGCCTTCAAAATGGCACAATTGGTATTGCGTGGCTTGGTGCAGTTTGCTCCAACCTAGCATACGGGCTTGCTGAGTCAGATTGTTGCGGCAGTTTTGGCTGTACTACAGACTTGTCTGCTCATGAGTTAGGACATAACTTCGGTGCGGGCCACTGTAACTGTACGAGTTACACAATGAATCCATACCTTGTCTGTGCAAACCAATTCAATGCAGGTTCAATCAACGAGATTAACTCATTTGCAAATTCAATCAATTGCCTGTCGTGTTCAAACCAAGCGCCAACAGGTGCTTGCTGCGTAGGTAACTCATGCGTTGAAATTTATGAATCAAACTGTAATGCTGGTGGCGGTATTTGGCAAGGTGATAACACGACATGTAATTCATCTTCATGTGTTGCTCCGCAGGGCGCTTGCTGTGTTTCAGGTACTTGCTACGAGTACGAAGAAGATGAATGTCAGCAAGCAGGAGGCGATTACGCTGGTGATGAGACGAACTGTAGTTCAGTAGGCTGTGCACTTGGCGCTTGCTGCGTAGGCATCGATTGCTCAATAACATTAATGGAAGACTGCTCAGGCAGCTGGTACGGAGATAACACGACTTGTGCAGACATCACTTGTGGCGCAGGTGCAGATGAACTGAACTATGAACTTCGAACATGGTCACGCTCAGATGGTCAAGCAATGGAAACATATGATGTGTACTTCCCAAGTACAGACCCTAACACTCGAATGGTTTCGGTGTTTGGACAAGATGCAGACCTCCTCCAAATTCGTGGTTGGAGTAATGCTGAGTTTGATGGCAGTGCAACGCTCGTTATGTTCCATCAGTCATCTTATGGTGGTGATCTTGCTCACGATCGTGTGTTAGACCCAGTCCTAGGTGATGATTTAGTTTATGACTCTTATGTCACAATCGGGTCAGATGATGCTGCAGACGGCTTGCCGAATACACTTGGATTCGACTCCGCAGGATTTAACAGCGCTTCTGGAATCTACATGGATAATGGTGTTTGGTTTGTCACTCCTGATAGCCCACTCGCATCAATGGGTGCTGGCACAGGTCTCGGACACAGAATCACAAGTATCTCTGTTGAGCAGGCTCAAGGTGTTGAGATACTCTTAAACGTACAGTGGTACGACGGTGCTGGTTTTGTTCATGAAACTCGCAACATCTACTGGAATAACTACGGTCTTGGTGGAGATAATAATGATTGCCCAGCAGACGTAGATGGCAGTGGAATCGTGAATGTCACCGACCTCTTATCAGTCATCGCTGATTGGGGACCATGTGGTGGGTGTGATTCAGACCTTAACGGCGATGGTTCCGTCAACGTGACAGACCTTCTCGAAGTCATCGCTTATTGGGGACCTTGCGATTAACGCATAGAGTTTTTACATTCAAGAGCCCTCGCTCAACTGAGCGGGGGCTTTTTTAATGCAGTGAATTGCTTCAGCGATAATCCAACACTCTAGAAGAATCGTTGCGATGGCCATGAAGAGTAAACCCCACCGTTCCTGAGCAAGCCAACTCGTCTCTGCGGAAGTTCCAAAAAAGGCCTGCATCACCATCGCCCATAGAGGCATGCACAGCATAAAGAGCGTCGGCGGGACGATAAACCAGAGCGGTTTTTTCGCTCTCCAGATGTACGCTGTAATGACGAGGAAGGCAAGCCCAGCAAGCAGTTGATTGATTGCCCCGAACATTGGCCAAAGGATGAGACCGCCAGTGCCCATCGACTCGATCGTCCAAGGACCATTGGCAGGAATAGCTGCGAGGAAAAAGGCTGCAATGACTGCCACTGTCGTAGCCATGTATTTGCCTGTAAGGGGTTTCATGTTCAACTTGGGTGTCGCAGCAATCTCTTGCACGACGTACCTCTGGAGGCGGCATGCGGTGTCTAGCGTCGTTCCAGCAAACGAGGCGACAAAAACACCCATTAATGCAACGCCAAAGGCATGGGGTATACCCAATGAAGCGATGAAGTTGGCTGAACCGTCCACGAAGGCGCCAACTTTTGCGCCGAGCCCGCCAGCAGTTGTCCAAGAGGCGTACCGGGCTTCCCACGCCTCAGTTCCTAGCAATATGCCACTCTCACTTGGGATTCCAAGGGCAAGCCCTGCAACGCATGCGAGGATGACAAGGGTTGCGAGAAACCCCTCAGTGAGCATGCTTCCAAATCCGACAAACGTAGCGTCATTCTCACATTTCATTTGTTTACTTGACGTTCCGCTTGCGACAAGGCAATGGAATCCGCTGCATGCACCACAAGCAATTGTGATGAACAAGAAGGGGAAGATAAGCGGGGCGTCAGCGGGGTCAATGTCAATCATCGGTGCTGCAATTGATAACTCGGGTCGAATGCCGTCCACTGGAGCGCCACCAAAGAATGCTGCTGCGATGAGCCCAATGACAATAAGAACGAGCACGGAAAACAGTTGCAGTGCATTGATGTAATCTCGCGGTTGCAAGAGTGCCCATACAGGCAGCACAGACGCGATAAATGAATAGAGCAACAAGATGACTACCCAAGCAATGAGGGGAAGACCTGCTAAGTAAGTATTGATGGTGTGTAAAACTCCAACGTCGCCAAAAATCACACTGAGGTACATCAGCGCAAGGGCGACGAGGGATGGAACTAGAATCCCTGCGCCTTTACGGTAAAGCAAGACACCGATGCCGATTGCAATTGGGATTTGAACGAGGCATGGAAAAATCGCAGAGGGGTACATTTTGAAAACCGCAGCGATGACGAGTCCAAAGATTGCAAGGACAACTGTGAGACCTAGAAACAATACAAGTAGAAACAGGAAGCGAGTCCGGGGTGAGATGTACTTACCTGCGATGTCGCCAACACTTTGGCCTTTGTTTCTTAAACTCACAACAAGTGAGCCAAAGTCATGGACAGCGCCCACGAAAATCGAACCGAGAACAACCCAAAGAAGAGCGGGTAACCAGCCCCACATCACGGCGATGGCAGGTCCAACAATCGGTCCTGTTCCAGCAATTGAAGTAAAGTGGTGCCCAAAAATGACGGACTTTTTAGTGGGGACAAAATCATGCCCATCTTCTAGTTCTTCAGAAGGGCAGATTGCGCTTACTGACAACTCAAAAACTTTGCTTCCTAGCCACTTACCGTAGGTGTGGTAGGCAACCATAAATCCCAGTCCAGCAGCAATCGCAATGATGAGTGTTTCCATAGTGTGTTACCCTTCCTCTATATGTACCCAGCAATCATGGCATTCTTCATCATATTTGCCGTATCGACAAGTGCGGTCGCCTTTCGCAAGCAAAATCATCGTGTAGTTGGCATTCTGCACGGAGTGGTCCTTCAGATGATTGTAGTTTTGCCGATTGTGGTGCTTCAACTCACGGGCTTTGTGTGGGCGCACTGGTCAATTGACCCTTCTGAAGCACTTATGGTGAGCGGCTTATCAACTTTGTTTGATATGGCAGGATGGTCTGTTTATTCAACATTTGAATGGCTCGTCCCAAAGAGGCAGACATGGGTCTTTAGTAACTTGCCCGAGTTTGCAATGTTATGGTTTTGCAAGGTGATGTTCATCGCTTGCATATACGCATGGCGACGAGAACGTTTTCCAAAACTAATGGACTGGTTCAAAGTATCACTTGCACTATTGCTTTTCGTGGACGCGTGGTTTGGCCGCGAATTCCCCTGGTGGGGTTCTTAGGGACAGACCCTCTGTGGATAAGTGCGGAATAGTGTTGCCCCAGAAAAAAAGCTTTTGTAGTTATTCAATCGATAAAATCTCGAATTGAGTCCGACCAGCAGGGAGGTTCACGCCGATTGTTTCACCAACACGTGCTTTAAAGAGTGCTTTGCCAAGTTCTGAACTTGAAGTCACTTCCATGTAGTCAAGGTCGAATCGACCCGATGATTCACCAACGAGTTGATACAAATCTTCTTTGTTATTGGAGAGATTCTTTAAACGAACAGTTGTACCTAAGAAGACCATGTCATCTGGAACATGCTCAGTATCAGCGACGGTGGCATTAGCGAGTCGCTCCTCAAGGTCTTTGATTTTCCGCTCGTTATGACCTTGCTCGTCTTTGGCAGCGTGATAGTCAGCATTTTCTTTGAGGTCGCCAAGTTCGCGTGCTCTACCAATGCGATCAGACAGTTCACTTCTTAAACCGATGAGTGTTTCAAGTTCTTCTGTGAGTTTTGCGTGTTCTTCTTCTGTTAAATAATCCATTACTGAATTTCCGTAAATACCATCTTATCTTTTAGTTTTTCAAAAATCTTTCGATCAATCACCATGCTGGAAAGAATCTGAAGCTTATCTTCAGAGCGGTACTCTTCCCTAATATCAGCAGGTCTAACTCTGCGCTCTTCAGCGATAATGGCTGCTTGGTTGTCGAGATCTGTTTCAGATACTTTGACTTTGAACGTTCGTTGAAGCCATGCATTTAAGGTTAATCGTTTTACAAGTCTTTCGGTATTTTGGCGAATGTGATCTTTCTGTTCATCGGTCAATTCATTTTTCGCTTGGCTTTCTACCTCTTTCAACTTCCTGGCGAAATGCATGTCTGTAATTCTTGCAGACACAGGCAAATCAACGTTGTTAAGAAGAAAACTATAAAACTGATTAAGCATAAAGTTCGCGTTGTCTCTATCGAAACTGTTTTGCAATGACATTTTTATCTGCGTTCTCAAGAGCCCCTCACTTGGCGTTCCATATTCAGCTAACACCTGTTCAACTGTTGCTGGAGAAACGCGGTTGAATGTGCAATTGCGTAACTCAAGTTTGCCGCGTGTTCCTTGAACATCAAACTCAAACGAAAGTTCTTTTGAAGTTTGTGAGCCTCTCATCGCTTCGCCAACTTCAGGCAGAGGGATGCCATTAAAGAAAAACCTTTGGGATTCACTTGGTACTTTTAGTACACATTGCTGTTTTTCTACAACTGGTTTATCCACGCTCTCGATACAACAAGTCGCCTCGCAACTGATCTCATCGCCATACTCAAGGACGCCATCCACTGGAGACTTCATTCCGAACTGAAGTCTCTGTTCATACAACTCTTCGTCAACGTGAGTATCCTCAATAACTAGAGTTCTTCGCTGAATTGGGATTTCATCAATTGAGAAATCATCGTTTGGAATTGTGTCAGTTACGAGCGAGAAGACTAATGGTTTTCCTTCCTCATACTTGACATTTTTCTCTGTCACGACTCTGCAACCAAATGCCGAATCTTTATCAAGTCGTTGCATTGCTTCATCAGTTGAAATTTGAAGAATGAGTTTGATGAGTTCTAACTCATCATAGTTTAGGCCTCCGTCCTTAAGACGAGTTTTAATCTCAGCAATCAAGACGGGGGGGACTTCAACATTCATACGATAATCAGGTGACTCAAGTTGATTAATCTCAATCTGAATCAAAGATGTGTCGACAGGAGGTAAATCCGTAGGTGATTGATTGTTTGTGTCTGTCATGGGAAGGTCTTTTTGGATTAGTAGATTTACATCGTAAAGCTTGCATTATACTGCCCTGATGCCACAATACCAATCAGAGGAATTAGCCCTTCGGGCAATCGAAAAAATGGCTGCTCGGAAGCTCTATCAAAATGCTTACGAGACAATTGAAGAGAATCTTTCGCAGTTTCCTGAATCTAAAGATTTGCGGATTTTAGAATCCAAAATTGCTTCGGAAATGAACGATTTTTTACGCTCTGTTCAGATTCTTGAGGAGTTAGACAAAGCAAAACCAAATCAAGTCGATATCACAGTGTTGTTATCGCAGGCGTATTTGAGAAACGGTGATTCTCAGTCAGCACTCGATTTTGTTGCTCAAGCAGAATCGCTTGGTGCAGATCAGTTGCTTACGTCATTGATTCGGGCAGAGTGTTATGAACGAACAAGTCAATCTGATCTGTTGTCTGAAGCAGTTGCACAACTTCCCCCAGAATCGAGAACGATAAATATCCGAGCGAGAGCTTTGATTGCTCAAAAAGATTATGAAGGTGCTATTGACTTACTAAGTTCTGGATATGAGACAGGTGGTATCGGTTTAACTGACCAAATCAACAACTTGTTTATGCTTGCAAAAGCATACGATCGAACAGGGGAGTACGACAAAGCATGGGATGCAGCTACAAAAGCACATGAGATTGACAATACTCCATTTGATTTAGAAGCCCACTATGAGAGTTTCGCTTCAATGAAGGCATTTTTAAATGATGAGATGCTAGATGTTCTTGCTTCTGGTCCAAAAACAGAGGCAGAACCATTCTTTATCGTTGGAAGTCCAAGAAGTGGAACAAGCTTACTCGAGCAAATTTTAAGTATGCACCCTGACATTGAAAATGCTGGCGAAAGTTGCGTGGGATTAGCCATGCAATTGCGGATTCCTCGATTGACAGACTCATTTCATTCTTGGCCAACAAACATGATTGATTTGCGAAAAGAGGATATCGATACCCTATCAAACCAATATTTTGAATCGCAAAAAAACCTTGTGGCTGATCACAAAGTTGTATCAAACAAATCACTCAATCTTTCGATTCAACTTGGATTTTTATCAAAGGTGTTGCCAAGTTCAAGAGCGGTCATGCTTCATAGGCATCCGCTCGACAACGCTGTATCCTGCTACACAACAAATCTGATTTCATCTGGTCATGGCTATACAAACAATCTGTCTCACCTTGCAAGTTACTGGGTGTCAAGAAAGAAAATTGCAGATTATTGGCTGAATGCTTTGGACATTCCAATGATGGAATTGCATTACGAAAACCTAGTAGCAGATCAGCGCGGTGAAACTGAGCGGCTTATCAAGTTTCTAGACTTACCTTGGCATGAAGATTGTATGGAGTTCCACAAGTCTAAGCGTGTGGCAAGAACAATCAGTTATGACCAAGTCAACCAAAAGATGTATAACACTTCAAGTGGTCGCTGGAAAAACTATGAAAAGCATTTAGGGCCAGTGATTGATATTGTTTCTGATTACCTTTAGATAAAAGATGACTAGCAATTCAAAACAAATCTTGCAAAAAGTGCAAGAGTACCGTTCAAAAAAGTTGTTTGTGAACGCTGCGTTTTTGCTCCGTGAAGCACTTGAAAAAGAGCCGGATTCTCAAGAGTTACGATTCGCTTATGCACAAGTTTCAGGTGAGTCCAGAGACTTTTACACTGCGGCGACGGTGTTTGACGAGCTTGTTCATCTCAACGCGGAACACCCTGTTTACCTTGTTGAGTCAGCAAATGCGTGGTCTCGACTAGGGGAGATTGACAAGGCGGTTCAGTATTGCCAAGAGGCGGTTCGATTAACGAACTCTGGTCATAAGAGCGTCATTTCTCTTGCAAACATATATGAACAAAATAATAGGTGGGAGGAAGCAGAGTCGCTCCTTTTAAACTCTAAGGACAACTTAGTTGAAAATGGAAACTATCAGCGGTTGAGAGTAAGGATTCTCATGGCTCAGAAAAAATTCTCTGAAGCAATAGACCAGTTAAATCAGTTTCTGAAGATTGAAACGAATACTGTGAATCAAGTCAAGCTTCTATTTTTAATGAGTAAAGTGTTTGATCAACTTGGTGAGTTTGACAACGCATGGGGCGCTGCCTCTAAAGCGCATGAGTTAGACGGTACAGATTTTGACGAGCATTCCTACTTAAAATCGTATGAGGAGATGCGAGCGTTTCTGACTAAGGAAGTGGTCGATTCTCTTGCAAAGGGAGTTCCTGAGCAAGGGATGATTGAACCACTTTTTGTGGTCTCAAGTCCACGAAGCGGGACGAGCTTGTTGGAACAAATAATGGGCATGCATCCCGATATTGAAAATGGTGGGGAAATGCCTAGCGGTTCACTGATTCAAAACCAAGTACCGCTTGTCACCGACTCATTTCATCAATGGCCGATGAGCCTTGTTGACTTGACCCCATCAGATGTAAACAGCCTTGCTAAGCAGTACCATTCGCATTGTGATTTCTTCAAAGGCACTTCAAGAATTGTTTCTAACAAGGCATTGAACCTATACCCTCAACTTGGGTTCTTGTCTCTCGTTTTACCTAACTCGAGAGCAGTGTTCCTTCATCGAAATCCTTTAGATCATGCTGTTTCTTGCTTCACGAATAACTTGCTAGAAGCGGGATTGCCTTATACAAACAGCATTGAGACTATTGGTAAAGTTTGGATTGAGCGATACAAAATGGCTCAGCACTGGCAAGACACATTGCCTATCAAAATGTTAGTGATGAATTATGAGGAGCTCGTTGAGAATCAGCGAAGTGAGACTGAACGACTTTTAGAGTTCCTTGACGTTCCTTGGCACGATGACTGTATGGAGTTTCATAAGTCAAAACGAATTGCCAGGACGATTAGTTACAACCAAGTAAATCAAAAAATGTATTCATCAGCTAGAGGTCGCTGGAAGAACTATGAAAAGCATCTTGGACCACTGATCGATGTGTTAGGCAGTTTTGCTGAGTATCCGCCGAGTATCCATAGTCAATAAAACAGACCATCCCGAAGGATGGTCTGTTCATTAAGACTAAGGATAGTCTCAGGTTTGCTTAGTCGGTAAGAATTACTTACGACGACGTGTGCCTGCGATACCTGCAAGACCAAGAAGTGCAAGAGCACCTGGAGCAGGAACAACTGTGAAGTTGAATGATGTCGCAGAACCTGAACTGGATGGACCAGCCGCGGAGCTCAATGATTGGTATACGGAGCTTTCAACAGCGCCAGATACCATCAAGCCACCAACGAATGAACCCCATGCCCAACCATCACCGTATGTGTCTTGCATTTGTACGTTGTACGAACCAGCTGCAAGGTCAATACCGATGAAGACTGTGCCCCAGTGGGAAGTCGCTGAGTTGTTCGTGTATGAGAAACTCTCAAATGTACCGGAGTACGAGCCACCATCACATGCTGCGACCATATCACCATTACTGTCATAGATTTGCCAATCGTTTTCACCTAACCAACGGTCTGCATAGTGAGTAATATTGACGAGTTCAGCATTTGCTGCACCAGCGAAACCTGTAGCAGCTGCACCAGCTGCTGTAAGCATAAATCGCTTTTTCATAATAATTTCCTCTTTATCTCTTCTCTGTTTAGTGTTTAGTCTCGACAAACTAAACGTTTCTTTCAATTNCCCTGCCCAAAGAAATGTGTGTCGACACAAAACTTTGTTTCGTTAGATTGCGGGACTAACCAACCGTTGTAAGGGAGCTAACGTAAATCGTTAACTTTCCTGAGAAAGAGCTAATTGTTGAAGGAAAATCTTTCTTCTCTCCTCCTACAGTGTTAGAGAACTAACCCTGAGATGACACATTATTCATGGAATAACAAAGGTCATATATGAAGAATGGTCTATATAAAGGGACTTGTCAACAGAAATAATGTAAGTTTTTTGGCAAAATTCACNNGAGATTAANTTTGTTAACTTAGGGGCTCTGTAAACNAATGATGTCCACAAACGCCTTCCTGCTCCGCTCTGGTACTATGCTGAACATGCTAAAAAATGCACTTTGCCTACTCTTGTGTGCTTTGCTTTGCTGTTGTTCTGAGCAGTCTGACGAGCCAGTGAGCCTCAAAATCCCCGTTCCTGAGGATAAAAATGCAGTTGAGCCATCNGTTGCTGATTTGTTAAACAGGACTGGTTCACAACTGAGCATTGCTATGGATGACCCNAAAAAATGGCTAGCACANGGTTCTGCCCTCTATGCNAATGGCTATTACCGCCTTNCAATTGAGGCATTTGAGCAAGTCATCTCGATGAACCCCAATATGCCCCAAGCGACTTACCTGCTCGCAAACGGGTACTGGAAAATTAANGAACAAAAGAAAGCAGTGAGCACCTTGCGTGCNGCATTAGATTTGACACCCAACTATGACATCGGTTGGAGACTTCTAGCTGANTGGCAATTAGAACGTGGGGAATCCCAAGCTGCTGAAGAAGCTGCNAGACGTGCTTACTCNACAAATCCAAATCGGATTGGTACGGGGTACATCTTCGCGCAATCNCTCATGGATAATCAAAAATATGACGAAGCAATTCAGTTTATCGAGAATGCAATTGAATCAAAGAAAGCGCCCCCGTGGATTTACGGCCTAGCAACAACTTGCTATCGACAATTGGGTGATCATGAAAAAGCGGAAGAATGCAAAGCAATCTCAGGTGCTCCGCCGACTAACTGGCCTGACCCAATGTTCAAACATATTCCAAGTTTAATCGCAGGCAAAGCGGAGTTAGCAGAATATGCAATGCATGTGTATCAAACAGCAGGCTCAGAAAAAGCACTNCCATTCTTACAAAAGGCAGTGCGAATCAATCCTGAGCATGTCAATGTGCGTGTAGCGCTTTCTGTTGCGCTTCAAACTGCTGGAAAACTCAATGATGCAAAGCAGCTGTTACTTGAGTTAAATGGCGAGCCAAATGTGAACTACTGGAAACAGTTTGCTGGGTTAAGTCTAGCACTGAACGATATTGAAGAAGCTCAGCGTTCAATACAGAAAGCGATTTTGTTAGATACGAATGACCCCAATGTGCACGAGATTGCAGCGGTTATATCTCAAGACCAAGGTGAGCATGAAGCAGCTTTTGAGCATCTAGTTAAAGCAGGACATTTGTTCCTTGACAAGAATATGTTTGACAAAGCCGAAACTTCGCTCGCACTAGCAAGTACGCATGGAGATCTTNCGGTTATTGATTTAGGCGCATTAGCAACCGCTCAACTGAGTAATGGNAATGAGTTACAAGCAAAGATTTCAATAGAGAAAATTTTGTTGATTGACGCTNGTAATGAAGTGGCTCTTGAGTTGCAAGAGAGGTTGATNGCGAAATGAGATTGTTCCTANGTCTTCTTTTGCTTTCTGCTACNTGTTGTTCTGAAAGTAATCGCACTCCTGTTGAAAGTGAACAATCAGACTCTGNGGTTTGGTTTGAAGATGTGGCGNCTGACTGGGGAGTTGATTTTGTTTACAACAATGAAGCAACCGGNGAGTTTCATATTAAAGAAGTGACTGGAGGTGCCCCAGCGTTGTTTGACATGGATAACGATGGCGATTTAGATTTGTATGTTGTTCAGGGTTCAAGCCAATCAGGCAATGTGCTCTATGANAACGTTGAAGGNCTGTTTGTAAACCGCTCAGTTAGCAGTGGTGCAGATGATGCTGGATATGGNATAGGCGTCTCTACAGGCGATTACAATCAAGACGGATTTACAGATTTGTATGTGACAAACTTGGGAACGAATTGTCTTTTGCANAATAATGGCGATGGTACCTTTCGNGACNTAACTGCANTTGCTGGAGTTGAGGAAGAGGGTTTTTCTGCNTGTTCTTCGTTTGGCGACGTAGATGGGGATGGTGACCTCGATTTGATTGTGACCACTTACCTTGACGCTGAGTTAATCACAGANCGAGTTTGTTTAGATTCGATGTCTAGAAGGACATATTGCAATCCAGTNGTTTACAACGCCGAGCATCATGACTCGTTGTTCATCAATAATGGTGATGGCACATTTACAGATGTNACTCAGNATTCGGGTTTTGCGTCATTAGCAGGAACGGGGCTTGGCGTGTTTATTGCAGATTTAACTGGAGACAAGAAAAACGATATCTTTGTTGCGAACGACGCAATGCCTGATCGCCTCTGGGTTAACAATGGAAACGGCACATTTTCTGAAGAAGCGAGNCTACGAAGTATTGCTGTTGACGATTCAGGNAGACCGAAAGCAGGCATGGGAGCAACGCCTGTTGATATCGATCAAGATGGCGACTTAGATGTATATGTGACGAACATCTATGGGGAATCAGATTCATTTTTCTACAACAGTGGTGATTATTTTCAAGACATGACTCGGCGATCTGGCTTATCAGCGGAAACGAGAGCATTCACAAGGTGGGGGATTGTNTTTGAAGATTTTGACAATGACTCAATGCTTGATTTGTATGAANCGACAGGTGGAGTTGCTACAGGAGCTACGCAACATTCTGAACTTGACCCACTTGCAGAGCCAAACCTTCTGTTTAAACAAAGTGCTAAGGGTCGTTTTGTTCTCGTCGAGCCGAGGGGAGGGACTGCNAAACAGATAGTNGCGAGNTCTCATGGTGTTGCGTCAGGTGATATCGATGGTGACGGTGGAGTTGACCTTGTTGTAGTTAACAGTAACGCCCCCNTGAACATTTTGAAGAANGTCGTCGCAAATCGAGGAAACTGGATTTCNGTTAGGGTAGTCAATCAGTTTGGTTCTGATGATATTGGNTCAGTAGTTGAGTTAGAACTGNCTNATGGGACAAANCAATTNTCAGNGATTATGACANCTCATGGGTATGCTTCAGCACATGATCCAAGAGCGCACTTTGGACTAGGTGAGGAGCGTGTAAAACTCATGAAGATACATAGGTCAGATGGCACTTCTCAATTGATAGAAAACCCTATGATTAATAGAANACACACTGTTCAATATGCCGAATAAATGAACATGGAAGATGCGCAAAAGCCGCGACTCTTAATCGTAGTAACAGAAGGCCCCTTAATGATGGGTGCTCCTGTTAGTTTGGGTGGTAGACCTACAACGAATATCTCAGTTGCATCGCCTCCAATACCACCTGCTGCTATTGCNGTTTCTGTAACCACCGGAGTAAATGCGNTAGTTCACAATGTTGTAACTCGAGCGACTGTTGATTCGAGAACTTATGAAATCCGAGAGGCGTGCAGGGAAGACCGCAGGGCTCAAGCATTCTGGGATGGTACAGANCTCANTGTCAAAACAGTTAACTGGCCAGCAACAANCGGTGATGTNCNAGTAGATAACATTGATNCAGTAGATTGCTTTGGGGCAATTCGTAAATGTTTAAACGCTGATGTTGTTTGTGCTTTGTTACCTTGGAGTGCTAACCAAGGCAATGCGATTGAGCAAGTTAGATTGCAACAAGAGCAATTGGAAGACCTGATTTCATCNCTCCCAGATTCTCACATAATCCTTATACATAGAAGAACCGAGCAAGACGGTTCATTGAAGTCAAGAATCAGACCATATGAAGCAACACTGATTACAGGGCAAGATGGTCATGCNATNAAAAACATTCCTTACCTAGAGTTGATTGGTGGAGTTGCTTACTTGTTTGCAGGTGTTCCGTGCCCTGTAGGTGTTAAGCAACCTGAGTGGACCTTCTTAGATTCATTGAACGTGAATGCTCCACGTGCATTTCCTACAGTGAGTGATATTGAAGACACTGATTGGTTTGATGTGATTGAGCATGTTCTAAAAGAAGATAACAAGCAAGCAGCAAAATTACTTTCGATGAGATTTTTAGCAGTATCTATGCTTGCGTTTAAGAAAGAGAAATGGGAGCAACTTGAGTTCAGTAGCGCAAGTTTGATTCATCTCAGAGGTAATCCATATGAATATTGGATGCTTGTTATTGCATTAGAGCAACAAGCAAAGTTCGAACAACTTGGTGCTACGGTAAAACAGTTAACCGAGGTGTATCCANATGCAAACGTGACAAAGATTGCTGAGTTGTTTGTCCAACTGCAAGATGAAACGCTNATTGAGAAGTTAGAACAAATTAAGGTCGACCAGATATCAATCCCTCAAGCCCTTGGTGCATTTGGGCGTCTCTGTTTGAAAACAGGATTAGATGAATTAGGCACTCAGGCAATCATGTTGGCGATTAAACATGGATTTGCGACATCTTCAGATCGGGCTCAGTTAGCAAATCATTTCTTCAAAGTTGAAAACTATGAATCTGGTTTAAGAGCACTCCGAGAGGTAGGAGCAAATCGGGGAGAGATGACTTGGCAGGTCCTGCGTCTGAAACTTCTAGTNGCACTCGANAAGGGTAATGAAGCAACACAACTTGCGAATGTGATACTTGAACAAGATTCAACTCAAGAAAATGCTTTAGCGGCGCTGAAAAAGTTTGCGTAACGTAACGACCCATTNATTAGAATCAGGAGACCATGGCTAACATATTGGAACTCATGAAATCTCGAGCAATCAAAATCATNTGTGCTTGCTGTATTCTAATTNTGATTCTTTTAATGTTAGTGCAGTTTTCGCCNTCAGGACCGCTTGCCATTAGAGCTGGTCATATTGAAGATCCGATTCTTAGACCTGCTATAGAAAGTATCGCTGATGAAGTTGATGCTGCTCCAGGTGACCCCAAATCTCGAATAAAACTTGGATTNACATATGAAGGTGCGGGGATGAATGAACTTGCTGGAAAAACTTATGCACAATATTGCGAACTTTTTCCGGATAGAGTCATCGGGTGGTATAGACATGCAATTGTGTCCAATCATCAAGGAAAGATTGATGAAGCAATCGCCTCACTTGAGATCGCTGCAAAGCTNGCGAAACCCAAAATGGCAGCCCCTCATTGGCAGTTAGCGTTTTGGTACATCGATACTGGCGAGTTTCCAAAAGCNAAAGTCCANATTGAGATCGCAGAATCAAAGAAACCNGGGTTGCCCCAAACGATGATTGCTCGTGCGAGAATTGCAATTGAGGAGGGGAATTTTCAACANGCAATNTCTTACTTAGAATCACCTGCACTTAGAGAAACGGTTCCGGTTGGTTANGTCAATCAACTGTTAGGAAGAGCGTATCNGGGTTTAGGTGACGAAACTAAGGCANAACAAGCATGGTCAGAAGCCACAATGCATAAGCCAAAGTGGGCAGATCCATGGACTCAGGTTGTGGTCGAACATGTGGTNGGGTTGAACGCAATGAGACAGAAGATAGCGGANCTTCTAAATCANGGAAACACAGTAGAAGCTAGAAAACTCATAAACGAATACTTTTCCTTCGATGAATCTAATCGAGTGGTGAGAAGGCTCAGTGGGGCTTGTAGTGCAAGAGAAGGTGATGCTGGNTCTGCGATGGCAGTGTATTCNGAGTTGTTACAAGAAGANCCGNGGGACACTGTTACGATGTTGTTGCTNGCCAAACTTCGATTACAGATAGTCCAGTATCAGACGCCAGTTGAGTTGGATAAGACGCGAAAGTTGTTGAACAAAATTTTAAGNATCNCTCCAGACAATGTTCAGGCACAACAGTTNTTAGAAGAGGTNGACAAGGAATGAAACGAGTNTTCTTTATCATTGTNCTCTTCGCNGGCTGNTCAGATTCAACTGAAGTTGNACCTGAANTTACAAACTCCAACNCATGGTTTGAAAATCAAGCCAAGCANCGAGGAGTTGACTTTGTTTGGGAGTCAGGTGCAGGCGAGTTTCCATACAATCCAGAGATTATCGCAGGTGGCGTTGCGCTACTCGATGTAGACGNTGATGAAGACTTAGATATCTATTTTGTCCAAGGTGGGTCAGTGCTCGATGATGCTCAATTGTCTTTTAAAAATCAACTGTATCTCAACGATGGGGCAGGGTATTTTGAAAAACAGTTAGATTCACCTAGTTCAAGTGTCACATCTTATGGCACGGGGATTGCGACGGGTGACTATGACAATGATGGTGATGTTGACATTTACATCACAAATGTAAACGATGATGTACTTCTTCAAAACGATGGAANAGGAGTGTTTCGCGATGTGACTAAANAAGCAGGCATCATGAACGCTCGATGGGGTGCAAGTGCAGCATTCATTGATATTGAAAACGATGGCGACTTGGATTTGTTTGTCACGAACTACATTGATTGGGCTCCTGAGATTGAACTTGAATGCCCAACAAGAGCGGGTGTTCTTGACTACTGTCATCCGCAGGCATATCAAGCACCCGCTAAAGATGTATTGTTTAGAAACAACGGTGATGGTACTTTTGAAGATGTTTCAGTTTCATCAGGCATCCAGTCAGTGTGGGGTAATGGGCTTGGTGTAAGCATTGGCGATGTAAATGCTGATGGGTTTACAGACATCTTCGTTGCGAATGACAAAATGAATAACCAGTTATGGATTAATCAGGGCGATGGTTCTTTCGTTGATGAGGCGATTATCGCGGGCGTCGCTGTTGACGCCAATGGTGAACCTAAAGCTGGGATGGGTACTGACATTGCAGATGTAAATGATGATGGTCTTTTAGACATCCTCGTTGTGAACTTATATGGTGAAACTGATTCGCTGTTTATCAACGAAGGCGGATGGTTTAGGGACGGAACGCCCCAAAGTGGCTTGTCTGCAATTTCAAGACCATTTACTCGATTTGGAACAGGGTTTCGTGACTTCGATAATGATGGGTTTCTTGATATCTACATGGCTAATGGAAAAGTGCGAATGCCCGATATGCTTGGCGATGGAGATCCCTATGCTGAGAGAAATGTGCTCATCAGAGGTTTGCCAGACGGTCGTTTTGAAGAAGTCTTGCCAAACGGTGGTGTTGACACAGCCCTCAGTCATACAAGCAGAGGTGCAGCGTTCGGTGACTTAAATGGTGACGGCACTGTTGATATTGTTGTTGTGAACAGGGACATGCCAGCATATGTGTTAATGAATCAGAATGATCAAAATGGTTTTGTCATCATTCATCTTGTAAATCAATATGGAGCACCTGCTCAAGATGCCGTTGTTCAGTATCACTTAAAGAANCAGTTGAAGAGAAGAGAATCAAGGAGCAGTGGAGGGTACTGCTCAGCTCATGATTCGGCGTTAATCATTGGTTTGGGGAATGCAAGTGGCATTATTGACGTTGNAGTCACTTGGGCTAACGGAAATACTCAAAAAATTAGAGATTTGCGTTCTGGCGAGTCAGTGACGGTCCACCAATCAAAGTAACTCGTGATATCCTGAGGGGATGAAACATTTACTTTTACTAGCATTGAGTTTAACTATTATTGGTTGTGGNCCTCGTAAAACTGTTCACCCTGAATGGAGAGGGTATAAAAAGGATTCATTGCCTTCTGGTTGGCAATGGNAAGANGGTGTNNTNACNCANANAAANGGTGGNGGNGACATNATNACNCANNANCANTANGNCNACTTNNTNTTAGANCTCGATTGGAAGGTTGCTCCCGGTGGAAACAGTGGCATCTTCTTTAGGGTTTCAGAAGACCATGANTACGTTTGGTTAGGCGGCCCTGAGATGCAAGTGCTNGACAATGTTGCACATGCTAATGGCCTGAATCCTAAGACGAGTGCTGGTTCTAACTACGCGCTTCATGCACCAGTTAAAGATGTTACGAAACCTGCAGGNGAGTGGAATCATGTGAAACTCGTTGTAGACGGAGCGCACGTTGAGCATTGGTTAAACGGAACCAAACTTCTTGAGTATGAACTTTGGTCTGACGACTGGAAGAAGCGAGTTTCAGAAAGCAAGTTCAAGGATATGCCTCNATATGGAATGGCGAAGAAGGGGCACATCGCTTTGCAAGATCATGGCGACGTTGTTTCCTATCGAAACATTGTCATCACACCGCTCGATTGATAGAAGAGAGGGAACATGACAAGACCAATTACGATTTTTACTGGACAGTGGGCAGACTTGCCGCTTGATGAGATGGCGGAGTTTGCTGCGTCCTGCGGTTACGATGGGCTCGAACTTGCATGTTGGGGAGACCACTTCGATGTGCACGCTTCAGAAGATGCGCTTAAGCAAAAATGGGAGCAGTTAAAAACGCACGGATTGGAATGCTATGCAATCAGCAATCACCTAGTTGGACAAGCAGTTTGTGATGAGATTGACGACCGCCATAAATCAATTCTCCCAGACTCTGTTTGGGGTGATGGTGACCCAGAAGGNGTGAGACANCGNGCAGCTGAAGAAATGAAGCAAACGGCGAGAGCCGCAGCAACATTTGGCGTTCCAGTTGTGAATGGATTTACAGGCTCATCTATTTGGGGAAAGTTTTACTTCTTTCCACCAACTTCACAAGAGACNGTTGATGCAGGATATGAAGATTTTAAAACACGGTGGATTCCTATCTTAGATGAGTTTGAAAAGAATGAAGTTAAGTTCGCATTAGAAGTTCACCCCGCAGAAATTGCGTATGACATCGAAAGTGCAAANAGAGCGTTAGAAGCAGTGGATTATCATCCAGCGTTTGGGTTTAATTTTGACCCGAGCCACCTCGTTTGGCAGGGCATCGACCCATCACTGTTTTTAGAGACATTCGATGAATACATCTTTCATGTANATGCCAAAGATGTAACCGTGAGACTTGATGGTTCTCGGGGCATACTTGGTTCACATCTTCCTTTTGGTCACTCCAAAAGAGGNTGGGAGTTCCGCTCAGTTGGNCGTGGTNATGTTGATTTTGATGACATCATCCGTACATTGAATCATCTTGGTTATGACGGACCACTCTCTGTNGAGTGGGAAGACGAAGGCATGGATAGACGGCAAGGCGCGATNGAATCACTAGAACATTTGCGTAGTGTTGATGTGATTCCNCCAAGTGGGGCAGCGTTCGACGCAGCATTTTCGGAGCAAGATAGTGAGTAAGATTCGCGTTGCTATGGTTGGCGGGGGAATCGGGGGATTTATCGGGGAAATCCATAGAATGGCTATGCGGCTTGACGACAGGTACGANCTNGTTGCAGGAGCGCTNTCATCAGATCCTGAACGCGCGATGCAATCTGGTCAAGAAATCGGTTTAGCAAGACCATATGGCACTTGGCAAGAACTTTTTGAACACGANAAGGGAAACATTGATTGCGTATCAATTGTGACACCNAATGATTCTCACGCTGAGATTGCAAGTGCTGCAATTCAATCTGGNTTCANTGTTGTTCTTGATAAACCAATGACGCGAACGCTCNATGAGGCAATTGCGCTTGCTGAACTCGCATCAAACTCGCCAAAGTTGTTTGCAATGACATACACCTACACTGGNTATCCAATGATTCGTGAGATGAAAGCGAGAATCGCAAATGGTGAGATTGGCACTNTCCGAAATGTAAGTGTTAGTTACCGGCAAGGGTGGCTTTCAGATTCCATTGAAAACGAAGGCCAAAAGCAAGCGTTGTGGCGAACGAATCCAGACTTATGCGGCGCAGGGGCGCTCGGAGATATTGGTAGTCATGCTGAACAACTATCGAGGTTTGTTACTGGCAAAACCATCCAATCAGTTCGAGGTGACGTACATTCAGTAGTGAATGGTCGAAAAGTAGATGACCACGCTTCTGTTCAAATGAGAATGTCAGATGGCGTCATCGGTGACCTAGTCGTTTCTCAAGTGAGTACTGGAGAACGCAACAANGTTGAAGTCAAAGTTTATGGTGATCAGNGTGCAATGACATGGTCGCACTCAGAGCCNGATGTGTTAACTGCACTGGACCAGGACGGTACAGAACATCGATACCATTGTTCGGAAAATCGCGCGCCATCTGGGCATCCTGCTGGCTTTGTCGAGGCGTTTGCAAACATCTATCGAGATTGTGCAACTGTGATGCAAGGGGGCGAAGGTGTCATCATTGGCGCAAGCGAGGGTTTAGCGAGCATGAAATTCATTGACGCAGTACTCACTAGTCAGGAGAACCAATCATGGGAAGAGCTCTAATTCTCTTATGTTTGCTTGCAAGTTGNNCNACGCCNAANCANTTGGTCATNTTCTCAAANACAGANGGNTTTCGCCANGATTCAATNCCAGATGGAGCCGCTGCGATTACAACGATTGGTCATGAACTCGGATATGAAGTCACACATACTGAAACATCATCAGATGTTGTTGATATCGAATATGACGTCATCGTGTTTTTAAGCACAACAGGAGATGTGCTCAATGAAACAGAGCAACACTACCTTCAACACTTTGTTGAGAATGGCGGTGCATTTGTCGGAATACATGCCGCAACCAATTGTGAATACGAGTTCGATTGGTACATTGATGAGCTCGTTGGTGCGAAATTTGATTTCCACCGACAAATCAAAGAGTTAGATGTTGATGTCATTGACGAACACCATGCATCAACATGTCATTTACCGAATCCATGGACGCGAACGGATGAATGGTATGTGTATGACCGTCAACCAAAAGATGTTTCAATCCTATTGGAAATCGAAGATGATGACGGAAGAAGACCAATCGCATGGACAAAACAGATTAACAAAGGCCGCAGTTGGTACACAGGGGGTGGGCATACCAAAGAAAGTTTTTACGAGCCAGAATTTTTAGAACACATTAAAGGTGGCATCATCTGGGCAGACGGGGACTAGATTGCCGATACAGTTGACCGACGAATGAAGGAGTCACAATGACAACACAGCAAACTCAATCGAGTTCACTCATCCCTCGACTTTCAATCATGATGTTTTTGCAATATGCAATATGGGGTGCGTGGCTTCCACTTTTGTGGAATTACCTCTCTGGACATCTAGGCTTTGAGGGCGCAAGAATCGGTGAAATCTTTATGGTTGGCGGGATTGGTGCGGTACTCGGACCATTCATTGCCGGACAGTTTGCTGACCGGTTAATGAATACCGAGAAACTACTTGGTATCTGTCACATCCTTGGCGGCATACTCATCTGGCAGTTGTCTTGGATCGACACATATCAACTGTTTTTGCTCTTCTCACTACTCTATTCGCTCATTTATGCGCCAACATTAGCCTTAACAAACTCACTTTCATTCCATCACTTACCTGATAGAGATAAAGATTTCGGGAAAGTGAGAGTGTGGGGTACAGTCGGCTGGATTGCTGTTGGCATTTGTATTGGTCAATACCTTCTTCACAACTGCACACCGGCGATTGACCCAGCGTTAACTGGGGACGCGCTCGCTGCTGCAAAGACGGCGCAAATCAATGCACAGAACGCGGGCATCATGATGGCGTTTAAATTGAGCGCTGCTTTGGGTATCTTGATGGGTTTATATTGCTTCACGCTTCCTTCGACTCCTCCAAACAGGGAAGAGTCAACGAATGCAAGTGCAAAAGCCCTCAGCGAGATTCGTTTTCAACCGCTCATCACATTGTTTTTGATTGCAGTGCCTGTCAGTTGTATTCACCAGTTCTATTTTGTTCATACTGCACCATTTGTTCAGCAAGTTCAAGCAGGATCTGAAGCAGGTATTGCAACTTGGATTAACAACATCTTCGGTGTTGGTGGCGGTGGACTCATGACTCTTGGTCAAATGTCTGAAATAGTCGTACTTGCATTAATGCCAATCCTTGCAGTGACATTTAATCGGAAGAGTTTGCTTACAATTGGACTCATTGCGTATGCACTCCGCTTCTTCTTGTTTCAACAAGTTGGTACTGTTGAAGGTTCTGCAAGTGAACTGCAACTCGCAATGGTCATCGGAGGCATCTTGCTCCATGGTCTCTGCTTCGGTTGCTTCATCTTCGTAGCGTTTATGGTTGTTGATGAACAAATGTCTGCTGATGTTAAGGCTAGTGGACAAAACCTGTTCAACTTAGTTGTCATCGGAATCGGCATTATTGTTGGTTCTCTTGTCGCAGGTTGGGTCGCAGGTTGGGCAACCGTAGATGACGTTATGCATTACGACAGACTCTTTGGAATTCCAATGTGGGGTGCAATAGCATGCCTCGCAATCTTCCTTGTTGCTTATCCAAACAAAGCAATTCCAAAGTCTTGATTGTCCTTATTTATACAAAGGGCCTGCCAAATGGCAGGCCCTTTTTAAAATGAAACTAAATTTTCAGTTAAGTACGATTAAGTTTTGTTTTGCCAGGCGTTGCGACTTCTGGAATCGCGTAATCTGTAAATGCATACTCTTTCGGTCCGAGTACAGTCGTGCTATTGAGAGCGTCTTCAAACATGACACGTTGGCCAGTGTATGCTGCTTCGCGACCAAGGATAGACATCATGGTTGACTGAGCCATAAAGTCGCCATCATTAACTGTTGGTCTGTCGCCGCGAATTGCCTCAAACAACTCGTTGTGTTCAACTTGGTACATGTTTGGCTGTTCACCTTCATACTTCCAACTAGTGTTAGGGCCAATCAGCTCTGGTGAACCTGTCCATGCGTTGACATTGCAAATGCCGTTAGCGCCAACGATAAAGTCATTATTGTCGTTGTAACAGAAAGGCATCTGTCTGCAATGTAGGTGAGCTCTTCTTCCATCAGCGTATTCATAAACGACAGCAAAGTGGTCATAGACGTTTCCAGTTTCAAGAGCAGTATGCATTTCCCGACCCCCAATCGCTGTTGCGCTTATTGGGGTTTCATTATTCATTGCCCAGTTAATCTTGTCCACCGAATGACATGCTTGCTCAACGATGTGATCACCTGATAGCCAGTCGAAATGCACCCAGTTACGCATTTGCCACTCCATATCACTCCAACCCCCTTTTCTTGGCTTTCTCCAAAGAGGTGAAGCGTAGTATGTTGCAAACACGGATCGGACATCTCCGATTGCACCGTTGTGAATTTGTTCATATACGCCTCTAAGTGGGTAGTTGTAGCGCCAACAGAAACCAGACATTAAGTTTGTTCCGTTTTCCTTAGCGAGTTTTGCAGATTCCATGACGCTTCTAAGACCTGAACCATCAACTGCCATTGGCTTCTCACAGAAAACATGCTTTTTAGCTTTAACTGCTGCTGCAATATGTTGAGGTCTAAAATGAGGTGGTGTTGTCAGAATGACGACATCAACGCCGGAATCAATAACTTTTTGGTAAGCATCGAACCCAACGAATTGACGCTCTTTAGGGACTTCAGCACGATCGCCCTTTTCTCCAACTAACGTGTTCATTGAACTAGTTAATCTGTCTTCAAACGCGTCACCAATTGCCCAGATGATTGAATTCTCGCTCGCATTAAGTGCTTGATTTGCTGCACCTGTTCCACGACCGCCACAACCAATAAAGCCAATCTTGATTGGCTCTCTGTTTTCTTGAACAGCCCATGCTGGAAGACCAGAAAGGGCAGTTGCGCCAGCAGCAGCAACTGTCGCAGTTTTAACAAAGTCTCTTCGTGTTACGTCATTTTCGTTCATGTAGTTTTCCTTTTGAATACTCTCCCATCATAGAGAAAGTACGGGGAGTAGCAGTTTGCTGTTTCCTATTTGTTGCTTGATTTCTCGCTGGGGTGATCATTGATGACCAATCTCAAGCCGACAAAATCAGCATCTGCAAGCCACCAAGGGCTTCTAGGGAGTTGAGGATCGGTTTTGTTCCATTCTGGAATGGGTGTGAGCATTGTCTTTGATCCAAGGACTTCATCAGAGTCCCTAAAACTGCCACCTACGACCCTGTGACCATCCTCAGTCATGACCCATTCGCCAACATTGCCTTCAATGTCATAAATGCCAAGGGAGTTTGGTTCTTTGGTTCCAACTGGATGCGTCGTTTTTTCTGAGTTGAACTGATGCCAAGAAGTGCCTCCACCTGCATTTGCTGCTTCGTATTGCTCAAGCGTTGGTATGGTGAAGTTTGTTCCAGTCGCTTTCGTAAGCCAAATGCAAAAGGCATCAGCCGCCTGCGCAGACATTGATATCGCTGGATACCCAGAGCGTCCAAATCCACGATCAACTGAAGCGTACGCAGGAGTCGGCCCTGTGATGGCGTCGACTTCTGCATAAAGATTTTCAGGACTATTTACGATTTGTAAAAACGTGTCATAAACATCCCAAGTCAACTCAGTTTTCGCCATCCAAAAAACAGTCCCACTTTCTGTTGAGACTGGGACTAACTCGATGACATGTGTTGTGTCTGGGATTTGAATTGACACTGGATGTGCTACTGGAGTATCTTCGATTTTGCAAGAAAACAACAGCGCAACTGATAGTACGCATAGATGCCATTTAATCATCGCAACATCATAATGTGTTCTTTACGGCATTGATTATGGCGTCAGCAAAAAGATGCGGTGATTGAGAGCAATGTCTGAAGAACATGGAGGGCTCAATCAGCTCTAGCTCATTGAGTAACAATTGTCCATCATTACTTTTCAGAAAGTCAAATCGAGCATAGAGCAGGGATTCATGTTGTGGAACGAGGGCTAGCAAGTCATCCATCAGCGATACTTCGTCTTTGGTAAACGTATACGGCATGTCTTTTGCGCCGAAATCATCTTGGACTCTGTAGTCGCCATGAACAGGAATCTTTTGCACGCCATGTGAGAATCTGTTGCCAAAGTACATTGCGGAAAGTTCTCCAATCGTTTCAACGCTTTCAATGTATGGCTGCACCATCATTTCCATAGAAGACCGTTCATTCAAAAACGTCTGCGCTTTGTCAAACTCATCTCGCTTAAAACGGAATGTGTCTGAAGCACATGCGCCAATCTGTGGTTTGATGAAACCATATGAAGAGTCGAAGGCATCCATAATCTCTTCAATTGAACAAAGCGTGTTTGTGGGAATCCATTCAGTTGGTGCAATGATCGCGCCTTTTGTTTCCATCTCTTTGAGATAGGATTTCTTTGCATTCCATTTCACAATCTCTGCATTGTTGTAAAGGCGGGGGACTTTTCTAACCCACTCAAGGAAGGCATCGATGTTCAGGTGGTAATCCCAAGTTGTTCTAATGACTGTTGCATCAAACTGTGACCAATCAATGTCATCAGTCCACGCTGGCTGTTGAACGTCTACACCACTACCCTTTAATGAATCGATCAGTGGGGCGTCGTCAATCTCCCATCCCGGCAACTCTGAACAACTAGCAAGTGCAATTTTCATTCCTTAGCAGTTTCCTTCAGCCAATAGCAGAGTACTGTGCCTAACCCTATTGAGAGTGGAAGGAGGATAAGAGCGAATTGATAATTCTCTGCTGAATATTGTTGTCCATCTGAGACGACATCGAGCATTGCGCCAAATGCAGGTTGAAGAAGGAAACCACCGAGCATGACAAAAAAGTTGACGAATGCAACTGCAGTTGCTCTGTGATAACTCTCATGTTGTTCGACCGCTATTGCGAATGTGATTGCTTGCGCGCCCACAAAGAAGCCAGTGCACGTTAACAATACAACTACAAACCAAAATGGCAATGTAGGCGAGAAGATAAGACCAGTCATTGTGATGCAACAACCAATGCTTCCTCCCAAGAGGGGAAGGTTACGTTTATGGATTTTGTCAGATAAAAGTCCTAGTAGAGGGCCACCCGCTGCGAAACCAAAGAACAACATAGACATTGCCCACGCAGCGGATTCCTTTGATACGCCAGTCGTTGTTTCAATATAGGTATCTCCCCACAACGCTCCAAAAGTAGTAATGGGTACATAAATGAGAAGACTAATGCAACCCACAAGCCACGTTTGACCTCGTGACACAACTGACAGTAATGCAGATGCCATCGTCTCTTTAGTTTCAGGAGTTTTGATAGAAGCGAGTTGAAGAAACCACTGAGGTCTTCGTGGGACAATCATGAATATGGCTGTAGCGATGATGAGACCGCCAATCGCTGCGGTGTACATCGCTGAACGCCAGCCATAAGATTGAACGGCTGACTCTAACGGTGCTTGCCCAAGTGCAGCACCAAGTGTGCCCAGAGCGGCCGTCATCCCCATGATGAATGCGAGTTTCGATTTTGGGAACCAAACTGTTGCAACATACACAGCACCAACGTAAGCAAATGAAGAGCCGATGCCTAAGAAAACCCGCCCAACGCCTAGCATCGTTGCGCTTTTCGCGAGGGCGAAAAGTAAACAACCAAAACCAGCGATGATTGCGGCACTACTTAAGAGCCGCTTCGAACCGAACCTGTCGAGCGCAATGCCAACAACAAGTTGCATCGGTGCATAAGCAAAGTAATACAAGCCCATGACAAAACCCATGCCAGCGGCACTGAGTTGGAATTGTTCTTGGAGTGTGGACTCCATGACACTTGGTCCAACCCTAGCGAAGAATTCGTATAGGTAGAATGTTGCAGCAACACCCCAGTAAATCCAAGGCATTACGCCTTTTCGTGCGCGTATTGCTTGATTTCTCGCATGCTCTCGGATGCCCGCTTTACTCATCATCAACTCCGAGCGGGACAATCTTGAATTGATTGACATCAACAATCCCAAGGTCGCTGAGTTTCAACGAAGGAATAACTGATAGTGGAAGGAAACTCAGCGGCATAAAGGAGTCTTCAATGTTGCACCCAAGTTTGTGCACCGCAGTGAGAACATTTTGTTGTTGCTGGATCACATCTTCCGGTTTGGCATCTGACATTAAGCCAGCAATCGGAAGCGGTAACATCGCAGTGACTTCCCCATTTGATACAACACATTGCCCGCCACCTGCCGCGCCAAGTGCTTTCGCTGCGATAAACATGTCAGAATCATTGTCGCCAAGAACGGTGACATTGTGCGCATCATGACCGACAGTTGACGCAATCGCCCCGCCTCTAATGCCAAAACCCTTTGCAAATCCAATACCGATATTTCCAGTTGACTGATGTCGTTCGATGACTGCTAGTTTTAAAACATCTTCTTCTGGATTTGCAATTACATTCTCTCCGTCTTTGAGTGCATCAAGATGCAACTCATCAGTTACGAGCTGACCGTCATGGATTCCAATGACACGTATTTTGTTTGCTTGGGTTTGAATGCAAAATGACTTTTCAGAAAGCGATTCGGGCAATTTGACAGAGTTGAAAGAGGGAGTCCAATCTGTTGAAGAATTGAGTGGAGTCTTTAGGGTTCCATCTTTTGCGACACAATGACCAGCGTGCCAAACTTGCCTTGTTTGAATGTCTTTGAGGTCATCAAAGACAACAAAGTTCGCTTGTTTTCCATCTTCAATCGAGCCGAGATGACTGAGTCCATAATGGGCCGCGCAATGAATGGTTGAAATTGCAAGGGCGTCTATTGGGTCAAGTCCAAGTGAGATGGACTTGCGAATGATGTGATCGATGTGCCCTTCATTTTTTAAATCAGCAGGGTGTCTGTCATCGGTGCAAAAGCAAACTTTGTTTATGTTCTCATTCGTAACAGCAGGGAGTAGTGCTTCGAGATTTTTTGCAGCACTGCCTTCTCGGATATAGAGTTGCAATCCACGATCAAGTTTTTCTTTCGCTTCATCTGCTGTGGTTGATTCGTGATCGCTCGTGATGCCAGCATCAATGTACTTTTGTAATTCTTCTCCTCTTAGCCCTGGGCAATGCCCATCAACTCTTCCATACTTCAAGCCCAATTTGATTTTTTTCAGGACTTCAGGGTCGTCATTGAGGACTGCTGGAAAGTTCATCATTTCAGCAAGACCGATGACTTTACCTTGTGCAAAGAGTGGTTCTAAATCATCAGCAGATAAGTTTGCACCGCTTGTCTCTAATGGCGACGCCGGCACGCATGAACTTGCCATGAAAAAACAATCAATTGGTAAGCCCTGCGCATCTTCATAAAGAAGTTCGATGCCTTGAACGCCCATGACATTAGCAATCTCATGGGGGTCAAGAATGACTGTCGTTGTGCCGTGTGGCACGGACAGCGTTGCAAACGAAGCGGGGGGGAGCATCGTCGACTCAACATGCATGTGTGCATCAATAAAACCCGGCGAAACATAAGCGCCTTGCAAATCAAACTCATTACGCCCCTCGGTAGCGTTTAAGACGAATAATCCATCTTGGATGCCAATACTCTGCTCAACAACTTTTCGATGCACAACATCGACGAGTCTGCAATTCGTTAACAGCGTGTCAACGAGGACTGTCATTCATCAGTCTCAGGACTTAACTCGATTGCGTCTCCTGGTTCCATGACTATGACTTCAACGCCTTCAGGTGCAAAACGATTGACGTCAACTTCAATCGGTGGCCATGTGTTGTAGTGCATTGGAATTGCAGCAGGAGCGCCTACTAACTCTGCAGCAGCAGCAGCCATTTCAGGCCCCATCGTAAACCGGTCACCTATTGGTAAAAGGGCTAAGTCGGGTCGATACATTTGGCCTAGCAATTCCATATCTGAAAAGAGTGAGGTATCGCCTGCGTGGTAGATGACTGCGCCGCCAAACTCAATGATGAGCCCACATGGCTCGCCCATATAACGGCCATTAAAACTCGATGAATGGAATGCTCTTGTGAAAGAAATGCTTCCAAACTGAGCTTCGATTCTGCCACCAGGATTTCCAGGTTCACATTGTTCATGCCCTTGCTCACCAAGGTAGTTGCAAATTTCAAAAGCAGCGAACACCGTTGCGTTGTTTGCTTTGGCAATTCCTTCACAGTCGGCAAAGTGGTCAAAGTGTCCATGTGTGACTGCGATGTGCGAACAACAAACATCTTCTGCGCTGCACTTTGCAACGGGGTTATCAGTAAAAAAGGGGTCTACTAAAAGAGAGTGCTCACCTTGTTCAAACTGAAAACAAGATTGGCCGTGAAATGTAACTTTGATTGACATACTCCATTCCTTTCACAATACATAGTAACACTTTCAATCAGAAAGTTTCTATTGAGCAGTAAGGAATGAATTGTCAGAGATTTATCGGCGTCGGCGTTTGCGTGTTGTAAAGCCAGCAAGTGCGATGAGAGCAAGTGCGCCAGGGGCGGGGACGAATTGATACGAGAATGCATATTGTCCCATGACAGAAAATGCACCTGTCCCAGCGACCTCCCACCCTTCGTCAGCGTACGTTACAAATTGAATTGGTTCTGCACCGAAGGTCGTTAAGTCGACGTCGTATAAGTTGACAGTTGCATTTTGCGATTCTTCAACATTCGCCCAAGCAAATGCAGCTGACGTTTGACCATGGTCCCAAGCAAACAGCGAGTTAATCAATTGCGTGTCATTGCCAAGGTCATACCAATCAGTTTGTGTTCCATTGTCTCCAGTTGCGTACCAATCAGAGCCAGTCGTAGTTGTTGATGAGAGCCCAAGAAAATGATCTGAAATAGAACCCGATGGGTCATTAAATGGCACGCCATCGAACAGCCCTACAAATGAGAGACCAGCATTCGTTTCAGTAAGTAAAAAAGAGATTCTGCCTGCAGTATCAACACCGTCATTTTGCAGTGTTGCTGCAAGGAGGTCTAATTCACTCATTGAAAATTGGTGGTCATTTCCATATAGAATGTCGAGTTGGCCAGCTTCTAAAATGAATGATTCACCACTGCCGCTGACTTCAATGTAGTCAGCCATGGTGAAAGAGCACGC
Organism: Phycisphaerae bacterium; assembly: GCA_002718515.1. The sequence goes on from PBEX01000012.1 coordinate 38,241, forward strand.
TACGAATAGCGAGAGGAGGGGACAAAGATATCGGAAGTTATATGACATCGACATTGGTTTCATCGGTTTTATTCAATACAGGTATCACTCTTTCTTTGTTCTGAAATGGGTTTAAATTGCTAAAAATGCTCTCCTAACCCCCGTTTTCTGCCTATTTTTACATCATAAAATTGGGGCGATGATTCCAATGGCGTTTTGCCATAACTGTTGAGTTATAGGCCATTCTTCGACTTCTTTGAGCGTGATGGGTGTTGATTGCTCAATGTAGGACATTTGAAGGAAACGTAACTGACTTGCAAAGTCGCTGTCGTAGACCAACATGCTGACTTCAAAGTTTAGTTCTAGACTTCGGCGGTCAAGGTTTGCTGAGCCAATGAGGGCAAAATCTCGGTCAATCGTCATCGTTTTTGCGTGCAGCAAGCCGCCGTGGAATTCATGGATTTTGATACCTGCGTCAAGCAACCGTTGATATCGCCCCTTGCTCGCTGCAGCAACAAGTTTAGAATCGTTACGGGCGGGGACAACCAAGTGCGTTTCAACGCCACGTTTTGCTGAAATCATTAGCGCAGACTCAGTTGCAGAATCAGGAGAAAAGTAGGGGGTGGTGATGATGAGTTCTTCACTAGCATTGAAAAATGAAGTTTGTAGCAATTGTGATAGTGACATGTAATTGCTGCTAGGCCCAGTAGCAATGAGTTGTACAGGTATCTTGCCTCGTTTAAACGAGACAGCCTCTGTTAGATACTCAGAGAGATTTTCATCATGATCCATATACCAATCTTGGATAAAGATTGCCTGCAACTCTCTTGTGATTGGTCCAACAATTCGAACTGATGCGTCAATCCATGGCGCATACTTAGGCTTCACTGCAAATGAAGCATCGGCGATGTTTTGTGAGCCAACATACCCAATGGTGTTGTCAATGACAGCAATCTTGCGGTGGTTTCTTAAATCGATTCTTGCAAACAAGGCTCTAAGAATGTTCGCTGGTAGAGCTCTACTAACTTGCACTCCATTCTGACTGAGTTGTTGGTATGTATTTGAGTTGAAGAATGCTTTCGAACCAATGGAATCGAGTAACAGTCTGCAAGTGACACCACGTGATTTTGCACGGATGAGTGCTTCAGCAATTCCCTTGCCAGCACTATCATCGAGCATAATGTAAGAAAGAATGTGGCAGTGATCTTTTGCTTCGTCAATGTCGCTGATGAGGGACCTAATCATCTTGTCTGATTCTCCGAACAATGTGCAGTCATTGCCAGGCAAGACATGTGACCCTCCCACAGTCTCAGCGAGATATACGATTGAAGAATGTGCGGCATTTAACGATACTTTGCCAATCTGTGAATCTGGAATGTGGGCAGAGTAATTCTGTGGAATGAGTTTTTGAATCTTTTTGTTTCGCCTCTTTCGAAGCGCACCCAAGTTCGTTGTGCCGACTAACAGATACAAACATGTGCCAACAAATGGAATGATGAGGATGATTAGAATCCAAGCCAGTTTCGCAGATGAGTTCTTACTCTTTTGAAGTAGAACAACAGCAATCATACAGACCTTGAGGATCAACTCTCCAAGAAACAATATGACTGGAATTGGAATGTCAAACATCAGCTTGACTTACTGTACCACAAGGAGTTCATTTTCTAATAAATGAATTAGGATCAGTTAAATCAAACTGTCCTGAAACGCCTTGGTCAATCGCGCCAAAGGATTCATGTGCTTTTGCGAGCCGTTCAAGTTTCTGGATAGCGAGCGCTTCCAATGCTTTTTCCTGGTTTGGCGGTGAACCCCAAACAAACTGACTCGGTGTTTTAGTATTGAATAGAATGACTTGGCTACCACCGAATCTAGATAAATCCAGCGAGTCAATTTGAGCGGCCCAGTCGTAATCATAAAAGAGTTGAAGCAGTTTTAAACTGGCGACAACATCGTCGCCATCCCACTGCATGCCTGGTCTTGGTGGAGCAGGGTAATTCAACTGCTTTAGTGTTATGAAGTGGTAGCTGTCTTTGACTGTTTTGCCGATTCTGGATGGCAATCGCTTCCCGTATCCATCAACGAAAAAAATGCGTCCACCAGAATCAACTTTTGCATATGGAATCAAAAAGTTGCCATCGATCTCAGCGTTACTGTTGGATGTCCAGCGTACTTGGTTGACTTCTTCAAACCAACCAGTTTGTGCGAGCGCAGTCGAAACCGAAATCAGCCCATTTCTCGCTATTGGTTCATTTGCAAGATGCTCACGAGCGACATCTCGTAACTCATTGAGTAGTGAATCATCTAGCCAAGCAGGCACGTGCTTAAAGGTGATTGTGATGTCTGCAGGTGCAGGATGTGCAGCGCGCAACTTCGGGACGCTCAATGCAGTGAGTATTGTCAAACTACAAACCGTAAACACCCAAGCAAGTACAATTGGCCTCTTTGATAACTCAACCAATCCGTTACAGAGTGCTGGTATAAACTTTGGAGTGCTTCTCTTTCGTTTTCGTGCCATTCGTAGATGGACATCGACAGAATATGTCTAAAATCTTGATGAAGATTCAAGTTCATTATGATTGCTAGGGAGGCGAGGAAAGCACTAAAAACGTGATTATTAACCCCGATTAAGGGCTAATTGGGTGAGTCGTTCGCATAAGGCAGTCATCGATAATCCGTGGTCGGCTGCTGCCATGGGGAATAAAGATGACTCAGTGAAGCCCGGCATTGTGTTGGCTTCTAGGAACCACTGGCCGTCGTCTCCGACAATGAAATCTATACGAGCCAAATCTCTAAGTTCGAGTGCTTCATACATTTTGAGAGCATGTTGAATGCAATTATGGTCAGGCAACTCTGGGTTCACGACATATCTCGTGTCATTACGTTGGTACTTGGCTTCAAAATCATAGGTGCCAATATCTTGAGGAGGAATGATTTCGATGATTGAAAGGGGTGTTCCATCGAGAATTGAGATGGTTATCTCTTGCCCTCTTACAAACTGTTCCGCGATGTAAGGCTTGCCACAGATAAGGGAATTCATCGCAGTGTTTGCTTCTTCTTCCGTCGTGCAGATGGCTAAGCCAACACTTGACCCTTCATCAACTGGTTTTAAAACAAAAGGTAAATCGAGTGAACATGCAGAGGCATCGCAGATGCGTTCCCATTTTGGTGTTGGTATGCCATGCTCAATTGCGACTCGTTTTGACGCGTGTTTATCCATTGCCAATTTTGCTGGTTTACTCGTCGAGCCAACGAATGGAATACCAGTACTTTCAAGGCATTCTTGCAGTGGTCCGCCTTCACCATAGGGACCGTGTAGCACTGGGAAAACAACATCGACATTTAATGCACGCAGCCCATCAACTGAAGTTTCATCAATCACACAAGGTTGAACGTCGAACAACGATGACTGTTCTAGCGCGTTCACAATTGCATTGCCTGAACGAATAGAAACTTCACGCTCAGAATCTGGTCCGCCCATCAAAATAGCGACGATTGGTGTTTTCATCTGCTTGTTGCCTCGTCCCTTGACCAAATGACGACTTCGTTGTGAAGTTGAATTCCTGTTGCATCAAGAACTCTCATCTGAATCTCATCCATCAAATCAATGACATGTCGTGCGGTTGCTGAAGGCGAAGTCACGATGAAGTTTGCATGGTGTTCACTGACACTTGCGCCTCCAACGGTAAGTCCCTTTAAGCCAGATTGATCGATGAGCAGTCCAGCGGAAACTCGTTCCCCATTATTGTTAAGGGGGTTTTTAAATGCACATCCTGCTGAGGACTCTGCAAGTGGTTGCCTTGTTTTCTTCCACTTGAAGATTTCTTTCACTCGTTTTCGAACTTCTACAGGGTCACTTTCTTCGACTGCAAATGACGCTGAAAGCACAACGGGTGCGGGAAGGGATGATGTTCGATAATCGAATTCTAGTTCGCTAGCAGAGTACGTCACCAAATCTCCATTTGCGAGTAAGCATGTGACTGTTTCTAAGTGATCACTGATTTTACCGTACTTACCACCGGCATTCATTCGTATAGCTCCGCCGATCGTTGCAGGAATTCCTGCCATCGAAGTAAGCCCTTCAAACCCTCTCCGTGTTGAATCCATGAGTACAGTTGCGAGGTCTGCGCCAGCCATCGCATGAAGTGTGTCTTGTTGCTCGTTTCGTCTGAAGGCGTGCGTTTTAAAACACTCAGCAGCGAGGTGAACAATGACGCCTTCAACGCCAATGTCATCAACAAGTAAGTTTTGCCCCTTGCCTAGAATATGTACAGGAGTGCCTGAATTGTGGCACCTTCTCATGAGTAATGAAAGCGCGTCAGTTGACCGTGGTGTAACGAGTACGTCTGCTCTTCCACCAATAGCAAAGTTTGTCATCGCGCCAATCTGCGCATCATGTTCAAAGTCGACATCTAACCCACCAAAGAAAGTTGATTGGAACTTTTGAGCCATCAAATGAATACTACGACGAGTTTGAGAGTTCAGGGTGAGAACAGAGGTCGTGTGCAATTGACGTGACGGGTCCAGCGCCCATGACAGTAATCAAATCGCCATCTCGAGCGTGCGATTTTACATACTTCACAATCTCATCAAAAGTTTCATAGTGTTTCGCAACAGCGCCTTTTGCGATTAGTTTGTCTACTAAATCCTGTGCAGAGACGCGTTGTTTTTCTGCTTCAGAGTCTCTGACAAAGTAGATATGCGGAACAATGACTTCATCAGCACTCGAAAAGCTCTGAGCAAACTGGTCAAGCAAGAATCGAGTTCGACTGTGTTGATGCGGTTGGAACACACAGATTAAGCGCTTGGGTAACTCGGAAGCTCTAATCGCACGCAGTGTCATTTCAATTTCAGTTGGGTGATGTCCGTAATCATCATAGATCGTTGCCAAACCGCCATCTTTACATGAGAGCGTTCCTACATTCTGCAATCTTCTGTCTACGCCCTGAAAGTTTTCTAGTGGTTCGACAATGTCGTCCCAATCAACTCCTAACCGTGCAGCAAGAATAGCCGCAGCAACTGCATTGAGTGCATTGTGTGAACCAAGCATAGAATTGGTCCACTGAATCGTCCAAAGGCCTTCTCTAAGAATGCCTACGCGACGAACTGAAGGGTCGAAAATGACTTGATAATCTGCTTCCGGATGGAATCCGTATGTTTCAACTTTGCATTGGAGCCCTGGCGTGATGAGTTGCCTATGCGCTCCATCGTGTGCAATCAATAGGTACCCGCCTAAGTTCTCATGAGGAATGCTTGAGGCGAATCCTTTGAATGATTCGATGATTGCATCTAGTGATTGGTAATAATCAAGATGGTCTTCTTCGATGTTATGAATGAGTGCAAGCGTAGGGTCGTGGTCATGAAACGAGCGATTAAACTCGCATGATTCGCTGATAAGCATCCCTTTTGAACCTTTTAAACGGCCGACTGGAACTTCAGCAGCGCCGACTCGACACGAACCGCCGATTTGTTCACAATTTGCGCCGACAATAAAACTTGGGTCGATGCCTGCGTGCAGCAAAATTGCGCTGAGCATCGAAACGGTCGTTGATTTCCCATGCGTCCCGGCAATGCAAACGCCTGTGTGTCTTGTTTGCACGATGCCTAGCATTTTGGAATACGTCACAAGTGGAATGCCAAGCCGATCACTTGCTAACATTTCGGGGTGGTCGTCAGGAATAGCAGCAGAATGGACAACAACATCAATCGCCGAGGAAACCTCGCTCCCATCTTGCTCAAATGAAACAGGGATTCCGAGTCGAATGAGGTTTTCAGTAACATCGCTTTCTACTGCATCTGTACCCTGAACGGCCCCACCTAGGCGTTGAATGATTTGTGCTAAACCGCTCATTCCACATCCGCCTATGCCAATGAAATGAAAGGTCTTCCCATGAATTGCATCTGCTGAAAACGGAAGTGGTATTGTTGGAGTCATCTACACATTCTATCGTTGAGTAAGGTTCTAAATCTTGAAAGTGAGCCACTTGCTCACAGGTCTGTACAATACACAAATCATGTCAGAAATTCACGCTCAAATTCTCATCGTTGATGATGAGCCAGATCACGCAGAAGTCATGGCTGAGTCTCTTTGGAGACTTGGGCATGTTTGTACCGTGGTTGAAGGTTTTGAAAAGGCAAAAGATGAGTTATTGATGGGCTCATTTGATGTCATCGTGACTGACATGGTGATGGAAGAAGAGCAGTCTGGTCTAGAAGTATTAAAACTCGCAAACGAGCACCAAGATGGCGCTGCGACGATTGTAGTCACTGCACATGGCGATATTCCAACTGCTAAGGCAGCACTTCAAGGTGGTGCTTATGATTTCATCGAAAAACCACTTGACTTGGATATCTTCCGAAACCTTGTCAATCGAGCAGCAGAATCTGTGCTATTGAAGCAACAGAATGAAGCATTGAAGGGACAAGTAGATGCTGCGTTTGGCTTTGAAGGCATCATCGGAGATTCTCCAGCGATTCGAAAGGTCATTGAACTGATTAGACGAGTCGCTCCAAGCAACTTGCCTGTGCTCATCACAGGTGATTCTGGCACTGGTAAAGAATTAGTTGCACAAGCGATTCACAACCAATCGAAAAGAGTTGACAAAAAATACGTTGCATTTAACTGTGCAGGTCAAAGTGAGTCACTGTTAGAAGACCAACTCTTCGGTCATGTGCGTGGTGCATTCACAGGTGCTGACCGCGATCGAGAAGGTGTGTTTGAGTTTGTGAATAACGGCACACTTTTTCTTGATGAGATTGGGGATATGCCAATCGCAATGCAAGCAAAACTGCTTCGAGTGCTAGAAACAGGTGATGTTGTCAGACTTGGTCAGAACAGCGATCGAAAAGTAGATGTTCGATTTGTATCCGCTACAAATCACAATCTTCAAACTCGTTGCGAATCAGGCGACTTCAGAGAAGATTTGTATTTCAGAATTAAAGGTGCTGAAATCCATGTGCCACCTTTGCGTGAACGTCGAGAAGATATCCCGATGCTTATCCAGTTTGCACTAGGGAAATATGCTGCGGATATGGACTGTCCAAGACCGTCAATTACAGATCCCGCAATCATGAGACTTGTCAGTTACGATTGGCCAGGAAACGTGCGTGAACTACTTAATGTTGTTCAGCGTATGGCTGTTATGGCTGAGAACAATACGATTGACATTACGCATGTCCCAGATGAGATTAAAGCAACCGAAAGCGAAGAGACGCATGAAGTTGGAAGTCTCGCAGGCATAGGACTAGATCGCCTTGAAAAAGAGGCAATTCGTCAAACCCTTGCCCTGACAGGTGGAAATCGTGAACAAACAGCCAAAATGCTTGGTATTGGCGAGCGAACGCTTTATAGAAAACTAAAAGAGTACGGAATCAAATAAGTCACTCAATCCAACCAGTGGTTGGATGAATTGTGACACGTTCGGTTTGCGAATCTAGAGATAAGGTTAACTCTGCGAGCCCTGAGTACAAATCAATTCCACCATGGTGATTAAAGGGGATTGTTTGCGCATCTAAGTTTGTCGCGAGTCTCACATGTTGCGCAGAAATGGCTGGACCAACACCACAGATCGTTTGAATTGGTTCACCATTAAACTCATTCTTTATTGGTTCGTTTGGTGTATCTTCCAAAGCAATATGCCAACGGTCTTCCTGAATCACAAGAACGATATCATCCTCAGGGCGTGCGATTGCTAACGATTGGGCTAACTCAATATCGCTGACCAGTAACCGTTTAGCATCATTCAAACTTGATTTTGAAGCATTTCCAATCATTGGAATAACGAGCGAACAACTCAATACTAAGATTGAGATCGCAAGAATGAGTTCAATGGTTGAATAGCCACGTCTATGCATTAGTCGTAGCGCCTCTCATTAGTTTTCGAAACATACGATTGCGATTGTTTGCATGCCACAGATTCCCATTCTCTGGCGTCAAATCCAAAAGTAACAAATTGATAGATGACTTCATGTGGTCTTTCAGTAGGGGTGTTTTTCCAATTTCGTCCAGACCAATAATCGGTTTCTTCATCATCATTTGCGTAATGATTCTGTAGGGTTTCAATTGCATCTCTGTTTAACGCATTCATTTGTTTTAACTCAGAAACCATCTCGCCGCGTTCGTTATAGAGTAAACCGTCTGCGTTTGCGTATCCGCCTTGGTCAAGCAGTTGGTCGTAATACAATCGAGAGGCGCCAGAAAAACTTACTTCATCCGCAGCGACTCTGCCACATAGAATTGATTGTTCACTCATTTCATAGTTTGCTTTCGGTGCGTAAATTTCGCCCTTAATAATCGACTCGCCACGAATTTTCCAATCATGTGGTTGATTGCTGTAGAGTTTGATTCGTGAAGGGTCCATCCAAGATTGAATAGACTTGTTTGCGTCACCGATGTATCCAGATTCAATTTGCACTTCACTCTCAGCATAAATCGTGAGCGTTGCGTCATCCGCTAGAATGATGTCAGCATTGTCCAACATGAATGTGTCAGTCACAGTTAGTTCAACATCACCTGATATATGTAATGATTCACCATTTGTCAGTTGAATCGTGTCAAGTGTGTAATTGCCAGTTGTGATTGTGCGGTTGGTTGTTGGTCGCCGGCCTTTCATCGCACTCTTCGTAAACACGTTCGCCCACCTTGATTTCCAGTTGTCTTTGGAGTCTTTCTTCGAGTTCATCGATTTGTGAGTGAGTGTTTTTGTCTTACTTAAATCAGGTGCAGGGGCATGAAGCATCTTTGGCGTATCACTGAAACTGTTGATTTTTGTACGAGTTGAGGAGAGCATCGAAGACGCGTTTTTAGGGCCATGGATTTCGATTGAAGGAAGTGATTGTGAGGATTGGATTGCAAGCGGTCGAGTAGCCAGTGTGCCGAGTTTTACCGCTTTCTCAGCAGTTGCTCCGGGTGATGCTGCCCATCTTTTAATTGTTGAGACGTCTTGAATCTTAATCTCAGATTCAGCAAACACAGCAAACTCGCTGAAGTCGACATCAAACTCGTTATCTTTGGGGATGACAGTTGCTTTTGCAACCATTTCTTGTGTGACACCATCAACAGTTGATTGAATAGACAACTCAACATTTGATGACTCTTCAGTCGGTGGAAGATGAGTATCACTGTCTATGATTGTGATGGTAAATCGGCTCTCACCAAATTCAAAATCATTCAGGATTACGCCTTCTACATGCTTCCTTCGCCAGTCGAAATCAGTCTCCAAAATCGCAATGGCTAACTCAACGCCTGACTCAGCTGCCATTCTCGCTTCTGATGATTTTTGAATGTTTTGACTGATAGAAATCGAGTTGTCTCGAGAGCCAAAATACGCAACCGCCATACCACCTGTGATTAACACAGTAATCATGACGAGCATCAGTGCAACACCGCGGCGTTTATACATTTTGATTGTTTGATTACTCATTCGATCTCCTCAAGTGGTAACAAGTGTTGTCGAATCACTTCGTCGATGACGAGACTATCAGTTTCGCCCATGGTTGAATTCAATTTAAACTCAAATGAAATCAGGGTAATGTCAGTTGGCTGGGTTTCGTTAAACCAAAAATCACACCCACTAATCTGGTCAACTAGAGTGAGTGAAGTGATGTACCCCTTAGCATTAAAGTTAGAAAGCAACTGCGCGTAGTTAGTGTGTTCATTGCATTCAGTGTCATTCGAAGATTTCATTTCTTCACTCCAGTGTTCAGGGAATGAGACAAATGAAACTTCAAGTTGTTCAAGAGTTGGATTAAACTCAATCCATCGAATTTCAGTTGCATGAACCGTGTTGCTCTCTCTGGAATCGTTCATCCAAAGGGTAGCACTAGAAGGGGATGTGTCGAGGATGCACCGAGCAGGGGAGACATAAGCACTCATCTTTGTTTTCAGTGTTGAGAAACGAATCGAAGATTGCCGTCCATCTTCTTTAGAAGTAATCCCGCTAGTGACAGCGCCCATTAATGTGACAACCGCTAATCCAATCACTGATGTGATGCTGAGCGAAATGATGAGTTCAATAAATGTAAAGCCGCGCCGATTCATATTGCTGGCTCCGGAACAAATTTTGTGATCTCACTAACGACTTCATTTAACTGGTTAAATGTGACAACTGTGACGTTCTTCCCAACAATATTAATCTCTAACTCATCGATCAGCACTTCACCATCTTCAACTTCAACGAGGCGTCCAAGTAAACTGAAATCGCCTTCAAGTGTTGATCCAGATAGTGTTGTCATTGATCCGACTTCTTCGCGGTACCCATCCCAAGATTGGATTGATTCGTAGGGTTCAGCTGAAATCTGAGACATGAGAGATTCAGAGGCGACCGAGCCAACAATCATCTGTTTCGCAATCATAGATTGTCTTTGTCCTGCAACAATTGCTGTCGTAATGGCTGCGATTGCGACGGTTAAAATCCCAACAGCAATCATGACTTCCATCATGGCAAGGCCCCTTGGGGCAATGTTTGAACATCTGCGTTCCATAATGAACTCAATCGATTGGATGGAAGCCCTGCTTGTTAGAGATGGTGAGAAAACAAGAAAATCAGGGCTCTATCTCTAACAAAGGGCATGGACTGCCCAAAGTGACAAACTTTGCGTCCGATAAACATCTGTAGATTGAGGGGGAGTTTGTACGGTTGCGGGGGTGTTATGTGACTAAGATACGCCTATCTCTGAAAGCAGATTACCCCACTCCACTATGCCCCTCATACCAAAACGGTTCTACACCTATCTCATCCTAGATGTGCTCAAGCAGTTTGCTATCACAGCGTTGATATTGGTTGTCGTCATTGCTTTTGGCGCGGCGATTAAACCGCTTTCGAGCGACCAGCTTTTGTCTGGTTGGGACACCGTGAAGTATCTCCTCTTAGCGCTGGTCCCAATGTTACAGTTTGCAATCCCATTTTCAGCAGCATTTGCGACTACGCTTGTTCTGCATAGGATGAGTCAAGATAATGAGATTGTTGCAATTGCACTCAGCGGACAATCGTATGTTCGAATTTTGTCACCAGTTATCGCCTTTGGCGTTTGCCTTACGGTCACATTGGTCATCCTTACTCAACTCGTTATTCCAAGATTTGTAGGCATGATGGCAAGTGCGATGACTGCTGATTTGCCGCGACTGTTAACTCAATCGATCAAACAACATACGCCTTTTGTTCAAGGTGATTTAGTGATTTGGGCTGAAGATATTTATCTAGACCAAGACAATCAAGATGAACGTATGGTCCTTGAACACGTCGCAGTAGCAAAACGAGATCAGCGAGGTGAAGCTGAAATGTATCTCACGGCATCAGCCGCACTTGTTGATGTTGAACGTGTGGACACGGCTTCATCGATGTATGTCATGGCAAAAGATGCTACTCAGTGGACAAGAGGTGAAGGGAATGCCGGAATCCTCAGGGGGGCTAAAAAGACAAAATTAAACCAAGGGATTGAATTGCCATCCATTGCACATGCGCGTCCATCATCACTCACAATGTTTGAGTTGTTCGCGCTAAAAGGAAATGAACGAAGATTCCCTGAGGTTAATCAAGCAGCGTCAAGTCTTCAGACAGCATTACAAAAGCAATCAATCTTGGAAACGATGTCAGAGTTATTGGGATCCGGTGGGAAGATTGAATTCACAAGCCAAAGTGGTGGTAGAACTTTTCAATTGCAAGCGGATCNAATCACAGGACAATCGTTTAAAGGCGATTTAAATGTATTGGTCACAAGTGCTACAGGCGATCAAACTGCGATTGTCCCTGCTAGCGCAATAGCAATCTTTGAAACAAATGATGCGGGTCTTGTGACTTCAGTTACGCTTCAAATGAAAAAAGTCCTAGTGGGCGCTGGCGAAAGTGGTGAAAACATTCGAAGTGAGTTAGTCATTCCAAATCTTTTGGTTAACGGCATTACATTTAAACAGCAAGACGAACAAAATGTTAACGCCTTGTTAACAGAAGCCTCAGGTGCAGAAAAAGGATCGGTCTATTCTGCGAGTAATCGATTGAAAAACTCAATTACAAAGATGAACAATCAAATATTAGGGCGTGTAAACCAACGCTTTGCATTGAGTCTGCTGCCATTGCTGATTGTTCTCTTAGGTAGTGTGATGGCGATTCGGAATGCATCGCTCCCACCACTTGTTGTTTACTCAAAAGTTTTTGGACCAGCAATCGTCGCTCTCCTACTTGTTTTTGCTGGTGGTCAAATGGTGCGTGACAATCGAATCATCCAAGGATTCTTAGTCATGTGGAGTGGAAACCTTGTTGTTCTTGCAATGGTACTCACGCATTGGTTGAGGTTACGAAAAACATGATGTCATTCTTGTTTAGACACATCATGAAACGGATGCTTCTGAACTTTGTCATTCTGTTCGTTCTGTTCTATGTCTTAGGTGCAGTGATTGACATCATTGTCAATCTCGATGAGTTTGACAAAGCAGCTCGACTGCAAGCAGACGGCGAGGGAGTTATAGCCAGGGTGGTTGCGCTACTGTCAGTTGCTTTCAAGTTCGAGGGCCCGCGATTCTTCCAAGTGTATGCTTATCTGCATGGTGTCATTGCAATCGGGGCTATGGCATTTACAGCATCCACGATGTGGAAATCAAGAGAATTTGTTGCGATGATGGCTGCTGGAATCAGCTTGCGACTCGTTGCAGCGCCCTTCATCCTTGTGTCAGTGCTAGTCAGTTTGCTTGCGCTTGCAAATCAAGAGTATATCCTTCCGGAAGTTGCACCTGCACTGCTCAGAGAACACCATGAATCAAGTAAGGAATCTGCAAGTAGTTTTGCCATACCGTTTACTCCAGACAAGAATGGGACGTTACTCATCGCTCCAAGTTTTCATCCTTCCAAAGGAGAACTTAGTAAGCCGACATTTTTGATTCGAGATAACCGTGGAAGAATGATTAGGCAAGTTAAAGCGACCAATGCCTTATGGGATGAACAGTCGAATAGTGGTTGGCTTCTTCAAGATGGCAAAGCAATTGATATTCAGTTCGACGAAGATACTGAGTACGCAGAGATTTCTTCTCCTGAGTCAATAGAATTCTATGAAACAGACTTGTCACCGCATATCTTGACACTGCATCGGTATGGGCAGTTTGTCAGCATGTTAAGCATGTCACAACTCAACAGCATGCTTGACTCCGCAGGCACATTCGATAAACCGCTTCTAAAGAGACACTGGTATGCGCGTTTTGCAACAATCATTCTCAATGCGATGGCAATGATTATTGTGATACCACTCTTTGTTACTCGTGATGAGATTACATTGTCCAAACAAGCAGTGTATTGTGGCGGGATTAGCATACTCATTCTGTTTGGTGGGGTCGTTTTCATGTTAATGCCTGTTGGAGGCTTACCATCAATGGTTAGCGTGTTCCTTCCGGCAATTGTNTTATTGCCAGTCGCACTCATTCGATTAGTAGCGATCAGGACTTAGGCTTTGTTCTAGCGCTTTATCAAAAATGTCGGGTTGGTAAGTCTGCAAAATCTGCTGTGAGAGTTGATCCATTCGAAGTCTTTCTTGAGCCCTTCTTGCAAACTCCACAACTTCACTTCTGACTTGTTCGAGTTCTATAGCATCCGCAGCGTGTTCACGAACTTTAGAAACGATGACCCATCGAGTATCGAGTAGGAAAGGTTTTGAATATTCACCAATTGAAAGTCGCTCTAACTGCTCTCTAAGCGATGCTGGCCACTGTGGGTCAGCNTAGATAACTTCACCAATGTTGCCGCCGGCCGCCCTTGAGTTGTCTGTCGAAAACTGAGATGCTACTTCTGTAAACGGTTGACCTTCTTGCAATGCTGCGTTTGCTTGATGAGCACGTTCTCTAGAGTCACAAACGATGATGTTCGCTTCTGCAGATGGTCCATGCAATATGTAGAACATACGCTCTGTGGCTTCATTGTCTATGATGATCGTGGCAGAAACTAATTTTCGTAATCCTGCATTTCGCTTAATGAGTTTGTTTACTTGTGACTCAGAAAGAGATTGGCTTGTCCAAAGCAGTTCGAGGGCTGTTTCAAATCCTTGGACTTGTAAAGTCTCAACAAGTAGTGACCGTTCTTTTTCTAGATCCAGTCCGTTAATCGCAAGTCCCTTTCTCTCGAGTTCTTTCGCAACACCTATATCAAGAGTCGCATCCTCTAGAGCTTGTCTTCCACTTGCTTGAACGAGGGCATCCCATAGTTCATTTCGGCGTATTGGAACATCAGCAACTATTGCTATGATTCGGGATTCGTCTGAGACGCTTGTTATCCGAGTTTGTTCGATGTTTTGGTTCGGCCCACATCGAAACAAGGCAAGGCTTAGGGTTGTCGCTACAATGCGTTTCATGTCTAAGCAAAGGATACTCGTCTGTCCCATTTGTGGGGAGACGCAANCGGAAAGTTCTTTATGTACTGGNTGTGGTGTTTCGCTTGTGAAAGATGANCTGCTTATAGCAGANGGGGGTATTGGACCATGGTGGGTTCGTGACGAGTCGCTTCCTCATAACCCTGGAATGACCTATGACCATCTTGCAGATTTAGCGAAGCGTGGGAAGATAGAACGCCATTCTCTTTTGAGAGGCCCGACGACTCGGCAGTTATGGATGGTTGCTAGGCGAGTNCCTGGAATTGCGCATCTGCTTGAGCGTTGCCATGAATGTGGCGCTCATGTCAGCCCTAAAGATCGCTCCTGCTCCGAATGCAATGTGCCGTTTCTTGCCTACCGAGACAGGAACAATCTTGGCCTTGATGAGTCTGACCCATCGCAAGGAGCAGTCGATGGCATGTCATCATTTCTCAATGACACGATGATTCTAAACACCACATCAAAACCACTATCGTTGCCTGAGCGCAAGTCAGCCGAGCCAACAGAACCATTTGAAGATGGCGTCGGTTCACCACAATTTAGGGCAGTTCAGCGTCGCCTCGAATCAACATTGCGGGCGAAGCGTAATCTCACTGTGACAGTTGTTGTGCTGGTGCTCATTGCCATTGGGCTTGGTTTCTTGGCATTTAAGTAGGCTCCTGCCGTTATAGGACTTTAATGGTCTTGAATCGAACTTAGATTATCGAACTAAAGGGGATGTAGCCGATGGCAATTCGACCGCGTTGCTTTGCGGTCATGCTGTGACTACGGTTCACACAGCATGCCTCGGACAGGAAGTCGCCCACGCCGTAGTGGGGCACCGAAGGAATTTCGGAACCGCGTAAGGATTGTGCTTTTATGAAGGTACAAACAACTCGATTTGGTTCAGTCGAAGTTGACGACAGTCGAATTTTAGAATTTACAAACGGCTTATTAGGGTTTTCAAGTTACACCCAATATGCACTATTGCAGCCCGATGATGATGGGTTGTTTTTCTGGTTACAGTCTACTGAAGCCCCTGAGTTGGCATTTGTAGTGACTGATCCAGCAACGTGGGTTCCAGATTACCAAGCAACTGTAAGAAAAGAGCAGATGGATGAACTCAGTCTAGAGACCTTAGAAACCGCGCAAACTTTCGTCATTGTTAACAAATATGACAATGCATTAACAGTCAACTTACAGGGACCAATCGTGGTGAATCTTACAAATCACCATGCAATGCAGCTCGTTTTGGCTGATAAGCGTTGGACGACTCGCCATGAAGTGGTGAGATTAGCTTCACAAGAGCGATTAACCGCGTAAACACGCTCGCTCAGGGAAGGGCGAGTGCCATGTAAATGGCTTACATTGAGGAAGGATTCTTACCATGCTGGTGTTATCACGGCACAAAGATGAAACAATAATGATTGGTGACGATATCGAACTTACTGTGGTCGATATCAGAGGTGACAAGGTGCGTTTGGGCATAAAAGCTCCATCGACAATTCCTGTTCACCGTAAGGAAGTGTATGAAGCTATTCGTGTTGAGAATGAGGGGGCTTCCACGACATTCAAACAAGAAGACTTGAATGAGTTTAAACCACCTAAAATAGCGGGTATGTGACGTTAGCTAAAGGACTCTTTTGTGAGTTTTTTGCTGAGTTCAACTCCGGGTTGATTGTATGGGTTGAGTTGTAGCATTCGCCCAGCAATTGCGACGGTAATCTGCCACAGTGCAAAAAATTGACCAATCGCATGAGCATCAAGGCTAGGTAAAGTCATTGTGTATGTGATTTGACCAGCTTCTCTCAAGGAGGCCTCTGTTGCGTTCTGTTGAGCGTCAAGAAGTTGTTTTAACCTTTTACCCTTAAGCCACTCAAACTGCTCATTCATAATATTCTCGCCGAGTTCAATGTCCTCACAGTGTTGCACCCTGATAAAACCAATGACCTTGTCGAGCGGGCCTTCCTGCCAGAGTTGTAGCGTGCTGTGTTGGTCAGTTGCACCGATTGCTGCAACTGGCGTTGGGCCAACGCGGTTGCCTTCTTCGTCAAATTTTCCAAGAGATTCAGCCCAAAGTTGCACATACCAGTCTGAAAGAAAGGCGAGTTTGTTGCAATATGGCATGAGCACGTGAATTGGTCGCCCTGACTCGTAGGCATCAACCAAGCATTGTGCAAGTGAGAGTGCGGGGTTGTTTGCTTCTTGCGAACATAACTGATCCATTTCTCGCGCCCCCCGCAATAACTCTTCGCAATCGATATCGCAAAGGAATGCGGGAAGTAAACCGACATTTGAAAGCACGCTAAATCGTCCGCCCACACCTACAGGGACAGGCAATGTCGTCCATTGTTGTTCAATGGCATACGAATGAAGTTGTGAGGCATCTTCAGTGATGGCGATGTACTTCGCCTTAGGCAGTGCTTTTTGAGTCACCATTAGAAGTGCAGCGATTTCAGCTGTTGAACCAGATTTCGAGATGACGATGACAACGGTGTTGCAGTTTGTTGGGTCTGCTGATTCAATCTTGTTAAGCGCATCCTGTACAAGGACAGGGTCTACATTATCAAGCACAGTAAGTTCCGGTGATCCGTTTGATGAAGAGAGCGCTTGGTGGAGTGCCTTGAGTCCCAATGCAGAACCGCCAATGCCAAGGACAAGCAATTGTTTACAAGAGGAGATTGAAGACGCTACTGATTTGATGTCAATGAGTTGAGCGGTAGCAGTTTCTTTGTTCCACAAAGACCGCCAGACTTCGTCATTTGCTCCTGCGCAACTATTTGCTTCGCGTAAGGCGTTGAGCCCTCGCTGAGTCACATTCACGGTTTTTGAAAACTCAATCTCCATATGAGTTATATGCATTTGCACAGGGCGTGTTCTAGGTCCGCTATTAGGTCCCCGCAATGCTCAATACCAACGCTAATTCTGATGAGCCCGTCGTCTATGCCAAGGGATTGCCTGACTTCAGGCTCTACTGATGCATGTGTCATGATGGCTGGGTGTTCAATCAGCGATTCAACCCCTCCAAGCGACTCTGCAAGCGAGAAGATAGAGACATTCTCAAGGAACTTCCTAGATGCTTCAAGACCACCCTCCAAGATGAATGTGATCATGCCTCCTCCAGCAACATTGCCGTCAATCGTCATTTGTTTTGTTGCAATGTCATGTTGAGGATGAGATGGAAGTCCTGGATAGATGACTTTTTGAATACCATCCTGCGTTTCCAGCCATTGTGCGATGTGCAATGCACTTGCGCAGTGTTGTTTCATTCTAAGCGCAAGCGTTTTGATGCCTCGTAGAACCATGTAAGAATCAAATGGACCAAGGACAGGCCCTGCCGAATTATGTACAAACCGGATGCGCTCGGCTAGATCCTTATCGCCAGTTACAAGAATGCCTGCAACGACGTCACTGTGTCCACCAAGATACTTCGTGGCAGAATGCATGACAATATCGAACCCTATCTCAAGTGGGTGCTGGAGCGCAGGAGTCGCAAATGTATTATCACAAGCAAGGAGAATGTTTTTGTCTTTGGCAAACTCGACGATGCCATGCAAATCAACAAGTTTGAGCATTGGGTTCGTTGGCGTCTCTACCCAGATGAGTTTTGTTTGGTCTGTGACCGCCGTTTTGAGTGCATCTAAGTTTGTCAAATCGGCATAGGTAAACTTGAGACCTGCTGATCGCATCTTGACTTTGTTAAACAGTCTGTGCGTGCCGCCATACAAGTCGTCCATTGCAACGACATGATCGCCCGTGTCGAGCAATTCTAGAACAGTATTGACAGCGGCCATTCCACTTGACAGAGCGAATCCGCCGAATGAAGCGTCGTCTTCTTCAGAAAGCGCTGAGCCCTCTAAGCGAGCGATACATCGCTCTAGAGCATACCGAGTCGGATTGTGGCTTCTGGTGTATTCATATCCAGAGTGTACGCCAGGGGATGACTGTGCATATGTTGAGGACAGGAACACGGGTGGCATAACCGCACCTGTAACAGGTTCATGGGATTGCCCCGCATGAATGACTTGAGATTCAAAGTGCTTCGGTTCGGTCATCTTGGTAACTGTTTTCTTAAGTGTAGGATGAGGTCAATTTTGGTCACGAGTCCTAGGAAGGAATCATCTTCATCAATCACAATGGCAACCTTGTCTTCTTTAAACAGTGGCACCAAAGTATCGATTGAATCAGTTGGTGACATCGTTGAAACATTTGATGTCATGAACTCGCTGACAGGTTTAGAAAAGTTGTCCTTATCATTGTTAACGGCGAGTAATATGTCGCTTTCATCGATTATGCCAAGAACCTGATGGTTATCATTAAGTACAGCGAGTTGACTAATGTCATAGAGTTGCATTGTTTTGATTGCTTGTAGAAGTGGCACGCTGGGCTTAAGTGTGTGGTCTTCTTTAACAGAGTGTCTTCGGGCAATGAGGTCCCTCAAGTCTTCATGTTTTTCTCTGGTGATAAAACCTTGGTCGACCATCCAATAATCATTGAACATTTTACCTAAGTACTTTGAACCATGGTCGCATGCAAACGTGACAGCTCGTTTAGGTTCAGTTTGATTTTGACACCACTTTAACGCTGCAGCTGTGAGAGTGCCAGCTGATGATCCAACGAGTAAACCTTCCTTTTTTAGTAAGTCTCGTGCTGTTTCAAATGCGATCTTGTCATCAATCCAATAGGCTTCTGTGATGAGGTCAAGGTCTGTGATTGAGGGCACGAAGTCTTCTCCAATGCCCTCAACAAGCCATGAGCCTGCGGGTACTTTTTTACCTTCATTGACAAGTGGAGCAAGTACTGAACCAGTAGGATCTGCAAGGATGATTTCGATGTCTGGATTCTTTTCTCGTAAAAAGGAACCGACCCCAGTAATTGTTCCACCGGAACCAACGCCCATGATGATTGCGTCAATATCACCTTCCATTTGTTCCCAAATTTCAGGACCTGTCGTTTGGTAGTGAGCAGCAACATTAGCATCGTTCGAAAATTGGTTAACGAAGAACCAGCCATTTTCTTGAGCAAGGCGTTCTGCAACTTCTTGATAGTACTCCGGGTGCCCCTTCTCAACATCACTCCTTGCCATGACAACTTCAGCACCCATGGCTCTTAGGTGAGCAATCTTGCCTTCACTCATTTTGTCAGGCACGACAACAGTAATTTCGTATCCCTTTTGAGATGCAACAAGAGCGAGAGCAATCCCTGTATTTCCAGCAGTTGCCTCGATTATGCGAACGCCTTTTTTTAAATGACCTTCTTCCTCTGCTTTTTGAATCATCGTCAGTGCAATTCGATCCTTGATTGATTGACCTGGATTTTGAGATTCAAGTTTCAAAAAAAGATCGCAGGGGCCTGAGTCAATCGAGTGCGTCTTAAGCATCGGAGTTGAGCCAATGAGGTCTAGAATCGAAGAGGCTACCGTTAAATGAGATGTCGAAGTTTGCGGCATAAGGGTATTGTAAAAAGAAACAGAGGATTACGCGTAAGCGTAATCCTCTGTAAAAGGAACATATTTGGAATCGAATTATTTGGCGAGTTTGTCTCGGCCTCTGATGCCATCTTTTGTATGAGTGTGACCTGACCACTGTACCCAGTCAGTTGCTAAGTCAGCATAGTAGCCATCTGGGTCAAAACTCATATCCTTGAGCCAAAGGCCTTGATTGTTGTAGGGGTCTTCGTCTGCGACGCGTTCACTGTCAGCAGCACAATCAGAAGTGTTCAAGATTGTTGTTGAGCCATCAGCAAGGACTGTAACTGGTTCGGAATGGCGTGAACTGTTGAAGTGTTCTGGTTCACAACCATCCCAGCAGCCATCGCCCTCGTCAAACCAGGCTCCAAATTGCCAGTTAACACCGCATTCATTGTTGTCAACATTTTGCAGCCAGTTGTGCTCCATCAACCAAGTTTTGTGCGAAGGATACTTTGCTTGATCAGTTGATGGCGGTTTAAAGCCACGTGGTATATTCATTGGGTCTTGTGGCAGCTTGCCTGCAAGAGCATTCCATTGATAAACAGCGGGA
>PBEX01000013.1 GCA_002718515.1 Phycisphaerae bacterium
ATCCCCTATAGCTCAGTTGGTAGAGCGAGCGGCTGTTAACCGCTAGGTCATTGGTTCGAGTCCAATTGGGGGAGTTTTCAAAGAATACTCCTAAGCGTCGCATTCGCGACGCTTTTTTTCGCTCACGCGAAAAACAATCTTCCTCGGTGGNGCAGAATGGCTGAGCCATTCTGTGGCAACAAGTCCAATTGGGGGAGTTAAGTCCATTGGGGGAGTTTTCAAAGAAAACTCCAAGCGTCCCAAAACTTGGGTTACTCAACAGGAACCCAAGATGTTGTTTCTCGCTCTAACTCTTCACCGCGAAGCAGAGATATTGAACGCGTGAGTCCTTCTTCTTCAAATGTGTCCACCATTGAGAATTGGCGAATAAAGCCCTCTTCGCCATAAACAGTCACAATCCAGGTCACTGTTTTTGGTGTTGAGTTGATGCAGTACCCTGTNGCCATCGTTCTGCCTTCGTCTTCGGAATCAGATACTTCACTCCACTCAATGCGTTCATTCTCTTTGCTCCAACGAACAAATCCAGNCATATCACTTCGAGGTGCATTGCCAATGGATTTCGATGAGTAGTTTTGCAGTTTACGCGGTTCAACCCACTCGTTCTGAAATTCTTGCGTGGGTTCTCTGTACCCTTTGCTCTTCGTTCGCCACTTGCCAGTGTAACGGTCCATTGTTTGCCACCATGTGTCTTCAGTAGGTGGTGCTGCGGATGCTGGATTTCCCATCATCATAACGAGTGTGATTAGTGCAAAGATTCGTATCATGTGTTGACTCCTTAGAAGTGATGGTACAANCGTTNATTCATAGTTGTCAAGGTGCTTGCAATGTGATTCACCATGTCAATTGCTTGACGCTCTGAGGGCGTTTGGGTAGCATTGNNGNCTACAATGNAGNGTAATGACACAAAGTGAATCACAANCTCCAGACCGCTCAGGGAGCACCATTGGACCNTANGAACTGACACGACTNNTGGGTCGCGGTGGCATGGGCGAGGTGTATGAGGCAATCGACACCCGGCTTGACCGAGTCATTGCTGTCAAACTACTTCGACCTGAAGTTGTGCAAGACGCGACTCGCAAGGCNCGCTTTGAAAGAGAAGCGAAAGCACTTGCCGCCCTTAAACATCCAAGCATCGTGACCATCTATTCAATTGAGNCGATTGATGACGTCACGCTCATCACGATGGAACTCGTGAAAGGTAAAACGCTTTCAGACATTCTCAAAAATACATCGACAATGTCGGTCGACGATGTGCTTTCGATTTCGCTTCCGGTCGCCGATGCTTTAGGTGCAGCGCACAAGCAAGGCATCGTGCATCGCGATATCAAACCCGACAACATCATTGTTGGAGACAGCGGTGAAGTCACCGTTCTTGATTTTGGACTTGCAAAACTTGCTACTTCACCATTTGAAAGCACGAATCCTGATGATGTCAAAACACAAGCTATTGGAGAAACGGTTGAGGGGCGAATTCTTGGCACAGTGCATTACATGTCGCCAGAACAAGCACAAGGTCAAGAGATATCCGCTTCGACAGATGTCTTTTCGCTCGGCGTCGTCTTGTATGAGATGTCAACTGGCACTTCTCCATTTGAAGGCGAGACAACACTTACTCGGTTATCGAGTTTGTTGAAGGACGATCCTGCTCACATGCAAACGCTGAATAAGGATGTCCCGCAAGCGATGAGCCGAGTGGTCAAACGGTGTTTGAAAAAGGATCCAGACAGACGGTGGCAGACTGCAATCGATGTGCGTAATGAACTCGACCTTATCAAGGAAGAACGAGAACATGGCATTGATGGNGAAACTGAANCGAGTGCNNCNACCTCTTCNCCAAGTCGCCTTAGGCAACTCGCNNTGTTTGTCTTGATGGTTGGANTTGCAGCGCTNGCATACTTTNTAGGCAGTCAGCCAAANACGTCAATGCAGCATGTCATTCANTCNGGTTCTTCAACTCAGCCCGTGGAAGCCGTTTCGATTCTGGCCCCTGATGGATTTGATGTCCTTGATGTTCGACTTTCACCAGATGGCCGGACTGTTGCGATGCAAACGATTAAATCAACGTCTGAAGTTTTAAATGCTAACAGCCGGTCTAAGGATGTNTTCTTTCATTTGCGAAGATTAGGCGAGTACCAGCCGACCCTTGTGAAATCTTCGGCGGGTGCCATTGCTGGGCGATTTTCGCCTGACAGTAGCGTGTTTCTATATCTGTCCGCATCAACTAACGCAACCAAGCCCGTAAGAGTCATGCGGCAAGATTTAACTGCAGATGTTTCGCCTGTGCAAGTCACATCATTAACCAATGAGCAGGTTGGGTATTTCACAAATGCGGCGTTTTCCGATCCTCGGGGGTTCTGTTTTCTATCGAATGAAACCATCGTATTGACGTCTGTTGAACCAGCCATTGCNATNACAATTGATGCTCGNAGTGGTTCTGAGTTAAGTCGAACGGAATTAGATTTTGAACAGGGACAACGCCCTATAAAGATGTTAGAAGCGTTGGATAGCCAAACTATTTTGCTCAGCACCGACCGCTATGCTGAGGGCCGATACTTACAAGAAGTGTACTGGGCTAATGTGAATACTGGCGAGGTTGGATTAGTTCTAAAAAACTCAAGTGAAGCTGCACTTGCTGAAGATTCAACGCTTCTGTTTACACGAGGCGAAACGTTGTACAAGATTGGTTTCGACAAGGAGTCAAAAACCATTAATGGCACAGAACATCCGGTGCTCTCAAACTTGCGCACTGTAAACACATGGTCAGGCGCTCAGTTTTCAATCAGTGATAATGGAAGCATTGCCTTTTTGGAAGGTGGCATCCAAGGGGCAGAACGATCATTTTGGAAAACTGATGGTAGTGGTGTCCATACAAAACACCCCTTCCCATTAGGTGCGTACGAAGAATCTTTTTCTGTATCTGATGACGGCCAAACATTGCTTGTAACGACTACTGATCTTGCAACTGGCATGTGGAATGTCTCTAGGGGCTCATTTCGTCCCGCGAGATTTACAACAAGATTATCTTTTAAGGACTGGGATGTTTTTTCGCCTTTGCTCTCGCCAAATGGCCAAATAGGATTAGCGACTAAAAACACTTCTTACCCTGTTCGGCAAACTGCGCTAGTGAGATTCCACCCTTCTCANTCTNCGAGCCCAGAAGTNCTNTTGGAATCAACAACGGATGACTTNGCGCCTATGGCAGTCAATTCCNATACAAATGAAGTCTTGTTTACTCGGAATACGTTTGGTGATAATAAAGGTACGCTTGAAATCAGCACATTTGAAGATGGTTCAACTGCTCGCGTGTTGATTCCCGAGCATGCTAGTTATATCCGTGCAGCGTTTAGTCCAGATGGAAAAATGCTCGCATTCATTTCAGATCTTGCTGGGCAGCCAGAGGCATACGTCGCACGCTACGGAACTGATGGCACGTTGTCAGACATTGCACTTGCATCCCCCCATCCTGTGAACGCACTTGCGTGGACAGATGANGGTGGTGGACTGATGGTGTTACGAATGATGAGCGATAACGTTGAGTACTCGTGTTCAGTGAGTGCTANNGGTCAAGAGATTCGAGTTGGAAGCGTTAATGAGACTGGACGCAACCTCGATAAGCAGACCGTCCTTGTAGAGTACGATGGCGTTGGCAACGTGCATTCCGTTCGCAAGGGCGACAATGAAAAGCCCGTGAATCATGTGCAGNTAATGACNAANTGGCNTGCCCAGTTTNAATAAAACTCGATTAACGNACGCAGCGAAAACCGATGTGGTTTGTNCTTGTNTCTTCANTGANTGGNGANTTNGCTGCTGGGCGGNAGCGNATGCAGTANNTTGGGGCACATAGATACGACCCNCCCTTTGTGATTCGGGAGTTNNNTCTTGCTGNTGTNGTGGTCCACTCCCAGACGTTNCCCGTCATGTCATGTAAACCGTAGCAGTTTGGAGAAAATGAACGAACTGGGGCGATACCTGCATACCCATCTTCTTGAGTGTTTTCGACTGGGAACTCCCCTTGCCATGTGTTTGCCATGTGCTGATTGTTGGGCGTAAAGTGCTCGCCCCATTCGAAGGGTTGCCCTTGAAGTCGGCCACGTGCTGCATACTCCCATTCTGCTTCAGTTGGAAGGCGCTTCCCTGCCCATGTAGCATATGCAGTTGCGTCTTCATATGTAATGTGCACGACGGGATCGTTCATGCGATGTTCGATTGAACTTTCGGGGCCTTCGGGGTGTTTCCAACTTGCACCTTTCACATAAGTCCACCACGAAAGTTCTTGCGCGTCTTCAGTTGGAACAAACACGCCAGATCCAGGGACAAGGAGCGAAGGATCAGCATTTGGGTAATCTTCTTTGCTAGGCGTACGTTCAGAGAGCGTGATGTAACCAGTCGCTTTGACAAACTCCGCATACTGCTCATTTGTGACCTCAGTCTCGTCCATCCAGAATGAATCGACAGTCATTTCCCTTGTGGGGCGTTCTTCTGGATATCCCTCATCGCTTCCCATTAAGAAGGTTCCACCCTTGATGAAAACCATTTCTGAGCAATGTTCGCTTTTTGAGCAACCCACGAGGCACATGGCTACAAAGATGTAGAAAATAGGGTTCTTCACGGGATGAATTATATGGTTCAGCCCTGAATACACATTTCTAAAGGGTTGAAATCTCAGCCAATTTGCTTACAATATGGGGCTCCCAAGCGATTGGGGCTTGAATTTTGGAACATGGAGCAGAATCATGAAGAATGACACACATCCTGAATACCACAACGACTGCAAAGTTTTCTTTCGTGGCGAGCACGTCATGACAGTCGGTGCAACAGTGCCTGAAATGCACGTTGACATTTGGTCTGGTTCACACCCTTTCTACACAGGCAAGGCAGCGTTTGTTGACGCAGCTGGTCGTGTTGAGAAGTTCCAAAACAAGTTCAAAGGCGACTACTTCAAGAACAAAAAGAAGTAATTCTCCCTTTCCACTTTTTTCTACAACAGCCCGTTTTTCGAAACGGGCTTTTTTCATGCGCCCAAACCGAGGGTCTGGTACCGGACCTGGTACAGGGTCTGGTACGGGACCAGACCCTATGCGATAGGATAGGTGGATGTCAAATCGGATTCCAGAAAATGTATCGCAGAAACTCGGCGAGATCGGTACTCAATATGAAGACCTATCGAATCAGTTGCTCGATCCAGAAGTACTTGCTGACCATAAGCAAGTGACTGCGTTATCGATTAAGAAATCCGCAATCGAATCACTCGTCAAATCCTTCGAACGCTATCAAGCGCTCTTAGCACAAGAAAGTGAACTTGAAGAAATGCAACAAAGCGATGACGCGGAAATCGCAACGCTTGCAAAAGAGGAGTTTGAACAAGTACAACATGAACTGCATTCGCTCACTGCCTCCATTGAAAAACAACTCGTCAATGCTGATGACCAAGCGATTGGTTCGGTCATCCTTGAGATTCGTGCTGGCGTTGGTGGTGATGAAGCCGCCATTTGGGCCGGCGATATCGAGGAAATGTACACACGGTATGCATCTTCAAAGGGCTGGAAAATCGAAGAAATGGAACGTAGCGTTGCTGATATGGGTGGGTGTAAGGCAGTCATGCTGAACATCGCAGGTGAAGGTGTCTGGGCGAACCTCGCTTTTGAATCAGGCACACACCAAGTCAAACGGGTCCCCGCAACAGAAGCGCAAGGCCGCGTGCACACATCAACTGCAACCGTCGCCGTGCTTCCAGAGCCCGAAGAGGTCGAAGTTGAACTCGACACTAAAGATGTACAAGAAAAGATTACAACGGCAACTGGTCCAGGTGGTCAAAACGTCAACAAAGTCGCGACTGCGGTTCATCTCATTCACGAACCAAGCGGCATCGAAGTACGCATGCAAGACACCAAAAGCCAAGCACAAAACCGCGAAAAGGCATGGAAACTCTTAAGAGCCCGTTTGTATGAAAAACAAAAAGCAGAAGTGGATGCCAAGCGTGCTGAAACTCGTCAATCACTGATTGGAACAGGCAGTCGGGCAGAGAAAATCCGCACCTACCGTTACAAAGACAACCAAGTCGTTGACCATAGGGTTAGCGCATCGCACAATCTCACTGACTTTATGAGCGGAAATATTCAATCGGTGCTCGATTTATTAATCGAAGCTGAAACAGCCAACCGATTAGCAGAACTCTAAGATGTTACATGCAGACGGACCAATTTTGCCACAAGCAGTGATTCCCATTGTTGTCGGCGCGCACCTTCGGGCAGAAGTCGGCGACAGACCGCTCGCTGAAAAAGTTAAAAGCGCAATTGAATCATGGAAACAACACCATGGCATCAGCGAGTCCCCCTATCCGCTTGTTTGTACTGACATGTGGTACCTCAATTCAGTCGAGTTACGCATTCAACCAACACTCTCAATCGGATCGCCCGAAGTGAATGCGGCGACTGCTGCGTTCGCATCTGATATCCCCACACTCGTTGAAGTTCAAGATGCATACCGAATCCAAGCAGACCCCGCTTTTGTTGAGTTGAAGTGTGCATTGTGGGGTGTTGATGCGCAACAGACACAATTGGGCGTCGATGCCTTCGTAAAAGACGTTTTAGAACAGTGGTTAGGCGCATTTTTCGGAATTTCTGTTGAAAATTGAAGCAAACTCGCGTACCCTTTGAGTGCGGATGAGCGTGGCGGGATTTGGCTAAGGATTTGGTTTCAGATTCCTTTTTTAGTTTTAGGATGGATAGACGCTCATGAGTTACGTCAACACAAACAAACATCGTTTAAACCTCGGTTTCACACTGATTGAAATCTTAGTCGTGGTTGCAATCATTGCAATTCTTGCTGGCATCTTGCTCGCCGCTCTCAGCGGTGTCCAGAATGCTGCGAAAAAAACACAAACCTCTACGCTCATGCAATCATTTGGCAGAGCGTGCGATGAATTCGCGCTCGACAACGGTCGGTATCCCGGCATCTTGCCAGATGCAGTTGTTGATGGTGTAGCGATTACGCCGATGCAGAACGCCTTACTTGAACTCATGGGCGGCGCGCGAGTGAAGCACAGTCAATCCCCAACTGCAGCAGTAGAAGAATATGACGACTTTGCAGGCGACGCGACGATTGAATTCTCACTCACAGATCCAATCACTGGACTTAACTGGGACATTGCTTTTGATGAAAACCGCTTCGGCGAAGGACCGTGGCTCGGCGGCCGTGTTAACGAGCCATACTTTAGTCCAAAAGCAAGTGACCTCAAGTACAAACCGTACGACGCTTCAGTATCAGATTACACTCTGCCATCGCTTATTGATTCTTGGGAAACGCCAATCATTTACTTAAGAAGCATTCGCAAAAGTGGTCCGATTATTGACTTTGCAACCTCTGGAACGCTTCCTCAGTTTGATTTGCCTGGGCTTGACCAATACTTTGAAGACGCTGTCAACATGAACGCAAGTTTGCTGAGTTTAGATGCGCCAACGATTGATGAGGAAACGCGGATGGGATACCTCACCCTTGCAATTGCGCATCCAACATTTTGGGAGAATGACTGGGAGGGCGGCGGTGTTGGCTGGGGCACATCACGCGGACGCTACCTCATGATCTCAGCAGGTGAAGATAGAACCTTCTTTGAAGTCGCAAATGAACAAATGCACACAAATCAAACAGTCAATCCATCAAATCCTTTCAGCAGTCTGGAAGACCCATGGGGTGGTCAGATTACACCTGAAATGATGGATACATTTAATGACGTCATCGTCTTCGGTGGCGCCTAAGAAGCAATCAAAAAAAGAGGCACTCAATTGAGTGCCTCTTTAAGTTCAATTCATTAACTGAAGTTTATGCAAAAAGGTTTTGCGAATCGATAAATTCGATGACTTTAGTTACACACGTTTCTAAGTCATCTTCATGTGTTTTGATGTGCAATTCTGCATTGGTTGGCTCTTCGTATGGAGCGTCGATGCCTGTGAAACCTTTGATTTCACCACTTCGTGCTTTCTTGTAAAGACCCTTTGGATCGCGTTCTTCAGCAGCTTCAAGCGAGCAGTCAATGTAGCATTCAAAGAATGGGACATCGTTTTCAGCGTGGAGTGCACGGACTTGGTCACGGTCTTCAGCGTATGGGCTAATGAAACTAGCAATTGAAAGTACGCCAGCATCAGCAAACAATTTTGATACTTCGCCAATTCGGCGAATGTTTTCTGTTCTGTCTTCTGGTGAGAATCCGAGGTTCTTGTTTAGACCCATTCGAATGTTGTCACCATCAAGTCTGTATGCGTGGTGTCCACGGTTTAGAAGGACTTGCTCAACTGCTACTGCAATTGTGCTTTTACCACTGCCTGATAGACCTGTGAACCAAAAAGTAGCGCCTTTTTGACCCATGTTGTTAAGTCTTTCTTCAGGTGTAACTGTACCTTCGTGCCAAGTAATGTTTGTTGCGACTTGTTCTGCCATTTGTTTTGTAATCCTTTGAGTTGGAATGAATAGTTTGTTATGCGGTTACTGTTGCAGTCGCCCATTCAATGAGCACATCTGCGACTTCTGGTCTTGAGAACTCTGCTGGTGGTCGTTCACCTTGCGAGAGTAACTCACGGACTTTTGTACCAGACAAGAAGATTTGATCGCCTTCAAGTTTAGGGAATGTTTTAGCACTCACCATGCCTTGTGCCTTCATTGAGTAAGCAGCGTGTTCAAATTTGAGTGGAACGATTCCGATTTCTTCAGCAGTGAAGTTGTCGAAAATGTTTTGTGCATCATATGTTCCATAGTAATCGCCTACGCCTGCGTGGTCACGACCAACGATGAAGTGCGTGCAGCCATAGTTTTTACGGATAAGAGCGTGCAAGATTGCTTCTCTAGGACCTGCATATCGCATTGCAGCAGGCATCACTGATAGTGCTGTATAGTCTGCGA
Source organism: Phycisphaerae bacterium (assembly GCA_002718515.1). The sequence goes on from PBEX01000013.1 coordinate 8,893, forward strand.
CAAAGTAATGTTCAATGATTGTGTTGTAACAATCCATACGCACGTCAGCAGGAATGTCACCCTCTTTTGTTTCACCAACGAGTGGGTGGATGAGCAAACCATCACAAATTTCTTGTGAGCATTTGCAGAGGTATTCGTGAGCTCTGTGAATTGGGTTACGAGTTTGGAATGCAGCAACAGTTTTCCAACCTTTGCTCGCGAAGAGTGAACGAGTTTCTGCTGGTGGCAATCGGTACTCTGTGAATTGTTCGCCAGGTTCAACTTCTGGAGTCACAGTCGCAACGTTGATTGGACCACCAACTAACCATTCGCCCTCGTCCATGACTTGTTTTGCGCCAGGGTGAGCTTCGTCTTCAGTTCCAAAGACATTTGGAATCTCGAGTGCTTTATCGTGCTGATAGATGTCTTCGATATCAATCGTTGCAAGGAATGTGCCGTCTTCGTGATAGAGCGCCGCTTGGCCACCTTCTTGAAGTGATTCCTTTTCTTCGTCAGTGACAGCAAGCGTGATTGGAATTGGCCACACTGTGCCATCAGCAAGTCTCATGTCTTTGCAAATTGACTCAAAGTCTGCTTTGTTGCAGAACCCAGTCAATGGGCTAAAAGCACCAATTGCAATCATTTCAAGATCACAAGCCTGCTTTGAAGATAGAGTGATTTTTGGGCATCCTTCTGGTGAGACGCCATCTTTGAAACGATTGACGAGTGTTCCGCCGTGAGGTGAAATGAGGTTGTCTGCTGACATGTTTTAGGTAACTCCAATGGGGTTAAAATTGAGGGTTAATCTGGGTGATTCCTATCCGCCCAGCCACACAGCTGGATTTGACACAAATTGCGTCGAAACGACCGATGGTACACACTTAAAGAGGCAAAATCAAGCCCTTTGTGTTAATTTCAGAAGAAGCCCCGAGGAACGTTTTTGTAAAGCAAAAAACATGCTTTAACGCCCCTTAGAACAGTTCAAAACTAGCCCTTAGAAACATGTCTATAGACATCTACGATTTCGTTGACGTAGTTCTTCCAGTTCCAGTTTTTCTCAATAAACGATTTTGCATCTTCGCCCATCTTCAGAGCATTTTCGCGATTTGAGAGAATCGCATCTAGGGCATCAATTGCACTTTGATTGTCATCAAGTGGAATAAGTTTCCCTGTTTCATTTTCAATCACAAATTCTGGATTTGATCGCTGATCTGTTGCAATGACGGGTACGCCTACTGCAAGCGACTCAGCAATAACGAGTTGGGGGTCTATGCTGATGTCGCGAATTGGCATCATGACACAAATGGACTCTAAGAGTAGTTTTGGCAATGTGATGCCATCTTGATAGGGGAAACGATACAGGCAAATGTTTGGATAATCTTCAATGATTGAATCTACATCCTTTAACTCATCCCAATGCGGTCTTACCGCAAAATCAAACTCCACATCTGGATACTTCTTTGCTAAAGCAAGATAAGCAGCGAGCGCAACATCAGCACCATTGTGAACTGTCAAATCTCTCCAAAACAACACTCTATGTTTTGCGCTTAACTCAGAACCATCGTGCTCTTCATCAATCTTTCTGATAATCCCGTGTTTGACTTGCTTAGTATCAATTCCCTGCTTAATCAGCGTTGACTGCACATACGAGGTAGCAGTCACTACCGATGAAATTCTATTCCACAATATTCTTTTCAAGAACGAAAACTTTTCTGGAAAATACGCCGCAAACATCGTCACAACGACTGGCGTCTTTAACCCAAAAAGCTTCAAGCCACCTGCTAAATAAGCAGTCCGGTTGTATCCAAACACATGTAGGACATCGAATTGTTCATCTTTGCAAATCTGTTTCATACTTGAAACTTGTCTAAGCAGTCTGAACATGCTTACACTTTCTTTTTGGTTGCTTTTACGTTCTAAAACTCCACCGCGATTCCGTGCGTCCGCAACATAATGAATCTTAATGCCATCTGGTAAACAAAAAGGGATTGAGCGATCTTCGGAAAATGAATTCGTAATGAGGTGAACTTCATGACCGCCATTCACAAGTTCGGTGATGGACTGTAGCGGGACTTGAATGTGTCCCGATACATTTTTTTCGAAACCCTTTTGTCCGGAGATCGCAGATACAAAAATACCTATTTTCATGATCCAGCATTGCTCCAGTGGTTTAGGTCTCTGCCTAAAAATTGCCCTAACCGCTCATTGAATGGGTGGAAATGTTGTTGCAATGTTTGCATTGTTTTATGATCCATTGATGAATATGATTTGCCTTTCCGCTTGCGTTGTCTTCGAATCGCATCGCCAACTGATGATTGGCTAATCATATTCACGACTGGTTTAAGGCCGCAACGGTGCAATGCTTTTCTCAACTTCGGGAACATCGCAGCATTTTTGCGTTGTCCATAGAGGTTTGATTCAATCGAAGCATCAACGCCGAGGAATTCAAGGATCGAAGTTAGATAAGCCCTATCATTTTGATGGAGGTCGTCATACAACAAAAATAGAACCTGATCCCTCTCGTAATGGTCCAACAGACATTCAATCTGATCGATGTATTCACCGCGTGTAAGCAAATCTGGCTCTTTTTCAAGCGCATCGGCGAAACTCGACCAATGTTGCTCTACCTTCCGCGCTTGATAATTGCTGTATGCCCGATCGATTGGATTTCGCATCACCATCATGAGTTTGATGTCTGGAAAATGCTGATGCATGAGCGGTATCGCTTCTAACAGGCAGTACCCAGTTGCTACCTCCCCTACTAATTCACCCTCTTTTGCCTCTTGAAACCGCTCAAGATACCAATCAATCCCCTTGTCATAATTTCTATCAAAGAAATAAGATTGCTTCTGTTGTGGCAGATAGATTTCGGGATGATTCCGAAGTGCTGCATCAGTCCACGTCGTCCCACATCTTTGGCATCCAATCATCATAAATGCGGGTTTAATCTCAGCATGCTCCTGCATTCGATGGAATATATCAGAGTCATTTTGTGCGTGTTCAAGTCAATGCGTGAATACACAAAGAATGTCCACATTGTGTTCCGATAGTATGTAAAACTATGAGTCGTAGTACTGAAAAAAGAAACTTACACCAACCAATGACTAGTTACCTTCGTAAGAGCAATGAGGACATGAGTGGTATCTGAGAAAAAACAAGGTCTGAAGAGAATCACCGCTAATTATGGTCGACTAGTCGCCACCATGATTATGGGCATCATCATTGTCCCATTGCAGGTGAAATGGCTTGGCATTGATGGCTTTGGTTTGATCGGTCTTGTTGGGTCTTCGGTTGGTCTCGGAATGATGTTCCAAGACATGATGCGGAGCTCGATGGTGCGTGAACTTGGAGCAGCATGGCATAAGAATGACGAAGCATCCTTTCGACCTGCGTATGCAGCATCTTTTCAAACAAGTTTCGGAGTGACCCTCATAACTGCTCTATTCTTCACGGGCATTTTCTTCATTCTTCCATTCATGAATGTTAAAGAATCTTGGGTTGCTCCTGCGCAGTGGATCACGATGTGCGAGGGACTAGCCACATGCATCATTGTTTTAGCATCTCCGTCTGTAAGCATGCTTGTTGTCAGGGAGTATTTCTTCTGGCATAACTTATGGACAGTACTAAGAAGAAGTGCATACCTTATTGCGACTGTCATTCCTTTTCTCATTCTAAAAGAACCCGACATCACAAATGGTTTGTATCAATATGGAACAATTGTTTTCATCATTAACGCTTCTGTCACAGCTCTCGTAGTCATTGGTTTTGCAGTTACTGACAAACGAATGATGCCGACATGTAAAGGGGCGACTAGAGATTCACTCAAGAGAGTCGTCAGTACGTTTGGGTGGAACAGCGGCGTCGTTGTTGCGATGAACTTACATGAACGCATTGCAAACTTCATCATGAACCTCTTCTTTGGGTTGTGGGGCAATGCGATTTTCTCCCTTGCACTCCGGCTCGTCAGTTACATTCGAATGACAACGCTTGGGCTCACGTTCGGACTCGATGCTGTGAGTGCTCGGATCAGTTCTACCAAGAGTGGCGACTCAATGAAAAACATGTTTAGGCATAGCACGAGGATGCTCGGATTCATTGCATTTCCAGCGATGATTATTGTCTTCGTATTTGTCGAACCTCTTCTGCGAATGTGGGTTGGGAGAAGCATCACTGATCCTTCAACGATGTTGCCCCCTACAGAAATCCTCGTAAGAATCATGGTCATCGGTTTAACTTGTAGAGCTGTTTCTGATGGATGGATGAAGCTCTTTTACGGTGCAGGATTCATTAACAAGTATGCGCCCTACGTTTTTGCTGGCGGACTGTTTAACCCACTTCTTGCGATGTTGTTTATCTTTGCACTTCCTGAAAATGTTAGTTACACAGGTGCTGCAATTGCGTATTCGATTGTTTTCTTAGTCGTCCACGTCATCATCATGCCGGCTGTTACGTCTCATTGCGTCAACATGTCATTGAGTGAAATCACACTTCCAAGCGTGAGGCCACTGTTCATTGCATTGGCTTCCTCCCCATGCCTGTTCATCAACAAACTGATTGATCCCTCGGCACAGATTGGTTGGTCACAGTTACTTATCGCGATTGGTCTGTATGGCATTGTTTATACGAGTTTGAGTTGGCAGATGATGCTCTCAAAAGATGAACGCAAAAAAGTGATTTTGTTTGCAAAACGATTAGGCAACCGTTAGGTTGGCTGACTGTAATCCTGAAACAATTCTTCTTCATCTACAAACTCGTCATATGAGTCTCTGTCGGTGTCATCAATGAGCACTTGTTCCATTGAACCATTTTTTATCTCCTTGTACATACAAATGAATATACTCGCGATGACCACATGCAAGAATGACCACGAATAGGTCGGCCAATACACCACTTGATTAAAGATGCCTTGAATGTACATCGCAGCTAAGAGCATTAGTAAGATGCTGTAGTACAGTGGCTCTCCGGGGAGATACTTCCTGACTTTCCACACTTTGTAACCCGCAAGTATTGAGTACAACGTCAAGTACAACATCGGACCTGCGATCGAAACACCACCAATATACATTAGGTAAAACCAGGCATTATGCGGATGCATCCCAACTTCGTATATTGCTTTAAAGTAAGACTCATCCTTTGTAAGAAGCAAACCAGTAAATGGGCGGCGAGGGAACACTTCTGAAATATACGTGGACCAAATATCAAGCCGTCCCGTTTGAAGTGAACTAAATCTTTCAAAGTTTGCGGCTTCACCCAAAGTTAACATAACAGAGATGCCAATCATGCCAAGTGCTAATGCAAACATCGTTAATATCGGTCTCTTGGTTAATGTGAATACAACTGGCAACATCACAAGAGTAATTGCAAGCATTGTTTGGCGACTTGCTGTAAGAAGAGCCATACCTATTGTGAGTACCAATGCAGTTAGAAAAAATGACTTGAGAGAACTTCGCCAAGTCATTGCTGCATACGCAAAAAGCGGAACAGCTAGTGCAAAGAGCATTCCGATTTGGTTGGAGTTGGCGCCCCATGGTTGGAATCGCCCCATCCCTCTAAGGAAGGACTCCGCAGGAAACATTACTAAACTAGAAAACGGAATGATGAGCGCGAAAACGCAGCCCCAAGTTAGAGCTTGAGTAATGCGGGTTAAATCAGAATAGCGGACAATTGTCTGTGCGGTGAGAACACCTGCAACTGTCACTGTCAACCATTGCATCCTAAGAATAAGTGCAAGTGTACGTTCTTGTGTTGTAATGACAAACGGAATAGCTACTAATGCAACAATGACAAAGAGCCAAACTAGGATTGGAATTTTGCGCTTAGGTCCTGGATGGGTCCATGCTGCAAATGCAATGAGTAGATATGCGATACCAGAAGTTAATTTTGCTGCTGAAGAAAGTGTTCCCATACCTGGTGACCGAGCAACTGTTAACCACGGAACCAGAATCAAAAGTGATACAAACAGCCTTCGATGTGATGGCACCAATGCATACGCAAAAATGAATGCAATGATTGGGGCAAGCAGAATTGGTTGCTCCATCACAATTTGAATGTAAATGTCTACGCGATCCATTAAAAATCAATTTTTGAATGTAATTTAATCGGCATCCTGCACCCGATACTCCAATATGGTAGAACTATTCATGTGCTAAGTTTACCTTTAATCCAATCTTTATTGTTTGGAGTTTATCTGTATCTACAACCAGCCCAAACTGGCTGGAAGCCTGAGATTTACAACGGTATAAAATGGACCGAGCCAAATCAAGGTGCTGAAACGATTGCCTTTACGAACGCTCAAGGGATTACACGGGTCCCACTTGCATATCATGGGGGTGTAGACATAAATGCGAGTGGCGAAATCACACAAGATAACATTGAGCAATTCTCAAAGTGGGTGAATAGAAACATCCCTATTGGCTATGAAGGACCGGTAGTCCTTGATTATGAAGCGCCGTGGTGGATTGAACTCCGTGCAAAGACCATTACAAAACCACGATTACATGAAATCTGTACTGTCTATCAAGAAGGTCTTCGTGTTGCAAAAAGTTTAAGACCTCTAGCTCAGTGGGGTTACTGGGGATTGCCCTCTGTAAGACACACAACTCAAGAGTGGCTTGACCAAGGGCTCAGCATTTCACCCATCTCCAANGANAGNAATGCNATNTACCCNGAAGTGTANGACTGTAACAAGGACTCTNCCGCATACGGCAAGGTTCAGGAACACATTGAAACAGCGCTCAAACAGGCNGGTGGAATGCGTCCTGTCTACGTNTTTGTNTCTCCACGCTATTGNGGNGAAAACAAAGANCGATCTCACTTTATTCCAGACGACGATTTCCTNCATCACGTCAATGCTGNGTTACAAGCGTCGTGGACGAANGGNGAAGGCNAGGTTTATAANGTNCAAGGGCTTATTCTTTGGGACGCNTACGGATACACNNCCCGCGATGANTGGGCTGAGTTAGATATGAAGCATACAAANTATTTTGAGTTACTCGTTGCATTATCAAANGCATGGAAAGAGNCNATGAAAAACGCTGTCATCAATACGGGTAACGAAGAACATCCACTTCGGAAGTATGGACTTCATAAAACACTNAATTCAAGCGACNCCCTNGATTCACCGCAANCCAAACCACAGAACAGTGNNAANAAAAACAAACCCGACCTCGNNCCTTCNGANCGAGTCCCTTCNGGTCGAATTCCTAACTAATCTTGTTTAAGTTGCTGNAGTTTCCTGAGGAACTTGATGCGTTTCATCGCTGTNGCNTCNAATGCATCACCATTCCGAACGATTGGGTCGTCTTCTACCGCAACATNNTTGTCNCTGAATTTTGAGTCCTTCGCTGAAAAACCGTCTTTATCACGCTCAGTTTGNTTGTCGGTTTTTTTNCCGCTTCGTTGATCGCGGCGATCAATCTCNTCATCCATGAGNTTTTGATATGNATCTGTAAATGTAGCCTGTTGTTCAGNCGTCAATGTTGCCCAAACTTTATCTTGATAAGTACCTACATTTGGCGCCATCTTCATCATTTCAACAATTTGACTCCGGCTCTCTTTTGATGGCTCCATACCTTCTGCTTTCATTGCCTCTTGCGCTTTNCGNATTTCTGAGATTTCATCGCCATACATATCTTGGAATGATTTCTGCGCTGAGCGGTACTCTGCCATTGCTTCCCTAAAGACATTCTTTTGGCGTGAATCTAACTCCATCGATTCCATTGCCTTGAGCCACAATCCAACCTTCACCCGAGTGCCTAGTTTCGTCTTGCTCCCGANTTCTTGCATTCTACGGTCCATCATCTGCTCGTTTGTNACTTCCTCTGTTTCTAGCGTTGGGCCAGAAAGCAAATCTTCTGGGACGTCTTGAGANGCAANTGNACTTCCAATGAGAAGCGAGGTTGCCACAGCAGTGATGAGTGTTAGGTTGGTCATTTCAATACCTCCTTGNGTATTCTCGTGAAACGAGGTCTCTGTCTATATAATGCCACAACTCACTCAAAAAGGCAAAAAATGACCCTACAACCCTCACAATTACGCTCTGNGCTCGCATCAGTCACCGATTCCNCTTCAGGAAAAGATATTGTGACAGCCGGACTCATCAAAGATATTCAAACTGAAAGCGACTCAATCACAATTNTCATCGAGTCACTTTCTGAGCAACAATCCGTAAAAGATGCACTCGCNGAGCAGATTGAGTTTGCGCTTCGCANTGCTGGGCAAGAACATCAAGTCCATATTGGCAAGATCACCGTTACATTTGCTGAACCAACAAAGAAAGCAAATGAACAAGTCGCAGATNCAGGCAATCCNCTTCCTGAAGTCAACAAAGTNATCGCAGTTGGTGCAGGAAAAGGNGGCGTAGGTAAATCAACAATTTCNACACTGCTTTCGATTGGTCTCGCTCGCAAAGGATTTGATACTGGTCTTTTAGATGGCGACATTTACGGNCCTTCGATGACAACAATGCTTGGTCTAGANACTGAAGAATCTAAGAACGAAGGACAAATGCTTTTGCCNTTCGAAACATGTGGCATTAAAGCAATGACTATCGGGAAACTTGTAGAGCCTGAACGCGCATTGATTTGGAGAGGCCCAAGAGCGCACAGCGCGTTTAACCANTTGGCAACGCAAACAAAATGGGGCAAGTTAGACCAGTTGATTGTTGACTTNCCTCCTGGGACTGGTGATGTTCCNTTATCCCTCGCACAACTTTTACCATTGACTGGNGCAATCATNGTNTGCACNCCNCAAGTNGTNGCNCAAGATGANGCANGNNGNGCNGTACGAATGTTCCANCAACTCGGTGTCGCAGTCCTTGGNCTTGTTGAAAACATGTCCTACTTCATTGGTGATGATGGCAAGGAATACGACTTGTTTGGAAAAGGTGGCGGGGAGCAACTTGCTGCTGCAATGAACATTGATTTTTTAGGCAGTTTGCCAATTCACCCGAAAATGCGAGTCGCTGCAGATTCTGGCACGCCNCTTGACTATTGGAGNATTGACGAGAGCGTCACTGAAGCACTCGATACATTTGTCGATAATGTCATTAGGGTTGCAGAGCAGTCTGAGCCNAATCAGCCAACACTCTCCATTAACTCATAAAGATCATCATCATTGTCATCACAATGCCATTACTTGTGGCATGGATGACCATNGGGGCAATCAANGAGCCCCTGTACTCTCTTAACATATTCATTCCAANGGCAATGCTCATCAGCGCTGGAATGCCAATCCACCCTTGCGGATGAATCGCAGCAAAGACAAACGAAGTTAATCCAATGCTNAAAACCACGCTGATGAAATGGGACATCCGTGACGATGACATTCTTAGTTGCCTGTACAACACNCCCCTAAACATGATTTCTTCAACAATTGGAGCNGCGACTGCTGCGAGCATCAGTAAACCAATCTTCATACCAATTCCACCGTTAGCAACTTCAACAATGATTGGGTGCGAGCCCCCTGCAGTTCCATGGAATGGGTCGCCGTCNCCCATNGAAATGAACATGGTTTGAATCGCAACAAGNAGAAGCGTGCACAAAATGCCAACTAGCATCAATGGCAGTGTCATGCCATACCCAAGGATTCCCCAAAACGTTTCACGGATGACACCGGTGCCGGNATGNAGCCCAATGTCATCTTTCACTTCTGNCCAAGAAACACCTCTCACAAGCGCCCAAGCGACCGCACCCAAACTNCCAAAGAACGCACAAAGGGTAATGATGATGCCAAGCAATGGTTGCTCCTTGACCGCGTCAGTCNTGCTTATGATTCCNGCGGTTGTCATCAGGACTAGAAACAAAACAAGCCANACCAAAAAGACTTCAGCGTAGATTCCCTGCCGGCTGTTGATTGCATTTAATCTGCTCTTCAAAGTNCCGCTCATCGCCTTTGTTGCAAAATAGAGTAAGAAACCGAAACCGATGAGACCAAACAAGACAATNCCAAGTACGCCAAGNCCAACAACAACCACTTTTGCTGCTTCTGTTTCTTCAATCGATTCACGTTCTGCTTCATCTGCAAACAAGAGTGTCCCGAACCAGCCCAATGAGGATGTCAGTGTTTCTTCNTGTGTCTNTGANACACTGCCTCCCTGCATTAAGATGTCAAGCAANTCCTGAGTTTGCGACTGGGATTCAGTAAGTGTTTTTTCATACTGCTCCAAGTCTTGCTTCAAGTTCAATGCTGAGCGATTTGCTGCTTCATCATCTCCAAGCGCGATCATCAATGCCATGAAACATTGGCGTTGTTCGACNGTGCCAATGTCGAGTGGTGCTGCCTGTGCTGANACAANCATTGGNTCGNCCGAAAGTTTCGAGACGCCTAANATGTATTTTGCTTGCAACTCCATCACAACCAANCCAGCAACGTCCTCGCTACCACCCTCCTCATCTTCNTCAACGACAGGCAAGGTTTGGAGNTAAAAAATGATGCCAACTAGGATTGTTATTGCGATCCACGCGAAAGTGACAAATCCTCGCTTTGGCGCCGTTATTGGGGTTTTTACTGGTTCTTCTGAATGCATCAGAGCATGATACAGGTTGACAGAGAGGCTGATTTTAGGTAAATTCTCCAATTCGCCCTTTAATTTTGAAGGGCCTTCGAAGGAAAAGAGATATGCCACGTCAAACTACATTTGCTAAACAAGGTGAAATTGAACCAACATGGCGTCACGTAGACGCTGCGGGACAAACGCTTGGNCGCATGGCAACAACGATTGCNACACACCTCATGGGCAAGCATCGCCCAGAATGGACACCACATGTCCTTACAGGCGATTTTGTTGTTGTGACCAATGCTGAAAAAGTCAACATGACTGGTAAGAAGCTTCAGCAAAAAGCGCAACTCGTTTACAGTGGTTACCCAGGTGGTTTAAAAGCACACAAGTACAGTGATTTGATTGAATCACATCCTGAGCGAATCATTGAAGAGGCTGTACGTAGAATGCTNCCAAAAACTAAACTCGGTAGAGACATGTTTAGAAGACTCAAAGTCTACAGAGGCGCTGAGCATCCACACACTAACCAAAAACCAGAAGCACTCGCGTGCTAATCAGATAGATGTTGCCGATGTTCGGCAACGCTTACACACAGTTCTCAAGAGGGACTCCTAAGAGTCTACGAACACATGACAGAAGAAAACACACCACAAGAAACCGTAGAAGCNGCAACAACTGAAGAAACAGTTGCAGCNTCCGCTCCNGAACCAACNACAAAAAGCGCTCCAAAGAGCACNCCAANCAACGCCNCCGCCGATGGACATTGGTGGTGGGGAACTGGACGTCGTAAAGCCGCCGTTGCTCGCGTACGTATCCGTCCTGGCGATGGCGCATTCACAGTCAACAACAAAGANTTAAAGCAATACTTCACTGAATCAAGAGATCACAAAGATATCTTGGCTGTGCTTGAGAAATCAAANGCAAAAGGCTCAATGAATGTTCATGTAAAGACAAATGGTGGTGGCTACACTGGTCAAGCTGGTGCCATTATCCTCGGTCTTGGCCGTGCTCTCTCGAAGTACGACCCGTCACTTGAGTCAATGCTCCGTGAAAACGGTTACTTAACTCGTGACCCACGACAAGTCGAACGTAAGAAACCAGGTCAACCTGGCGCTCGTCGACGATTCCAATTCTCAAAGCGTTAAGCTTGTTGAAACTGAACCTCCAAGACCTCTCTACGTTTGTGGACAGGTCTTTTTTAATGCAACACTCTTAGTGCTCTTGAAATTGCATTATGAGATCTGCCTAGCAGCTTTGGCAACTCTTTTGATTGCTTCGGGTAACCGCACCACCCAAACTTCTCTCTAAAGACTTCACCGTGCAAAGTCGACAAGGATTCCGCGTCACTCACTGACATCTTTGGCAGAAGGACAGACCACTGGGATTGTGTATAAAAAGAAAGTAACTGAGCCGTCGGTTTCAGCCTCGCGGTTGCTTTTGCTGGCGCAGGCTCAATATCAATGTTAGAGAATGAGCGGTCAACTGTAAGGGATGTAATTTTTGCGACAGTTTGGTTTGATTGCGGGTCAATTGTGGAACAAATCTCTTCTGTTAACGCCATGGATTGATCAACATAAAACTGCAACTTACTAGGTGGCAACTCAGTGAGTGCTCTGCCTGCGTGTTGAGTGGCTACAGATAGTGCAACTGGTATTGCAGAGAGCATCAGTGACTGCTGTAACAAACATGACCACCTCAAGTCAGACTCGATTGCATCTAACTCTTCTTCAGTTGGCGTATATTGCATTGCGCTGATTGACTCACTCGCACTCTTACGCAATACATACATCGCTGCAACAATTGCTGTTTCATCTTGCATTGTTAGCGCAGTTGCGGTCTCATCTATTTCAAAAATGTTTAACTCGGTGATGGGTGGCAAGCAGTTTCTTACGATATCTGGGCTTAACAGCACTTCACGAACATCGTCCATTGCAAAGACTGGTAACTCCACGTATTGAATTGAAAGGCGCTTTAATCGGTCTCGCCTCAATCTCGCAAGAGCGCTGCGCATTGCATTTTTTGTTCGGCGATATTGCGACGATAACGCATTCCAAGATTTTCCTTGCTGTATTGCCTGTTCGATATCACGAGCATCTTGCCTAGTCAATGGCTGCTTTAGAGGAAGTGCGTCTGAAACTGCATCGTCACTTTTGAGAATTGCTCTAATTGTTTCAAGCCCTCTACCACTTTTTTCCTTTAACTCACTTGCAACTTCATTAATCGTCTTACCTTGACCTTGATAACTAAGCGCGAACTCAACCATCCGCTGTTTCTCATGTTCACTGAGACGAGTGAAGGATGCCGCGTGTTCTAATCTACCCTCACGGGATTTCTTAAACTCGGCAAGTTGAGATTTTTTACATCCCAGCCTTCGTTTTGAACTTGGCTCGGTGACCCAGATAAAGGGAAGCCCTTCATGTCTGAGTCTGTTAACAGTTCGCTGTGATACACCACACTCTTTTGCAACTTCGCTCAATGTCAGTGTAGAACCTGCAGCAATGTCCATCGTTCTACTGACAACAGCAATCGCTGCTACCACATCATTGATCAATGCACTGCCTAGTAAATTGATATACGCACTGCCTTCTAATCGAAATCCAGAAACTCGGTAGACCACAAAGTCGTAGGGATAGAGACGACCTTCTTCTAACTCGAACAAAAACGATTCTAGTTGCGCAAGTTGTTGTTCCCTCACATGCAGAGGAGCCCGAGCAATTTGCTCAGCAAGCCCTGCCAACTGTGATGTAAGGAACTGGGGTGCAACCGGCATATCAATACCGGAAGAATGCGAGCGGTTTGTTTTGTTCAATCAAACCTAGCTCGTATGCATACTTGTAAAACAGTTCGAGCGACTCTTCATGCTCGTTTGTCCACGAATAGTCCATGTGTTTAGTGACATACGCAAGCGCTAGATTACTTTCCCAGCCACGTGATGCAGCGTTTTTTGCCACGACCTGCTCTATGCGCTGGGCATTACATCTGAGTTGCCTGTCAATTGCAGTTGCCGCTTGTTTTGCTTTATGAGAAAGCAAGTCCGATTGCCCAAGCCAAACAGCAAAAACGAATGGTAGCCCTGTGAACTCTTTCCATGCAGCACCTAAATCTGCCTCGTAAGGATGCGACGAGGTAAGATCACTTGTGACTACTTTGTCTCCAATCATCAACACTGCTTCAGGGAGATCCTCATTCCTTGCAATCATCGACCTCAAATCTTTTGGCATTACCTTGATTGAGTTACCGTACTGTTTCTGCAAAATGATTTGCAAGAGGACAATTGAAGTGTGGCTATCTGTATCACAGTGAACCTCAGTGATGTCTTGCAAAGGAACTCTAGAGCAAACTTTAACTGTTAATGTTTCACCATCACTACTTAATGCACTCACCGGCAAAACAGAGACATCGCATGAACTTTGCTGATAATCAATTGAAGAGGACAATGCAAAATCAACCTCACCTTGCTCAACTAGGTTGATGAGTTCGCTAGGGACTTTCGGAACAAGTTCAATACCTTGATTGAGCTCTAGACCGTGAGTCAACGGCGTTGTGTTCATAAAATTCACGACACCAAGACGTAATTCTTGCTCTTCTGCGAGGCTGATCATTGATGACATGGTACTCAAAAGGGTCAGGATAGAGTTAAAAACAACTATTTTAATACACTTCGGGTTATTCAGTCGAGTTATCGGTCATTCAGGACTTTTTTAAGAGAAACATGTATTGGGTTCGTAGAGTTGCCGATAGAGAGTTTGGCACGAGTGCTCTCGAGCCCAAGTAACGAAGACGTTTTATAGGGACCGCCTGCGGGCCGACCCACCTGCACGAAGCGTTTCTTGGGTTCGACGGCATCCGTCAAAAACTCTCTCTCCTCTCTCTCTCCAAAACGCTTTGTCCCGTCATCTTGATGACGGGACGCGTTTTATATGATGGATGCTGTTTGTTGTTGTTTCCCCTGCTCTACATATAGCGATTGCTTATACACTCGCTTTACCTTTGGAGAAATTCTACTAATGATGGCATGAGGCACAACACCAGTGACTTCTGCAAGCGATGCTAGCGAGGCTTTGCTTGAAACATCTGAACTCATCAATTCAATTGCTGTACCAACTGTTGCAAATGGATACTCAGTGACATCAATTGCAATTTGGTCCATGCAAACGGCGCCGATGACTTTAGCATCGCCTTCTTGCTGCCCAAGCACTTTGACAGATGCACAGTTGCTTTCACCTTCTTGACCAACGCCCATTGGGTAACCAGCAGCATATCCAACGGGCACAATCCCGATGAGTGAATCGCGTTTAGCAATCCATCTACCTGAGTACCCTACTGCTTCGCCTTTTTTAACTGTACGAACATGTGCAAGTGACGTACGCCAATGCGCCACGGGCTTTAAGCCCTCCAAAAGTTCAACACCATTAGGAACTGTTCCAGTCCACGCAAGCCCGACACGCACCATGTTTAAGTGAGTTGCTTTCCAATTGACCATTGCTGCGGTGTTTGCTTCATGTATCAAACAATCGTTGGGCAAGTATGATTTATTGTCACTGATGACACTTGCAAACAAATCATGTTGTTCTTTTGTTTTAACCTCATCATGAACAGCAGATGCAAAGTGCGTCATCACGCCTTTTAGTTCAAGTCTCGGGTGGTTGTGAATATCTTCTAAAATCGAACTCGTATCCATGAGTTCACAACCACCTCGACGTAGGCCAGTGTCAATTTTAAGGTGCACAGGAATAGTAAATCCAAATCTGTTTGCACACATCGCAAGGGCTTCAACATGCTCCCTACTGTGTATCGTCAAATGGACTGTTCCTGACGCCAACCCTCGATAAACTGGATGAAAGCGGTCAATTGAATAGACCGGAGCAAGCACTAAGATTGGCGCCGTAATCCCCTTTGCAAGTAACTCGCCTGCTTCATCGGGACTGTAGACAGCAAGTAAATCGGCATGTTGACTCAATCTAGAGGCAACTCTAGCCGCACCAAGCCCGTACCCATCGGCTTTGACCACCGCACAAAAGCCACACTCTGGTCCAATGTGATTCCGGATTACGGTACAATTAGACTCTATTGCATGTAAATCAACATGTAGTTGGCATTGTTGTAGTGTTTGTTCTGTTTGCATCCGTGCAACGCTGTGTGAATGAGTCATTCGTCCTTATTGATACTATCGTCAGCAATCCAATCTTACCATGACCTCCCAGGACACTTATGAACGCAAAGAACGTAGATTTAGAAATTTTTGACACCGAGGCGACCTTCCAATCACTTGGTCTAAATGACAAGATTCTTAAGGGCGTTGAAGCAGCTGGTTTCAGCCACCCAACAGTGATTCAATCAACGCTGATTCCACAATCACTCGAAGGGCACGACATCCTCGGACAGTCGAGAACTGGCTCTGGAAAAACTGCCGCCTTTGGATTACCCGCGCTTCATCTCATTCAAAAAGAAGATTCTTTTAGCGGGCTCATTCTTGTGCCAACAAGAGAACTTGCGATTCAAGTTGCAAAAGAGATGGAGTCGCTTGGCAAGTTCACGAAACTGACTGTTGTTCCAATTTATGGCGGACAGAAGATTGGCACCCAGATTACAAAACTAGAAAACCGACCTCAAATCATTGTCGGAACGCCAGGTCGCGTGATGGACTTGCACCAGCGTGGACATTTGCCCTACAACAACATCAAACTTGCAATTCTTGATGAAGTCGACCGAATGCTGGATATTGGTTTTAGAGAAGACATCCGAAAAATCTTAGGACACCTCAAACAGAAGCATCAAACCATTTTCGTTTCCGCAACGATTTCAGATGAGATTAAACGGCTTGCGAAAAAATACATGAACAATCCGAAGAGTATCGATGTAACGGATTCTTCAGGTAGTCTTACAGTTGCACAAGTCTCACAAGAGTATGTAACAGTTCAACCATGGGACAAGCAGAAACTCTTGTATCACGTGTTGTCAAATGACAAACCAGTGATGACGCTTATCTTTTGCAAAACCAAAGCAACTGTTGATAAACTCGCAAAATTCTTAATTAGCAAAAATGTAGAAACTGCCGCAATTCATGGCGATATGCAACAATCAAAAAGAAACAAAGTGATGACTGCACTGCGTAAAGGCAATTTGCAAACGCTCATTGCTTCAGACCTTGCAGCAAGAGGTATCGACGTTGACGGCGTGACGCACGTGATCAACTATGACGTACCAGAAGATCCCGAAATCTATGTCCACCGCATTGGACGGACTGCACGAGCGGGAAGAGACGGTGAAGCACTCATGTTTGTGACGCCAGAGCAAGGTCACATGCTGACGAACATTGAAGCGCTAACAAATGTAGAAATCGTTGAAAAACAGTACGCTGAATTCAAACCGAGCCCTGAGCCAAAGAAGATAAGAGCCCAGAAGAAAGCCGAAGAAGAACGGATTGAAGAAGCTCGCAAAGCAAAGAGCCGTTCCAAACTAGATGTGCCTTCATCGCAGGAAGGGAAAGACAAGGGCAGCTTCCCAGGTGGCGTTGTACCGACTGGTCTCCCAAACAAACGAATGGGTGGTCGCATTCGACCACGGAAGCGATGAGTGTCCGCGTTTCAAGCGAAGTGCTAGATGCACTTTCAAGTCAACAGCCAGTTGTTGCGCTAGAAACAGCAGTTCTTACAGCCGGGTTGCCAAAAAAACCTTGGAATGCAGCGCATGGTAGTGCTCCACTGGATCTTGATTCCAATGAACCAGTTCACCTTGGTCTTGCCAAAGTGATGACTCAAACTGTATACAGTGGCGACGCAGTACCCGCTTGGATTTGTGTACTCAATGGTGAACTCGTCATCGGCGCTTCGTTGGAAGAATTGGAAGAACTCTCTTCGGAAGATAAAAACACGAAGTGTTCACTTTCAGACATCGCGATTAAAATGAGTTCAAAGCAAAATGCAGGCACGACTGTTGCAACCACGCTACTTGCATGTAATCATCAGTCGCTACCGAATCCGATTCGTACGTTTGCAACTGGCGGTATTGGAGGGGTTCATCACAATTGGAACAATGAACTCGATGTATCTGCTGACATCACCGCCCTAGCCACAACACCAACTTGTGTTGTTTCAAGCGGGGCAAAATCAATTTTAGATATTCCTGCGACGATTCAATTGCTTGAAACAAGCGGCGTACCAGTGTTGGGATTGAATACAAACAAGTTTCCGACCTTCATTGAAGGTACGCCGATTAATGGGATGCCAATCACGGAATGTCAAAGTATCAAAGAGATTGCTTCAATTGCAAAGGCTCATTGGGAAGGGCTCAATCAACAATCTGCAGTTCTCGCAACAGTACCACTCGATGAATCCATTGCATTACCCCCGAACACACTCACTGACATCATGTTACGCGGCGAAGAAGCGTTCGCTCAATCATGTGCTGATAAAACCATGCGTACGCCATTTTTACTGGATTATCTCGTCAATGAAACGCATGGAAAATCACTCGTAGCCAACCTCTGTTTACTCGTTCAAAACGCCCGTGTAGCAACTGATTTAGCGTGTGCATTGTGAGTATCAGCATCCCTTGATATAATTCACACACGCGGGGAATGACTACATTGAAGCATTAGGGTTACGACTCACGCTATGTCTAATCAAATTCAATCAGAAACGTGCATTGGTGTTCTTGAATGGGAAACACCACATGAGGGTCGACTGCGCAAGTGGGAAAATGGACCTGTCAAATCTGACAAGGACCCATTTGTACCCATCAAACTGAAGGATGAGTACGCTCTACGTGCAGGTCAATTGCTGACTGCTGAAGTCATTCAAAAGAAATCAAAAAACAAGAAGAAGGGTAAGCCGCGAAATGTGCGACCTGTGGTTTCATCAGTCACTGCAATCGAAGGCATAGACCCCTCTGATTACGCATCACATAAACCTTTTGACGAGATGACAGTCATTGACCCAGCGCCACGAATGACGCTTGAACATAAAGGTTGCCCCCCATCATGTAGGCTCATCGACTTGTTCTGCCCAATAGGTTTTGGCACTCGCGGACTGATCGTAGCACCCCCGAAAGCCGGCAAAACAGTATTGCTCCAGAATATTGCGCAAGGCATCCATCATAACCACCCAGAAGTGGAAGTCGTTGCGTTACTCATCGATGAACGCCCTGAGGAAGTCACTGAGTTTAAGCGCGCTGTTCCTGCTGAAGTCCTTGCTTCTTCAAATGACCAAAATGTTGATGAGCACATTGAACTTGGCATCATGGCAATTGAACGGGCGAAACGAAAACTAGAGGCAGGCAAAGATGTTGTCGTCTTGCTAGATTCATTAACAAGGCTCGGCAGAGCATTCAATAACTCAAAAAAATTCGCAAGTAGTGGACGAACAATGTCTGGTGGTCTTGATTCAAAAGCACTTGAAGTTCCTAAACAACTGTTTGGTGCGGCTAGAAACATTGAAGGCGAGGGTTCACTAACCATCATTGCAAGTTGCCTTGTAGATACCGGCTCTCGGGCAGACCAAATTATCTTTGAAGAATTCAAAGGTACGGGCAATATGGAACTCATTCTTGACCGCTCGATTTCAGAACAACGACTCTTCCCAGCGATCAATCTAGCAGCATCTGGTACGCGCAAAGAAGATTTACTTATGAATGCACATGAATGCAAAACTGTCATTGCACTCAGAAGGCGACTCATTAACATGAAACCATCTGTTCAAATCCAACAACTACTCGCTGCTCTTGAACGATTTGAAACGAACGAACAACTCGTAAACGGCTAATGGCAAAGCAACCTGACCATCGACTTGTTCAAGCCATGCAAGTTCTTGCAGCAGGAAATGCGCTTGATGCGTCTTTGCTTTGCGAAGCAGTACTCAATGAAAAAAGGGGTGACGATTTAGCACTAGCACTTCGTGCCCAAGCGCTCAATGCACTTGGTCGTTATGACGAGGCTATGCAATCGATTGCTCAAGCCATCACGAAAAACAAAAAACGCGCTGATTACCATGGCCTGCAAGCAGACATGCTGACGACACAGGGGCAGTTTCGCAAAGCGATTGCAGCCTATGATAAAGCACTTAAGATAAATCCAACCCATCATGGAGTCATCGCAGGGAAGGCAAACACCTGGCTTAGATTAAACGAGCCAAAGAAAGCGCATCAACTTCTACAGCCAATCATGAATGCTAACAATGCTGATGTGACTATCTTGATTGCTTTTGCAAAAACGCTTATGGCAATGGATGACTCCTTTGAGGCCGCTCAATGTTTACTGGATCGACTCCCTGCAACAAATGAACCCAATGAAACGAGGCGTACGATGTACTTTACGCTTGGAAAAGCAATGGAAAAGGCGGGCGAGTATCAGAGTGCATTTGAAGCGTACACAGAAGGCAATGCACTCTCTCCATCTGGGTTTGATATTGAAGAAACTTATGAAACTCACGACCAGCTCAAAGCACTTTTTCCTGCAGGGAAACTCGATTCACTTCCAACCTCCGGCATTGATGCATCTAACCGCGTTTTTATTGTTGGCATGCTTCGCTCTGGTTCAACACTTACTGAGCAAATTATTGACGCGCACCCTGGGGCTTATGGCATTGGTGAATCTGAAGTTTTGCAAAAGCTCATCAACGCTGAACTCAGCGATCAACAAATCAATGCATGGCGAGATGTTTCATCAGATCAGTTAACAAAGATTGCAACGCAATATCTCAATGAAACGCAGGAAGGGAATGAACAGAAAGTCGTCGTTGATAAACAACTCGGCAATTTCCAATTCGTAGGGATGATTCACCAGTTATTCCCAAACGCAAAAGTGATTCACTGCACGAGAAACCCAATGTCAATGGGACTATCTTGCTTTGCTCAGAAACTGCCACCCTACTCAAACCCATGGGCAAGCACACTTGAAGCAATTGGGCAATTTTATTCCGCTTACGCTTCACTGATGGAGCATTGGAATCAATGTTTCGATGATGTTTTAGAAGTGCCATACGAGTCACTCGTTCAAAACCAAGCAACATGGACGAACACTATTCTTGACTTTTGCGGACTACCCTTTGATGATCAGTGCCTTCGTTTTTGGGAAAGTGGAAGAACTGTGCTGACACTCAGCCAAGACCAAGTCAGTAAGCCCATGTATACCGACGTCCTTCAACGACACGAGCGATTTGGCTCGCTACTAGAGCCGCTTCGGCAACAACTCCCTTAAAGGAAACAGCCCCCCTCAAAAGAGGAGGGCTGTGTAAGGTACTCATTTTCAGAGTAATGGGTTACAGAAATTACTTTCTGCGACGTCTTGAAACAAGACCCGCAACACCTAAGAGTGCAAGAGCACCTGGTGCTGGAATCGCGTTCAAACCAACGCCATTGTACAATGAGCCGTCAACTGTGCCTTGGACACTGACGATTGCAGATGCAAAGTCATCTGCAACTACACCAGAACCACCAACGACAGTGAACTGACCAATGACAACTTGACCATCAACAGCTGCACCTTGTGCATCGTCTGGAGTGACAAACCATGAACCATTGTCTGTAGCCAAACCTCCGCCGCCTTCAAAGCCGCTAAAGTCGATACCAATAGTATTCAGATTATTACCAACATTGTTCATTGAACCAATGGTGACAAATGAGTCATCTGCAAGACTAGGGAATACTGCAAGCAATGCTGGATTAACACCCAACGATGATTCGTTACCAAACATGCTTTGGTAAAACGAACTCGTTGCTTCAATGTTAAGCACTGCCTCAGCGTTTCCATATACTGCGTCAATACGGTCTCCGTCTGATAAACCAGTGACAACGAGTTGATAGACATGACCTACGCCATATGCTGAGTCGCCTTGTGAAACAAGAGCTACTGAAACATCAGCTGTTGCACCAGTCGCAAAGACGAGTGAACCCATTCCTGCTGCAAGAGCAAAAATACTTGTATTCTTCATAAGAACACTTCTCCTTACGTGATTCGATTCGTTCGAATCATTACGTGAGAACTTTCATTCTCCAACTTCCCATCAGCTTCCATCAATGAAAACTGATTGCTTCCAAGAGCAATGTAATTGAGAATTCAAACGCAGGCAATAAAAAGGCCTAAAAAAACACACAAAATCCCAATTTTTTCTATTTTACCTATTGTTACATCAGCACTTACAGTCACTTCACTATGGATAAGAGCATAAAAAAAGCCCTTCGCTTGCGAAGGGCTTTGAAAGTACTGTTGTACTTGAAAATCGTCTTATTTTCGACGACGTCTCGCAGTTACACCGGCAAGACCGAGTAGTGCTAAAGCACCTGGTGCTGGAAGTGCGTTACCGCCAATTAGTGTCCATGTATTGCCTGATGCATCTTTACCTTGAAGATTGACCGACATTGCTGCCATATCATCCGTAAGAACGCCTGAGCCACCAATGACTGAGAATTGACCGAGTAGAACTCGACCATCAACTTCTTGGCCTTGGATGTCATCTGGTGTCACGAACCATGAGCCGTTGTCTGTCGCAAGGCTACCTGCTGTGTTGAATGCACCAAAATCGATGCCGATGTTGTTCATTGCATTAGCAGTTTGATCTTCAAGACCAATTGATACCCAAGAGTCATAAGCAAGACTTGGGAAAGCAAAAATCAATGCTGGGTTGATACCGGCGGAAGTATCACCACCAAATGCGTTTTGGTAGAACAGACCGTTCGCTGAAATGTCTAGTGAACTTTCTGAGTTACCGTAGACAGCATCTACACGCCAACCTGCATCCATGTTTGCATAAAGACGATACGTAGCAACGTCTCCTGACTGAGTTGTCCCACCAGTGTTACCGAGGTGCACCAACTCTGCTGAAACTGATACATCAGCAGTTGCCGCACTTGCAGCGAGTACTGAGCTTACAGCTGCTGCTGAGATTGAAAATACTTTTGTATTCATTGTAAATTTCCTCATATCTTTTCTTTCGTTTTTAGTAAAACACATAGTTACAATTGCCCTTAG
>PBEX01000014.1 GCA_002718515.1 Phycisphaerae bacterium
CGCGCCAGTCAGGTCCGCGCCAGTCAGGTACGCGCTAGTCAGGTCCGCGTCATTCAGGTACGCGCCAGTGAGGTACGCGCCACTCAAGTCCGCGTTAGACAGGTACGCGCTAGTGAGGTCCGCGTCATTCAGGTACGCGTAACGCAGGTCCGCGCCACTCAGGTCCGCGTTAAACAGGTACGCGCCAGTCAGGTCCGCGCCAGTCAGGTCCGCGCCAGTCAGGTACGCGNNAGTCAGGTNCGCGNNANTCAGGTNCGCGTCAGNCAAGATATAGTTCAGACAAATNAACACCTGGCNCTGCGTCCAGTTCTGTTAGTAACAGCGTNCCATTCCCATCGCAATCCTCATACTGATAAATATCAGCGGNTGCGGTTGTAGAGACAACAAGNCNCATCAATGCGATACATAATTTCATATTTCTCTCCTACCGTCACTATTNTGACATATTGGCCAATTGAAACCAAATGAAAAATGATTTTTCACTGTTTAAACTGTAAAATACACGGTTATGTATCTCGCTTTATCCATTATTGCCGCTGTGTCTATCGTTAGTGGGCTTTTTGCACTTGCGATTCGNCCAACACATCGCCGAATGCAATTTGCATTGAGTTTTGTAGGTGGCGTGATGGTCGGTATGGCATTGCTTGAGTTTATCCCTGAGGCNGCAATTCATGGTGACATTGACCGGACAATGCTAAGTGTCCTTGGCGGCTTCTTTGGATTGTTTCTCTTAGAGAGATTTATCCCATCNCACTGCCATGACATCGCAGAGGGNGANAGCCAAAGNTGCAGNCATGATCATCAAATTACATGGGCNGGTGCTGCTTTTGGNCTTACGGTNCANGCCTTGCTCGAAGGTGCGGCAATAGCTGCCGCATGGCATGCAGGTGGTTCCGCTTTAGGAATGGGTGTCGCNGCTGTGGTGTTGCTCCACAAGCCTTTTGATGCACTGACGCTAGTTGCAACNATGCGTTTACAGGAAATTAAAAAGTCNAAGATCATTCTTGCCAATGTGTTTTTTGGANTAACTGTTTTTGGCGGATCATTGNCAATGATGTTTATGGGACAAGTTTCAAGTGACGCTATATCTGTTGTTCTAGGTATTGCAGCTGGAATGTTCCTGTGCATTGCACTGACTGACTTATTGCCTGAACTTCATTTTCATGGCCATGACAAACTTGGGCTTACCTTAGCTCTTTTGCTTGGCCTTGGTGTTTCGTATGGAATAACCCTGACGCATAGTCATGATCACGCTCACCAGGAACATCAGCATCACGACCACGCACATGTTCATGATCACGACCACGACCATACTCATTAAAGTCAATTACAATTAACCACCTATGACGCAGACGACACCAAACTACAAAAAGACACTCAAGTTGCCGAAGACATCCTTCCCAATGAGGGGTAATCTTTCGCAAAATGAACCGCAGTCAGTGAAGCGGTGGGAGAAGGAAGCGCTGTATGCTTCAGTGTTGGCATCGCGGGATGAATGTAAACCATTTATCTTTCACGATGGTCCTCCATACGCCAATGGCGACATTCATGTCGGCCACTTGCTTAACAAAGTATTGAAAGACTTTGTCGTTCGTTCGCAATCCATGCAAGGGCAGCGGTGCCCATACACGCCAGGATGGGATTGTCACGGTCTTCCAATTGAACACAGAGTCATGACAGAACTCGTTGAGTCAGGCGGCATAGAAAAAATCAATGGTCTTGATGATGCATCACGGCGAATTGCGATTCGACGAGCATGTAAAAAGTACGCAGAAAAATTCGTGAAACTCCAAACGAAGCAGATGAAACAACTGCTGACACTTGCTGACTACGACGACCCTTATCTCACAATGAATCCGAGATATGAAGCAGGCGTTCTAGATGTCTTTGCTGAACTCGTCAGTAAGGGTTTTGTCTATAGGCAACTCAAGCCAGTCCATTGGTCAATTGCAAATGAAACTGCGCTTGCTGAAGCAGAACTTGAATATGAAGATCGGGAAGACCCCTCCGTCTTTGTACACTTTGAAGCGAGCGACAAAGATGCGGTTGCAACTGCATTTGGGGTAGCGCTTGACGAAACGCCTTCCTTTTTGATTTGGACAACGACGCCATGGACGCTCATTGCAAATATGGCAATTACAGTGTCACCTCGGTTTGAGTATTCGCTCGTGAAACTTGGTGACCGAATCACAGTTGTCGCAAGTGAATTGCTTGAACAGGTGGCTGGAAAAACTGATGCAACACCAGAGGTCATTGCGACATGTCAGGGTGATGCACTCATTGGATTGACATACCAACACAACATGTGCGAGCGTTCATGCCCAGTCATTGGTGGTGACCATGTTACGCTTGAAGATGGCACTGGACTTGTGCATACGGCTCCAGGTCACGGTACAGATGACTATATTGTTGGGCTTGCTCATGACCTTGACATTTATTGCCCCGTCCAAGCAGACGGTACTTATGACGAGACAGTTCCAGAATTTTTAAGTGGCCTTAGTGTCTGGGAAGCCAACGACGTGGTCATTGAATATCTCAAATCAAATGAATCACTGTACTTCATGTCAATGTACAACCACAGCTACCCACATGACTGGCGAAGCAAAACGCCAGTCATTTTCCGTTCTACAGAACAGTGGTTTGTAAATGTAGATGGTGCACTGAGTGAGAATCTATCACTTCGTGAAAAAGCATTGCAAGCAACTGAACATGAAATCGACTTTATACCTGCGTGGGGACAAAACCGAATGCGGGGTATGCTTGAATCAAGACCAGACTGGTGCTTGTCAAGACAACGCTCTTGGGGTCTTCCAATCCCTGCATTTAAACAGCAAGATGATTCAGTCTTGCTCACAAGCGATACTGTCAACGCAGTCGCACGCGTGTTTGAAGAACATGGCTCTGATGCTTGGTTTACGCAAACTCCTGAAGTTTTGCTTGCAAGTTGGGACAACCCCGATGGCATAGACCTTGCATCTCTTGAAAAGATGCATGACATCTTCGATGTATGGTTTGAATCGGGTTCCTCTTGGAATGCAGTCATGCGAAAGCGAAATCAAGGGTACCCAGTCGACTTGTATCTTGAGGGCAGCGACCAACACCGCGGTTGGTTCCAACTTTCAATGTTGCCCGGCATCGCAGTCACTGGCGAATCGCCGTTTAAAAGCGTGATTACGCACGGCTTCATGGTCGCTAAAGATGGCCGCAAAATGAGCAAGAGTGGTGGGAACGCGCTCTCGGTCGAAGAACTCTTGAAAGATTATGGTGCGGATGTCTGCCGTTGGTGGGTCGCTTCACTTGCGTATGACAATGACATCAAAGTAGACCTTTCATTCTTTGACATTGCGGGCGAAAGTTACCGCAAAATCCGAAACACATTGCGGTTCTTGCTTGGCAATTGTGGCGAAGTACAAAGTGAACTGCCACCTCCTACATCCATTGATGGCTGGGCACTCGCAAAGTGTGCTGAACTTCAAGACAAAGTCATCAGTGCTTTTAACGCTTACGAGTTCAGAACCGCTCAGCAAGCACTGTACGATTTCTGTAACGACACGCTATCAGCGACATATTTGGCAGCAGTCAAGGATCGCCTCTATTGCGATGGCGCCTCTTCAGAAAGGCGTCTCCAAACGGTGTCAACAATCACGCGAATTTCAACAGTCCTTGTGAAGTTGCTCGCACCATTCTTGCCGCATACTGCAGATGAAGCGTGGCGTTCAATGCATGAAGATGCAACTTGTGTTCAACTTCAAAATTTTGATCCCTTTGCGTTTGAAGCATCTCCAGACTGGGGGACAGTTTTGGAAGTGAGAGATTTGGCACTCAAAGCATTGGAAGAAGCAAAGCAAGATGGCATTGAGAACGCGCTTGATGCGGGATTGGTTTTACCAAGTTCAGTCGATGCGTTTGATGTGTGTGACCTCGCGGATTTATGCGGTGTCTCACGCGTGCGTTGCGAAGGCGATGATGTCGTTGTCGAAGAGTTGAAGGAGGAGCCGCGGTGTGACAGGTCATGGAAGCGTGATGGCACTGTGAAACTCAGAAGTGATGGCGGCATGCTCTCAGACCGCGATGCAGAAGCAGTTGGAGTCGAGTAAACTTCGCATACTATGAGTGACTTTCTCCCCCAAATAGCGTATGAAGATTTTGCAAAGTTAGACCTTCGCGTCGTGACTGTGAAAAAAGCGGAACTGCACCCAGATGCAGACCGTCTGTTAAAACTTCAAATTGATGATGGCACAGAAGGCGGTCGTCAAATTTGCGCTGGCGTGAAGGCCTGGTATGCACCAGAAGATTTAGAAGGGTCCCAAGTGGTCATCGTTGCAAATCTTGAGCCACGCAAAATTCGCGGCGAAATTTCTGAGGGCATGGTTGTGGCTGCGACACGCAAAAATGGTGAAGAGGCAGAAGATGTTGCCGTCCTTCGCTGTGACCGCGAAATGCCAAACGGTGCAAAAGTCAGTTAATTGTTTTACGGTTAAGAACCAGTTTCTTCGTTGTCTTCGTTGTCAACTTCGGTGTTGCCACGCTTGAATTGATGTCTTTGTGCAAGCGCATCAAACGAGAATACCTGTGTCACTTCTTCTGCACCACCAAGTTCATCAAAGGTGAGCAATGTTTGAAGCAAGTTCGTGTCTCCACCTGAGAGGCCAGTTGCAAGTTCTTGGCTCGCTGGCGTAATGCCAGAGAGTCGAACAACGACAAGTGACATGTTGTCTTCTGATGGAATCACGATGGTTCTGTTTTCAACTGGAAGTTCTGAAAGAAGCACATCTTCAGAAAGTTGTTCTGCTGCGTTATGAATCGCGTCAACAACTGATGGGTCACTGAGAGTTAGACCATTGATGTTTGAACCCATTTCGTCGATGAGGGCACCAGTGCCGATGCGTGACAAAAGCGTCTGTGACATGAGTTGTCTACGTGTTGCTGCATCGAGGATTGCAGGCACGCCAGTTTCAACTCGCGTGATTGGTTGAGCTCGATTGACGATTGAATCTTGTGTTTGTGAAACTGCAAGCAAGCCATTTTGCTTGGCTTCTGCTTCAATCATGTCTGCTTCTGCTTGGAGTGTTTCCCAGCGAGCAATTCTGCCAAGGTCATATTCCACAGCATCTCTCACTTCATCAACTGATTGAGCGCGACTTGCTGGGGATGCTTCAGTGAGGCGGAAGATGACAAGGTCATTTTCAGATGTCTCAAGGACAGGGGATGCAACTGATGCTTGGATGCCGAGGATACCATCGCCACCAAACTCCTTTGCTGCAAGGATCAGTTCGTCGAAGCGCTTTGGTGTATCACCAAGATTTGTCACGAATAAGTCGCCAAGGACTTCCATGTTTGCAGCGTCCGCTACCCTCTGGTAATCAGCAGAAGCTCCATATGCAGGGAGGGTGAGTGCGTATTCAGCTTGCAGTGCTTCGCCGAGCGCTTCAAAACTAAACTGTTTTTCATCCCAATCTTCGGGAAGAACAAGGAAGCCGTTGATTGTTTCAAGACCTCTTCTTGGAGAGCGGAGTCGTTCATTTGCAAATCGAGCAATCTGGTCACGAGTGTTTGCCTCTAATTCGTCGAGGTACGCTTCACTGACTTCACTTGGGATTGCTGCACCCGCTTCAATAGTTGGAAAACGAGGGTCATGTTCATTTCGACGCCAAAACTTTCGCTGTTCTTTTGAGGAAAACTCATCACTTGCTCTTGCTGCAGCCCGAATGGAATCACTTGGAATGGTGAGCCATTCAATCTTGAACCGGTCAGGCAGTTGGTAACCAAAACCGTAATCGCCCTCACCATTTGGCGTGTCAGCCCATTGTTCAAACTGCGCGTTAATGGCTTCTTCTGAGAAAGAACCATTGTCTTCAGGCTTAGCAGGAATAATGACGCTTTCAATTGCTACTGAAGTAAACAAATCATCAGCAGCGTGGAAGAGTCTTCTGTCTGAGAATCTGCCTGCAGTTTGATAGAGTTGAACGAGGCGTTGAACACCTTGAAGGTGAGCAAGCGCATCGATAACGACTCTCGGTGAGACACCTGATTGTGATGCAATTGCAAGTAAATTTTGAGCATCAATGCCAACAGCATCTGCTGATGGAGTAAGGCCAGCTAAGTCTGCTTCTCTTGTGAGTAAGAACCAATGAGATGGTGACTCTAACTCACCAACACCTGGAATCTGATCGTAGATCTGGTCAATGACTTGTGATTCAAGGACGATTTGTTGCCAATCTTCAAAGCCAACAGTCTCGCCGTCACCTACAGTTGCTTGAGTTGTGCCAGCGTAGCCGGCCTGTTGAGCGAGTTGTTGAATAACATTTGGGGCAAGAAACGCAATCAGCAATAATGTACCCCCAACGCCTAGAATCCAGACGCTGTACTTACGAAGAAACTTAAACATGACGGAGTCGCCCTTCTGTTCACACAGCTAATCGCTATATGAACTGATATACCTTAACGATAGAATTCGACAATGAGGTTTGTGTTGACATCAAATGGAATTTGATCAGGCGTCGGTTGTGTGACGACTGTGCATGTCAACTCAGCTGGGTTCACATTGAGCCATTCTGAAACGATGTGGCCAGCAAGTGTTTCCATATTCTGTCTTGCAAGGTTGTGTGCTTTTGGGCGAAGCGAAATCACGTCGCCTGCCTTCACTGCGAAACTTGGACGGTCGACTTTTTTGCCATTAACAAGAATGTGACCATGAACAACCATTTGTCGTGCAGCCCAAATTGTTCGAACAAAGCCCGCGCGACGAAGTACGTTGTCGAGACGTTGTTCTAGAAGTTGCAAAAGCACTTCACCCGTGTTGCCACGCATTCGGCTTGCCTCAGCGATGTAACGACGGAATTGTTTTTCAAGAATGTTGTAGTGGTAACGAAGCTTTTGTTTTTCTACAAGACGAATGCCATAGTCTTTCAATCGACGACCACGAAAACCGTGCGCACCTGGAGGTGTGAGTTGACGCTTTGCGGTGTGCTTTGGGATGTCCGCAATTGGAACACCGACGCGACGAGAGAGTTTGACTTTGGGTCCGAGATAACGAGCCATAAATGAATTACCAATTCCTGAAAGAATCACCTGTTTGGGGAACAATCGACCATCGATCAAATACCCAAAAATAGGTGGTGAACGGCGAATTTGACCACAAAATCGCCGATTCGTCAACCCCAAAAGGGGGTCCCCGAAGGGCGAAATTCACCAGGTCCGATAATGCGTGTTTTTTGCGTCAAATCATTGATTTCTGTAAGTGGAAACCTTGAATATTCAGGGATTTAGCAAACTTTTTATCCCCTAAAGCGTTTTGAAAGGGAGTGCCGATATGCATGGGCGGCATACAACAAAGGCTATTTATAGATGACTTCAACAAACATTGACTATTGGACATGCATGGATTTGGCTCAAGCACTTGAGCAAACGATGCGAAATGACCTCTGGGCAACGGCTGACCAGATTGCTGAAACAGCGCAGAGTATTGCTGACAAGCCGGATGAACTAATCGCGGCTCTGCAGAAGTATGAATTGCATACGTCCGCACGAAACGCTGCAGCGAAAATCGAATCGCCTTCGATTACGACAATCAATACAGATACTCACTTTTCAAAAGCTGGCTAATACGACCGAGCGTCGTCATTGCCTGAACACCAGTTCAAGTACGCCCGAGTCACAACTGCGTTGCCACCAGGAGTTGGGTAGTTGCCGGTGAAGTACCAGTCGCCAGTGTATTGCGGCATTGCTTCGTTTAATCCTTCGACATCTTGGTAGACCACATTGAGTCTTCCATCCCAACCTAATCCATCTGGTCTGACGAGCATCGCAACACGCTTGGAAATTTCCTCAAGCGTAAACTGTTCATAAATTTCTTTGACATGGTTAACCATCTTGGTTGCTGGCTTGTCCATTTGTGCCAAACACTTCTGTTCAACCTCTTTAAAGATGGCTTCATTGCCTCGCTCTTTTGTTAGAGCAACTGCTGCCTCAAAGGCGATGAACTTTCCGAGTTGACTCATGTCGATGCCGTAGCAATCTGGGTACATGATTGGAGGCGCGGAACTGACAATCACAATTCGTTTTGGTTTGAGGTAGGACAGACTTGTGATGATTGATTCGCGAAGCGTTGTGCCCCTGACAATGGAGTCATCAAGCACAACAAGCGAGTCTTCTTCGCTCACGAGCCCTCGTGTGATGTCATAAATATGCGTCACTAAATCGCGGCGGGCAGCGTCATGTGTGATGAAGGTCCGCAATCGCTGATCCTTATGAGCAATGAGTTCTGCTTTGACGCGGACTTCATTGAGCCCTTTAAGGTCATCCTTCGTAATGGTTCCATCTTGAATTTTGTCCCAGAGTTGGTCAGCGACATTGCCCCGAAGTGCGCCGCCGATTGCTTCAAGCAGTCCAAGGAATGCAGTTTCAGCAGTGTTTGGGATGTAACTGAAGTATGACCTGTCAATGTCTTCACCGAGTACCTGCAAAATTCGCGGTGCGAGGTGCGCGCCAAGGCGTTTTCGCTGTTTGTAAATGAGTGGGTCATTGCCTCTGCTGAAGTAGATGCGTTCAAATGAGCACTGCCTTAGTGGTATCGGATCTGTGAACGGTTTTTCAGTCATCGTGCCATCGCGTTTGATGACGATGATGTGACCCGGTTCGACTTGTTTAACTTTATCTGGATCGACGTTAAAGACATTTGCAAGCGCGCCACGTTCAGACGCACATGCAACGACTTCATCTGTGACAAGCATAAATGCTGGGCGAATGCCTGCTGGATCTCGGCAGATAAATGAATCGCCATTTCCAAGCAGTGCCCCAAACACATAACCACCATCCCAATATTGAGCGGCTCGCTTGAGCATCTCCGTTAAGTCAATTTCTTTGGAGACGTGTTCAGCGAGTTCNCGACCTTCAAGTGTTGTGTTTTCCTGAATGAGTTTGTCTTGCTCGTCATTTAAAAAGTGGCAGATTTTCTCAAGGATGACTTGCGTGTCATTATCGCCAACTGGGTCTAAACCAAACTCAACAAGATTGTTGAAGAGTTCAGTTGAGTTTGTCATGTTGAAATTGCCTGCGAGGGCAATGTTTCGAGAAGCAATGTTGCTCTTGCGAATAAAAGGATGGCAGTTTGCCATGCTGTTACCTGAGTGTGTCCCGTAACGAAGATGCCCTAAGTACGCTTCACCTAAGAACCGGCACTTCTGCTTCGATTCAGTTTCGTTTTCTGTTGTGACTGGGTTGTNGCTCAGCCGCTCAGTGTCTTCTGAAATCGCGTCAAAGACGCGTTCGATTGCGTTGTGTTTGTCAGAGCGAACGCGAAGAAGGAAGGGGTCGCCTGCTGGCATGTCGAACTTCACGACGCCAAGGCCAGCGCCATCTTGTCCGCGGTTGTACTGTTTTTGCATGAGCAGATAGGTTTTACGAAGACCCCACGCCGCGTCCCCATACACCTCTTGGTAATGGTGTATTGGTTTTCGAAGTCTTACAAATGCAAGACCGCATTCATGGGTGAGTCGTTCACTCATCTGAAGTTGGGAATGATACCTTAGGGGATGAATCCATGTTCAGTTATTCGACGATGATTGTCCAATAGCGTTCGCCACCTTGGCGATACCATTTGACGGCTATGTCATAGGGTTCAAGGCCAACGGTGTAAATGCTAGGCAAGGGATGACCTCGCTCAACAACAAACTGCGGCTCAGGTGAAAACATGTCAGGGGGAATGAGAAAATTCTGGTCCACCATCGCATCAAAAGTGTAAGGATGGTAGTTCAATGTGAGTTGCTTTCGATATTGAATCGATTGGAGCATCGCTCTGAGTTCTTGAAGCGACTTTGGGTATTGTTCAAGGTCGGCGAGCGCATGGGCGCCAGTTGCAAGAAACGCTAGACGGACTGCTGCGATTGTAGAACTCGTTTGCTGTAGCCTTTCTACATAGTTTGCCCACGCTCTTTCAAAAGATGCGAGGTCAGATGTACCGAAGGCTTCTGCAAATGCTTCATCAGGATTCTTACCAAGCGCGATCATGAGTAGGTACTGGTTGAATTTTCCTGCGTGTCTACCATTTTCTCCATGGATTAGAAAGTGCACCATCGCCCATGATTGCCTGTACTGAAGGGCGGCGTCGCCATTTGCAAGGTTTTGAAGCCACTCTCTGCTATTCATTCTGAGGAGGTCGAGGAAGGGGATGCATCGATTTAATCGAATGTCTTGCCTTAACAAGTCTGCTGTGCCCTTTGAAACTTGCCCTGGAATAATCGCGCCATTGATGTATGTGGACGCTTCAAAGTATTCCGCAATACCTTCATTGAGCCACTGAGGCATGCCGTGCTGAAATCTGGAATATGCAAATTGGTGGAATGCTTCGTGTTTTGCGACTCGTTCAAAGTGATTCCAAGAATCTTCAACAGTGACGGCGGTCACTTGCGTCCCGTATCGAGTTGTGAAGAACATGCCAGCGGAGTGTTCGGTGACATTGCTGTCGCCACCTCTGTGAGCTTGAAGCGTATTGTTGTAGTCATTCTTGTGTTTAAACACCCACGCTTCAAAGGTTGTATCCCGTTTCTTTGGTAGCATCGATAAGCCGCCAGCGTAGGCGTTGTACATGGCATCAAGCAACTTGGCAGCATCTCTTGCTTCCGTTGGGGCAAGGTCCGTTCGAAGCTTCCAATGTTGAGTTTGATACTCGGTTGCTCTGTCATGCCACGATTGACCATGAGCCGTAGAGACGCCTAACAACATGAACAGAACTAGCAACCATCGCATGTACACATCATACGCCTATACTCAAGGCGGGAACAAAAAAACGCGGCTAACGCCACGTTTTTCCGTTTTGTTTAGTGATATCGAATTAATATCGATAGTGGTCAGGCTTGTATGGTCCTTCAACAGGAACATCAATGTACGCTGCTTGTTCAGGTGAAAGTTCTGTCAAATCAACACCGAGTTGTCCAAGGTGAAGTCGTGCAACCATTTCATCGAGTTTCTTAGAAAGGGTGTAGACCTGATTCTCATAATTGGAGTGATTCGCATGCAACTCCATTTGAGCAAGGACTTGGTTTGTAAACGAATTACTCATTACAAAACTTGGGTGACCAGTGGCACAACCAAGATTGAGCAACCTGCCTTCAGCAAGAATGATGATGGAGTGTCCATCACTGAACTTCCATTCATCGACTTGAGGTTTGATATTGATTTTCTCTATTCCAGGGGTTTGTTCAAGACCAGCCATGTCGATTTCATTATCGAAGTGGCCGATGTTGCCAACAATCGCGTTGTGCTTCATCTTCGACATGTGTTCTGCAGTGATGACATTGAAGTTGCCAGTTGTTGTCACAAAGACGTCAACATCACCAACAACATCGTCCAATCGAACGACGTCATACCCTTCCATTGCTGCTTGTAGTGCGCAAATCGGGTCAATCTCAGTGACAACGACTCGACAGCCTTGGCCGCGGAGTGCTTGGCAACAACCTTTGCCAACATCGCCATAACCAGCAACGAGTGCGACTTTGCCTGCAAGCATGACATCGGTTGCACGCATGATGCCGTCAACACATGAGTGGCGACAGCCATAGAGGTTGTCAAACTTACTCTTGGTGACAGAATCATTGACGTTGATGACAGGGAATAGCAATGTGTTGTTGTTTGCCATTTGGTACATGCGGTGAATGCCAGTAGTCGTTTCTTCACTGACGCCGTTAATCACTTCTTCCCATGGTGTCCAGAACGCATTGTTTTGTTCTTGGATGAGTGCAAGCAAGTCAAGGATGATTCGTTCATCTTCACTTCCTGCACTGTCGCTGCTTGGGACTTCGCCTTCCTTGTTGAACTCGATGCCTTTGTGCACCACGAGTGTTGCATCACCACCATCATCTAAGATGAGGTTTGGACCAGTGTTATCACCCCAGTGAAGTGCTTGGAATGTGCACCACCAGTATTCTTCTAATGTTTCACCTTTCCATGCAAAGACTGGGATGCCTTGTGGATTCTCAGGCGTGCCGTTTGGACCAACAGCAACTGCAGCAGCAGCGTGGTCTTGCGTTGAAAAGATGTTGCAAGACGCCCAGCGGACTTCAGCGCCAAGAGCGGTCAACGTTTCAATCAACACAGCAGTCTGAATGGTCATATGGAGTGAGCCTGTAATTCGAGCACCAGTCAGCGGCTTAGAATCACCATACTGCTTGCGAAGTGCCATCAATCCGGGCATTTCATGCTCTGCGATTTCAATCTCTTTTCGACCGAATGCGACTGTCTCAGGGGACAGGTCTGCCACCTTAAAAGGCATCGGTTCAAAGATGTCGAGATTTGTGTTTAGAAACGTCATAGTTTGTGTTGTTGTCACGAATGTAACTCCATAAAAAGGTGAATATCAAGTTGAGTATTCTAACTTGAATCGTGTTTAAATTCACAGCAATGTGTTAATTTCAGGTATCATTTGTAATTCAATAATTTTTCATTTAGATTGAGGAAATCACTGTGGCAGATTCATTTCAATGCAAAATCGTAACTCCAACTGCTGAAGCATTTTCAGGCGACGCAACATACGTGTCATTCCCTGCTTGGGATGGACAATATGGCATGATGAAGGGCATTTCACCGCTTCTTTCAACGCTCGCGCCTGGAACCCTTCGCATCGATGGAGATGGCGACAGCACGCATTACCTCATCGAAGGTGGATTCGCTCACGTTGATGGTGATTGCCTAACGCTTGTCACAGAGGGTGCGACGCCTG
Organism: Phycisphaerae bacterium; assembly: GCA_002718515.1. Next base: position 12,716 of record PBEX01000014.1, read on the forward strand.
CTTCAGAACTCAATCTTGAAGAAGCAAAAGCAGAGCTTGCTGAAGCAAACGCACGAGTGACATCAGGTGAAAAAGATCGACCAGCAGTCGAACGAGCACAAAAAATTGCTACGGCTAAAGTTGCTTTAGCGTCGCAATCAGCGTAACCTGCACTTATGCCCGACAAACTAGCTGAGTCACCTTGCCAATCAATTCCACTTGAACAGCGAATCGAATCGCTCCTCTTTTCCAGTGAGCGTGCACTTTCTGAGACGAAATTGCAAACTGTCCTTGGAATAGAAGACGCAACGAAAGAAATCAAGCAAGCGATTGAATCACTCAATCAATCCTACGAAGAACAGTCGCGAGCATTCCGAATCGAACGAATTGCAGGTGGCTACCGCGTGATGACTCGCGAAGAGTTTGCGCCACTCGTTTCAAGACTACACGCAGAGCGCCAACAACAACGACTGTCGCAAGCCGCACTTGAAACACTTTCCATCATCGCTTACAGACAACCCGTCATGCGGGCTGAAGTCGAAGTGATTCGTGGTGTTGCATGTGGTGAAGTGCTTAAAGGCTTGATGGACAGACGCCTCATAAAAATCGTCGGTCGTGCTGAAGAAGTCGGTCGCCCAATGCTCTATGGCACAACCAAAGATTTCCTGCGCATCTTTGGGCTCGCAAACTTGCAAGACCTTCCTGAGGTGCAAGGACTTTCGCGAGAACCATCTTGGAAACCTGCTCCCCCGGAATCTTCCCAAGAAGTTTCGGATGAAACAACAGAATCCGATGAAGTCGCGACTGAAGCAGCCGTTGAAACTGCAGTTTCAGAAGAATCTTCAGAGTAAAACACAACGCATTGAACAATCAGGATTATGCTGTATGTGTAATCAATGAAACGTCCAATTCCAATCCATCCTTCAATTGTGTTTGTCGTTCTGTTGTTACTTGTTGCGCCTTCCGCTTTCTTACAACATAAAAACTTGCCGCTACTCCTTTTTGGCGCAATGTGCATCTCGTTTTGCTTGACTTACATTTGGTCAAAACTCGTGATCCGAAACATTGAGATACGCAGAATCATTCAAGGACCGGCACAGGTCAACGAGCAATATGTCTTGCGCTACGTTGTTACGAATGCATCAAGATGGCTCTCTGGCTTTAGCATTTGGATTGAAGAAAGCGATACGAAAAAGTCTACGTGGCAACACGCCTTTAGGCACGCAAGGGGTTGGATTATGGAAGTTGGGCATAAGGAATCGGTTCACGGCGAATCGATTTTCTATCCGACGCAGCGAGGGGAATACAACTTTGAAGCCATTGTCATTTCGACAAGTTTTCCATTTGGCATGTTGAAGTCAAATCGGACAGTCGTGCAACACGCAAGCATCCTCGTGCATCCACCAGTTGAACAACTAAAGCCAGATGTCATATCTGCAGTGATCTCTGAAGGTCCACTCGGAAGGCGCTCTAAACGAAGTGGTCGTGGTGGTGACGACTTTTTTGGATTAAAAGAGTTTACATCTGGAGACCGCCTCGTTGACATTGCTTGGAAATCATCAGCTAAACGTGGCGAACTCGTTTGTGTTCAGCGTTCGATTTCAGCACCACCAAGAATCAGAATCATTCTAGATTTAACAACACCTACGGAGAAACTAGAAGATGAAGGTGACAAGCGATTGCTCGAAGAACAAGCAATATCCCTTTGTGCGTCGTTGCTCACTGAAGCGTCTTTGCAAGGGCATGAAATTGGGCTCACTATTTTTGGTGTGACAGAATCTTGTAACGCAGGCATGCATTCAGGCTCAAGGCACTTAGGCAAACTCTGTTCATCGCTTGCAAAGATTAACCTTGATGAAGAACGCCTCCAGATGCCATCTCGCCTTGGTCTTCATACGACGTACGCCGGAATCATTGTTATTCGGCCCGACAAAACCAAGCCGATGAAGCAAATAAAGGATGCGTGGTATTTCACTGCAAATCAGTTTGAACATCTCAAACGAGATGAAAAGAAGGAGGCAGTCGCTTGAGTTTGCTTCGTTCATACCGAATTCTTCGATTTGCGCTTCTGCTCGTTGCAATCATGGCGCAGTGTGTCGCGCTTGGGAGCTTTTCAATTTTGCTCATCGCTGGCACATTTGCAGCAATCAGTTGGTACGTCACTGAAGGGCCAAGAGGTCGTTCAATACCGCCTTGGGTTTCTAGATTGCTCGTTCTAGTCGCTGTGATGTTCTCAGCACTTGATGTGTATGGTCCAGTTGAAGAGTTACCCCTTGTGCTCGGGCGATTTGTTGTTTGGCTCACCGTCATCAAAATGTATAGCAAACGGACGATTGAAAACGAAGCACAACTGTTAATTTTGAGTTTACTGCTGATGGCTGTCGGTTCACTGTACGCGACAGATTTGCTCTTTGGCGTGCTCTTCGTCTGTTGGGTTGGGCTCGCAGTGTGGGTGTTACTTCTGTACCAACTGCAACATGGTTGTGAAGTGATGCGAGCCGAACGGTATAAGGCCGTGCCAGATGACACGCAAACACCTTGGACGCAACCAGTGACTGGCAAGAAAGTGAAGAAGGTATTTAGAAACAACGCACTTGCGTATATCGCTTTGATTGTGATGTCGACATCATTGTTCTTTGTCTTTCTTCCACGGGAAAAACAAAGCGAATTCCTTGAAGATGCATTCTCTCACGATAGTGGTGAAGGACGAATGGAACTTCAACCCGACAGGGATATTGAGCCATCAGATCGTCAAGTAATGTCGGTGGGGATAATAGATATGGAAGGCAAGGATGTCTTCATGTCACAGGGGCTACGCTTAAGAGGCAATGTGCTCGATGCATATGTTGGACAAGGTATTTGGGAAACGAGCAATCAGATACCAACATCTGTTCTGACATTAAGTGATTCATTTACACCGATTAGGCAGTGGGGTTCCGCAGAACCAACGATGGTCATGCATGTTGATTTTCATCAACCCATGAGTAGGGTATATTCAATCAACGAGCCAATCTCGATTAAAACATCAAAGCAATCCCGCGTCGTCTTGAATGATGCCAATGGCACAATGGGTGTTGGCGTAGGCGCACCAATTTTCCAGTCTTACACGCTTGAAGTGAACTATCAGCCAACGATTTCTACGCCAATGATGCCGTCAGCAGGCAGGTATCAGAATGAAGAAGTGAAAGCACTGACTGAGTCAGTTCTTGAGAGTCACGGTGTTGATGTGAGTGCGCTAAAGAACGGAACGAAGGACGAGCGAGTCAGGGCGGCAAATGTCATTGCACAATACTTGCGTTCAGATGAATTCACATATTCAACAGACAGTTCTTCGTTATCGCTTGCGGAACGAAACGCTTACTCCCAACAAAACGACCCCATTCGGACATTTCTGTTCGACGCCAAGCGAGGGCACTGTGAATTTTTTGCATCAGCAATGGTTGCGATGTGCGACACAGTCGAAATGCCAGCAAGAATAGTCACTGGTTACTTTGTAGACCGCTGGGATAACGTCAATAAGAAATATGTTGTTCTTGACCGTGACGCGCATGCGTGGGTAGAGGTTGAGACCTCGCCATTTGGCTGGGAAACATTCGAACCGACGCCACCTTCAGAAGGTTCTCCGACTTGGCAAGAACCGCTGACAATATTGCAAAGCGCAAGGTTCGCATGGCAACGCTGGGAACTGGCATGGCAATCTGGCGTGGTTGGATTTGATGCCGCAGCACAACGAAGAATGCTTTCTTTTGTAAAACCAGAATGGAAAGAGTGGTGGGCATCCCAGTTCGAGCGTGTAAAAGAAACCATGCAGTCGACAGTTCGCTGGTTCCAGATTGGAGTTGGTGGGCAATTGTGGTTTACGCTTGTGCTTTCAGCCGTGTTGTTAACAATCGTTGCGATTGGGATTGTGATTATTCGTAAGTGGAGAGTGCGTTCATCACTTCAACTTTCGCGAAAGCATGAACACCAAGTCCAAACATCAGACGTCGAATTTTATGCTTCGCTTGTTCAATCGCTCAAGCAGTGTGGTTGGGTGCGTCCGCAATCTGTGCCACCACTTGCGTGGAGCAAAACGCTCCCGATTTCCCCTGATGCCATGCAATCATTAGAAGTCATGACAAATGCATATTATGAAGTCAGATTTGGAAACTCCTCATTGAGTTCAACGAGGCGGCGTGAACTTCGAAAACAAGTTGAAGCGTTTGAGATGTTGTTAAAAGGAGCAAATAATGAGTGACTGGTTGCCAATGGAAGAAGCACAATCTCAATTGCAGATCAAGTCGATTCTGGAACTGCTAGGTGATTCTCCGAAATCGATTATCGATGTGGGCTGTGGTGATGGACGGTTGTTGCTACCGCTTTCCGTTGCAGGACATGATGTCACAGGAATTGATATTGATGCAGATGCAGTTTCTGCTTGTGCGAGGAAACTTGCAGAGGCTGACTTAGATGCAACACTCATCGATGGCGACGTGCTCGATGTCATGAAAGATTGCCAGCGCGCAGATGCAATATTGATTTGTGGTCAAACACTTATGCTCTTTGCAGATATCGATGAAGCAGTTGAGTTACTGACGTGCTGCAAGGAACAGTTGTTAGAGCATGGCATGCTCATCATCGATGATTTGCCAAATGACTTATGGGGAGAACTGACACAGGGCAGGTGGATGGAAGGTGTCAATGAAGAGGGAACGATGCAGTTAGTGTGGGCTAAGGATGATGCTTGCTTTGCGATTCGCGAAGGAGAAGATGTGCAACAAGATGAGTGGGGGCTGACTGAACAAGACCGACCGTTACGGCTCTGGACGATGGGAAGCCTACGTCTCATCGCTCAATGCGCAGGATTATCGGCACCAGAAGTGCAGGTTGAAGGGGCAGTTCTGGTTATGCGGTCTATGTAAAGCATTAAAACACAACCACTTACAAACGAAGATAAGCGAGCGGTTTCAGCTGTCGAGAATGAAGATATTGAGGGCAATGGTGCCCTGAACATCCTTTTTTACGTCTGGAGATACGAAGCTATGGCTGCTCATCGTTCACGAACTACTGGCTGGCGGAAATGCCTACAACAACTTTTAGATCACCGTGGGTCACTTCAAATTGCACTCGCACCCAATGGAATGTCTGGGCGAGACTTTATATGGAGTGCAGCACTCATCGATTTAAATGAACTTGAAATCATCGTTGAGATGCCTACAGCAGCAGGTCAGCCACTTCCATTAGAAGCTGGTCTTGGATTAATGGGGATTATGGCGATTGGGCAAAACCGCTGGATGTTCAAAACAATTTGTTTAGGTCAGTTCACGACGGACCATCAAGGCAGAAAGAAAGTAGCTCTGCGTTTAAAGATGCCTTCATCAGTAGAACGATGTCAGCGCCGCAGAGATTATCGAATCAGTATGTGTGAACTCAAACTCCCCGAAGTGCAATCATGGCCATTGCATGACCCGCGGTCAGTCGTCTTGCCTGAACGAATGTGTCAACTTGCCTATGAACAGTTTGATTCAAATCCCAGAAATCGCAACATTGAAGAGGCGATGCCTCAAGTTGGACCGCCTGCATCAGCTCGCATGGTGAACATCGGTGGCGGCGGTATCGGCTTACAGTTGTCTGGCAAAGAAGGTAGTAGCGCACTTAGACATCGCATGCACTTTTTAAAGTTTAATCTGCCGCATATTGAAGGACCGCCACTCTGCGTCACAGCGAAGTTGATGCATCACCATCTAGAAGCGGGTGGATCTACATACATGGGCATGATGTTTGATTTTTCTTTCAACCCATCGCACAAGCAGTTTGTTGTGACGCAAATCACTCGTTCAGTTGCAATTCAACAGCGGGAACAACTCAAGAGCGCATCGTAAGAGGCTTGGTGAACTGGTTCATGATTGCAGCTTTAACTTTTGATTCTTGAACTTCGTCGTCAGGAACTGAATCAGCAACAATTCCACACCCAGTGCTGTATGTTAAGTGACCTTCTAAATGACACGCATCACCCTCCCCTTGAATCATCGCAGTTCGTATTGCGACATTGAGATGGAGCGATTGCCCAAAGATGCCAATTGCACCGCAATAAGGACCTCTGGGCGTAGATTCAAGTGTGTTGATAATCTCCATTGCTCGCACCTTTGGCGCGCCTGTCACTGAGCCAGCAGGAAATGTCCCCCTTATCACATCAGTTGCAGAGACATCGCTGCGCAGTGTGCCGGACACTTCGCCAACGCACTGCCATACGGTAGGGTGCCGTTCAAGAGCGCGAGCAGTGTCAACCTTGATAGAACCAAACTCACAGAGTCGTCCTAAGTCATTTCGCATGAGGTCGACAATCATATGGAGTTCCGCTGCATCTTTATCTGACTCAATCAGTTCATCAGGCGATGCGTATTCTGGTCTGGTTCCCTTCATCGGCCTTGTCAACACTCGCTGGGATTGATGATGTGTCGTCAAAAAGAGTTCGGGGCTCATCGAAAGTAAATACTTGTGAGTATCTGGAAACTCAATCCACGCGCCGAACCACCCGCCCGGTGTTTCAAGCATATCTAACGCTGCGTGCCTGACGTTCCCTTGAATTACAGCCGTGTATCTTCGTGTTATGTTTGCTTGGAAGATGTCACCTTGATGAATGTAATCAATTGTCTGTGCAACAGCATCTCTAAAAGTATCGTCATCCTCAACTTCTAACAGGGGGGAACACTCGCACATCGGCTCAACTGTCTGGCATTCCGAAGGTACCTCACAATGCCCGATTGACCACCATTCATTGTTGAGATGATCATAGATCAGTGCAGAATCGCACCAAACGAGGTGAGCGAGTGCCCAATCTTGCTCAGGCTTCTCGCCAATGACTGGCTCAACGATATGCCCACACTCGTAACTGAGATAGCCAATCCAGTTTGGAAGAAGTGTTTCGCTACTTTTCTCTTTTAAGAGTTCGTCCAAATCATTAATGACACTGGTTGAGTTTGACACAAATGATTGGCCATCTGCTTTAGCGAGCACGCTCCATCTTGACCACTCATCATGTTCCCCATTTGCAATGAGAGCGATCAGGGGTACATCGATTGGCCACTTCTTTGCAACCTCACTCGGAGAGCACTGAAGCGCGGGGAGGGCAACTGCATCCTCTGGCAAAACCTTTAACTGATGTCTAACACTCACAGTGACACAGTGTACTTTGCTGTCTGGTATAATCCGCGTTCTTGCGCTCAAAAAAACGGAGAACGCCACATGGCAACAAAACGCAAAACGACTCGTAAAACCAAACGCACTAAGCAAACATACTGCTGGGGTGCATTAAAAACCGAAGGCAATGCGACTCAGAAAGAATTGCTTGGCGGAAAAGGCGCGAACTTGGCAGAAATGACCACGATAGGTCTTCCAGTTCCTCCCGGCTTTACGATTCCTACAACCATGTGTGCTGCTTACTACGAAGAGGGTGGCAAGTTTCCTAAGGGACTCGACCAATCAATCGTCAAAGCGATAAAGCAAGTTGAAAAAGAGACTGGCAAACAGTTCGGTTCACAAACAAATCCGCTACTCGTATCAGTTCGTTCTGGCGCTGCGGTCTCGATGCCGGGCATGATGGACACGGTCCTCAACCTCGGTCTAACAGATGAAGCAGTGCTTGGTCTAATCGAGTTGACAGGTAACGAGCGATTTGGCTGGGATGCTTACAGACGTCTCATCAATATGTTTGGTGACGTTGTGATGGGGATGGATCACGAGTCATTTGAACATGAGTTCTCAATCGTTAAAAAGAAACACGGAGTTAAACTTGATACCGATCTATCTGCTGAGGGTTTGAAAGAAGTTTGCGATCGATACAAGAAGGCGTACCGCAAGCATGTTGGTGAAGACTTCCCGCAGGACCCAACAAAGCAACTCGCACTTGCTGTCGAAGCGGTTTTCAAATCGTGGAACACATCAAGGGCAAAAAGTTACAGACAAATTAATGACATCACTGGCTTGCGAGGAACAGCGGTCAATGTTCAAGCAATGGTCTTTGGCAACATGGGCAGAGACTCTGGCACAGGTGTTGCGTTTACACGTAACCCGTCGACTGGCGTTGACAAATTCTTCGGTGAGTTTTTGATTGATGCACAGGGTGAAGATGTTGTTGCAGGTATTCGAACACCAAAACCTGTTTCGCAAATGACTCGTTGGAACAAACGCATCTTCAATGAGCTATTGAAAATTAAGAAAATATTAGAGAAGCATTACCGCGACATGCAAGATATTGAATTCACAATTGAACGCGATAAGTTGTGGATGCTNCAAACGNGAACGGGCAAGCGAACTGCTGCNGCAGCAGTCAAGATGGCTGTGGATATGGTGAAGAGTCGATTGATTGCAAGAGATGAAGCACTCCTTCGTATACCTGCAGGCGACCTTGTTCAACTTCTGCTTCCAAGTTTTACAGNGAAATCTAAAAAAGGTGTAACGATGCTCACGAAGGGCTTGCCTGCATCACCTGGCGCTTCAACAGGCACGCTTGCATTCAGTGCAGAAGATGCAGTTGCACGCTCNGAAGCAGGCGAAANCGTNTTGCTCGTACGAAAAGAAACATCACCTGAAGACATTGATGGCATGCACCATGCGGTGGGCATTTTGACATCTACTGGCGGNATGACGAGTCACGCAGCAGTTGTTGCCCGAGGTTGGGGTAAGTGTTGTGTTGCAGGCGCNTCAGACTTGCATATCAATGCAGCGAGAAAAACAGTCACTATTCACGGAAAGACTTACGGTGAAAAAGACGTGCTCTCTATTGACGGCGGAACCGGCGAAGTTATGCTCGGCAAAGTCGAACGGCACGAACCAAAACTAAGCGGTGATTTTGAAACCATCATGAAATGGGCTGANCAGAAGCGCCGTATGAAAGTGCGAACAAACGCAGATACACCGAAGGACGCAAAACGTGCAAGAGATTTTGGTGCAGAAGGCATCGGTCTAACAAGAACAGAACACATGTTCTTTGAAGGCGATCGAATTCTTGCGATGCGACAAATGATTCTTGCTGAAACGAAGGANTTGCGTGAAGAAGCACTCGCTCGTCTCATGCCATACCAACGAGACGACTTTGTTGGCATCTTCACTGCTATGAAAGGATGCCCAGTCACAGTCAGGCTCCTTGACCCGCCACTGCACGAATTTTTGCCACATGATGCAGCAGGTCAAAAAGAAGTTGCAAAAGCAATGGGNATTAAAGTAGCNACCGTCAAACGACGAGTCCAACAACTGCACGAATTCAACCCGATGCTCGGACACCGTGGTTGNCGTCTTGCNGTGACATACCCTGAGATTCTCGTGATGCAAGTCACTGCAATCGTTCAAGCAATGATTAANTGCAAGAAGAAAAGAATCGACGCTAAACCAGAAATTATGATTCCACTCGTTGGCATTCAAGAAGAACTAAAAATACTCCGTAAGTTAGCTGCTGACACAATCAAAGCTGTGATTAAGAAAGAGNGCTTCAAAGGAAAACTCAACATNCCAATTGGAACAATGATTGAGATTCCTCGTGCAGCAATCGTCTCAGAACAAATCGCAGAAGACGCAGACTTCTTCAGTTTCGGAACGAATGACCTTACACAATTGACCTATGGCTTTAGTCGAGATGACATCAACTCGTTCTTGCCACACTACTTAGATGATGCAATTCTAGAACGCGACCCATTCCAAACCATCGATGTCGATGGCGTTGGCTCACTCGTCAAACGTGGTGTTGAGGGTGGACGACAGACGAAGAAAGGNCTCAAGATTGGTATCTGTGGTGAACATGGTGGCGATCCTAAGTCCGTCGAATTCTGTAACAGTGTTGGGCTTGATTATGTGAGTTGTTCNCCATTTAGAGTGCCAACNGCAAGACTTGCTGCAGCTCAAGCTGAGTTGAGATAAGCCGATGTCGACTATTTTCAAGCGCATCATTGATGGTGAGATTCCATGTCACAAAGTGTTTGAAAATGAACATGTTCTCGCATTTCTTGATGTTGCNCCNTTAAGCAAGGGGCACACGCTTGTGATTCCAAAAGAGGAAGCAGCAACGCTTGATGCGCTGTCTCAGTCATCAGGTGCTGCTCTTGGCGAAGCGCTTGTTCTTGTTTCAAGAGCAGTTGTGAAAGCGACTGGTGCTTCGGATTACAACGTGTTGCAAAACAATGGNGCNAGTGCTCATCAAGCGGTGTTCCATGTTCACTTCCACATCATTCCAAAGTATGCAGAGAGTGGTTTAGGGGTCGAATGGAACGCAAGCGAGTTAAACAACGCNGAAGANACTGCAGAGGCGATTCGATTAGCAATTGAAACTGNATAGGTCGCCATGCCNTATCATGTAATGATATGGCAGATGATCTTCATTCAACTGATTCCAGTGACGAGTTTGATCCTAANGCACAAACGCAAGACGATGCAACTNCTGATAAAGATTGGTTAAAGTCAAANGTTAACGTCCGAGGCGATGAGTGGNTTGGTAAGACCATNGGTCAGTTTGAGATTGTCCGCATTATTGGNACTGGCGGCATGGGTAATGTCTATGAAGCACGCCAGTCACATCCAAAGCGTGCAGTAGCACTGAAGATTGTTAAGTCAGCCGCTGCGTCTCCCGCGACGCTTCAACGCTTTGAACTTGAAAGCGAAATGCTTGCACGATTGCANCATCCGAACATCGCTCAAGTCTATGACTCTGGTCATCAGGAACATGATGGCACGCCGCTTCCATTTTTTGCGATGGAATATGTGCCGGGCTCAAAATCAATTGTTGATTATGTTGAACAAGAGCACATCAGCCGTATTGGTCGCCTCGCATTGTTCTTACGAGTGTGCGACGCNGTNCAGTATGGGCATGGTCGTGGTGTCATTCATAGAGACTTAAANCCATCAAACATTCTGATTACGAATTCAGGAAGGCCTAAAGTCATTGATTTTGGTGTTGCGTTGATGGCTGGCAGTGATGACCCAGACCATTCANTAACAAAGCAAGGTCGGTTTGTCGGAACGCTTCAGTGGTCGAGCCCTGAACAGTGTGGAGATGACCCCCATGATGTTGATGTTCGNACGGATGTGTATTCGCTAGGCATGGTGCTTTATCATTTAATGACGAACANATTGCCGTACGACCTTAAAGGTGTTGCTGTGTATAAAGCTCCGCAAGTCATCCAAGACACAGNGCCTGCATCACTTCAAAGTCTTGACAATACCATACCGATTGAGATTGAACACATCGTTCAGAAGGCGCTAAAGAAAGAGCGTACTGACCGATATGAAAGTGTTGCAGAGTTATCTCTTGATATTCGNCGGTTCTTGAATGACCAACCNATTCNCGCCAAACCGCCAACACGAATGCANCGACTTCGGCTTTACGCCAAACGNAACCAACTCAAGTTTAGGGCGGGACTCCTTGTCATGATTGCACTCATGGCTGGTATTGCAGGATTGGTTTGGGGTTATTTTGAATCTGAAGCGCGTCAAGAAGAAATGAAGGAACTCCTCGCATCAGAATCAGAAGCAAGAGACACAGCAGAGTACAAGGCGTACGTNGCAACGATCGGTACAGCGCAGGCTGCGATTGCAAATGAATCTTGGAAAATGGCGAGAAACCACCTCGATGATGCTGCGCGGAAACACCGCGGTTGGGAATGGCATATGTTGAAGGGAATAACAGACCACTCAACAAAACAATGGCTGATTGGAGACCGCCCGACTTCGCTCNCNGCTTCACCTGTATCAAACCTCATCGCGATATCGTTTGAGGGAGGCAGAGTGTTACTCATCGATGAACACAGTGACATCATCTCAGACATTCAGTTGCAAGTGAATGTCAGAACTGTTGAGTTTTCAACTGATNGCACGATTTGTTTGCTAGGGCTATCCAATGGGCAAGTTGGCGTTGTTGATGTTGGAGGTGGGGAAGTTCAGTTTAAAGATNTGTCTTCTAGTTCAGTTGAATCGATCGCATCATTTCCAACAGGTGGATATGCCATTGGTCTTGCGAATGGGGACATTCAAATTTTTGATGCGAAGCATACGCTCGTCACACAATGGCGAACGGATTACGGAATGGTCATTGCGCTTGATTATTTTCCAGAAAANTATCAACTGGGCATTGGCTTTGTNAATGGCTCTGTGCAAGTCATGCATCTTGGTGAATCTAAACTTCCCACTTTACTAGGCACGCACAGTGGTGCTGCCCACGCCGTTGCGTTTGCAAGTGATGGGAGGCTCGTTTCNGGNGGTGCAGATAACAAGATTCGAGAGTGGGATGTGTCGAGNGGGCTTCTCATCAGTGAACATGAAGCGCATCAAGGCGATGTGATGGACATNGTTGCAAAAGANCATCTCATCCTTTCCGCTGGTGACAACGGGGATATTAAAGTCTGGAGTGACTCGCCAATCGGTCATGTAGGGACGTTGCGGGGNCATGATGAAATGATNTGGTCTATTGGCGCTCTTGAGCATCAATTTGTCTCCATTGGAAGAGATGGGGCCATNCGTTGGTGGAGCNCAGTAGATCANGAGTACGGCGACATCCTTGCGACTGGNGGAATGCCAACAGCGGACATTGCATTTGTTTGGAACAACNTCCTTGCAGTTGCAAGTGAGTACAGTAATCAATTGCAACTTGTAAACATAGCAACTGGTGATGAAGCGCTCGTTACTTCTGATTCNAAAGAAGCGCTTTCGTTAGTTGAGTTTGTGCCGACAACCTCAAGTGTAGTGACTGCTGATATAAGAGGCGTCCTCAAGTTATGGGATGCAGATTCATCTAAATTTACTCAGACTATTGGTGATTGCAAATCCCAAGTCTCTTCTTTAAGCGTTTCGCCATTTGGAAAGTATGTCATTGCCGGAACATTCAACGGCGACTTATTCGTTTGGGATNTGAGGAATGANAAGCTGGTCCAACANATCAAACTTGATCATGGCTTCCCATTAGCAATAACTTTTGGCGCAGACAAGGAAACATTCTTCGTGTCTACAAGTGATGGGGGCGTGAGAGCGTATCAAACGAGCAGCGGTGTNTCGCTTTGGAATCTGATTGGCACAGGGGNTGATGTTGTTGCGATGGNCTATGAACAAACAAGAGATTACATCATTACAGCATCTGCAAGCCATGTTGTACAAGTGCTCAATGCATCGACTGGGACGCTCGTTGATTCGAGCAGTGCNAGCGGNAGTGGNTTGCGAGATTTAGTCGTTTTTCCTGATGGGAAACGGTTTGCAACNGTGAGAAGTGATGGGACAATTGGCGTTTGGTCAATTGACCTACTTGGTCTTGTTGCAGCAATTCCATCAAACGAAACACTTGAGCGAATAACTGTTTCAACAGATGGACACCGTATTGCAGTAAGCGGAGAAAGTGACACAATACTCTTGCTTGATGGAATGGCGAAAACATCACGCAAATCGACAGGAACGAAATGACTNCCCCGTTAACCGAAATACGAAAANCGCTTCTGTCTNATGAAGCAATCATTGAGTTGTTTCAGCAATGCTTTGACGAAGATGGCTTGCCAGTTGGCGATGTCACGACNGAGTCAATCATTGATGCAGAAGCACAACTCACATGCGACATCTCACTCCGTGAGTCAGGTGTCATNGCNGGCTTAGCGTTATTGCCAATTGGTTTGTCGCTGATTGATGATATTGATATAGAGTTTAAAAAAGAAGACGGTGAGTTTAGCGAGCCCTCAACGGTAGCAGTCATTCAAGGTAACCAGCGTTCAATCCTTGCTGTTGAGCGGACAATACTTAACATTCTTGGTTACGCGNCAGGTATTGCAACTCGAACGAATCACTTTGTTGAACTTGTTGCTGGAACAGCGTGCAAGATTTGCGATACTCGAAAGACGACGCCTTCACTTCGGCTTCTTGATAAATATGCAGTTGCGTGTGGCGGTGGAACGTTGCACAGACTTGGTTTACATGATGCAGTGCTTTANAAAGACAATCACCTTGCAGGTCTTGCGAACATNAAGGATGACCTTGNAGGTGCAATTGCAAAGGTTNGNGGTTCACAGATTTTGTTTGTCGAAGTTGAAGTTGACACCCTTGAGCAATTTGCCGAAGTTGTCGAGTTAGATGTCGACATCATCTTGCTCGACAATATGTCAATTGAAATGATGCAAGAGGCNGTTGANATTCGTAACGCCTCTTCGCGAAGTCCACTCCTCGAGGCATCGGGNGGTGTGAATGNAGNAACAGTGAGAAGTATTGCTGAAACAGGTGTTGACCGAGTTGCGATTGGCGGACTCACACATCAATCAACGTGGCTTGATTTCGGTTTGGATGTCCGCCAATGACTGAACGCGATGCTTGGGAAGAACAACTAGAGTGTGAAGGCAGAGTGCTCGTCTTTGAAGAAGCGACATCAACCCAAGATGCNGCNATTGCNGGNGGNCTCANAGTNNGGNGATGTNTGTACNGCAATNANGCAAACAGCAGGCAGGGGNCGAAGNGGAAACNNNTGGNATGCGACNGGNGGNGTTGCNCTNACNGTNGTGCTCGATGNAANCNCNCCAATGTTGCCAATNGCNGTNGGNGCNNCNCTNGCNGCGNCNCTCAANAANGCNTTNCCAAGNGTNCAAGTTGGCATNAAGTGGCCAAATGACATCATCGTTGAGGGNCGNAAACTCGCAGGNATNTTGATTGANGAGCGNGNNGGNCGNTGNNTNGTNGGNNTTGGGCTNAANGTNTTAGAGCCNCCNGTNACGGACCAAAAGACNATNTGNTTGATNGANTGNGGNTTNANNGGNGACCGNNTANAAGCNNCGCAACTCGTTATAAANAGTGTGTTTACNGCAGTTTCNNTGAGCGANCGNAAGGCNATTGAAACATGGAAANANCGNGATACNCTCATCGGNACAACCCAAACGATNNCATCNAAAGGNNAGNAGNACACNGGNCTNGTCATCGATATCGTCCCAGGGAACCATTTNCTNCTTCAAACNAAGNANGNNATTGTCACANTNGANGCAGACCAATCNACNGTNTGNNNNCCCTAAAGTGNNNNCCTTGCTATGGTAGGATATGTGCCACCTCATGGAATCGAGTGACGCAATAACCTATTCATGGACTTGTAATCCATCCGACATTCACCCCGTAAGACGTGTTTTTGCATGGGGTTGCGTCATTTTGTTTGGCTCTTCTATCATCATGTCAAATGCCATCCTCGGCGTGGCACTGACAGCGGTGTTGATTGCTTCCATTGCCACGTTCTTGTTTAAGTCAACGTTTACCATTGACCAATCTGGCATAACGGCGAGTTATCCACTGCGAAAGAAGTTTTATGAGTGGTCGCAGATTCGCCGTCTCAAAATGTTCCAACATTCGGCGTATATGTTTAAACGAAAAAAACCATCCAATCTCGACGGCTGGACAGGCCTTGCACTGTTTTTTAACTCGAACAGAGAAGAGATTGTGAAGCACTTGGACCGCTTCCTCTCAGAGGATGTTGCGCGATGAAAAAAGGCTGGTTGAAAGACGCATTTCATGTTGATTCAGAATCCACGATTGAGCCAACTGAAGTACAAAAAAACGCCCTCGATGCACTCTGTCAGGGTATCATTCGTCGCGGGTTAACCACACCCGCAATTATTGGTGTAGAAATGGGTCGGCCACTGAATTTCGTGGGTTCACAAACGATGCATTTTTTCACTCCACTGATTAGCGCATTCGTGCCAACAGATCAGTGGACAGCAGTCGCTGAGTTTTTAGAACATCGCGGTTCAGTCGATTGGATTCGGAACCGCATCGAAGAGTTAGAGAGTGAAATGGACGAGAGCCCAAACACATGACAATAGACTTAGACAACATTAATGTAATCCTTGCAACAGATTGCGGCAGTACCACAACCAAAGCAATACTGATTCAGAAGGTTGATGGCGAGTATCGCCAGACACACCGTGGTGAAGCGCCGACAACGGTTGAAAAACCTTTTGCGAATGTAACCATTGGTGTCACCAACGCAGTGACAGAAGTCGGCGAACTCGCAGGTAGACAACTGACAAACGAAGATGGCACAATCAAACATCCAGCAACTGGTTCGGATGGTTGTGACTTATACATCTCAACTTCAAGTGCAGGCGGTGGTCTGCAAATGATGGTTGCTGGTGTAATTGCAGAAATGACTGCAGCATCTGCCAAGCGTGCAGCACTTGGTGCTGGTGCGATTGTGATGGACGTTATCTCATCAAATGACAAACGTCGTCCACATGAACAAATCCAACGCATTCGCGAACTTCGCCCTGACATGATTCTCATCAGTGGCGGCACAGATGGTGGNACAACAGAAAAAGTTGTACAACTTGCTGAGTTGATTGCGCCAGCGAAACCACAACCGAGGTTTGGCAGTGAATACGAAATGCCAATCATTTATGCGGGCAATAAAGATGCAAAAGAAGAAGTTGAAAANTCACTAGANGAAGGCTGGATTGACCTCGCTGTTGTCGACAACTTGCGTCCGACNCTTGAAATGGAAAACCTCGGNCCAGCTCGTGACAAGATCCACGACGTTTTTCTAGAGCACGTCATGGCACACGCACCGGGTTACGACAAACTCATGGAATGGGCAGATGCTCCAATTATGCCNACGCCGGGTGCAGNGGGTGACATTCTTCAGACNATTGCAAAGAAAGATGGCATCAATGTTGTNGGTGTAGATATCGGTGGCGCAACGACTGACGTCTTCTCGGTGTTTAATGNAANATTCAACCGAACAGTATCGGCAAACCTCGGAATGAGTTACTCCATCTCAAATGTTTGCGCAGAAGCAACGATGCCAAACGTNCTCAGATGGGTTCACTTCGACATGGATGAACGTGAACTTCGNAACAGAGTGAAAAACAAAATGATTCGTCCGACGACGATTCCGCAATCTGCAGAATCGCTCATCTTCGAACAAGCAGTTGCACGCGAAGCGCTTCGACTTGCGTACAAACAACACAAGGAGTTTGCGACGACCTTAAAAGGTGTCCAGCAACAGCGAACAGTGGGTGACACCTTTAGTCAAGAAGTTGCTGGTGCAACAATCGTAAACAACATGTCATTGAATTTGCTTGTTGCATCGGGCGGCGTTCTATCACACGCCCCTCGCATGCACCAAACTGCAATGATGCTTGTCGATGCGTTTGAGCCAGAAGGTTGCACAAACTTGGCGAAGGACTCCATCTTTATGATGCCGCANCTTGGCGTGCTTTCCGCAGTCCATCCTGATGCTGCTGCTGAAGTCTTTGAACGCGACTGCCTCATCTACCTCGGCACTTGTATTGCTGCAAAAGGACTTGGCAAACTTGGTAANCCATGCTTCTCNTGGACGCTGTCAGGCGACGTTAACGNTTCTGGCACATGCAACTTCGGTGACNTCGAACTCATCGAAATGGGACCAGATGACANGGCGACAATTTCTTGCGAACCTGCGAAAGGGTTTGACCTTGGCGCAGGTAACGGCAAGAAAGTCGAACATGAAGTNAGAGGCGGAACAGTAGGCNTCATCATTGATGGTCGAGGCAGACCGCTTGGACTTCCNGAAGAACGAGCTCAATGTCAACAAACAATTTCACAATGGGTTGAGAACATGCAGTTGTACCCAGAAGCTGCAGCAGTTCCTGCAGGAGTTTAAGTCAATGGCACACGCATATACCCCCGGATTAAAAGTCACGAAAAGCATGAAGCACTCGGTCATACGAATGCTTCCGATTAAAGGTGAGGTNATGGTCAATGCTGGCGACAAAGTCAATGCAGACCAAATCGTTGCAGCAACATACATGCCTGGCGATGTTTACCCACTCAANATGGCGAACCTTCTCGCTGTTCCACCTAAAGATGTTGCNGGCCTCATGCTGCANGGCGAAGGCGAAAAAGTAGAAGAGGGTCAGCCGCTTGCACAAACAGCAGGCATTTTTGGCAAATTTAAAAAGACATACAACTCTCCTTACTCAGGAACAGTTGAAACGATTTCAGAAGTCACAGGACAAGTGATNCTTCGAGGCCCAGACATCCCAGTTGAAGTGAAGGGCTATATGTCTGGAACAGTGACTGAAGTCACACCAGANATTGGTTGTGTTGTCGAAAACGATATCGCGTTTATCCAAGGCATCTTTGGAATTGGCGGAGAAACATGTGGCACGATTACATTTGCTGTGTCAGATGAAAATCAAACACTTCAAGCAAGCGATATNACAGATGCAATGAAGGGATGTGTTGTCGTTGGTGGTGCTCGCATTACAGTTGAGGCAATTGAGCGTGCCCGCGAAGTTGGNGTNTCCGCAATCGTCGGNGGNGGAATGGATGACCAAGANNTNAAGAACTTCCTTGGCTATGACCTTGGNGTTGCGATTACNGGTTCTGAAAAGAAAGGNATTACAGTNATTGTNACNGANGGTTTNGGNGANATNGCNATGGCNAAGCGAACATTNGACCTNTTNAANNCNNATGAAGGNAGNGAAGCNTCNGTNAANGGNGCGACTCANATTCGNGCNGGCGTCATGCGTCCGGAAATCATTATTCCATTGTCAGCAAGTGTTAACGAATCAGAAGAAAGCGATTCTGCTGGTTACCTAGAAATTGGAAAATCGCTTCGAATCATTCGTGACCCTTACTTTGGCATGATTGGAACAGTNAAAGCGCTCCCACCTGATCCGCACGTTCTTGGTTCAGGTTCNAAAGCAAGGGTGCTTGAAGTAGACCTAAACACCGGAGAATCGGTTATTGTGCCCAGAGCGAACGTGGAACTAATCGAGGCCTAAACTAAATATGAATAAANAACACCTTTCGTATCTCGGCATGATTGCGATTTGCCTCAGTGCATCGCAGTTGTTTGCCCAAACCCCAGCGCCGCCCACTGGGCTCACTATTGAAGATACNCCGAATGACGCAGGCGAAGCATGTGATTTGGAATGGAGCATGTCACCTGATGACATCTTNAATCCNNTGCGTGCAGACGANACTGCACCGAATCCAGAAACGNTTGTCTCTGCGTACATCATCGAGCGAATGACTGATGATGCAAATGGCGAAGACATCCCTGAAGATGACCGAACTTGGCGAAAAGTCAACGAAGCCTCTGCGGGCTCAGCAACTTGGACTGACCGAACGGTTACTCCGGGTTGGACATACAGTTACAGAATTACTGCAGTAGACAATCAGAAGGAGCAGTCTGAGTGGTGNAATGGCGAAGCNTCGGTCACACCTGCCATGCAAGCNTTCAACATGTCAAAAGCATGGCTTGCAATCTTCATGCTTATCTTCGGCGGCTTTGTTGCTTACTTTATNAANGAAGCANGAAGCGGNAANAANTTNTGGGTGCGAAAGATTGCTGGTCTTGTTGCGATNGACGAAGCAGTTGGCCGTGCAACTGAGATGGGGNGACCTGTACTCTTCGTTGCAGGTATTCAAGACATCAANGAAATTCAAACCCTTGCGGGTTTAACCGTTCTTTCCCGCGTTGCTAAAACGGCAGCGGAATACGGAGCACAAATCGAAGTGCCAACGTGCCGCTCGCTCGTGATGGCTGCAGCGAGAGAAACGGTTGAGTCAGCGTACCTCGCAGCAGGTCGACCAGACTCTTACCAGCCAGATCGCATTCACTACTTAACGGACGAGCAGTTTGCGTTTGTTGCGGGTGTCACGGGTTACATGGTTCGCGAAGAACCAGCAGCATGTGTGTACATGGGTGGTTTCTATGCTGAGTCACTCATTCTCGCTGAAACGGGTAACCATATCGGCGCGATTCAAGTCGCTGGNACGGCGATGCCAAGTCAGTTGCCGTTCTTTGTTGCATCTTGCGACTACACATTGATTGGTGAAGAATTCTTTGCNGCATCAGCNTACCTTTCCAATGACCCACTTCAGATTGGTTCGTTGAAAGGGCAGGACTACGGGAAGTTCNTTAGTGTGTTTATCTTGGTTGTTGGNATTTTGATTGCAACACTGACCAACTTCTCGGATAAAGATTCAGAACCAGGGTTTGCAGCACAAACTTTGAGTTTCATTACAGACAACATGCTTGGCGATGCTGGNNTNCTTCCAGTATCTGAAGGCAATACAGACGATACGGGAGACGACTCGTGAAAAGACTCGTTCCACTCATCATTGCAATTTGTGCAGGCTTTGTCCTGATTATTGCAAACTTCATACCGTNCGCCCAAGANTGGGGCTCAACAGCGCAAGAATGGTTCAACATNCTCGCTGTTGGCGCGATGGTCTTGGGCGGN
This sequence comes from Phycisphaerae bacterium, assembly GCA_002718515.1. The sequence goes on from PBEX01000014.1 coordinate 32,896, forward strand.
GGCAACCTCATCAAACTTCACTTAATGAAGGTGTCTGCGAAGAACAAGGGCTGGGGTTACTCAGTCGTCACNATTGGTTGNTTCTTTGCAACGCTCATCATTGGTTTNTCAAAGATGGGCGTTCATCCAAACCCAATTTACCCCGACCATGCTTGGAGTGGTTATTACCTTGAAGANGGTTCAGGGTTGTGGTGGATTTACGAACACATGGTNGTNCCNCTNACATCNATGATGTTCGCGATGCTTGCGTTCTATGTTGCGACTGCAGCGTTTAGAGCGTTCCGTGCAAAGAACACAGAAGCAACCCTGCTTCTTGTCACTGCTGGCATCGTTCTGNTCGGACGAACNTATGCGGGCGTTTGGCTCTTTGGTTGGCTCCCTGAGTCAATGGAATGGCTCCGTTTCGACAACCTCACTGTGTGGATTATGGATATTCCAAACACGGCNGGTACAAGAGCAATCACAATTGGCATTGCACTTGGCGTTGTAGCGACTTCACTTCGAATCTTACTTGGCGTTGACCGCTCATATTTNGGGCAGGATTAATCTATGTATCAGTTTCTAAAAAATCTTGATCGGCGTTGGATCTTCCTNNCCATGNTNTTGGCGGTTGCNNTTCCAATTCTNTCNCGNATNGTGTTNCCTGAAGTTGTNTCNAAGCAAGCGAAGATGGTNTTNGATGCNGTNGANTCACTCCCTGAGGGNTCAAACNTNNTNCTNTCNTANGACTTTGACCCNGCNNNNGANGGNGAACTNCTGCCGATGGCGCAAGCGTTCACACGGCACTGCTCAGCGAAAGGGCACAAGCAATACTACATGGCNCTTTGGCCNCTCGGTTCGCCGATGGTGGACAAGTCGCTCGATACGATTCGCTCAGAGTATCCTGACTTAGAGTACGGCATTGACTACATGAAGTTTGACTACAAGGCTGGCGGTGAAGCAGTCATCCGAATGATTACAACTGACTTAAGAGGCATGTTCCCACTTGATTCGCAAGGCGTTTCATTGGATGACATTCCGATGACAAAGAACATTAAAAACATTCAGGACATGGACCTCATCATTAACGTGAGTGCGGGTGACCCTGGCACAAAACAGTGGGTGCAGTTTGCATCGACGCCGTTTGGCATTACGACTGTATCAGGTTGCACNGGAGTTCAAGCCCCGCAAATGTATCCATACATTCCAAAGCAACTCGCAGGCGTTCTCGGCGCGATTAAAGCNGCTGCTGAATATGAAGCAGCCATCGATGAGAGTTATCCTGAGATTGCTGCAAATCCNAAAGCACAGGAAGCAAAAAGGCGAATGGGACCTCANCTCGTNGCNCACAGTTTGATGGTGGTGCTNATCNTNATCGGTAACGGTATTTACTACGTCGGTCGAAAGCGAGGTGACGTCTAATGGANCANGCNAAACAATCAAACGGACTCATTTGGGCAATCGTTTTTGTGATTGGTGCAATCATGCTCGTCTGGAGCATGTCAACATCTCGAACTGGTCAAGTTTGGGTGACNCCAGAACAGCATGCGTTTTCTGAAAATGCTGAAGGGAAATGGGAGTCAATCGATGCAAGCAACGCAACAGTTGGTGACATCGAATGGACAACCTATAACGTCGTNCCNGATNGTGANNTNACACCAGAGTTAATGGAAAGCGGAACAGTTTCAATGAGTTGGTCAAGGACCATTGGGTTGTGGCTCGCTGCNATCTTCACGCTCTTTATTCTGTCATTCCTAGTNGGGGATAACCCCGCNTATAAATTTGCTGAAGCGATGGTTGTTGGAACCTCGGCGGGCTATGTNATGGTTATTGGCTTGTGGGNTGTCTTTGTCCCGAACTTGCTCGGTAAACTTGCACCCGGTCTTGTCAAGAGTTTTGCATTGCCNGGCATTGAAGGTTCGCACCAAGAGTTTTGGTGGCTCTATTTCATTCCAGCAATCCTNATTGTCATGCTGCTCTTCCAACTCATGCCTTCAGGTGGTTGGATTAGCCGTTGGCCAATCGCGTTCTTTATCGGCATTACTGCTGGTTACAGAATGATTGGTTATGTCGAGGCAGATTTGGTTGCACAAATTAAGGCGGGCATTGTTCCGCTNGTTGAGTTTGGTGGCGATGGCGGGTTTGCNCTNTGGCCGACGGTGAATGCCTTCTTGCTNACGATTGCAACATTAGCAGCCATGGTGTACTTCTTCTTCTCTATTGAGCACAANGGGCTCGTTGGGAAGACAGCTCGCGTAGGCATTTGGTTCCTCATGATTACCTTCGGTGCATCATTTGGTTACACAGTNATGGGCCGAATTGCACTGCTTGCNGCACGGCTAGAATTCCTCTTTGGGAAGTGGCTCCACTTTATNCCATCACACCTCGATTTTTCACTTGCAGCACATCTAGATTGGCTCATTNTGCTTCAAATGATGTAATGCTTATTTTTACACTTTTTGAACGCCGTTTTCATGCGTGAAAACGGCGTTTTTTATGGAGGAATGGCAATAATCCCTCGTTTTTGGTACACTGCCGCGTTCATTCAAGGAAAGGGCATAAGCGATGAACTTGTGCCAGACGTTTTAAAGAGGTTACACGATGCTCCCTAAACTACGAACATCTCCAGCACGCAAACGCAAGCGACGTTCACATCACGCACTTTCAAACGCGAATTTGGCGTTATGCCCGAATTGTGGCAGCAATCGTCAACCGCACCGCGCATGTGGTAGTTGTGGTTACGTCCGCCCTGGATTGCAAGTAAAGGCAACGAAAGACTAAATCACCATGAGAATTGGTGTTGATGTNATGGGAGGCGATTATGCGCCTGACCCAATCCTTGAAGGTGCACTTCAAGCAACAACTCAACTAGAGTCGGATGACGTCGTCGTACTTTACGGTGACAAAGCGGTCATTGATGCTGCAGTCAGCAATTTTGAAGGTGCTGTNGCAAGTATTGAAGTTGTCGGAACAACTGAAGTTGTGTCAATGGATGANTCTCCCGTTGATGCNGTGCGAACAAAACAAGACAGTTCACTCGTCGTCATGTGNAAAGATGGATCTGCAAAAGCAGAAGCGCCACTTGACGCAGTGATTTCCGCGGGAAACACAGGCGCGTTTGTCGCAGGTAGCCAAATGCACTTGCGAAGACTTACAGGTGTGCACCGCCCAGGCATTGCGGCAGCAGTTCCAACATTCGCTGGCACAGTTGCATTCATCGATGTTGGTGCNAACATTGAACCAAAACCAGTCCACCTCGCCCAGTACGGCGTGATGGGTAANGTCTACGCTGAACAAGTGCTCGGTATTGAAAACCCACGCGTTGCATTGATGAACGTCGGCGGTGAAGAGCAAAAAGGCACGAGCGACCTGAAAGAAGCAAGAGATATGCTTCGNAATGTNCCGGGCTTAAACTTTGTTGGTTACATCGAAGGGCGTTCGCTCTTTGATGGAGGCGCAGACGTTGTTGTGACAGATGGCATCGTTGGAAANGTCAGCATCAAACTTGCTGAGGGGCTCGCGACCGGATTGCTTAAAAAGATTGCGACGGATATTGCATCTGCTGACCCGTCGCTTGCCGAGGCNTTCAAGCCTGTCATCCAAAAGTTCTATAAAGAATACGACTACCATGAGTATGGCGGAGCGCCACTACTTGGTGTCAACGGCATCAGTTTGATTTGCCACGGCAGTTCAGAAGCAAGAACAATTGCAAATGCCATCATCAGAGCAAAACANTTTGCTACATCTGGTGTAAACCAACACATCGTCNACCAACTCGCTACGATTGACGAACAAGTGAGTGTTGTATGACGAACAATCCATCATGTGGNGTTAAAGTCCTTGGAACAGGATCTGCTGTCCCAANTAATGTGCTTGATAACGAAACGTTAGCAGAACGTTTTCAAGTTGACCGTGATTGGATTGAGCAACGGACAGGCATCCGTGAGCGTAGATATTGCGATGATGACGAGGGGACATACGAATTGCAAGTGCGTGCNTTAAAAGACGCACTTGAAAGTACAGGAATGAAGGGGAGCGATTTAGACCTCATCATTTGTGCGACCGTTACAGCAGAAATGACGTGTCCTTCAAATGCATGCCGAGTCGCTGCTGCNGTNGATTCANNNCCAGCNGGNGCNTTNGATNTAGTCGCAGCTTGTTCAGGATTTGTCTATGCAATGAATGTNGCNGACAATCTCATNCGTGGCGGTTCATACAACACGATTGCAGTNGTTGGTTGCGATGCNATGAGTAAACTGACNGACCCNAANGACAGGGGCACNTCNATTTTGTTTGGCGANGCNGCNGGCGCNGNNATNCTTCANCGNTGNGATGACACNTCAAAAGGGTGTTTCTATCAAACGATGAGNGCAGATGGNGANCCNTGGCCNGCNNTGTACATTCCNACTNGTGANGAAGNNNTCGTAGAAGGTGATGAAGCGACAACCGAGATTGGCATGCTCCGCATGAAGGGCAAGGAAGTGTACAAGTTCGCTGTGACAAAATTCCAAGCAATCACAGAAACTTTGCTCAAGGAAACAGGGCTAACCCCTGACGACGTAAGCCAATTCATCTGCCACCAATCCAACATGAGAATCATCGAATCAGCCCAAACCAAACTTGGGCTTGCAGATGACAAGGTATATAAAAACATTGACCTCTTTGGGAACAGTTCAGCAGGTGCAGCAGCGCTTTGCTTTGACCAATTGTGGAAAGATGGAAAAATCAAAGACGATGACGTTATTGTGATGCTCGCTTTTGGTGGCGGNCTTACATGGTCAAGCAGTGCGTGGAGAATTTGACGATGTCAGAACTCGTGTTGTTATGTCCCGGGCAAGGGGCGCAAAAAGCAGGAATGGGCAAAGCATGGCATGACGCATCAGGTGCATCAAAATCCATCTTTGAAAGGGCAGATGAACTGCTTGGCGATTCGCTTGGGTTGCCACTGAGCACAATCTGCTTTGAAGACCCAAACGGCGAAATCAATCAAACAAACATCAGCCAGCCAGCAATCTACACATGTTCAATCGCGGCATGGCACGGGCTCCGCGCAGAAGGCCTTGCTGGCAACATCAAAGCGACTGCGGGCTTATCACTCGGTGAATATTCAGCGCTCCATCTNGCAGGCGTCTTCTCATTTGAAGAGGGCTTATCCCTCGTTGCAAGGCGCGGCGCACTCATGCAAGAGGCAGCGGAAGCGAACCCAAGCACGATGGTTGCGGTCATGGGTGACGATGATGCGATTTTAAAACTCTGCGACGATGCACGCGGTAGCGACATCCTTGTTCCAGCAAACTTCAATGCCCCAGGGCAAATTGTCTTGAGCGGTTCAGTGGAGGCATGCGAGCGAGCAGCATCGCTCGCTGGCGACGCTGGGCTCAGAGCAACGCCACTTTCGGTTGCAGGTGCGTTCCATTCTCCATTTATGCAGTCTGCAGCAGATGCGATGGCAGAAGCCCTTGACGGCGTGACCTTTAACACTCCTGAAATCGATGTCTGGTCAAACGTCACAGGTGAACTGCATGNGTCAGAACACATCAAGGAACGCCTTGTAGAGCAAATAACAGGGTCAGTACGGTGGTCACAGTCATCAAAAACAATGGCTTCCGAGTATGATGGGTGTGATTGGCATGAGCTTGCGCCAAGTGGCGTCCTTAGAGGGCTCATGCGAAGAATTGAACGAACGATAAAGGTGATACCTCATGATGAACCTACTGAAAACAATTAGCATCGCACTCACAGCACTTCTGCTCGTGGTTACTGGTTGTAGTTCTGAAGACTCAAAGCCGGAACAAACTCAGGAAGTTGCTAGACCTACACCAAAACCTAGACCAAAACCAGTTGTGAAGACACCTGAGCAGTTGAAAAATGAAATGAACATCGACGCTCGGATTTTCATGGATGAGAACACCGCGCCACGTGACGAAGACGCAAAGAAAGCAATTTTAACTTTCTTCGATGCATTCCTCAACGCAGACGGCGCAACGCTTAAAAGCATGCTCTCATTCAACGAGCAACTTGAAGTTGATGCGATGATGACTGACGGTCTTGCAAATGTGATGGACAAAGTGACGTATCTTCAACTCCTCACAGGAACAAGNCCTGAGAATAAAGAGACTGTACTTGCCATTTATGAGATTGGTCTTGATTATCAAGTTCAAGTTTGGCATTACGATTCAATGAATGACTCATTTACATTCTCTGCTGGTGAAACGCCACCAAACTTAGTTTCGCAACTGAGTGGGGATTGGCTAGAGAGTTACTTCGCATTGAAAGATAAGCAAACTGAGATTGCAAATCAGCAAGACGCAGAAAGTTCATACATTCTTGCAGGTGAAGTTTCTGCAGACAATGGTGCACCAGACAGAGGCAATGAAGGCCCATCGGATCCGACTGGACCGAATCGACCCGTTCGACCTCGAAGTCCTGGTTTCTAATCAATACNCCTTTCGGAGTTAACAGTTGACAGATCAAACTGAACAAAGAGTCGCAATCGTCACCGGTGCAAGCCGCGGTATNGGCAAAGCAATTGCTAAACGATTAGCAAGTGATGGTTGCAAAGTCGCGCTTATTGCTCGCAACGAAGAAGCGCTCAATGAAGTGAAAAGCGAGATTGAGCAAGATGGTGGCATCGCAAGCACGCATGTGTGCGACCTTGCAGAAGGCAACCAATTTGCAGAAACAATTCAATCGATAGCAGACGAAAACGACCGACTCGACGTCCTTGTTAACAATGCGGGGATGACGAGAGATGGCTTGCTTTTGCGAATGAGCGATGAAGATTTTGACGCCGTTATTGATGTCAATCTCAAAGCGACGTTCATCGGATGTAAAACTGCTGCACGCCCAATGATGAAGGGGCGCTTTGGTCGAATGATTAACATCACTTCAGTGACAGGGATTAGTGGGAACGCTGGCCAAGCAAACTACGCAGCAGCAAAAGCAGGGCTCGTAGGACTCACCAAGACAATTGCAAAAGAGTTTGGTTCAAAAGGCATTACAGCAAACGCAATTGCTCCGGGCTACATTGAAACAGATATGACAGCGGTTCTTGGAGATGACATCAAAAAGGGCGTCGAACAAATGGTTCCACTACGGCGATATGGTCAGCCNGAAGAGATTGCATCAGCAGTTTCATTCTTAGCCTCTNATGATGGTGGCTACGTGACCGGCCAAGTGCTCGTCGTTGATGGTGGATTAACGTGCTAAATGAGATGGTGTCAGCAGATACGATTGCTGACCCTTTGATATAATGCCGCTACTGCGACAGTCGCNGACCCCAAGGAGATGAATGACAATGGAAAGAGCTGAAATTGAAGCTAAAGTGATTGATATTGTGTCCGCACAACTAGGTGTTGACAAAACAGAGGTCACCCTTGCATCAAGTTTTGCAAATGACCTGAATGCAGACAGTTTAGACACTGTTGAACTCGTGATGGAACTTGAGGATTCATTCTCAACATCCATTCCAGACGAAGAAGCAGAGCAGATTCAAACAGTCGGTAATGCAGTTGACTTTATCGTCAGCGCGACGTCTTAAAAGGAACGAATAGTGGCAGCACAACAGCACCGTCGCGTGGTCGTTACTGGCCTCGGGGCGATATCCAATCTCGGTCACGATGTACCATCGACATGGGCAGGGCTACTTGAAGGTCGCTCTGGCATTGGTCCAATTACGGCGTTTGAACAAGACGAACGCTGGGTCACAACGATTGCTGGTGAAGTGAAGGACTGGGATCCTGCCACAAAGTTAGACCGCGGGGAAATCAAGAAAACTGACCGCTTCGCGCAACTCGCCCTCTGGGCAGCCATTGAAGCGATGGAATCGTCAGGACTCAATTGGGAGGATGGCGACCCATATCGAAATGGTGTTGTGATTGGTTCTGGAGTTGGCGGTATTCAAACAATCGAACATTACGATGGCATCCTTCGCGAGAAGGGCCCCCGTCGACTAAGCCCCTTTACCGTTCCAAAGTTGATGGTGAATGCTGGTGCGGGCAATGTATCTATTCGATTTAACTTACGCGGTGTCAATGCATCACCTGCAACTGCATGTGCGACAGGTGGTCACGCACTCGCTGAAGCATACATGTTCATCGCAACCAACCAAGCAGACTTTATTCTTGCTGGCGGTGCTGAAGCAGCAGTCTCGCCTGTGTGCGTGAGTTCTTTCTCAGCAATGAAAGCCCTGTCAACTCGTAACGAGGAGCCAACGCTTGCGTCAAGACCATTTGATGCAAATCGCGACGGGTTTGTGCTCGCTGAGGGTGGTGCTGTGCTTGCAGTTGAGTCACTTGAGCATGCACAAGCACGCGGCGCAACAATTTACGCTGAGATTCTCGGATTTGGTATTTCAGGCGACGCTGGCCACATTGCTGCTCCTGATGCTGAAGGGCTTGGTGCAAAAGCAGCGATGGCTGCAGCACTCAGACATGCACAGTTAGATCCTACAGCAGTTGATTACATCAACGCGCACGGCACATCGACGCCGCTCGGCGATGCCGCAGAAGTTGCAGCAGTCAAGGGATTGTTCGGCGACCACGCCTACAGCCTTGCAATGAGTTCAACAAAGTCCTGCACCGGTCACACGCTTGGTGCAGCGGGTGGTATTGAATCAATTGCAGTTGTGAAAGGTATTGCAGATGGTGTGATGCCTCCAACGATAAACCTAGATGAACCAGATGAGGGATTTGATCTCAACTTCGTTGCAAATGAACCACAAGAGAAAGCGATTAACGTCGCCCTCAATAACTCATTTGGCTTCGGCGGTCATAACGTCTCACTTGCATTCGGCGCGTTCAGCGAGTAACCGATACGAAATTCTGTTTATACTCAGAACGGGAAAGAAATGCCGGTCCACAGTTGCCAACTGTCACGGCCGGGGTTGGTGTCATACGTGTTTGCGTTTGAAATGTGATGCCAACGCAAACCAATAAGCCATCTCGCGTCATTGTTCATCGCAAACGAACAACCGAAGCCCGCTTGCGGTGTAAAGTTAAACTTTGAACCGCCAATTGGAACATTCTCACTTGTGCGAAGCATGCCCGCTCCGCCTTCCAAGAAGAACGAAAAATCATCGCGCTTCACTGCATGCCATCTGAGTTGAAGCGTAAAGTTAAAACCATTTGCACCACCACCAACTTGGTCAACATCCATGAAGAGGAAGCCAAGGTCGATGGATAAATCATCCTCTGCAAAGTATTCAAACTCTAGTCCAACGGTTGTCAAACTGTTGTCTGAATCCTTCACATCTTTGCCATACCCGCCAACGATGCCCCATCGCCAAGTGTCGGGTGTTCCCCAAGCCAGCACGCTGTTGTCAATGTCTACGCCTTCAGTCGCAGTCGCGTCACTTTCTTCTACGGGCTGCTCAAAGGCGAGCGTCGCAGAAGTGTTTATTGAAGGGAGTTGAGTTGTGAGGGGGGTTGTGGCAAGAATAAGTGGAATAATCATCCTGCGAATCCTACTAAAAAATGGCGGAGACCGCCATTTTTCTGCCAGCATTGGGGCTGGCTTCTCTTCAAATGATCCCAAGGGGATTCGAACCCCTGTTCCCAGGATGAAAACCTGATGTCCTGACCTGACTAGACGATGGGACCGTTTTTAAGGATGGGAAATGATAACGGATTCCCGTACTTTCTGCATCAGTGTATCCTTTGAATAATGAACTTTGTTCTATGCATCATCTTGCCCATATCCATCTTCTTGATGCCTCCAGAGGGGTTTAGGGAGCGTCTTGCTGGCGTGAGGGATGGTGTAGATAATCGTTGTGAGGGTTTTTCTGCGCTCATTGACTTGATCTGGACAGATTCCCAAGTCGGCACGACTCGCCAAGACATTGACCTCGCAGTGCAGTCCCCAGAGTATTTCCGTGGAACGTGGTTTGAGGTTGATGGAACAGTTGAGCAAATTTCGCCTCTGCCTGAGCCAGAGTGGAACAACGTCGCTGAATGTTTTCTACGTGCGAGCAATGGCGAACTCATGATTCTCTACGCCCTGGATGGAACGGCGTTGCCGTTACAGTCCTCGTTGTCAGGCCAAGCGGTGTTCTACAAAACAATCGAACTCAAAAGCAGAGATGGTCAATTGAGAAACTACCCCGCCTTCGTCACTGATGTTCAATTTTTGAAATGGGGGAAGCAAACGGACTTCCCCATCTACATGCTTTTGCCAATCGTTTGCGCTGGTGCAATATTGCTGGGCTTGCTCTACCGCCTCACTTCTAAGTCGCAGCGTGCGAAGCCAAAGCTCACTCACATTGAAGATGAGCCGGTCAATGCTACGGGGCAAGAATTGTCTGACGACCCCGCAGAAGCACTCTCACAATTGTATGATTCATCGAGAGATTCTTCATGAATACGCTGACAGTACAACTTGGCAACCGTTCATACGACATCATTGTCGGTGCGGGATGTCTTGATGTCATCAATGAACATGTTCAGAACGAATCTACGTTCATGCTCTTTGATGACAACATCCAGCAGTACGCTGCGTCAATCAAATCAAGTGCGAGCATGGCTTTTCACTCAACCGAACAAACAAAAGTGCTTCCATCAATCGAATCGATTTGTCAATCGATGCGAATTGCAGGGATCGACCGGTCAAGTTCGCTGATTGCAATGGGGGGCGGCGTGACGGGTGATGTTGGTGGGTATGCCGCAGCAAGTTACATGCGGGGCATTGGGTGCATCCAGGTTCCGACGACGCTGCTTGCAATGGTTGACGCATCGATTGGCGGAAAGACCGGCGTCAACATGCAAGCAAGTGACGGCGAGCTCTTCAAGAACATGATTGGTGCGTTTTGGCAACCATCTCTCGTTGTTGCTGATGTCACGACATTAAAAACACTTGACGAGCGCCAACTCAGGTGCGGTGTAGCAGAGTGCATCAAGCACGCATTGCTTGGGCATGGCGACTTAATGGCATTGCTGCAATCCAAACGAGATGCAATCCTGAACTGTGATGAAGACGTGTTCATCGAGCTTGTCACACAAAGCGCAGCGATTAAGAAAGAAGTCGTCGAATCGGATGAACGCGAAACGGGAAGTCGGGCACTGTTGAATTTAGGGCACACGTTTGCTCACGCCATTGAACCAATCAAGGAACTCGATTTGTATCACGGCGAGGCGGTTGCCATCGGTCTTTGTGCTGCTGCAGCGCTCAGTGAAGCAATGGGACGTATTGATGCTACGAAAGTCGACAATGTTCGCGAGCTCGTTTCCGCTTATGGATTGCCTACCTCGCTTCCAGTTCCACAATCTGTAGAAATGCTCAATGAACGCATGCAGTCAGACAAAAAGCACGAGGGGTCAACAACACGATTCATCGTACTCGGGGAATCGGGCGGTGAGATTGCTGAAGATGTCGATGAGCAATTGGTGGCGCTCGCATGGGCATCTGTGGGCGGTCAACTCGGATAACTCCAATAATCAAGCGATTTCAATTGTGCTTCCGATAAGGTACTGTTGGTTATGTGATTTTTAAACCAGAGAGAGGTACTTTTTGAGAACGTTTGCAATTGTGAACCAAAAAGGCGGCTGCGGTAAGACGACAACCGCAATTAACATCGCGGCTGTCTACGCTAAAAGAGGATTGCGGACACTCATCGTCGACATGGACCCGCAAGCGCACTGCGCAGCAGGCCTCGGCGTTCCTGAAGAACAAATTCAATCCCATATCGGTGATGCTATGGTGGGGCATCACGATCATGGGTTGGATAAAGATGACTACCTGTGGGAAGTGACTCGTAACTTGCATCTAGCACCTAGTACGATGATGCTTTCAGCACTTGAGGCCCCAGGTAGCGCGCTTCATCAGTTGCCTGACCGTGACCGTCGGCTTGAAAGTTTGCTCAATCTGTGGAGCGACCATTTCGACAGATGCATCATCGACTGCCCCCCGAACATTGGCTTGCTCACGTACAACGCGCTGAGGGCTGCGACCGAGGCAATCATTCCAGTTGAAACAGGGTACTTCTCGATTCGTGGTGCTCGTCGCCAGCGAAAAACAATCGAAGCATTGATTGCTCGCATCGGGAAACCGGTTGCATGCCGCATTCTGCCGTCGATTCATCGTCCTTCACCGCTTGCTCGTACGCTGCTTCAACGGCTCCAAGAATCATTTGCTCCTGAAGTTGCACCATGCGTCATTCGTGACCATGAAACACTGCGAGAGGCAGCAAGTTTTGGACAGCCGGTCGTAGACTTCGCTCCGGACAGTGATGCTGAGCGTGATTTTACTTCGCTTGTTGAGTGGCTAGAAGACATTCACGTTGAAAAACCGATTGTCGAGATTCAATCTGCCCCAACAAACAGAGCAGCGGAACTCGCAAGGCGAGTTGCGTCGAAGCCAACGCCTCCTGAAGGCTTCCCTGAGCCAACCATCGCTGAAGAACATAACAACGATTCAGCAGTCATCGGAAAGATTACGCCATCTGAGGATATCGATGTCTCCAAGTTCTGAACAATACGCTCAAATTGCTGCTCTCTTTACGACAGCAGAAGACGCAGCAGTTCAAACAACTGTTGAGTTATTGATACCAGCGCATTTGCCAGTTCAAGGCGGACTTTGGTTGGTGCCGTATGCTGGAAGAGCAGCAGGAAGTGGCAACGCAATGCTTGTCAGAATGCACGATGAAACGATTGACTTCGCTTCGATTGGAAACATGCCAGTTGAACTTGAATCGTGTCGTTCAATTGAAACGATTTTAAACAACTTGGATACGCCAGTATCCCATTGGATCGTTCAGCCCCCAACAGATGGCGACGCTGTTTCTCTTCTGCATGGCGATCCTGATGTCATCACACTGTTATCGGGTGCTGACCAAGCAGCAGTTGTGGGCGCGTACCGATTGCTCAAAAGTTTTGTGACTGCTGCAAAGGACCAAGACAGTTTGCCACCTATTCGCATCGTCATTGTTGGCGCAGAAGAACGCGCTGCAAACGACGCCTCGAGCAGAATCGTTCAAACAGCAAAACATCAACTTGGCTTGCACGTTGAGGTAGGGCATCCGCTCCCTGCAATGGGTTCACAATCAAAGGTTCAATCTCAATGCAGTATTCCTCGTTCATGCAACCTTATTGATTTATTAAGTCGCTTGCGTACAAGTTCAACGCAAGAAGATGTCTTAGAAACTACTCAGCGAGTCCTTCCGGAATTTCCGGTTGAGCAGATTGAAGAACAGGCAACTCCGCACATCGCGGAAGAAAGCGAGCAAGAAGTGCTTGTTGAAGACGCAGTCGTTGAAAAAGTCATTGCATCAGAAGCAACGCTTTCATCCTATGTCGATGGCCTTCTTTCAATCAAGCCGCGATGCCCTGGACACACTGATATTGAACTTGCACTTGACAGTGAAGGCAATGTTCACGTCCTTGCTCATGCAGAGTCATTTAGAGAAACAACAATTGTTGCGGCATGGGTCAACAAACATCGCGACCTCATCAGCATGGCGTGTGGGGGAATTGAAATGAGTGCAAGTGGCGAAGTCATTCAACACTTCTTTACAGATGACGCGGTTTCAGTTGCTGAACTTCACGGAACTGGCGTGAAACTTCATCTCTTAACTGAGGTGCAAACCGGCGGAAAATGCGTGCCCTTTAGCACTCCACTGAATTAAAGACGCGTTGCCAAGCGCCATGCGCAAATGAATTCAATTCATCCTCAGTAAAACCAGCATCTTTGAGTGCGCTTGCAAGAGCATGCAGGGCTGAGGGATGTTTGACGCCAATAGGTAGATACTTTGGTGTAAAACCACCATCAAAGTCAGAACCAAGTGCGACTTGGAAGTTGTTTCCGGCAAGTGCACAAAAGTGCAGCACATGTGTCACGCAATCTTCAATCGTCGCGGTGTGCGTTTCCCGATCAAATGGTTCAGCAAGGAATTGCGTGCATAAATTCAGACCAATGACGCCGCCGCGAGAGAGCAGTTCTTTGGCGTGGTCATCTCGCAAATTCCGCTGTGACTCTGAGTTGAGCAGTAATCGGCTATTGGAATGGCTTGCAATGATTGGTCCTCTTGCAATGTCAAACAATTGCTCAACACCTTCATCTGCTAAATGCGAAATGTCATGCACGACGCCCGCTTCATCAAGTGCTGAAACAAGTTCCTTGCCTTCATCTGTAATTGGACCAAGCGAACGATTGCCTCCTGCGTATCTTGTTCCGTCTGACCAAGTGAGACCAACGGCTCTCAGCCCTTGCGCTCGCCACCAATTCACTTCATCTGGATTCCGGATTGGGTCTGCACCCTCCAATACGAGGAGCATTGACAAGTCATCATCAACTGTGAGCCCATGCATTTGCTTTGTAATGAATCCCTCTTCTTCAAGTCGGTCGTATACAGCGAGTTGTTCTAAGCCTGCTCGGTGCGCGCCGTCGCGGTCATCCGATGAAGTGAATCCAAATGCGCCATTTGTGTGGGTTGTGTAAATCGTTCCAAAAAAAGTGCGAACAGGGCTATCGAGCAAATCCGGAACAGTGATACACGCTTCCTCTGGATTTGTGCTCTTTGTCAGAATGTCACGTCCCCGTACAGCCATCGAAGCCAAATCAAGATGTCCATCGATCCAATACACTTGCGATATCATACTGCGTGGATGCGTTGAGAATGAAACCTTTAAGAGCGACCAAAGAAAGCAGAATGTATGCAGCAATCATTGCTGTTGCTGTTTGCGTCATTTTTCTTGCCGCTGCATGGGTCACACCAAATCAGCGTGGTGTTGGAACGCACCATCAACTTGGCTTGCCGACATGCGGCTGGATTATTGCTGCGGACATCCCTTGCCCAACGTGCGGGATGACGACTTCCTTCGCTCACGCCGTGCGAGGGCAGTTTTTGCAATCTCTTTTCGCTCAGCCGATGGGGCTCGTCTTAGCCATCGTCACATTCCTAACCGGTATTATTGCCAGCATTACAGCAATTACGGGACGTTCTCTAGCCCTCATTTGGATGCCATATTGTGCCCGGAAGTATATTATTCTTCTAGGCATCTTTGCGCTCCTCGCTTGGGGCTTTAAAATCCTTGCTTATCGCGGAGTTTTTTAATGAAACGTATTATTCTTTCAACCTTAATTTTGCTCACCTTCTTGTGTCTTGCAAGTTGCAACATCATTGGATTCGGTGGTGCAATGGCTCAAGCGCATGAAGATCAAATGCTCATTGAAAAACCAGCGGAGTATGACTTGAGTGGTCAAACTGTCGCGGTGGTCATCGAAGCAGATTTGGTCATGCATTACGAACATCCCGGAATGGCAAACATCATTGCTGAAGCAGTTGCAGGGCGAATTGCAACGAATGTTCAAAACGTCAGAGTTCTTAGCCCAACGGATGTTGCTCACTGGCAATACACGACATCACAGTGGACGGCGATGTCATCCAGTGAGATTGTGAATGCATTGAAAGTGGACAGAGTAGTCTACATTCAGATTCAAAATTATAGACTTACGCCTCCTGGCAACCAGTGGCTTTGGGAAGGTCGCATCGATGCACTGATCGGTGTTATTGAGAAAAACAGTTTTGAACAAGATGGCTTTGATCAAACATATGAAATCAATTCAATCTTCCCACGGCGGCCAAGTGTGTTAACCCACGAAGAAGCAACGAAAGCAGACATTGAACGCGGTCTGTTGTCTGAGTTCATCAAGGAAACTGCTTGGCTATTCTACTTACATGAAGAACCTAAAAACCCTGATCGGTACAGACCGGAGTTAGAACAATGATTCGTCTTTGTGTAGCGTTAGTGATCTGTCTCGTCGGTTGTGTGTTACAAAGTTGTAACTTAATGGCGGGTGCAAGTTACATTCTTTCGGAAGAGCCACAGCAAGAAGCGGTCTTTGTATTGCCAGATGTCCCAACAGCAGTTTTTGTAGATGACCGCAGAAACTTGTTACACCCAAGTCGCCTGCGTAGAGTTGTCGCTGACGAGATTACGGAGCTCTTGCTTAAGGAAAATGTTGTCACGACTTTAATTTCACCCCAAGACATCATGCGCGTCAGCGCGACGAAAGATCGTTATGGCAACATCCTTTCGATCGGTGAACTTGGCAAAGCAGTCGGAGCATCTACTGTGGTGTATGTTGAAATGACTGCATTTGCACTAACCACTGATGGGCAAACAGCAAATCCAGTTGCAAATTGCAGAGTGCGGGTTATTGATGTTGATCATAAGCAACGATTATTCCCAGTCAATGATGCTTCTTATCCAATTGTTGCGACGCTCAGCAAGGTAGACCCGTATAACGTGCATTCCATTTCAGAGATGCGCAAACTTGCTGAGGAGCTCTCTAAGGAACTCGGGAAAAATGTTGCTGAGATGTTCTACTTACATTACACAGGACGACTTGGGGAAAACCTAAAGAGAAAGTGATACTGTGACTGCACTTCACTTTATCGCTCCTTCAAGTCCATCGACTTCTCCTGAAATCATCGGGTTACTGCGTCTCATCTGCCAACACATTGGCGGTGGTCATGAGATTGTCATTCTCGGTTCTGAAGATGAAACGAAGCAATTCAGAGCGTATGGGCTTAACGTAGTTGGCAATATCTCTGGAATCGAAAATCAATCGAGGACGCTTGCAAGTCGAATCAGCGCACTGCTCGAATCAAACGCTAAGCACCTGCATGTACTGTATGGTTGGGGGTACAGGAGTGCTGCTGCTCTTTCATGCGTTGAGACAACTAAAACTAAAATCTGTTACATCGATGACATTGAGCAAGAGATTGAACTCGTGGCATCCAAAATGACAGTCATGACGCCAAGTGTCGAAACCGCGTCGCTACTGCAAACACGTTCTATTGCCTCACTTGAATTGAGTGAACCGCTCATCGGCATACGCCCTTTCTCACTGATTCTCGATCGAACACTTGCGCGAAACCAACTCGGTGTTACGCATGAACTGCTCGTGAGTTGCGTTGGCAAGTTTGCATCTCCACAAGGCATCGTTGAAATGTTGATGCGTTTGGAATGTGCAGGCAAGGCGGTCAAACTTGTACTTCCAGAACAGTATCAGTTTCAATCTGAACTCATGAGTCAGTTGTCTCAAATGGAGATGCGAAATGAAGTTGTGATGTTCCCATCACACTTTAGACAAGTCGATGTGCTTCACGCATCAGATGCTGTGTGGGTTCCTGAGACACCAGAATACGTTGAAAGTCATGGTGTACTTGAAGCGTTGAGAGTTGCATGGGAAGGCATTCCGCTTGCCGTCACGAAAAACAATGCCATTCACGCCATCCCGACAATTGGTAAACGTGTCGCGTGGGCGTCAGATGAAATTGAGATTACGGCATGGCTTGTCGCGTTTGACAAACAACGAGATGAAGCAATTCAAACGGCGCTTGAGTTGGCGCATCGAATTCGCGCGGTGACTTCTCCAACGCGTTTTGTAGATGGTTTCCTGATGCGGTTACCTTCAAGTGCTCGATTTTGATTTTGCTTTACGGGGTCTCTTCTCGGAGAGGTCGTCATGTGATGGGGGAGCGATTGAATCGCTACTACCAAACAGTGATGAACTCACTGATGGGTGTACATGTGCCGCAACAACTTGCCCAAGATAGAGGCGGCTGTCTGAGTCGGGGGAGAGGTGACCTTCAAGCAAACAATCAAACCACGCAAGTGACTGTGTCAGAATTGGCATACCTGTTACTGCAGTTGTAATTGGAGCAGCAAGAAATGGATCATCATCTGGTTCGTGTTGCCGACCAAAGAGTCGTATCATTCTCCTGTCGCCATTGGGAACCATGCACAGCGCAAAAGCGCGAGCATCGCGTAACATCGGTTCGATGGCTTGTCCCTTTTTGATTGCAACAACAAGCATAGGTGGTTCATCACTACACCGTTGAACCCACTTTGTAATGAGACCATCTCTGTATTGATCATGCGCACATGTCAACACGAAGGTCGAAGCGGGGAGGCACCGCAACGCATTGTGGATAGTTTGTGTATATGGAGTGAATTCTGACATCTCGTTTTATGACGCAATAAAAGACTCGGAAAGTATTGGTATACCAGTACTTAGAATGCCACAGATTGCGTAAAATGCCACGTCCGAGAACCAACAACATGAACTTTTTTTGAGAAAGTGTTGCAAAATGGGAAAAGGTGGGGTAATGTGGGGACGATTGGATATGGCAATTCACGCTCACACTTATGTTATTTACAGGCGAATCAGAACGATCTATCGACGAGAAACTGCGCATTTCGATACCCTCGGACATGCGAAGTGGCTTTGCAACTGGTCCCGCTCCAAACATCGTGTACGCAGCACCGGGGCCAAACGCAGCAATTTGGCTTTGGCCAGAACAGACGTTTGTCAATATGGCAATGTCATTCGAACAATCACTCCTTCCAGACGAGGATGTGATGGACTTCGAACAAGTGTTGTTCTCTCAGTCGAGACGAATCGAACTCGACAAGGCAGGGCGTATACGTTTGCCAGACGCACTCCTGACGCTTGCAGGAATTTCCAAGCAGGCAGTCATCCTCGGTGTGAGAGACCATCTCGAACTTCGCAATCCAGAGTCATGGAATCAAATGCGGGAAGAGAAACTATCCAAACTCAAAGAAATCATGCTCAGGGCTCGCAAACAAGGCAGAAGCCACGGAGATGGAGCATGACACCTATGTTGTTTCACGCGAAGCATGGAGGCTTCGATTTCGACAAAGCCGCTGTCAAGGACGACACCGCTTTCTCGTTAACAAACACGCAGCAATATGCTGTTTTTTATGAGTCAGGGACGACTCTGTTCAGGAATGGTACCAGCACGGACGCACGGTACTAACCCCAAACTTGGCTCTCGGTTCTTAACCAAACCGAGGGCTCTTCCTCAAGTCGGTCGGGCTTAACCGGCCAACCTTCCCTTAGCTTGCGGCATGACCCACCACGTGCCGCAAGCTCTTTTTATTCAGTGACTGGTCTAATCTTTCCAGCAATCGCTGGACCTGAAGTTGCGATTTGAGATGCAACTTCTTTACGGTGAACTGCAACTTCTCTTGGGAAATCCATAGCAATACGAACCCTGTCACCCTTGATGGATGCAATTCGCACGACCCCAAGCGGATTTGACGGATCCCCAATAACAACCTCTTCCCCTTCTCTTCTCGTAATTACTAGCATCGTTGCGGACCTCCTGCCGCTTTTTCTTTCATAAGAAATTTCGCGCAGCCTACGCGAACCACCAGGACTCATCGTACCAAAGGAAAGCGTGCATTGTCAATGCAAAATCACTCCGAGATAATGGATGCTCAGAAGAACCTAAGTGGTTTACCTATAAAGGGTTGTTTTTGGGGTTATTCGGCGACTTGAACGTGTGTAACGGTTGGAATGCGTTCTTTGAGCATCGTCTCGATTCCACCTTGAAGCGTCATATCCATAGAAGGGCAGTTGATGCATGCACCCTTAAATTTTACAGTCACAACGCCTTCGTCATCGACAGAGACCAGTTCGACATCTCCACCATCCGCTTGGATCGAGGGTCTAATCAGCTCAAGGACTTCTGCAACAGCAGTGAATTGGTCGTTTTGTTCAGTCATCATTATTGTGAATATTATCTAATTCCACGAAATAATATGTTGAGAATCAGTCTCAATAGGCTTTAGTACAATGATTGCATGAAAGTCATCACACTCATGGGCCTTGTGCTCATTCTCTCTACCTGTGGTTCGCAACGGGTTTCAAATCCAAGTGAAGTTCTCCAAGAAACTGGTCGGTCACCACGAGTTCAACTCAAAGCAATGGACCAACTTCAATCAGAGGTCGGTCTATCAAGTGAGTCGTTCCAAGAGTTGCTTATGCCGCTCCTCTGGAAACCAGGTTATACCAATGAAGTTCGGATGGCAGCTTTGGAACGTCTATGGAGCGTGGACCAGCAAGGGGTGATTCGAACGCTCAGGCAACAACTCCCTCGATTAAACAACTGGACATGGCTTGTCGAGGTTTGTGATTGGATTGCAGGGCACAACATCGTTGAACTGCAAGAAGGGCTGATTAGTTCGTGGGCGTCGCCTACGATGATGGTCCAAACGGAACATGAACGTCCAGAGTATCTCGCGCTTGTTGAGATGGTGGGCAAAGATGAAGTAGTCAACCTTGTCTTTAACACACTTGTGCATTCAAGCCAATCTTGGAAACAGTCGTACCGTTCGAGGTGTTTGGAACTCCTGCACAGAGTCGGGGAACGTGACCGAATTGTTGCCCTTTTACAAAATGCAAACGTTGCTGAAGATGATGTCTATCTGCAAGATTTAAGAAAGTCATTTGTTGAGTTAGGCATTGCGCCTTACACACGAGAAGAAGTAATTTGGATTCGCAAACTTGCGTCGCCTGAGTATCAATCATTTTGGGACGAAGCAAGGGTAGCCCTATCTCAACTCAGCGATGCTCGCAGACATTCGCTCGAACTCAGAGATGTGCCAGTCGCTGTTTCAGTCCATAGGCACGCACCTGAATATTTGACGATGGAAACAGATGCGATTCTCAACACGATTGCAAACCAGTTGAAGGGGGCACGTCATTATTACGAAACTGAAGGTGGGGGGACGTTCAATGAGCGGAGTGAACAGTTCAGAACGCACCGAAGCAGACTCACTTGGGGCGACGCCATGGCGATTCAGATGATGAACAAGGCGTTGCAAGTCCCTCAAGTTCGCAAACATTTGCTTGAGTATGGGGTGCGTGATGTGAATGACAAGACTACAGAATATGGCGGTATCATCGCGCTCGACAAAAAGGGGCGGTTTGAGATTTTAGAGTTTGAGCCAAAAATCAGACATCACGACCGGCGATTCAACGCATCACAACAAATGTTCGACGCAGGTTACACCGCCTTGTTTCATTTTCACTACCACGCACAAAAATATCGCAACGGTGACCACGCTGGTCCTGGTCTAGGCGATAAGAATTATGCAGACTCAACAAGAGCAAACTGTGTTGTTATCACATTTGTAAATGAAGATGAAGTGAACGTCGACTATTATCGTCACGGCGGAATAGTGGTTGACTTAGGAACGTTTAACTTGAGGCAATGACAAACGAAGTCAACATCCAAGATATTGTGATGCATGGTGCGGGCAACCGATTTCTCCTTCACTTTGGTTCAACTGACCCAATGTCATTGATGAAGTCACATGAGCACTTAGATGGTGTATTGACGCTTTCTGAGTCCAGCGGTGCAGATGTTCTGATGGACATTTGCAACAAAGATGGTTCAATCGCTCAGCAGTGCGGGAATGGTTTGAGATGTGTCGCACTCCACTTTGTGCGAAGTCGGCTCGTTGAAGGAAATCAGGTTCGTATTGAAACGCTTGCGGGCACGAGCGAGTGTGTTGTCGACCTCTCACGAAATGAAGTGAGTGTGCTGTTGCCAAAACCCATAGAAGGAAAAGAACATTGCTCAGTTACCGGAGATGCTCCTGATTGCGATTACGTCAATCTTGGCAATCCCAACGCAGTGCTTTGGGTAGATGAAAATCCAATGGAGATTCGCGCTGCACTTGGAGAGCAACTAAGCGAACATGCTTCATTTCAAGAGGGAATGAATGTGCACTTTGCTCGGCGAGACGACGAGCATCATGCAACGATTGCTTCTTGGGAACGCGGCGTTGGGCCAACACTTGCGTCAGGAACAGGTGGCGCGGCGGTGTTTGTAACTTCGGGAACGCAGGCACTGAGAGTTTCAAGTCAGGGGGGGACACTGTTCTACAAGTATGACGATGACGGCGCAATTGTCATGACTGGCCCCGCAAACTATGAATAGACTGTGAGTATACAGCTTCATACTGACTTAGTTTGCGTGAATCACCTCGACTGTATGCGCAGTCACTTTTGCAATGTATCCATTTGCACATGTAAATGTACGTTCGTGCGTTGAATCATCTTTTACAGCGTCAGCAATGGATTGCACAGTCTCAAATGTCGCATTGGTCCCAAGTGCGCAGTGGACTGCTTCTGAGACAATCGCGTGCTCAAACTGTGACAACTCTGCTCGCTCCCACGCAAGTCCCTGTGGAATCAATGAAGCTCGTTCTTGAAGTAATCCATGAAGTAACACTGACGCATTCGTCGCATGTTTATCTGCAGAGGGGTAGAGTTCCCGCAGCGTAGGAATGACAGATTGCCTGAGTTTGCCGCGAGGCGTGTCTAGTGATTTGTTTGTAGGGTCTTCACACCATGGAATCAAACATGCTGTGCAGATGTCAACTAGCGTTTCTTTACGAACATCAAGAAGCGGTCTAGCAAGCGTGACAGATTCATTAAGAGGTCTTTCTTTTGCCATCCCCGCAAGTTGATTGAGTCCGCCGCCTCGACAGAGTGCCATGAGCATCGTTTCAAGTTGGTCATCCGCATGATGTGCAGTGAGCACTCGTTTCGCGCCAACTTGTTCAGCGATTTCTGCGAGCGCGTCGTATCTCGCTTCTCTTGCTCCGCTTGCAAGTGAGCCATCTTTCTGTGTCACTTGAAGCCGAGCAGATAAGAACTGAATGTTGAATCGCCTGCATACGTCTTCGACAAGTTTGAGTTCGTCATCAGATGCTGCTCGTAATCCATGATGCACATGCGCAACAGTCACTTGAAAAGAAGCAGACTCTTGCATCACTGCTGCAGTTGCAAGTGCAAGTAACGCCATTGAATCAGCACCACCGCTGACAGCGATGACACAATCTTCATCTTGCGTCATCCTCCGGACGTTCGCGACAAGTTTGTTTTTGCGAACTTCGTGTGGGATGACATCTTTATTCATGATGAAGGGCACGTCTGTGGTTCGATGACCGTCATGCCATTCATGTAGGGCTGAAGGCATTCAGGTACGCGAACGCTACCGTCTTGTTGTTGGTGCATTTCTAAGAGTGGAATCAAAATGCGAGGACTTGCAAGCACAGTGTTGTTGAGTGAGTGTGCAAACACAGTGTTTCCATCTTCGTCTCGGTATCGCATGTTGAGCCGTCTGCATTGATAATCATACAAACGCGATGCAGAGTGAGTTTCACCCCAAGCACCTTCTGGTTTGCCATCTTGATCAAGCTGGCCTCTGCCGGGCATCCAACATTCAATGTCAATCATGTCTGCGTTCTTAGAACCTAAATCTGCAGTGCAACATTGCAGCAATCGATACGGCAATTCAAGTTGTTGAAGCAGGTCTTCGACAATACCCATCATTGTTTGGTGCCACATGCGGCTCTCTTGTTCATCGGCTTTGCAAATCACAACTTGTTCAACCTTCTCAAATTGATGAATGCGGTACAAGCCAGCCGTGTCTCGTCCAGCAGCGCCTGCCTCGCGCCTAAAACAAGTTGAAACTGTCGCCATCTTTATCGGGAGTTTGTTTGCGTCGATGATTTCATCGCCAAACATGCCCATCAATCCAACTTCGCCAGTGCCAGCGAGGAATAAGTCGTGACCTGCGCCTCGATTTGACTCTTCAATGTGATATGCCTGTTCTCTACCTGATGGAAAGAACCCTGTGCCTACCATGCACTCTTCTCTGAGGATGACAGGGACGGACATTGGCGAAAAGTCATACTTCTGCGTGATTAAATCAAACGCAAATCTGAGCACTGCTTGTTGCAACAGCATGCCATTGCCCGTGAGCACATAGTGACGCGTGCCAGACATTTTGACGCCACGCTCAAAGTCTGCAAGTTCAAGTTCTTTGACAAGCGCGAGATGATCCTTTGGTTCAAAACCTTTGTTGTCTGTAAAAGATTTTGATACGTCATAGCCATCTGGGGCCCATGTGCGTAGTTCAACATTGTCATCTGCTGATTGGCCTACTGGCACATCGCTGTCAGGTGGTTGTGGAATTTGAAGGAGAAGGGTTTGCCACGTTTCATCGATTGAACCCATGGCATCATCTATTGCTTGGATCTCTTTTTTTAGTGCTGCAGGTTTTGCTTCAAGTGTGTGTAGTTCTTGATTGATTGATTCTTGTTCTTCAGTTGAAGCATTTTTCAGTTTGCCTTTGAGTAGACCAATTTGAGGTCCAATCTCTTTTGAGATGCGTTTTTGCTCGGCACGTAAGTCTTCTCGGTTTTTGTTTAGCGAACGGCGTTCCTCATCAATTGCAATGAGGGCAGGGATATCCACAGCGATGTTTTTGGCTTTAGCGCCATCGATGAATCGTTGAGGGTCTTCGCGAAGTGCTTTGATATCAATCATAATCTTGAGCTATCCGGGCAATGCAGCCCAGTGGAGTTTGTCAACTAATGCATTCCAATAGGTATACGTTGGGTTAAGCACAATTGAAAGTGCTTGTGAAGAGCGGCGGACATGCACACGCGTGCCTGTCTGAAGTGAGCATTGTACCGCACCATCAATCATGAGCGATGTGCCCTCGTTTGCTTCAAGGATTTCGATGTCGACATCGACATTGCCATGGAGTACGATTGGACGCACAGCAAGTGAATGCGCTGCTAGGGGTGTGAGCACCATCGAATGTGCCTCTGGGTCCACGATTGGCCCTCCTGCTGAAGCATTATGTGCAGTCGACCCGAGTGGGGTTGAAAGAATGATGCCGTCAGCACGTATGTGCGGTGCAGGGTTGCCATTGATGGCAACACCGAGTTCAAGAATGCGGAAGGGGTGTCCCGCTGCGATCACGGTCTCGTTCATTGCGATTTGAGGCGGCTCATCATTCACTTGGACTTCGATGAGCAGCGATTGAATCGTATTCGGTGAAGTCGTGAACACTGCCTCTCGGTGTTCGATGAGCGTCGAAGCATTAAACTTTGCTAAAAAACCAAGTCGGCCAGAGTTGACCCCAACAAGCGGAACGTTTGCTAGAGCGCACTGTCTGCCATGGCGAATAAGCGTGCCATCACCACCAATTGCAACAGCCATTGATGCATCGCTCATATCGTCAACCCAATGAACACAATCAGAAAGCCCACTTTCAAGCGTCGCAGCGATGTCATCAATGTGCGATTGAGAACGGTCAGCAAGTAAGATGATTGGGGTCTGTGCCATGACCTCAGTATTGTACTGAGGGTGTTTGCTCTAAGGGTGATTAACTGACAAGCCCTTTTGTAAGTCGCATAAAGGCAGTTTCAAGATTGATTGGCTCTGCTTGCATCGCTTTCAAGCGGAATCCTTGAGCAATGAGGCGGTTTGGCAACTCAGCATAATCAAGCTGGGATTGGGAATCAATCGTGACGTCAATTCTTGTCGTGCCTTGATCTTCAACAACCTCAACAGTCGTGATTCCATCGAGTTGGCGTAACAAACGAGCGCCTTCTTCATGGCGATTCGTCAACTCAATCTGGATGACAGTGCCAACGCTTGCTTGAGCGAGAATGTCATCAACTCTTCCCGAGTACAACAACTTTCCTTGTTCCACGATACCGACGCTTGTACAGAGTTCCGCTAACTCATGAAGAATGTGTGAACTAATGAGAATCGTTTTTCCCATATTGTGAAGTTCTTTTAAAAGAGCGCGAATCTCAACTCTCGCTCTTGGGTCTAACCCTGAAGCGGGTTCATCAAGCAACAACACTTTTGGGTCGTGCAACAATACTCTAGCAATCGACAACCGCTGACTCATGCCTCGACTCAAGCTTGCAACTTGCGCATCAGATTTATAGTTTAAGTCGGTTAACTCCAGCACATCTTTCACTGATTGTCGACGTTTTGAACCCCCAAGCCCATAACACGTTGCGAAAAAATCGAGGTACTCACTGACAATCATGTCGTCATATGCGCCCATGAAATCAGGAACGTAGCCAATGATTGGTCGGATGTCTGCATTTTGATAACCAATCACTTTGCCATCAATGCGCGCTTCACCCCAAGAAGGTTTTAAAAGCGTCGATAAAATTTTGATGGTAGTTGTTTTGCCTGCACCATTGGGTCCAATGAAACCGTAGCATTCACCCTCTTCAATCTCAAGATTGAGATTGTCTAGGGCGATGAGTTCGCCGTATTTTTTTGTGAGATTTGTTGTTTGAATCATCATTGTACTGAAGGCAGTGGATACACCCATCTCATCATTGTTAAGCCGCTACTCTCAAGTGATTCATCTCCATCAACACTAAGCGGGACTGGAATCGGGCAGGCATAGTAATAACCAATCACAATGATACACGGTTTTCCAAACCACTCACCAAAGTCAATCGACCTGCCGCTGTTACGAAGGACTTTGTGTGAAGTTGGGCTTTGTTTTGAACCTTGAACTCGTTGGTATTTTTGCGGTTCTAAGTGCGAGTACATTGAGAGCATTTCTAAATGCTTCTTACGAGTGCCAAAGTCTTGATAGGTCTCATACTGTGACTTGTTCTTGAAGTACCTGCTTTTTAACGCTCTTTCAAGAGCTGCGCCTTGTTCGATGGGGAGCATTTGCAAGTCTAGGCTGTCACTCGCTTGAAGTTCTGATACACGCCAAGCATAAGCTTTATTGAGCGGCTTTCCTGACTCATTGATGTCCAGCCAAGGCATAGTCTCTCCCTGTTGAACATCTTTTTGCGCAGGTTGCAATTGTTGATCAGTCACCCAGATGACAGTAACATCATGCAAATGCATTGAAGATTGATTGGTGATTTCCCCACTGAGTCTTTGGAGTGTGTTATTTTGCTTTTGTGAAACTTCGATTGGATCTTGTGGGTTTGTTCGCAGCAGTGTGTTAAATGGTTTTTGTGTGATTCCACCAATCCAGTTGTAATCAAACATTGCAGTAGTTGCTCTTGAAGGTTGAAGAAATGAGTGTGGTGGTTTGCTGATGTCTACCGTGACCTCACTTCTGTCGAAAAATGATGGCGTCATACTGATATCGGGGGGCGTCCACGGCATGAGCACGCTTTTCGAATCGCCATTCAGCGTGATTGGCGTTTCGCCAAACTCTGGAAGGAATACGGAACACCAGCCCTGCACACGCTGACCTTCAACTCCATAGACGTGGTCGATGACTGAAAAGTGATTGATTGGATGTTCAACTTCGCTTTTGTTTGAAGCAAAAAAGAGTGTTGACAGTGTAAAGAGCGTCGCGACGCCTAAAAAGACCATCCACGACCACCGTTTTTTGTTGATGAGTTTCAATCCGTAATGACCGAGCGGACAACCAATGACCCAGTACAGTGCAATCAACAAGAGCACGATCCCAAGCCGACCGCCTGCTGTCGTTGACATCGCAATCGAAGTTGCGGCAATTGTACTGAGTGAAAGCGTCGTCTCTATTGGGTAGTGCTGAGAAAGGCGCTCGTCTTCTCGCAGTAAATCAATGGTTGACCTCGATGGCGCATCTTCTCGCTTCCCAAAGATTCGATTCCAGAAATGATCAGTTTCCGGAAGACCAAGCGAAGCGAGTCTGCCGCTTCCGATATCAACGCCTATGAATGTGACTGCACCGAAGCCAAAGGACCGTTGCATTGCGATGACATCTCCACTTGGGAGCGTCATTAAAGGAATCTCATGTGCATCTTTAAATGATCGTTCATCGCCAAACGACTGAATGGTGATGTCAATTGTGGGCGCGCCTTGAAGCGTGCCTATCAAGCCGTCGAGCATCATCAAAGGGACACTTCGCCTTGTGGTCCTTACATTGGCCATGAGTTCAGGAAGCACAGGGCTCGCTGAGCCAATTGCCCATGGGTCTCCTGCATTTGGCAAGACGACGATAAAGTGACCGCCGCGATACACCCACTCTGTAATGGCTTCTGTTTGCTTCATCGACAATTGAGTGGGGGCGTTTGACCAAATGAGGGCATCAATCGATTGGAGCGCTATCCATTGGTCTGGAAGGTCACTCGGTGCGATGCCAGACGCAATCAAGACTGATTCATGTTTGTAATCTAGTGGCACGAGTGGTTGGTAGCGTTGGAGCCCAACTCTATTTGTCCCGCAAACAACAAAATTCGCGCTTGTTCGCGGCAACTGAATCGCACTTGTCACTTGAGGTGTGAACTGGCGAGACGTTAACAGTTCTTGGGGCTCGCCGTCCCACGATTTAACGCGCAATGGCCAAGTCGTTGAATCGCCATCCCATGCCCGAAGGGGCGCGTAGAGCCAAGTTGTTGTTTGAGCACCGGGTGTAATCGTAATCTGTCTTCCCCAAGCGACGAGGTCGCCATCTGCATCAGGAACATTCCATTCAACCCATGCTGCAAATGGCTCGTTCCCATCAGTTGTGAGGCTTACCTGAATTGAAGTTACTTCGCCTGCTCTCCATTGATTGCCAACACCAAACTGGTCAATCTCAACCGAGACGCTTTGGGCTGAAGCAACTGCACACCAGAAGATGCAAAGAAAACTAATCGCTCGATGAACCATAGGCATGAAGAATTGCCGCATGTGAACGGATGCCGCGGTGGAGTGAAGTCACTTCAAACTTCTCGTTAGGAGCGTGAATCAAGTCATCTTCAAGTGAGAAGCCAATGAGGACTGCATCAACGCCAAGAATATGTTGGAACTCGCCTAC
This sequence comes from Phycisphaerae bacterium, assembly GCA_002718515.1. The sequence goes on from PBEX01000014.1 coordinate 61,271, forward strand.
AACAGGAATTGAACCGCCCGTGCCAATCAGCACTGCGGGGTTCGGGAAGATTTCCGTAAGTGCATCTTTTGCTTTGGAGAGCCATTGCGATGATGTTGGGACAGAGATAGCAGGGGAGCAACCAAACTTTTTGAACTCCCACGAACAGCCAGCGGGTGTTCTAGACTCAAGGAAACGAATCAATGCTTCTTGAAGTTGCTCCGCATTTTGATTTGCAACGAGGCGGCAACTGATTTTTGCAGATGCTTTGCACCCAATGACAGTTTTCGCGCCTTCACCTTGGTAACCAGCAGTCAGTCCATTAACATCGCATGTTGGTCTAGACCAAAGTCGTTCAAGTGTTGAATATCCTTTTTCGCCAAAGGTTGCCTTTGCACCTGACGACTCAAGCAAAATTGCATCTGCATCACCAAGTGAGTTCCATTGCTCGACTTGTTCTTCGTCAACAACTTCTACGTCATCATAGAACCCGTCAATCTGTATGCGACCGTCATCATCGTGCAGTTGACCTAAGATTTTTGTCAACGCATTTGCAGGGTTGACGAGCGCGCCGCCATAACCGCCACTATGCAAGTCATGGGATGGTCCGTTGAGCGTTGCTTCGATGTATAGAATGCCTCGCAATCGGCTTGTGATTGCAGGTGTGTCAATGTCCCACATGCTTGTGTCACAAACAATGCACGTATCTACTTTCAGTGCTTCCTTATGCTCGGTGAGGAATGGCACAAGCGATTCGCTTCCAGACTCTTCTTCGCCTTCAAGCAAAATGACAACTCTTACAGGAAGCGAACCGTGGACTTTTTTCCAAGAACGAATGGCTTCGACGAAGGTCATGAGTTGGCCTTTGTCGTCCGCAGCACCGCGTGCAACAATCTTTTTCCCGTATGGACTATCCTTCAAGGTTGCTTCAAATGGTTCACTCTCCCATTCGTCAAAGGGCTCCGGCGGTTGAACATCGTAGTGTCCGTAATAAAGCACGCGCGGGGCATCTGGTCCTGCGGAGTCGTCAGTTGCAACAACCATTGGATGCCCGACTGTTTCGTGGCAAGTCGCTTCTAGTCCAATTGATTTTAAATCTTCAGTGATCCATTCAGCGCAACGTTTGACATCATCCTTGTATGCTGGATCTGTGCTGACGCTCGGGATATTTAGAAATGTTTGTAAGCGCGATACTGCGTTGTCAATATCACTTTCGATGTGTTGTAAGACAACATCGAGTTGTTCCTTCGTTACCAAATCAGACATGCTGGGTACTCACTTTCTTCACTTTCAATAGCGCATCTAACGATGCCATCTTCCAATGCAATGACCATTGGTGTGCCAATAATCCAATCGACACCGAGTGGCAATCTCGTTTTGATACAGTCGAAACAGGGGTTGTCGAACGCCCCATCTTCATTAAACTCATCTTTCGATTCCGGAATTGCAACGAGCGTTGTTGGAAACTGAACATCAAACTCGAAATGCATGTACAAAAGTTCTTCGCAGTGGTCACACGCCATGCCATAGAAGATGACGTATTGTTTGCCAACACGGATGTCTTCTGGCCACTCGACCCAAGAGAATAGTTCGATGTCATCAACTGATTTGCCATCCCATGAACCAAGGTCTTGTGGATACCACGAGTTCGGCAAATTCAAGGTTGTGACCTCGCCTGATGAAGAGTTTCGCTCAGTGAGAATCCGGTCAGCCGAATACCAAGTTGTGATGGCGATAAAAATGACAAATGAAACGAAACCCATCTTGCAGTTTGTCAGCGTACAAGTCATAGGCTTTGGCTTAAAGATGATGATCCCTAAGAGCAAAAGGAAATCAATTGCAAACATCATCATGGGCGAAAGCGAATGTTCTCCAAGGCAACCACAACTTTCGTAGTTGCCATAGCCAAACATTTCTACAAGCAGCACCAGCAAAAATGTTGATAACAGAAGCGTTGCTGCACTGCGTGCAAGTTTTGGCATAAAGAACATGACGCCAACGAAGATAAACTCGATGATGAGCAGAACGAGGAGCCAAATGTAATGGTCCTTGATGCCGATGATTCCGCCAGCGTCAAGAATCGAACGGGGAAGTGATTTTGCTGTTGCACCGTTTGCCTTTGAAAATGCTCCAAAGAACACCCAAAGCGGGACAATGAATTGCGTAAGCCATGCGCCAAAACGCATAGAAACACTCTGCGAAGCAGATGATTCTTGTTCAGTCATATGTAGAGTTTACAAGGTAGAGCGGTACTATTCAGTTCTTCTTCTGCGATATCCCAAAAGTAGTCCTGTTATGAGCAATCCTGCAGGAGGTGCTGGAACAACGGTAGCGGTAAACACGCTCGTGCCATCGCTTTTGAAACCATCAGAGTAAATGACATCTAGCCCGCCATTTGAAGCGCCAACAAACTGAAATGCTTCTGCATCGATTGCATTGTCGTCATCCATTTCAACGAAAGAGTATGACAGTGCATCCCCTATGTTAAGACCTGTCCATGCAAAACCATCGCCACTCGTGAGTCCTTCCCAGATAAAGGTCGCGCCAAGTGTTTGTGAAGGAAGCCATGGGGATGAAATGAGCTGCCAATCATCTTGATCCATGTCATTGATGAAGAATCCAAGTGAGTTTGGTGCGGTGCTTGTGAGTCCAAGCGAAGATGCGCCACCGTTGTCACCTGCTCCAGATTCACTATCGACAAGTGTCAATAGGGACAACCCATAACCGGTATCAACAGGAATGATGGTAACCTTGCCATCAGTGTCGATGCCGAAACTCATGAGTTTTTCATGAACAAGCGCGAGGTGGTCCGTTGAAAACTCTGGAGCTTCATCGGAGCCAAAAATATCGCCAAGCGGTTGTGAATAGAGTAAAAATGACTCTTCGCCACTGCCATTAATCTCGATGATGCCACCTGCAAGATATGCAGTTGAACAGGCAACCGTCGTAGTCATCATGAGAGTTTGGATTCGTTGTGCTCTTTTCATCGGTCTGTTTCAATACGCCCTAATCAAGTGGGGGGGTTCACACTTTTTCGGCTTGAATTGTGGTCATGCTGAAGGCAATGCTTAAAATGAGTGTTGATTCAATCAAGAAATACCGGTTATTCCGGTTCATGCCCTAAAAAGTGTAAATCTAGGCAAATTGAGTGGGTTAGACACGCCCCATGCGTTCAGATTCTCGCATAGCATGCTCACCATGTGGACCCCAATGGTATTGAATAAGACAGTGACGGCAGCGACTCAAACCTCTGATTTTCATGCCTGGGTAGAGTCTCAACTCCCGACATGGTTCCTGCAAGAGTTCGCTGGAATTGAGCATTGGCGCTGGGTCGCACTTGTGCTTGTTGTTGCAATAGGGTTCATTGTTGATCTCATTGTTCGATTTTTCTTAAGAAAGATGATTCGTTCATTCTCCCTTGGTGATGAGTCAAACCCAGAACTTGCGAAGATCATCAAACGCGTTCCAAGACCTGCCGGAGCTGCAGCAGGCGGTGGCATTTGGCTTTTCTTACTCCCAACACTTGGTTTGCCAGTTGGCGTCCATTCAATTCTTGAACCCCTCGTCCATGTCTACATCACAATTGCATGTGTTTGGTTTGGTTTCAGAGGCACCGACCTGATCTCCTTTGTTGCTGACCAGAAAGCGAGACAGTCTGAGAACAAACTCGATGATTTACTCGTTCCGCTTTTGAGTAAGACGCTTAAAGCTGTCGTCATTGTCATTGGTGTTGTCTACCTTGCTGAAAGTCTGTCGATTCAACTTGCGCCAATCATTGCTGGTCTTGGAATCGGCGGGCTTGGGTTTGCGTTTGCTGCCAAAGACACACTGGAAAACTTCTTTGGCTCAATCACGGTTATTCTTGACAAGCCATTTGGAATCGGTGACTGGATTGTTGTAGATGGCATTGAAGGCACAGTTGAGTTTGTTGGCATTCGTTCAACTCGAATTCGCACGTTCTATGATTCGATTGTGACAATTCCAAACTCAATTCTCATTACTGCAAAGTGTGACAACTACTCGCGAAGACGTTATCGCAGGTGGAAACAACATGTTGGTCTTGCATACAACACGCCGCCCGAAAAGATAGCGGCCTTTTGCGAAGGCGTTCGCGAATTGTTGCGTGACCATCCATACACACGCAAAGATTATTACCAGGTGTGGATGACCGAGTTTGGAAGTTCTAGTTTAAATGTTTTGTTGTATGTTTTTTGGGCAGCACCTGACTGGCAGACGGAACTGCGTGAGCGTCACCGCCTCATCCTCGACATCATCCGGCTAGCGGGGTCATTGCAAGTAGAATTTGCATTCCCAACTCGCACGCTGTATCTCAGAACTGAAGAGCAATGGCAAAGTGGGCCTGACCAGATTGATCCAAACCGACCAGAGGGTTGGGTTGAAAGTGCTGAAGAAGGCGCGCGGGAAGATGTGCGAGCATTTACTGCCAATGATGACTGGCGCTCCAAGTTACCTCCGCCTTACAGATTTACTGGCGCCCGCGATGGTGCTATCGGTGCTGAAGGAGAGGGTGGGGGCGGCGAGGGCTAATCGTTCTCAATCGATTCAAGCACCCACTGTTCAATTGCTTCACAAATCGCATGAATGATGACATGATGTCCATCTTGGATGGCAGCGCTATCGTTCGCATCGAGCGTGACATTGAGCGTGCATTTGCTTTTTGATTCACCGCCATCTCTGCCAAGTAGCCCCAACGTCATCATGCCAAGGTCGTTTGCAAAATCGAGTGCTTCGTTAATGTTTTCGCTGTTTCCAGAGGTAGTGAGAACGAGAAGCAAGTCATTGCATGACTGTTCTTCATGTTCATCGATGATGTATGTTGCGAATGCTTCAAGTTGTCGTCTAAACACTTGATCCCAACCAAAATCGTTTGCAATGCAAGTCATGGCTACCGCATCACTGCAAAGGCAGTGTGCAGGCAGTGCAGGGCGAGTTTCACGATACCGTCCTGTTAGCTCTTCGCAAAGATGATTGGCCTGCGCAGCAGAACCACCGTTGCCAGCAACAAAGAGCGTTCCGCCTTGCTCGAAGCAATGAATGATTGCACGCGAAATCTCTGCGATGTCCTCAGTGTGTTTATTCAGTCCTTGGACAACATCAACTGCTTGCGAGATTCTTGTTTCAATGTGCGATTTCATATCAATATCTGTTGTGTACATCGACTGATTCCTTCAACTAACTGTTGGACATCTTCAATTGTATGAAAAGGGCCAAATGAAATGCGTACTGTGCCCCCTTGTTTCGTCGTTCCCATCGCTTCGTGAGCAAACGGAGCGCAGTGCAACCCAGCGCGAACGCATGCGCCGCATTCCTCTTCTAGGTTGTTTGCAAATTGGTGTGGGTCGACCTCAGTTCGTAGACTAAAGACGCCACACCGATTGCGATGTGTTTGTGGTCCTACGATTGAGACGCCATCCATATCGCAGATGCCTTCAATAAATGCTCGACTAAGTGCTTGTTCTTGCTCGTGAAGTGAACGCAAGCCTTTGTCTTGAATCCACCTCACGCCCGCAAGTAACCCAGCGATGCCTATCGTGTTGTGCGAGCCAGATTCATAATAGTCTGGAAGCGTTGTTGGTTGCGTCGGCAACTCGCTTTCGCTACCAGTTCCACCATAGCGAGAAGGGTTGACTATTTTTTCTAATCCAGGTTTCATCAATAGACCGCCCGTGCCAAGTGGTCCAAGCAACCCCTTGTGTCCCGGAAACGCAAGCAAATCAATGTTCATCGCTTCCACATCGATTGGAACATGACCCATCGTTTGTGCAGCATCAACTAAAAAGGGAATATCGCCAGTGACTGCGCCAATGGCATTTAAATCTTGCAAAGTGCCGGTGACATTAGAGCCGTGAGCGACTGCAATGAGTTTTGTATTTTGAGTGATTGCGTTTTGAACATCAACTGGATTGACGAGTCCTGTTTCTGGATCTGCTTTAACTACCGTGAATGTGATGCCATACTCCTTCAACATGTGAAAGGGTCTCAGCACGGAGTTGTGCGCCATCGCAGTTGTCACAAAATGGCATGGTTCTTGGTTTGTTAAGCAGTGTGACGCAATGCCAAAGATCGCAAGGTTGAGCGCGTCGGTGCAGTTGCACATGAAAATGCACTCGTAACTTGTTGCATTGACTAAGTCACACAACGCATCTCTACATTCATCGAGTATTGCTGAACCTTCTTGAGCTTGTTTGTACGCGCCTCGTCCAGGGCTTGCGCCGCAATGCTTCTGATACGAAACCATGGCTTCGAGAACTTCATCGGGTTTAGGAAATGAAGTTGCTGCGTTGTCAAAATAGTGTTGCATGCTTTCTTTACAGTTACACAGTCAGTGGCTCAAACGGCAAGTCGTGTGCTTCAGCAACTGGCTGGTTCGTGAGTGTGCCTCTGTTCGTGTTGATTGCGTTTGCGAAATGATGGTCTACACTTGCAAGTTTGTCAGCACTTGATGAGGCGAGTTTACGTACCCACGGCATCGTCGCATTCGTCAGTGCTTGTGTTGACGTTCGTGCTACAGCGCCTGGCATGTTGCCAACGCAATAGTGGACAACGTCTTTGACGGTGTAGATTGGGTTTGAATGTGTGGTCACTTTCGCAGTTTCAACACAACCGCCTTGGTCGATTGCAACGTCTACAATCACTGAGCCGGGGTTCATGAAATCAAGATCGTTCTCGCTCACAAGGCTTGGTGCTTTTGCGCCCGGAATGAGCACTGCACCGATGACTAAGTCAGCCCACGCAAGATGTTCGCGAATTGCTTCAGGGTCTGAAAAGATTGTCCGGCAGTTTGATGGCATCCATTCGTCGAGATGTCTCATGCGGTCAATGTTGATGTCCATGATGACGACGTCAGCACCCATGCCTGCTGCAACGCGTGCGGCGCATGTTCCAACAACGCCACCGCCAAGGACAAGCACTCTGCCAACATCAACGCCTGGTACGCCGCCAAGCAAAATGCCACGGCCGCCTTGTGGGCGTTCCAAATACTTTGCGCCTTCTTGAATTGATAGTTTGCCTGCGATTTCACTCATTGGTGTGAGCAGGGGTAATGTGCCGTGGTCGTCAGTTAATGTTTCGTAAGCAACTGAAATACAACCACGCTCTAGACAGCCGAGCGTAAGGTCTTTGTCTGCTGCGAAATGGAAGTAGGTAAAGACTGTCTGGCCATTCTTAATCAGGGCGACTTCTTGAGGTTGAGGTTCTTTGACCTTCACAATCATGTCTGCAACTGCCCAAACATCTTCAGCGGTTGGCAAGATTGTTGCCCCAGCGGATTCGTACATCGCATCGTCATATCCGCACCCCAATCCAGCGCCTGCTTGAATGAAGACATCGTGCCCATCTTGGGTGAGAATCTCTGCACCAACGGGGCGTAAACCAACTCGATATTCATCTTTTTTGACTTCAGTAGGGACACCGACGATTGTCATGAATAGACTCCTTCTTTCTCTAGGAATGTGACATGATATCGCATTCCGAGAAAACAAAACAGGGAGTGCCCATCATTTGGTACACTCGCACACCCTAGGACCATTTATGGTCTCATTTGAGAGGAATTTATGAAGTCGAAACAATCAATTCTCTGTTTTTGCATCTTGCTGGTTGGTTCATCAATGGTGTTTGCTGGACCTCGTGAAGACGTCATCAAAGAACTCAATCAATCCTCCTCGGTAGCGAGTAGTGATGGCGCGAGTTCTTGGAAACAGTTCTTTGAGGCGTGTATTGAGATTACGCCTCCGCCCATGGCAATGAGTGACGCATTCAACATGAACACTGTTTGGCCGGGCATGAGTTCGTGGGAAGAAGTCTCAACTTGGGCAGAACAAAACGAACACATTGAAGTTGCGTTTGCAGAAGCAGCAAAACGTGCAATCATCGGTTTACCATACGGCAGTGAGCACGTTCCAGCAAACTTCAGAGATGCTGGGGTCTACGCAGAAATCGGAGTAGATGACAGATTGCACGCATTTGATTTTGCGTATGTTGAGATGGTTGAACTCGCTTGCCTTTGCGCAACAGCAGAAATGTATCGGTTGTTCGAAAATGGCGACTATGACAGAGCGATTCAACTCATGATTTCTGAGTTCATCGTGTTACGAAAATTCTGTGATAGAGAATTCCTAAAAGAACAACTGACATTCATGNCTCTNCTCGGTAACGCACTCGAAAACGCTCGTGATATGTTCTACCGNTACAAGGCTGACTTGTCAGCAACGCAGTTTAGAGCGATTGCAATGGATGGCATTCCAAACCTTGAGACNGATGCAACGAGTTTGCTCATGCCAGAAGGCGACAGGATTGTCGGAAAGGCATTATTGCTCGAATTGTTTGGAGCNAANGGTGTTGCNGANCCTGCGAAGTTTAGAGAAGTCTTAACTGACATTCAGGCTNACCAAGAACCACTCGCAAGAGCAGGTGCAGCGAGGTACTGGGANTCNATTGCACGCGTTCATCGCGGGCGTGATGATTCGATAGCGCGCCTTAACAAAATCTATGACGATTGGTGGAGNCGNTGGAAAATGCGTTCCTTCCATCCCCAACTCAAAATGGATTCAGAGTTAGAAAAGTCGAACCCTGTCAAATACGCTGCAGTCAGCATGGTTGTGCGAAACATCGAAGAGTTGTTTGCTCAACGAGATTTGCTCACAGTTGAGATAAACGGTACAGCTGTTTCTGCAGCGCTCTGTGGTTACTTCAATCATTATGGCAAGTATCCGTCACATCTCAAAAAGATGTATGCTCAACTGCTTCATCGCAAGAGTAATGTCGATGCGCTTCATTCGCTGCCACTGAGAACAGACTCAGATTGGGAACTTTATGCCTTCCCTGCAGGTCCATTCCACTACAGAGCGCTCGACAAGAACATCAAAATCGAAACCATACGCGGCAANGTNTCTGTGAATAAGGGGCAGTGCCTTCTGTACAGCGTCGCAATTGACGATGAAGACAATCGTGGTCTTAATGCNGGTCAAGATTTCATTCTGTGGCCACCACTGAAATCACTTGAACGCAACGCAGGCCTTTTAGAGTAGTTTGGAATAAATAGACATGTCATCAATTGAAAACGTTGTCATCATTGGCAGTGGTCCAGCGGGATGGACGGCAGCAATCTANGCAGCACGTGCAGACCTNAATCCTATTGTGTANGTTGGCGTACCGAAGACNAGCCCATCGATTGTGCTCCCTGGTGGGCAACTCATGCTCACAACGGAAGTCGAAAACTATCCTGGGTTTCCAGATGGCGTAACAGGCCCAGAGATGATGAGNGCCTTTGAGAATCAAGCAAAACGATTTGGNACGCGGACAAAAGGTGAAGACATCGTCTCATGTGATTTNTCATCCAANCCGCTTAAACTNACGACNTCAAGTGGCGATGTNATTGAAACNCANACGGTCATNATCGCAACGGGTGCNACNGCCAATTGGCTTGGGCTTGAAAANGAAATGCGNCTNGCNCANTCNGGNGGCGGCGTNAGTGCNTGTGCNGTNTGTGANGGCGCNCTNCCAGCNTTCCGCGATCAACCGCTTGCTGTNGTTGGNGGCGGCGACTCAGCACTTGAAGAAGCAAGTTATCTCGCGAAGTTTGGTTCCAAGGTGTANCTCATTCANAGGCGAGANGAGTTNAGAGCNTCAAAAGCNATGCANCAGCGCATNTTNGATTTAGAAAATGTNGAGCCNGTCTGGAACAANGTNGTNACNGATGTNCTNGGNGAAGNNTCAATCACAGGTGTNGCNCTTGAAGATACAGTGACAGGTGAANCNTCAACNCTTGATGTGAAGGGGATGTTCGTTGCNATTGGTCANACGCCNGCAACNNNNTTTCTNGATGGNTCCGGTGTTGAACTTGATGATTCCAAATACATCGCACTGAATACNCGTAGCAGTAAGACGAACATCGATGGNGTGTTTGCCGCGGGCGATGTTGCAGATTCGGTGTATCGCCAAGCGATTTCCGCTGCNGGAATGGGNTGCATTGCAGCCCTNGACGCCGAACATTACCTCGCTTCGCTGTAGTACTNACTTANCNCTTNNANANTNTCNTCTGGTGCGAGATTCGTGATGAGTCTCGCGCCNACTGCATCGCCCCAGACGTTGACGGCTGTTCGGCACATGTCGAGGATTCGGTCAACGCCGATGATGATGCCGATGGCAGCGATTGGCAGAGGCGAACTTTCTTGCCCAGATANNTTCATGTTGACTGCTGAAATCACAATGACCATCGTGACGAGTCCCGCTGAGGGNATGCCCGCTGCNCCAATTGCAGCAAGCGTTGCAGTGACAACCACCACGATGAGTTGACTGAGTTCAAGTTCAATCCCAAAGAGTTGGAACAAAAAGACAACAGCAACTGCCTCATACAGGGCGGTTCCATCCATGTTTATTGTCGCGCCGAGGGGCAACACGAAATTTGCTGCCCGCTTTGAGCAGTGACCTTCTTCTTCAGCACAATCAATCGTGACGGGCAACGTAGCAGAACTTGAGTCTGTGCCAACCGCGGTCATGAGAGCGCGTTTCATTTGCCACATGAATTGATAGGGAGAAACGCCACCGACAAGTTTGAGAATAAGCGGAAGCACAATAAAACCGTGAATCGCAAGTCCAATGAGTACGGTTGCCATGTACCAGCCCAGTGGACCATAAATCGATTGGAATCCAATCTTGCCAACCGTCCATGCGACGAGGAAAAAGACGCCAATTGGAGTGAGCCAAATGACCCAGCGAACGAGAATCATGAGTCCTTCAAATGCAGCATTGCAGATGTCTCGTGCGGCTTTTGTTTTCTCGCCGCCTGCAGCAAGAGCAAGTCCAAACGCAATGGCAAAGACGATGATGCCAAGCGGCCTTACCTTGACCATATCTTCAAGCAAGTTGACGGGGACGATTTGGTACACGATGTTAAGCCATGCAGAACTGAGGTCGCGTGTTGCAGTACTCGCTGCGCCAAACTCTTGACCGGATGCTTGCAACGTCGCTCTCACCTCTTCTGGCAACATGCCGGGCTGAATCCACGTCACAAGGCATGTCCCGAGAATGACTGCCATGAGCATCGTTGCAAGGTAATAGATGAGGGTTGCGCCACCGACTTTCCCAAGTTTTGAAGGGTCACCGATTCTAGTGATGCCCGCAATCACGCTAAAGAAGATGAGCGGGACGATGAGCAGTTTGAGCGGACGAATAAGGACGAGGTCGCCAGTTGTTTTGAGCCAGTGGTTGCCGTCAATCACTGCACCTGAATCAAAAAAACCAAACTCGCCGACAATCGCTCCAAGAACAAGTCCAGCAAGAATCAAAATTGTGAGAATGTTAGTACTACGATGTGTCATGGGGAGTAACCTACCTGTAATGAGTGGTATCGCAGGCATTGTAAGGCGAGATGGGAGAGCAATTCCCCAGAAGTGGTTATCGATTCTTGAAAAGTCACTCGCGATTCGCAGTCACAAACCCGTGCACACGTATCAAGAATCAGTTGAATGCGAACATGGGGACGTGCATGTCGTCTTCATGCAACATGCTGAACCGCACACGACTCAAAATGAGTTTGGTGCGACATCTGTACGCGTCGTCGATGGTTTAATCGATGGCGAATTTGCGAGTGCAGATTGGGATGGGGAACGACTCGAGTTGCGTTTTAGTCGCGTTGGGAACGGAAGTTGTCCACTTTACACGCTCGATTTGGGCGAACAGAACGACGGGACGCTATTTGCGTCGTCCCCGATGCCGCTACTTCAGATTGCACATCATATGGAACTCATTCCGGAAATCACCACGCAAGCGATTCAGCAGTTTTTGCTTCAAGGGTGCGTTTCGCTCAATGCCAATCTCATCGCACCTGTTGAGGAAGTGGTGTGTAAAAAGCGCATTGAACTCGTTCAATCGCAAGAAATTCCAACAAACGAAACGCTTCTTCCGACAGCAAAAGTTTCAGAGGACTTATGCAAGTTGATTGAGTGTTTTGGACAGCCACTGAGTAGTAGCGCGCAACTTTCAAAGGTGTGGCAATACACAAGGTTGTCTATTGATGTGTTGCCGATGGCTCCTACGCGCAAGCAGTTGAGACAGTCACTTCGTTATGAACGTTTGCATGCGTTGATGGCTCAACTGCCAATAAAGCGAAGGGGAATCGAGATTGCAAAACTCTGGAACACGGCTTTCGTGTCATCATTGAATGAGTGCATGCAAGTGAGTGAGATAGAATTGTTCACAGGCCACACGCTTACACTGCCAACATTTGAGCGAACGCATGAATCAATCAAGCAACAATGCGTTTCTTTTTTTAAAGAGGTTGTGCAAGACAAACTTGTTGAGTGTTGTCACGCTGCCGGATTGCTGTCAGAAAAGAAGATGAAGTTTTGTTATCACGACAACGCCGAGTTGCAAAGACTTGCTACATGCCAATCTTGGCTTGCGAATCCAGAGAGTTCACTTGGTTCCCTCGCTGGCGACTTCTTCAATAGCGAAGATGCATTCGCAGGAATGCCAATTGACACAGGGGCAGTCAGGGCAACATACGACAACCACCTCAAGGGCGAAAATCACGCTGAGCAGTTATTTTGTTTGCTTACACTTGGGCTGTGGCATCGTCAGATACGTCAACCGTAATACCAAGTTCAGTAAGGTGTTCGGGATCAGCATCACCCGGCGCTTCGCACATCAGGTCTGCACCAGTTTGCGTTTTTGGGAACGCGATGACGTCACGAATGTTCTCAGTGCCAATCATCATCATCACAAGCCGGTCAAGACCAAATGCGATGCCTCCATGCGGGGGCGCGCCAAACTGTAAGGCATCAAGTAAGAACCCGAATTTCGTTTTCGCTTCTTCTTCTGATAGCCCGAGTTTTTCAAACACAAGTGACTGTGTTTCAGGATTGTGAATTCTGATTGATCCGCCAGCAACTTCAGAGCCGTTGATGCATAGATCGTAACCCGATGAAATGCAATCAATCGGATTGTCCTTAAGTTTGTCTAGTTCCGATTCAAGTGGAGCAGTGAATGGGTGGTGTTCACTGATGAATCGCTCTCGTTCTTCATCCCAGTCAAACATTGGGAAATCAATCACCCAAAGGCCTTTGTATTCATCTTCATTGACAAGTCCCATGTCCTTGGCAACTTGCAGTCGAACTTGCCCTAGGGAAGTACAAGCAACCCTAAATGGACCAACACCAAAGAGAACGAGGTCGCCATCTTCAAGTGAAAGTGCTGATACAAGTTCGTCTTTTACGGATGCAATGAACTTTGAAATGCCAGTTGAGAATTCGCCGTCAACGAGTTTCACGCTTGGCAAACCGCCAGCGCCATAGGTTTGGGCAATTTCTGCGTAGCCATCAGTCATTTTGCGAGTGAGCGTCGATGCTCCGCCAGGGACGCGCATCGCTTTGACAACGCCGCCTTGTTCAATTGCACTGCTAAAGACTTTAAAGTCTGTGCCTTTGACAATCTCTGTGACATCGGTGAATTGCAAATCAAACCGAATATCCGGTCTGTCTGAACCGTAGTTGTTCATTGCGTCTGACCACGAAATTCTTGGCAAATCACCGAGGTCTATCCCACCAACTTCTTTGTAAATCGATGTTGCAAATTCGCTCATAATGTCAAGCACATCGTCACGCTCCACAAAACTCATCTCTAAATCGATTTGCGTAAACTCTGCTTGTCGATCTGCGCGTGGGTCTTCATCGCGTAAGCATTTGCAAATTTGCATGTACCGATCACAACCTGCAACCATCAAAATCTGCTTAAAGATTTGAGGGCTTTGCGGTAGGGCGTACCAACGGCCTGCCTGATGGCGACTTGGAACGATAAAGTCTCGAGCGCCTTCAGGTGTTGGACTAATCAGAAGCGGAGTTTCAACTTCTAGGAAGTTTCGGTCAGCAAAGAAGTTTCGGGTGAACTGCGTAATCTGGTGGCGCAGTTTCAATATTCGTTGCATCTTTGGACGGCGCAAATCGATGTAGCGATAGCGGAGGCGGTGCTCTTCACCGATTTGGTCAGCGTCGTGGTCATCAGGCAAAATTGGAAGCGTCTCAGTTCGATTGATGACTTCGATTCGCTTCGCAACGAGTTCGATTTCGCCCGTAGCGAGTTTCTTGTTTGGAGCGCCATCACGAACGCGGACAACGCCTTCGACGGAGATGACATCCTCTCGCCTGAGCGAACTGCCAATTTCCATTGTTTCTTGCGGGGAATCTTCCCCATCGAACACGACTTGTGTCATGCCGTATCGATCACGTAAATCTATGAAAACAAGGCCTTTACCTTGATCTCGATAGGTATTGACCCAACCGCTTAGGGTGATTGTTTCACCGGAATTCTCTTTGCGAGGGTCGCCACAATTGCATGTTCGTTTTAGCATTCGGGTATCGTACCAAACCCCTTCAATCCATTCACATCCCTAAAGATGAACCCGTGAAGAAATCTGATTCCAAAACAATACTCATGACTGCTTTTGAGCCAAGTGGCGACGCGCTTGGCGCGATGGCTGCAAAAGGCGTGTTTGCTCGTGATGACTCGGTTCGGATTGTTGGCCTTGGGGGCAAGGAGATGGAAGAAGCAGGGGTGGAACTGCTCGCCCACACTTCTGATGAAGCGGCGATGGGGCTCCATGCACTTGGTGAAGTGATGCGAGTGAAACAACTTGTTGACAAAGTGAGAAAGTGGCTCGGAGAGAACGAAGCACCACTTCATGTTGCAGTTGATTCGCCAGCAGCAAATTTCCCCGTGTGCAAAATCGCACGAAGCCATTCAATGAAGGTCATTCATCTTGCAGCGCCCCAAATGTGGGCATGGGCGCCTTGGCGAATCAAAAAGATGCGGCGGCTCACGGACCATGTCATGTGTTTGCTTCCATTTGAACCAGTGTGGTTTAAAGAGCGTGGGGTTGATGCGACATTTATAGGTCACCCAGCAATGGCAACTTCAGAAGCCGCGCCCTTACAACTGAAAGGCGATTCCCCAAAAGTTTTGTTGCTACCGGGCTCGCGTTCAAGTGAGATTAAAGCGAATTTGCCGATGCAACTTCGCATTGTTGAATTGCTCAAGCAAGAGTTTCCAACAGCATCAGCATGCATTGCATGCAGAGAAGAAGATGTTCCTCGTGTTCAACCACTTGCTGGCGAAGTGCCAGTTGTAGGGGACAAACTACACGAATCCTTGGAATGGGCTGATGTTGCATTGACGACTTCAGGCACGGTTTCACTGCATGTCATGCAACACGCCGTGCCAATGATTGGCATGTACAAAGTCGGGTTCCTCTCTCGCATTGGGGCTAAGTTGCTTCTTAATACGCCATATCGATTGCTTCCAAATCTCATAGCAGGGAAGGAAGTTGTTCCAGAGTTTATACCGTGCGGCGATGCAACGCGTGCAATTGCCCGCAGCGTCATACAGTTGCTGCGGGATCCGAGCGCGCTTGAAACGCAACGGCGCATTCTTCGTGAGGAAGCATCGCAATATGCAGCCCATCACCCAAGTGAAGAGGCTGCTGCGATTATTCTGAAGCACGTTTAACTGTCGTACTCACCCTTTTTAAGTTTGCCGATGTAATCGTGGTACGCACGCATTGCTTTTGGTCCGTAAATCCACATGATTGGGATATTTGCAACGAGCATTGCACCTAAGCCAAGTGTTGTCCACATGTCGAGTTCGGCATCAGTTTTGATAAACCCGATGGTCGACACTGCAACGAGCAAGGTGTATGCGATTCGGTAGAACGTAACGGCGATGATTGATACAGAACCTTCTTTGCCGAAGATAAAGATAATTCCTTTTTCGCCGTAGTAACTCCATGAAATCATTGTAGAAATCGCAAAGAGCCACGCAGCAAAAACAACGAGCCATTTGCCAAGCCCAGGAACAGTCCGGTCAAATGCGTGTGCAGTAAGGGTTGCACCGGGGTAATCGACAAAGACACCAGAATGTTCTAGGGTGGCGTCAAATTGATTGCCATCGTCGTCGTGCTTGAGTGGAATTGAATCCCACTTCACGCCAAAGGAACCGTCATCATTCTTCACAACGCTACCATTGACGCGGTGTAAGTTGTCGCCTGTTTCATCTGTGTGATGATTGCGGACAATCATAAACACAGAATCATTGACTGACCAACCACTGTCGCTTTCAGCAACACCATTTGTGTGTTTCGCTTCATCTGTTTTGTGCGGTAGTGCTGGAGTAGCAAGCGCCCATTCATCATCTTCAAGGGATAACTGGATTGCTGCGTCTTCAGCAAAGTGTGCTTCAGGCCCGCGGTTCCATGCGCCACTTGAAAGAATGATAAGCGCAGTGACTGTGCATACAACGAGCGTATCGATAAAGGGTTCAAGACCTGCAACGACACCTTCGCGAACGGGTTCGTCACATTTTGCAGCAGCATGCGCAATCGGCGCAGAACCCTGCCCAGCTTCAGATGAGAAGAGTGCCCGCTTAACGCCCCACATCGCTGCGTAGCCAATTGTGCCACCAAGGAATGCGCCACTAGCAGGAGCGTCACCAAGTCCAACACCATACTTCACGATGAGCATGAGGAGTTCAGGAATCTGTCCAATGTTGAGCACAAGAACGAACAAACCGGCGATGAGGTAAACAACACACATGAAGGGAACGAGTTTCCCTGCAACAGCGCCGATTCGTTTGATGCCACCAATGATGACGCAACCAACGACAATCGCAAGAATCGCACCAATCGTGAATGTTTCAGGATTGAAGTTATGCGTTTTTTCCATCGCAGAAACGACTGGAAGGTCAAAGTATTGGGTTGTGACTGCAGCAACATTCCATGCTTGGAACATATTGCCACCAGTAATCGCTGAAAGCACAAGCGTGATGCAGAATATGCCACCGATGGTTGCACCGAAGCGGCCGCCTGCACCTTTGAACAAACTGTCAACGACATACATTGGACCACCATGCGGATTGTCTGGATCAGAGATGTCTCGCGAGAGCATTGACTGAATGACTTCAGTCATCTTGAGTGCCATCCCAAGAACGCCTATGACCCACATCCAGAAGATTGCACCAGGACCACCGAGTGCAACTGCAAGTGCAACACCTGCAATGTTGCCAAGGCCAACTGTTGCAGAGAGAGCAGCAGAGAGTGCTTGGAAGTGGCTGATTGCACCAGGGTCATCGTGTTTGTCATACTTGCCTTTGATCACTGATACGCCATGTGTCAATGCGCGGTATTGTCCAAAGCCACTCCAAAATGTAAACAGAAGGCCAGTTGCGAGCAGGGCGTACACAACTGTTTCTGAGAAGAAAACCCCATTCAGTGCGTTGACGACATCATTCAGCGTAAATTGCATTAAGCGTTCCTTTTAAAAGAACCAGATTGATAAAGTCCAATATTGTGACGATGATACCCTTCATCGGTCATGCCGTGTTGCTTACATTTGGGTTAGGATGACAAACATGGCAGAGTGGTACGCTGATGGTTTACGGTTTTCCTGCACGCAGTGTGGCAATTGTTGCACTGGCCCTCCTGGTGCTGTGTGGTTCAACGAAGACGAAGGCAGGGCGATGGCTGAAAAAGTTGGCGTTTCAGAAGATGAGTTTTATAAACGGTTTGCACGAAAGATTGGTGTCCGGTGGTCGCTTAAAGAGAACGTAATTCATGGCAAGTATGACTGCGTGTTTCTTGACCGGAAGGGGAAGTTGCCGAGTTGTTCACTGTATGAAGCGAGACCAACGCAATGTCGCACATGGCCATTTTGGCCAGAAGTGTTGAAATCAAGAGAGTCGTGGGCCCGAACTAAAGTCGAGACCCCTTGTCCCGGTATGGACGAAGGAAAACTTCTGCCCATCGAATCCATCCGCATCCAACGCAACCAAACATAGGGTCTGTCCCCGGACAGACCCTCAAGTGAAAGATACCTCAGTGTCTCCGCATCTCCATGACAAAAACAATTTCAGTTTTGCATTGATTTCAGTTTTTGCACTTGCAAAATCGGGCTGAGAGGATTTGAACCTCCGACCTCCTGACCCCCAGTCAGGCGCGCTAACCAAGCTGCGCTACAGCCCGTTTGCCCCAAAACCCAGAAGAACGGACAGAGTGGGATTCGAACCCACGGTACGGACAAGCCGTACACAGCATTTCCAGTGCTGCACCTTCAGCCGCTCGGTCATCTGTCCTGAGACCGAGTATTGTACCCACATGTCGCAACCTAGCAAACCGAGCATGAGCGGAGTTATTGTTCTTGATAAACCAAGAGGCCCCACTTCAATGTCGATGGTTAATATGATTCGCCGCAAATGCCACAAAACAAAGACGGGTCACGCCGGAACGCTCGATCCGCTTGCAACTGGTGTATTGGTCTTAGGTGTGGGCAAAATGACCAAGCAACTCGGCAACATGATGGCAACAGACAAGGCATATGAGACGGTGATTGACTTGTCAGGGATCACTGATGGACACGACGAAGAGAGCGAGCCAGAGCAAGTGGAAGTTGATTCGATTCCAACTAAATCGCAAGTGGAAGATGCGGTGGCATCTTTTAAGGGTGAAATTGACCA
This sequence comes from Phycisphaerae bacterium, assembly GCA_002718515.1. The sequence continues at coordinate 79,766 of PBEX01000014.1, forward strand.
AGCCCCGCCTATTCACAGCGCTGTCAAAGTCGGTGGTCAACGAGCTTACAAAGTTGCAAGGACTGGCGAGCAAGTTGCACTGAAGCCAAGGCAAGTCATGGTCCACGACATTTCAGTCACACAGTATGAATGGCCCTTTGTCACCATCCAAATCGAGTGTGCAAAGGGTTTTTATGTGCGCTCGCTTGCGAGAGACTTGGGTGAAGCACTTGGTACAGGGGGGTATTGCAAATCAATTCGGCGGACTGCAGTCGGCCCATTTTCAATTGAAAACGCTTGGCAACTTGAAGACTTGCCTGAATACTTATCGCAGGGAGATTTGCTTTCGCCTGAGGAAGTTAGTCAGTTACTTCAGGAGTAGGTTGTTTCCAGAAGTAAATCATCAGAAGGCACATGCCAATAAGCAGTGCAGAATCGCCGACGTTAAACACCCAAGGGAACAATTCTGAGTTACCTCCAGGCCACGATAAACCAAACGGGAGATGTCTGTCTGGCAACATGTAAAAGAAATCGCGTACACGACCAATGAATATTCGGTCGTATAAATTGCCAAGTCCACCACCTAAAATGAGACCGAGTGCGATGTGCGCAATGGTGCACTTTGCTGTGGTCTGCTTTGCAAAAATGTATCCTGCAATCCCTAACGCGATCAATGTAAAGATGATGAAAAAGAGACGCTGCTGCGACCCGATCCCCAAAATTGCGCCATCATTGAGAACGAGTTGAAAATCAAGAATGCGACCTGGGATTGCTACTTGTCTTGCGTTGACTGGAATTGGCGTCCAATGCGGATTTGCAATGAGCAGTTCACGCTCAAGCAAAACGGGTTCTGAAGCGACATGTTCAAACGCGAGGTGTTTTGTATAAAGGTCTATTGAAAACGTACAGATGAGTACGACGAGAAGCGTGCACCAAGCACGTGTTGAATGCAGTGCATGATTCATTAACGTTGCCGGTTCATACGCTCAATTTTTTCAGCAGACTCCTTAGTGAACTTAGCCCAAGGCTTCGCCTTTAATCGTGCATCTGGAATTGCCTTCCCAGTGAGGTGACAGACGCCATAGGTCTTCTTCTTAATGCGAACAAGCGCGTCTTCAATGTCGCGAATTCGTTTGCGCTCACTTGCAGCCATGCCAAGTTTCAAATCTTGGTCATATGCATCACTGCCAACATCTGCCATATGAATAGGCATATGGCTGATATCTGCATTGACATCAAGCGCTTCCTTCTCAATTGCACCAAGGTCAATCAGAAGTTGGTTTCGATACGCCATCAACTTTTCACGATACTCTTTGAGTTGTTTAGTAGTTAAGTGCGTTTTGAGTTTGAGTTTAGATATGTCTGGCGGTGCTTGATCGGCAGCTTTCACGCGCTTCGGTTTCTTCTTAGACACACCGTTGGTTGAAATCATGCGAACCTTGCGACCATTAATGATTGCAAATCCTCTGTTATCAGTTTCCGCCTCGCGTGCGGCCTCTGAAACAGAAATCCCTCGACGTCGTCGTTTCTTTGTTGTTTTCTTTTCCGCTTTTTTAGCGACCTTTTTCTTGGCTACTTTCTTTTTCGCGGTTTTCGTTGCGACCTTCTTCTTAGTTGCTTTTTTAGCAGTTTTTTTAGCAACTTTCTTCTTTGCGGTCTTCTTAGCAACCTTCTTTTTGGCTACTTTTTTCTTGGCGACTTTCTTTTTTGTAGTCTTTTTCTTAGCCGTCTTTTTCGCAACCTTTTTCTTGGTTACTTTCTTCTTGGCAGCCTTCTTCGTTGCCTTTTTGACAGCTTTTTTAGTTGTTTTCTTCTTCGCCACTCAGGTGTCCTTTCTTAAATCATTGCGCTGCAAAGAGTTACAGCGAAACGAAAACTCGATGTGGTACCGAGAATGTCACATTTTAGGCAAAATATTGGGTTTCGTCAATGATTGTCTTCGGACTCAGAAAAGACGCCCATTGCAGCGAATTTCTCATATCGTCGCTGCACCAGTGTTTGTGGATTAAAGCGGCTTAAATCAGTCAAGGTGTCTACAATCCACTTTTCGAGATTGAGCGCTGCAACATCTGGATCACGGTGTGCTCCACCAAGAGGTTCAGGCACAATCGTATCAATCAATTTGTTTTTCAAGTTGTCTTTACTCGTTAACGCCAAACTTGAGGCAGCCTTTTGATTCGTCTCTTCATTTGCGATTTTCCAAAGAATCGCAGCACAACCTTCAGGGCTAATGACGGAGTACCACGCGTATTGCATCATCGCGACTCTGTCAGCGACGCCAATTCCAAGCGCGCCTCCTGAACCACCTTCGCCTATGACAACTGAAACGATGGGTACTTTTAACCGGCTCATTTCACGCAAGTTTAAAGCGATGGCTTGTGCTTGCCCACGTTCTTCAGCTTTGATGCCGGGATAAGCCCCAGGTGTGTCAATGAATGCAACAACAGGAAGACCAAACTTCTCAGCGAGTCGCATCTTTTCAAGTGCTTTGCGATAACCCTCTGGGTGCGCGCAGCCAAAGTGACATGCAATTCGTTCTTGTGTATCTTTTCCCTTTTGATGGCCAACAACGAGCACCTTGTGTGAACCGATACGAGCAAAACCAGTTGTGATTGCTGGGTCGTCTCCAAAGTGTCTATCACCATGCAATTCCCTGAAATCTCTGCAAATCATATTGATGTAATCAGAAGTCTGTGGTCTGCTTGGGTGCCGAGCAGCCTGTACTGTTTGCCATGGAGTGAGATTGTCATAGAGTTTTTCTAGCAAATTGTGCCGAGTTTGTTCTAACTCTTGCAGTTCGCTTTCATACGTGTCACTATCTTCTCGTTCCTTTAGTGCTGCGATTTGCTTCTCAATATCTGCAATCGGAGTCTCAAAAGGAAGCATTTGGATGCCCTGAACCGTGCTCATATTGGTAGTGTACCGAGCATGAGCACTACATTGTCAGTCATTGGCGCAGGAAACATGGCAAGCGCGATTATTCGTGGCGCAATTGATGGTCAAATTCTCCTACCTTCACAAATTTTTGTTGCTGACCCTTCTGAAGATGCGAGGGCTGCCTTTGCAGAGTTTGGGTGTACTGTTTTTGCAGATGCTAAAGATTTGCCAGAAACAACGCACTGTTTACTCGCGGTGAAACCACAAATTTTCCCATTGGTTTCCGGTGCAGTAAACGCTGAAGTCGTTTATTCCATCATGGCTGGAATTTCCATTCAACAGATTCAAGATGAAACTGGCAAAACGTCAGTTGTTAGAGTCATGCCAAACTTGCCGTGCCAACTCGGGCTCGGTGCAGCAGGGCTTGCTTGTGCTAAGGAGGCAGTATCTGAAGATGCAACGCTAGCAATTGAGTTGTTTAACTCAATTGGAATTGTTGAAGAAGTGGATGAATCGCTCATGAATGCAGTCACTGCAGTCAGTGGAAGTGGACCCGCTTACATTTTCCTCCTTGCTGAGGCAATGATGAAGGGGGCCATTGAAGCGGGGTTATCTGCGTCCACAGCAAATGCACTCGTTCGGCAAACCATTAAAGGCGCAGCCGAAATGCTCACAGTCGACAAACATGCTTCTCCCGAAAAAATGCGTGCAGCAGTTACAAGCAAGGGAGGCACAACGCATGCAGCGATAGAGTCAATGAAGGAGAGCGGGGTTCCTGAAGGCATTGCAAATGGAGTCATCGCAGCACGCAATCGCGGTATTGAACTAGGGAAATCTTAAGCGAGTTTATAAATCTCTTCGGCAGAAGAACCAAGCACTCAGCCCAAGAATAAAACCTTCAAACAGAAGTGATGTCCCAACGACGTACCACAATGAGCGGGAAGAATAGTCTTCTTGCAGTCGCCTCCCTGTCTCCCGTCTTCTTGCACCCCATGTTGTTGCATCAAATTCTTCAATTTCTTGAACGGATTGCATCTCGCCTCTTAACATTGCTTGAATGTCAAACCCACTGTCATCAGACAACCACCTTTCAAGGAGTTGAGTTGTTTGTCTAGTTTTTGGCAAGAAAACAAGAGTTTGACTAACTGGTTTATACCAAAACATTAATTCATCTAAAGTTTCTTTTGCAAGTTCAACTTCTTGTTCCATCTCGTCGATGCGTTCTTGACGTTTATCAATTCTGAAATCATCTGGAGATTTCGATTTTAGATTATCAAGTTGTGACTTTTGTTCGATAAGACTTTCTTCGAAGCTCTCAATTTTTACACTATTGTTGATTACAAATCGATTAAGCCAGAATTCAGTACTTTGAGCTGTCCACAAGACCATCCAAAAAATGCCTGTTATCAAAAGGGATGTAATGCTAGATTGTGTCACCATGCCAACTAGCACACATACAGCAAAAAGATAACTATAAAAAATAGTGACAATTGGAACCGCGCTAAAGATTGCCCAATTCCATTCCCCAATTCGGAGTCCTACACAAATGAATATGCCGATGCAGAATAAAAGGACTTGTAGAAGAACAAATAGTAGAGAGACAAAGTATTTGACAAAAAACAACTTGATCCGACTGATTGGTTTAGAGAGTGTTAACTCAATTGCGCCACTCTTTACAAACTCAGGGAAAATAGTGCACGTTGAAATCAAAGCTAGAACTGCAGCTATCCATGAAAGCCAAATTGTCACAAGGAAATTTGAATATATGCCAATATAAAGCCCTCTTGCCCACGGGCTTCCTTCATAAATAGTATCGCTGTTTATAGTTTGCAGTCCATAAAATGTGGTCATGCCATTTTCATTAAAACTGATAGAGCCAAATGCGACTACTACTAGTACGGATAGACCTAGTGTTAGCCAAAATAATTTAGCAGCACTCAGTTGGCGGTATGCATCAATTATAAATGCTTTTAAAATCATCTAACACTCCCCGGATTATCGATGTAATCAACAGCCCTCATGAAAAGCTCTTCAAGTGATTCTCTTTTAGATTCAATTGATGTGATACTAACTTGTTCATTTCTTAACTTGTCAATCAGGATTTGCAATGCTTTGGTGTCTTGACCATATTTTACAAGTTTTGATTTTTGAATTTCATCAAAGTCTTCTGTAGCCCAATGTGGTGGAGGTCCTTCGATGTGGATTTCAATTCTTAAACTTTCTTTCGTGAGTTCTTGAATAGTGCCTTGCATAGTGACTTGACCTTTAACCATTATGGCGACTCGATCACAGACCATTTCAAGTTCACTAAGTAGGTGACTGTTTAAAAAAACAGCCTTCCCTTCTGCTTTAAGTTCAGTTAGCAAGTCTCTAATCTCTCTCCGCCCAACAGGATCTACGCCATCTGTAGGTTCATCTAACACAACAACAGCCGGGTCATTAATCAATGCGATAGCAATCCCAAGTCTTTGACGCATGCCCTTGGAAAAAGTGCTAACTTTTTTCTTCTCCCAGCCATTTAAGCCAAGCCGGTCAAGTAGTGCATAAGCCCTCTTTTTTCGAATTGGTTTTGGAACTCTGGATAGAGCTCCATAAAATTGCAAAACTTTGATAGCAGTGAGGTATTGAGGAAATCTATGGTGTTCCGGAAGGTAGCCAACTTTTTTAAGTGATGGTCTATGACCAATCGGCTTTCCAAGAAAAGTGCCAGAAACTTTTGAAGCTCTAATCACAGTCATCAGGATTTTGACAAGAGTTGATTTGCCAGCACCATTGGGGCCAAGTAATCCAAAAATTTCGCCATCATGCACTTCAAGCGAGACGCCACGAAGTGCGTGAATTTTTCCTTTATATGTCTTCTCGACATCGTGTATGTCAATCACTGCCATTCACAGAGTGTACCATTCCTACATGACTTTTAAATGCTTGCAAAGTTTTCTTGACCATCTTGATTCAATTGGTGAACTCAAACGAATTAGTGAACCCGTTTCGCCGCTTCTTGAGATTACTGGATTTACGCAAGAAGAAGCCGTTAAATCTTCGCCAACGCTGAGTTCAGATGCAGCAATTTTTGACAGCGGCAGAGAAGGCATTGGTGGGCAAGCTCTGCTCTTCGAAAATGTTGAAGGCTGTGATTTCCCACTTGCAATTAATGTGTTTGGGTCGTATTTCAGGATGGAGCAAGCACTTGGTCAACGAGGTTTTAGTGAGATTGCAGATGAGATTGGTGAGCTTACAAAGCCAGTTCCACCATCAGGTATTCGGGAGATGCTATCAATGGCAAAAAAGTTTTCGCCGCTCATTAAACTAAAACCTAAACGCAAAAGGGGCCGTGGGTCTTGTCAGCAAAATATTAAGCGTACAGCAAATGGTGAAGTGGACTTAAGGCGATTACCACTGATTAAATGTTGGCCGCTTGATGGTAATCCAGAGGCTGTTGGCTACAACATTACAAAAGAAGAATCTGGGACAGCAGTTGGTGAAGGTCGCTATATCACTTTTGCAGGCATGCATACGATTCATGCAGATGATCGCTTCAATGACAAACCGCCATCCCATAACATCGGAATGTATCGGGCTCAACTCATCGATGATACACATCTTGCGATGCATTGGCATATCCACCATGATGGTGCAGCCCACTGGCGCTCATGGAAAGAAATTGGCGAGCCAATGCCAATAGCAATTTGTTTCGGAGGCGAAACTGTTCTGCCTTACGCTGCGACTTCGCCACTTCCTCCCGGAATTAGCGAGTTGCTTATGGCAGGCTACTTACAGAAGAAAGGCATCGATCTTGTCAAAGGTGTGACGGTGCCTTTGTGGGTGCCTGCAAATAGCGAGTTTGTTATAGAAGGATTTGTCAGCACACAGTGCGGAAACATTGGCTGGGAGCCGGGCGATGAGCCGCTTGGGGAGGGTGCTGTATTTGAAGGGCCATTTGGTGACCATACGGGTTACTATTCAATGCCAGATCGATATCCAATTGTCGATGTGACAGCAGTGACACATCGAAACAATGCTGTATTCCCCGCAACTGTTGTTGGACCACCGCCACAAGAAGATTATTATCTCGGCAAAGCAACGGAGCGCATTATGCTTCCGTTATTGAAAGTGATTGTTCCAGACATTATTGATTATCACTTGCCACAATTTGGTGCGTTTCATAACTGCGCATTTATTAAGATTAAACCAGAGTATGAGGAGCACGCTCGCAAAGTTATGCATGCTATTTGGGGTGCGGGGCAAATGGCGTGGACAAAACTTATTGTTGTTGTCGGCGAAGAGGTCGATGTGCATGATGAACACGCGGTACTTCAGGCTGTTTCAGGCATCGACATCGCTAATGACATTGAACTGACACGCGGTCCGCTTGATATTCTTGACCACGCTGCTTCTAAACTTGGTGCTGGCGGCAAGATGGGTATTGATGCCACTCGCTCGGCGCCTAACATTGACGGCATCGCCATTATTGGTGTGAACAAACAAAATGGGGGGGATGGTGCAGCAGCGATTGAGCAATACAACGAAACTGCAAGCATCGTTATTACAGTAGATGACTCAATTGACTGTAGCGATATGAGTGAAGTCTTTTTCCACTTCTGTGCCTCCTTTGATCCATCACGCGACGTACACCACCATGATGGCTATATTGGATTGGATGGTACGTCGAAAATGGAAGGTGATGAACGAAACGGCAGGGCTGTAAGACCCTGGCCACCGTTTTTAGGGCTCAACCTGAGCAAGTGAATCTGGCTTTAGAAACAAGTAATAGAGTTTGCCTTCAGAATATTGTTTTCCAGCTTTGATCCCTGCAGTGGCGCCAATGCCCATGAACAAGTCGCAACGACCCGGTGCACGGATAGCTCCGCCCGTATCTTGATCAACCATAAACTGCACAAACGATCTTTTCTCTCCAGTTAAGTTGTAAACTGATGTGTCAACAAGCACAACGCCACCCCTTGGAAAAATGCTTTTATCAGTTGCCACACTCCTGCGAGCAGTCACTGGAACGCCAAGTGAGCCAGCTGGCCAGTTTGCTCCGTCGTACTCTTGGAAAAACACATAGGACTCGTTCTTATTGATGAGCTCAGAAATCTGCTTAGGATTTTTGTCGTAAAGTTTTCGAATTTCACGCAAACTCAGTTTCTCAGGTGAAACAAGGTTCGCTTCAAGCACTGATTCACCGAGTCCTTTGTATGGCCTATCTGTCTTGCCGGCGTACCCAATATATTTAATGTC
>PBEX01000015.1 GCA_002718515.1 Phycisphaerae bacterium
AAAGAGTAAATCAGTTACGTTTACTGCGCCATCTACATTTACATCTGCAGCGCACCCATCACACGTTCCCCAGGCGTCAATAATAGCAAGAATGTCACTAACATTCAGAGCATTGTCACCATTGATATCGCCTAGGCAAGTTTCGCATTCATCCAGGATGCCATTGTTGTCAAGATCATCTGCTCCAAGCAAGATATCTAACAAGTCATAAGATCCATTTTTATTGCAATCGTCAAGTTCATCATCAATTGCAACAATGAACAAATCAAAGTCGTCAAGATTTACAATTCCATCTTGGTTAATGTCATGAATAGCACAGGGATCATCGGGAGTTGTTTCAATCTCATAACAACTTCTGAAACCAATTGTGTCAGAGTATCCATGGAAATCATCAATTTCGACATCTCCATCACTGTCGCCATCAAACTCAAGTTGACCTAGTGATTTCAGAAACGCAAAGAGCTGTGCTTTTTCAGTTGAACTCAACTGGTTAAATGCACCTGCTGAAGATTGCCCTTGCGAACCAAATGAACCATGTTCGCTTATTGCTGCAGACATCCTCGTTTCAAAATTGCCAATATCAATTCGACCATCATGCCATAATGGGGTTCGGTAGGCAAGCCCCCAAAGTGGTGGTGTCTTTAACTCTCGTCCGGTTGCATTGCCTTGAGCAATGCCATCGCCAGAGATGCCCATGTCATGGAGCAAAAAGTCGGAGTACGGGTGAATTGTTTGACCACGAAGTGGCTCCATGATGGAAGAGCCATTGGAAGTCACAAATGTTTTTGTGTGGCAATCAACACAACCAATTTGATTGAAGATGAATTCCCCACTCATTCCGCTTTGAGGGGTTTGTGGCGGGGGTGCCAACAGTCGTTGAAAATCAGTCACTCTGTCGATGAAATCAAACCCATCAGAGTCTGATACATCTTCTGGATCACTGACTGTGTCATACGTTTCAAGCAGCTCTTCATTTCCATTTGGTGCATTTTCAATTGGCAAGAATCGGTTCGTTAATCCCATTTCATTGAGTGATGCATCTGAAGAAAAAGTAAGGATTGAAGCAATTTGAGCTTTCCAACCAAAGCGCCCAACATGAAGTTGGTCAGTTTCATCTTCGAAGTTATAAACCATGTGCGCCTTGCCGCGTATAGATTCATCTTGTTGTTTCTGATTGTCTAAGAGTGCCGAGTCTGGAATGGCTTCCACAAAACCATAGGCTAGCGAGCCATTTGTTACACGTAAACTTGTGATGTTTGCCTCAGGAGGAACAATCTCTAAACATGCATCATTTAATGCTTGCGCTTGAAGCAGTGAGCCGCCAAGATTTGCTAGGGGATTAAACCCACCCTTTTTATCAAGCATGCCAAATACAGTCACCGTTTGATTACCCGGACCACCAACTGGACTGTTATGACAACTTGCACAACTCGTCTGATTAAAAATTGGGCCAAGCCCATCTTCTGCTGCAAAGTCTGTTTCGTAAGCAATCTTTCCAAGCTCAAATCGTTTCATTAGTTCATCGCTAAGCGATGGAATTGGATCGCCAGGTCTTGGTTGAATGTCAACGCCAAGTGCAGAATAGGAGAGAAGCGTGCAACAAAATAAGCTCCCGCACAGCTGTACTTTGAACTTTTGAGGAATAGTCCTCATACCGCGTCACTCCTTACCTACTTAAAGATACGATATTCCAATAATTGTGGATGCAAATCCCTTTTAACTACTTTAATTGACGATGTTTCGAATACCAATCACAACCCTCTGTTTTCTCCTAACTTCTTTAATAGTAGTCGGTTGTGAAGCAAAAAAAGAAGAAAATGTCAAACTAGATAAGGCTTATGAAGTGCCAATACGTCTCATTTCCGAAGGCGATTTCGGCAGTGCAAGGGTGAGAGTTCGGCAACATATGGACAAACACGGTGAACAATCACAGGGATGTTTCATCATGGGGTTGAGTTATCACAATGAAAAGCGGTATGCAAAAGCAGCTGATTGGTTTGCTCGAGCAACAAAGTTTCAAGACGGTGTCTATCTACCCGCATGGCACTTCCTCGGTTGGTCAAGTTACTATCTCGGTAATGCTGATCAGTCAAAAGAAGCGTTCCAGCGGTTCCTGATTCTTCAAGGTGACGAACCAGACACTATGTTCGCGCTGGGTCTGATTGCAATGGATGATGGAAAGTCACGCAAGGCGTTGCAGTGGTTCCAAAAATCAATCGACAGATGTCAAGGGAATAAGCAACTCATGCAGGGCATCGCATCAAAATCATTTGCGAGGATGTCAGATGTTCTCGATAGTCAAGGCAGAACAGATGACGCGGTTGTGATGTATCTTCGTGCAATTGAATTGAACCCGCGGTTGTATGAAGTCTACCACCGATTATCAAACATTTACCGAAAGCGTGGCGAAACACAGTTGGCAGAGAATGCCCAGAATCAATTCTATATCACGCGTGATATCGTCAGACCTGATCTTAAACATACGAGTTTTCCAGAATGAAAAAATTCGTAGCCATGCTATTGCTTTGTTCATGCTCTCAGGAAGCGGCAGATCGTCACAGTTTGCAGTTCCAAGAAGTCAAGACTGAGATTGCTCCAATCGAGTGTGGGCATGAGCCCCAACAATCTATTCTTGAAGTAAACGGTTGTGGTATGGCTTTGTTTGATTTTGACAATGACGAAGACTTAGATTTGTTTGTCATCAGTCATGGCGGGCAAGGTCAATGCAAGTTGTATGCAAATGAATCATCAAATGGTTCAATTGTGTATCGCGATGTCACTTCAACTGCAAACATTCAACCCAAAGGCCAACCAATGGGCGTAGCGGTTGGTGATGTCAATGGCGATTCCTTCGATGACCTGTATGTCACATGCCTTGGTCCAAACAAACTTCTCATCAACAATGGCGATGGCTCCTTTACAGAAGATAGTCACAAAGCAAGAGTAGATGATGAAGGCTGGGGGACGAGTGCAGCGTTTGGTGACTTAGATGGTGATGGTGATTTAGACTTATATGTCTGCAATTACCTAGAGTTTGATGTGCATAACCCACCGCCAAATGCAACTTACAAAGGCGTCGATGTGCTCGGTGGGCCACATGGGCTTACCCCCCAAAAAGATGTCGTTTATGAAAACTTAGGTGATGGAACATTCGCAAGTGCAAATCAAAAGTGGGGAGTTACATCACCACCAGCATTCGGACTGAACGTCGCGATTCTTGACTTCAATGATGATGGCAAGCAAGATATCTACGTAGGCAACGATTCCATGGCAAACAGTTTGTATCTCAATCAAGGAGATGGGTTTATAGATGCTGGTTTTTATTCAGGTGCTGCAACAAATGGGGAAGGTTCCATGCAGGCAACAATGGGCATCGCGATTGGTGATGTGAATAATGACAGTTTGCCAGATATCTTGTCGACGAACTTTTCTAGTGATACAAACACACTGCACATCAATTCGCCGAGCGGTTTCTTTGATGACCGCACGAATCAATATGGCTTAGGATTGATGAGCCGAATGTTGTTAGGGTGGACATGTGATTTTCAAGATTTTGATGGCGATGGACATGATGACATTATCATTTTGAATGGGCACGTTTATCCCAATGCGACCATTGAAACGATGGATAGCAATCGATTACAACCGCTCACACTGATGGCGCGTTCAGGTGTTCGATTTGTTGACACAAGCAGTATCGAAGGTGAGTTTGATGACAGGGCAGGCGTCTTTGGTGATTTGGATGGGGATGGTGATGTAGACATGGTTGTTGCGCCACGGCATGGGGCAGTTAGAGTGTATGAAAACAAAGGTGATGCATCCAACACGCTTAAACTGACGCTTCAGGGGAATGGTCAAAACTCTAAAGGACTTGGCGCAAAAGTGACGGTACATTTGAATGATGGTTCTTCCAAAACCAAATGGAATCATGATGGCTCCGGTTTTCAATCATCGGCATCTACGCCCTTATTGTTTACATTCGCATACAACGCAAAACCTGTATCAATAGAAATTGTATGGGCCGACGGACACTCGCAATCAGTCGAGGTTGTCGGTCAACTCATGCACATCCTGCAAGAGTAATGTTACGTGTTAAGCGATTTCTTAAAGATGTCTGCATTCTTGTAACTCTTTCCAAGAATGTCTTTTGCATCTGCGCCCATCCAATCATTTAAAACTGATGTGTAAACTTCTCTAAAATCAGTAGAAAACATCAAGTCGCCTTGATCGAGTTTTGTCAGTGATGGGTGCTCGCCAAGGAGACCTGGCGTCACATGTTCACCAATCACAAACATTGGCGCTGCAGTCCCGTGATCAGTTCCGGAGCTGCCGTTTTGAGCAACTCTTCGACCAAACTCACTGAAGACCATTGTTGTCACTTTTCCAGTGTTGCCTTGTTTTGCAAGGTCATCTTGAAACGCAAGCAGCGAATCGCCAAGTTGTCTCATCAAGTTTGCATGTGAACCGATTTGGTTCGCGTGAGTGTCAAATCCGCCTAGACTTGCGTAATAGACTCGCGTTGGCAAATCTGCTCGGACCATGGATGCGATAAGTTGAAGTTGCTGGGCAAGTTTGTTGTTTGGATAACTAACGAGTGGTCTCTTTGAAACTGCTGCGCGAATTCTATCTGAAGACACTTGAGCATCAAGCGCAGTTCGTACAAGAAAGTCAAGTTGACTGTCTTTCTCTACGCCATCAAGCGATTCTGCTCGGTTGATTTGGTCATATGATTCTTCTAATTCATTGCTTGCATTTGTACCTGCCCACTTAAAGAGTTCTTCCGTTTCAAAATTTACTGCCTTCTGGGTTTTTCCATATAGCGCTAGGGGTGCCTTATTGCCTATTGCAATAGAACCTTTCTGATCATGAGTAGGTGCACCGGCGCACGTATTGTCAAAATAACGACCAAGCCAACCATATCCCTGCGCACTTGTGTTTCCAGTGTGCCAAATGTCAGTAGATGTAAAGTGAGAGCGATTTGGGTTTGGATAACCGACACCTTGGATAATTGAAGCATGACCTCGGTCGATGAGTTCTCGCAAACCAGTCAAGTTTGGGTGTAACCCAAAACTCTCTTGGTTTGGAAGTTCAAGCGCTGCGCCACCAGCATTGCGTGTTGAGCCCGGTTTTCCAATCGCTATTTGAGGACGACTTGAAAAATATGCATCAGATTCAAACGGCACAATTGTGTTGAGACCGTCATTGCCACCAGCTAACTGAATAACCACGAGTACGCGGTCTTCTGGTATTCCCGCTTGTGATGTGACAAGAGAGCCAACAGGTAGCATGATGCCTTTTGCTGATTGCTGCATAAACATCGGCACTGTTGCTGCCATTGATAAGAACGCCATGCCTTGTTGCATGAACAAGCGGCGACTATATGTTTCGCCATTCCCCGTACTTTCGCAGTATTGATCATGGTCGTGATGATGGTCAGACATAGGAGTGCCTCAACATAATTGATATTCAGGCATCGCTGTGATGAGCGTGAGCACGCCTGTAATAGTTTGATTGTTAATCTGGTTGTTTTGAGTCGTCAAGAAATCAGTCAATGAACTCAACCGGTCTTTGTTTGGTTGTTCAACCGCTAAGACTGATGTCATAAGTTGTTTTGCGATGTCTTTTGGTTCACCATCAGGATCCTCAACAAGAGACATTGCATTAAATGGAGATTGGTCTGCTTCCCATCCATACCCATCTGGTCGTAATCCTGTGAGTAAATACAAGATAGTGTTTTGTCGTGCGAACATCGTTGATGTATTAATCCAAGAACGACCGCCGTCCCATCCCTTTACTGATGGAGGTGCGAATAAGCGTTGCCCCATAAGATCTGAAGCAGCAACGAGCGTTTGAATCAGTTTCGAACGATTCGGCGTATTGAGCGTGCGGACTGCTTGCACGATGAGTTGCAGAGGACTCTTTATGATTGCGTTCATGTTTTCAGGTGCATAGAAATGCTCCGACATGAATAAGGCACGCATGATTGGTTTCAGTTCCCAATCCCTTCGTTTAAACAAATTGCCAAGTTGATTTACAAATGCTTTGGATGATTTTGTTGGCCCGTGTGGCAAATCGTTTACGAAGAACCTATACAGTTTTTCAATGACGTACGTAGAGACTGGCTTGCGAGTGAATATGAGGTCAACAAAATCGTCGCCATCATATGTGCCTCTGCGGCCAAAAATTGTTTTTGTGCCAGTGTCATGGAGGTTTGCCCTAAACGCAAACTCGTCATCTTCTATGTTGTATCCGGTAAGTGCTCTCGCGCCTTCCTTGATGTCATCTTCTGTGTAGCCTTCACCTTCCCCAAGCGTGAAGAGTTCCATGAGTTCTCTAGCAAGGTTTTCGTTTGGAGAACTTTTTCGGTTTTGGTCATTGTTTAAATACTTAATCATCGCAGGGTCGTGGATGATGCCGCGAACTAAATCTTCTTTGAAGTTACCAAGCGCATGTTCTCTAAACATGTTGTTTTGAAGGAACATGTGGTAACTATTTTCGATGGCTCGATATCCAGTAGCAAAATGACCATGCCAGAAGAGCGTCATTTTTTCTTGGAATGGTTTAGGTGTTTCAACAATTCGTTTAAACCACCATCGTTCCATCTCTTCAATTTGTTTTCTGTCTGCGCGTTGTCTTCGTTGGCGCTCTTGTCTTAACTCTTCTAGTCTTACTTCATCCCCGCTCTGCCTTGCTTGTCTGAAACCCTCTCGCTCAGAACGGGTTGCAGGTCGCATGATGTCGGGGTCAAACTCATCTCCTCGGATGGGTTCTTTATCTTTTAACTTATCGAAATCGATGATGTAATCGACTGCCTGCTCTAGCCCCAGATTTGCAATGGCTTTTATTTGTCTGTCTGTTCCTCCAAACCCAGAGCGAAGTAACAAATGCTTCGCTTTTTGTTCATCAAACTCATTTGGATTGAGTTGGTCTAAGGGCGTTTTCATTTACAGAACTCCAAAGTTGTCAAATCACTGTGAACCATCGTACAACGGAATGTCAAACTTGACTATTGCTAACTTTAAGGAGTTCTACGTAGTTTTCTCAGTTTATGTTTGAGGCGAACCGCATTTCCAATCACTGTAATGTCGCTACACCCCATCGCGATTGCAGCGATTAATGGTCCGTGAGAGCCCAATAGTCCAAATGCTGCAAGTGGAATTGCAGCAGTGTTGTACATGAAAGCGAAAAACAAGTTCTGTTTGATGGCTTTGAGGGTTTTTCGAGCAATGTCAATTGTGACGATTGTCGTTTGGATTTGGTTTGATGGAATGACAATCGACGCGCTTTCAATTGCAACGTTGGTTCCTGATGCAATTGCAATTCCAACATCGGCTGAAGCAAGAGCCGCTGCGTCATTAATGCCATCCCCAACCATGATGTTTGGTTTAGAAATTGAATCGATGATTTTAGATTTGTCTTCAGGGGAGGCTTCAGCGTGCACGTTGCGTTCATGAATTCCAAGTTCAGAAGCAACTGCTTTTGCATTTTGGATTCGGTCACCTGAAAGCATGTGCACTTCAATGTTTGCATTTTGAAGTTCTGCAATCGTGCTCTTCGCTTCGTCTCTCACTTTGTCATTCACAGTGATTGTGCCAACAAGAGTGCCATTGAGTTCAACTCTACAAGTAGCATCCTTGTCTCGCAATACAGAAATCTTTTGCTGGTCAACAACTCCCTCAACACCGATGCCTGGAGTGGCATTAAACTCAGTTGCTTCTGTAAAGGAAATGTTTCTGTCTGATACTTCTTTCAAGATGGCATAAGCAATGGGGTGTTCACTACTCGATTCAATGGATGCTGCGGTTGCGAGCACATCAGTTTCTGTAAACCCCTCGCTGGGCCGAATTGCAGTGACAAATGGTTTTCCTTCAGTGAGCGTGCCAGTCTTATCAAACACGCATGACTTTGCGGTGCCTGCGAGTTCAAGAGCTGCAGCATTTTTTACCAAAATGCCCCGTAAACTCGACTCGCCAGTTGCCACCATCACCGCCATTGGCGTTGCTAATCCAAGAGCGCAAGGGCAAGAAATGACGAGCACTGTCACAGCAGACACGATGCCAATCTCGATCTCTCCAAGAATTGACCACGTAATGACTGTTACAAAGGCAATCAATAAAACGATTGGTACAAAAACTCCAGAGACTTTGTCCGCGAGTCTTTGCATGCCGGCTTTGCTCGATTGAGCTTCTGTAACAAGGGAGGCAATTCTAGAAATAGTCGTATGCTTGCCGTCAACTGTTGTTCGAATAACGAGTTTCCCCGTCGTATTCATCGAGCCGGCAATCACAGGGGACCCAACCTCCTTCGGAATTGGAAGAGCTTCTCCGGTGACGATTGCCTCATCAACTTCACTCGCGCCTTCAATGACCACTCCGTCAACTGGAATCCTGCTTCCAGGCTTCACGATGAGCATTGCATTTTCTTCAACCTCACCGGAAGGAATCTGTTTTGTGGAGCCATCTTCAAGTTGTAACTCAACAACATCTGGTTGCATGTTGAGTAACTCCCTAATTGAAGAGCCCGCTTTTGCAGTTGATGATGCTTCCAACCAGTGACCTAAACTGATGATGGCGAGAAGTGCGGCCGCCTCTGTGAAGTACACCTCGTGGTTTGCCTCATAACCAAGTTGCTGGGCAACAAAAATAAAGAGTGAGAACCCATAAGCAGCGGAAGCACCTATTGAAATCAGCGTATCCATATTGGTCTGTCTTCGTTTTGCTGCACTGATTGCTGATGTGATAAACCCTCTGCCCACGCAGAGCATTGCGATGGTCGACGCGATGAACATGACCCAACTCAGCCAAGGACCATAGAATCCAAGTGGGTGCGCTGTCCAGTGGAGTGTTTCAGCAGGAACCCAAATCGTCAACCCTATGATTGCTCGCCTTTTCCAATCGCGGGCATTTTTTAGTTGTTGCTGTTCTAGGTTGCTCGCCATGTCTGCTGGGTCGATGCCTTCGTCAACAGTCGTTGCTGGATAACCAGCGTTTGTTGCAATCTCAGCAAGTTCCTCAGCGTTCAAGGAATACCCTTGAACGATTGCTCTGCCAGTAGCGAAAGCAACGCTTGCTTCTTTAACCCCAGTTCCCTTTAACAAAGCATGTTCCACAGCACTACTACATGCTGCGCAGTTCATTTCAGAGACATTAAGTTCTACTTTTTCTTTGGCCAAATGGGCTTCCTTACAGTTTTCTGGCTTCACGCCTTACTTGAGGTATAATATCCCAATGCGAAGTGATAAATGTAGTTCAGCTACTGCATTCCTGATTCTCCTCTTCTGTTTTGGAGGAGCAGCATTTATGCAATCAAGCGGGACTCAATCGGTCCTAGTGGTTACAGCGCTTCGCTACGCTCAAACTTCTGTTGAAGAGCAATCTTCAATGACACGCGAATTCGCTGATGCTCAACATGATTTACTGTGGGCGGATTCAGAAATCGCGAATCAAATCGAAATCAACGAATTGCACAACTTGCCGCCGCCCGCTGCAGTCGTGTGATTCGTTGTTTTTTTGATTTTCTTTTTTTACATAATTCAGAATAGATAGATGAGGTGACGCAATGGGCGTTCCAGTTGTAGGTTCAATCGGCAGAAAACTTTTCGGTAGTCGTAATGACAGATTAGTAAAACGGTATATGAAACTTGTTGATCAGGTGTCAAATCTTGAGCCTGATATGCGTGTGATGAGTGATGCTGAACTTAAAGAAAAAACGATTGAGTTTAGAAAACGAATCAAGGAAGGGGAGTCAGCAAGTGACATGATTCCCGAAGTCTTCGCTGTTGCAAGAGAGGCGATGGATAGAGCCGTTGGCATTCGAAACATCTTTAATCCAGTCCATGAATTCGATGCTTCGCAGTTAAATGATGATGTTCGAAAATTGTATGACGAAACGAAAGCCATCATCGATTCAACTGAACCTCGTAACCCAGACAGAGAACTGCTTGGTTGCGTAGAACCTGTGCCTGCTTGGCAGTTTATTGACATTCCAATACGACTCTACGAAGCAGTTCGTGAGTTGTATCCTGAGTCAAAACCACCATTCCGTGCTCGTCCCTTTGATGTGCAACTGATTGGAGCAGTTGTCCTTTATGAAGGTCGCATTGCTGAGATGAAAACGGGTGAAGGTAAGACAATTGTTGCACCACTGGCTTGTTATCTTTCCGCTATTGAAGAGAAGCAAGTGCATGTTGTCACAGTGAACTCATATCTTGTGCAACGAGACCGTGATTGGACATTCCCATTCTTCAGAATGCTTGGTTTAACTGTAGGCGCTATCCATCCTCAACACATGCAGCACCCACAGTTAAAACAACTCGCGTATCAGTGTGATGTTGTTTATGGAACAACATCCGAATTTGGCTTTGATTATCTTCGTGACAACATGAAACAGAGCCCGCAGGAGCAAGTCCAGAAGCGAAGGCAAATTGCAATCGTGGACGAAGTTGACTCAACACTCATTGATGAAGCGCGAACGCCTCTCATCATTTCAGGTGCGGCTCACGAAGGCCAACCGAGATATGAACTCGCAGGAAGGCTTGCGCGTCATTTGCTTCAAAAGCAAAAGCCGTGGGAAGAAGCAGACCAAGCAGTTCAATCTTGCTTGGTGAAAATTAGTGGTCTAGAAGGTGACATTCGAAACGCTGTTGATAAATCAACAGTTTCTGGGATGCAGGCATCTTTAAAAGAGGCCAAAGATAAACTGCCTTCGCTCGAAGAGCACAGAGACCAGTTTACGCAATATTACGAAATCGAACTCGACAAAAAGCGCGCAACGCTTACACACGAAGGCATCGCTGAAGCGCAACAAGAAGCAGGCATCGGTTCGTTTTATGTTGGCGAAAACATGGACGTTCCTCACTTGTTAGAACAAGCGATTCGTGCGTATACCGTCTATCTGAAGGATAGAGATTACATCGTTGCGCCAGATGATAAAGGCGTGATGAGTGTCATTATCATTGACCAAAACACAGGTCGTAAGATGATCGGTCGTCAATGGTCAGACGGTTTGCACCAAGCGATTGAAGCAAAAGAAAGCGTCGAGATTAAGCAAGAGACGCAGACGATGGCGACAATCACAATTCAAAACTACTTTAAGTTGTATGAACGATTGTCAGGCATGACCGGTACTGCAGACACAGAAGCAACGGAGTTTTATGAAATCTATGACTTAGATGTTCTTGTGATTCCAACAAACGTTCCCGTTGTTCGTGATGACCACAATGACCTTGTCTTTACGTCAGCGAAGGATAAGGTGAAGGCATCCATTGACGAGATTTATGCACTTTACCGAGTTGGACAACCTGTTCTCGTTGGTACGACGAGTGTTGAAAAGTCCAAAGAGTTAAGCCAAATGTTGAATACTTTGTATCAAGTGCCGCATGAAGTGTTGAATGCGGAACAACATGAGCGAGAGTCAGAAATTGTTAAGTTTGCGGGTCAACTTGGTTCAGTGACTGTTGCAACAAACATGGCTGGTCGTGGTACAGATATTAAACTTGCACAGTTGTCGCCTGAGATTCTCATTGAGCATTGGAAAAAGACTGGCATCTGTCCTAAGGAAGTCAACGCAGAGATGGCGGAAGAGGATGTCGTTAAGGCAATCTACAGACACATCGCGCCAAAAGAACTTGGCGTTTCAAAATCGGATGTCGTAGACATGAGCGATGATGACATCTTCAGAGCGCTCGTCGAACATTGGTGGGCGACAAGTTGCTGGTGGGTGGACGATTCAAAAGCGGTTTCGATGAAAACTGACAAGATGCTCGCAGACATCGATAAGAGTGGCGCATGTTTGTTACACCGTCTGAAGTTTTACGACAATGTAGAAACACTCGGCGGATTGCACGTCATTGCAACAGAACGGCATGAGTCAAGGCGGATTGACAACCAATTGAGAGGTCGTTCAGGTCGTCAAGGTGATAATGGTTCTTCGCGGTTCTTCTTGAGTCTTGAAGATGACCTGATGAAGATGTTCGCAGGGCCCCGGACATTACAACTCTTGTCCAAAATGGGCATGAAGGAAGGGGTCGCAATTGAACACAACATGCTCACGAAAGCGATCACAAAGGCACAGCGAAAAGTAGAGGAACGCAACTTCCTCATCCGTAAAAACATTCTTGAATATGATGAAGTCATGGACCACCAAAGGCATGTCTTTTACGACTTGCGTCAGCGTGTCCTTGAAGGTCGCGATATTCGCTCATTGATTTTTGAATACATTGAGCATGCTGTGAGCGACGCTGTGTCAAGATTCCTGAATCCAACCTATTCAGCAACATGTATCTCAGAATGGGTACAAGAGCACTTGAATGTGCCTGTAGATCCCGATCGAATCCTAGGTAAGGATCGTGAAGATTTACATAAACTTCTCGTGCGTGACGCACTTGAAGAGTCACAAGAAATCATCCGTGTAACAATCGGNGANTATCTGCCAGACACGATCGATTTAGGTGACGGCAATATCTCAGAGCGTGATGAGTCTACGTGGGATTACAAGGGTGTTGTCAATTGGGCACACGCAGCGTGGAATAGCGACTTGTCTCTATCTGAGGTTACGACACTCAGCAGAGAAGAAATCGTAGAGCGCATCGGTGTTGATGCTGAGAACAAAATCCGTTCAACAGAGTTAGCCCCGCTCGACCCATACCTCGTGCCAAAACATGCACAAGGTGAACTTGCCACGTGGGTGACATCCAAGTTCGAGTTTGAATGTAGCGCTGATGATTTTGATGAGTTAGAAATCGATGATGCCATTGATGTTGTCATGGACAAAGCGATGGAAGTCTACAAAAAGCGTGAGCGCGAGTATCCAATTGAGTTCATTATCGAAATGACTGGTATGCGATTACAGCAAGATCCAACTCAAGCGATTGAAGCNTTTTGCAGATGGGTACAAGTNAAGTATGAACTTGATTGGGCGCCAAACGCTTTACCATCTAATGAACCNNNCGAATTGAAGAAGTTCCTACTTGAAGAAGCTAATCGATGGGATGATGAACGTGTTGAGCGTCGTGCTGAACGAATGGTTGAGGATTCAAACGGCNATTTAGATGCATGGCTTCGTGAACATTGGCAGTTCGCATTAACCACCGAAGAAAAAGAACGACTTGAAGANGATGCTGTTGGCGTTGCNATAGAGAAGATTAAACAAGTGCAACGTGCTGAACTTGCACAACTTGAACGTACGGTTCTNCTGCAAATCTTTGATTCAGTTTGGAAGGATCATCTTTACCAGATGGACCAGGCAAAAGAATCGATTGGCTTCAGNTCATTTAGTCAACTCGATCCGCGAATCGAATACAAGCGTGAAGGCGCAAGACTCTTCGATGAGATGTTTGAGCACATGCAAGAACGGGTGACTGACTTGGTCTTTAAAGCGAAAATGCAAGTGCGAATGCAAAAGCCACCGCAACAACAGCAACAGCAACAACAGCAATCGCAACCACAAGGTGCGGATAGACAGCAAGCGCCAGAGCAACGGCAAGCGAGCCCTCAGCANCGACCCACGCCAAAACCTGCTGAGCAATCAATTCGCGCCGCAGCGAGTTCTAGTAACCAAGGTTCAAAACAAGCGATGACTGTNGGGCGAAATGAACCGTGCCCTTGTGGAAGTGGCAAAAAGTTCAAAAAGTGTTGTGGGAAGAAATGATTCGCTAGGTTAACTGAACGTCGCCTCTGCTACGGTCAGCAAAAGCCCAAGTGAGAAGCACGATGACAGGGAACACCGCTAGCCACGGTGTTTCTCCTATGTANGCACTTTCAAGCAATGGCATCNAACAAAGTGCTACGAGTCCAAAGAGTGAAANTCTCAGCCAATTCATTGCTTTGCCTGTCCACATGAAAATGACAACAAGCCCTGGGAAAATCANCCCATAGAAGACAAAGAAACGAAGGTAATCGTNGAGGTGAGCTTGAATATCTTGTTGATTTTGTGCTGCAACGAGCATCGCTATTGAAACACTAACAAGCAGNACGAGGGGGAATGCTCTTCTGGATTTCCAAGCCCGGCTNCCTTCATATTGGTGTGCGATGATTGAGAATGTCGCTTGAATCAATAAGTGAATTGCAANCGCAGTCGGAAGTGCTAGCAANACGGTCTCTGAGTAAGCGCAAGTGATCCCAATCATCGTCGCAAATGAAANTCCAAANATACCAAAGCAATGTTTGCTTGGTGATTCTTGTAGTGCGCGATGGAACGTAGGGTCTAAGTAAGGGCAAAGTAAGAACCCAAATGTGGTGATTGGGAGTAGCCAAATGACGTCTTGCCATNGTCTTGATGCTTCGACATGAATCTCTGATGGCAATAGGGATACTCCAAGGCAAAGTGAAGTAAGCCAACAGGCGCTCCCAACGAGCATCCACACTCGTTTTGANAAGAATACCGATACAAACAAGCAAAACAAGATTCCATAAAACACATAACGAGCATATGAATCAATCTCATGNATGTTCAGCATCATCACNATGAACAATGCGTGAAACGCAATCGTTGCAATNGAAAAGAGACCCATGAGGAACCCATATTTTTCGACAAGTNTTTTTGANCGTTCAGGGGTTTTAAGAACATAGCCAAATGCTGCGCAACCAATGACATTTGGAATCGCAAACATAAAAAAACCTTGCCAGCCATAACGCTCTAGAAGAATGATTGGNAGGAACATGCCAATACACCAAGTCCAGCTACTTGCAAGGTAAAGACCCCAGCCAACTGTTTTAAGTGCATTCATTTTGAAGCGNGAGCTTTCTTACGTTCCATACGCTCTTTGATTTTGTACTTTGGTGTGCAATGAAATGTGATTTCGCATCGCCCAACNCGTGCTTCTTTGCCATGCTTTGGAAGTGTTTGTGTAATTTCCATGGTGAACTCAATGTTGAATTCATCTCTNGTTTCAAGTTGCGTCGAAAGCTCTTTTGTAACTTCTTCNGCATTTTTAACGTTGTAGATTGCAGGTCCATAACATGGGCGAAGAAACTTGTATGACATTTCTTTACAGACGACAGCGTAATCGCTTCCGCACTGTTTGAATAAAAACATGCCCGCCGCAACTTCACTGTTGCCAAGGAGGGCGGCACCAGCCATCGCGTTGTAGAAATTCCTATTNGAACGCTTGAAAGGNAAAACTGCCGTGAATTTATCTGGGCCAATCCTTCTCATAGAGATACCACTTCTGAATGCAAAAGGCAGCCAGATGAGAGAACAGACTTTATGCCAGAAGTTATTTTTTGTACTCAGCCGTGTGATGTACGCTTCGATGCGTTCCCACAANGNGAGTTGCTCTTCTGGCGGTTGAGTTGTTGACGTTTTTGTCATGCTCAAGGTGAATTCCTGATGGCTGAGTCCGTTTGGCACTATCCAGCCGAAACGCTGTATTCTAAACTATCTCTTATGAACAATCGACACATTGCTGTTTGCAGTTGGAGTTTGCAGCCCAAAAACCCCTCTGAACTCATTTCTAGGGNCAATTCTTGCGGAATTTCTTCAATTCAACTTGCGTTAAATCCACTCTGTTCAGATGAAGCTTGGAGTGACGCAGAGAAAGANCTCGCCGAGGCAGGCATCTCAATCATGAGCGGTATGCTTGAGGCGACTGGTGAAGATTACACTTCGCTTGAAACAATCGCTGAAACTGGTGGAGTTCGNCCNGATGGNACNTGGGAGCAAACTTGGGAAAATGCGCAAGCGGTCGCTCTTAAAGCAAAAGAGATGCGTATCGGACTTGTGACTTTTCATGCGGGCTTCTTTCCAGAAGAGTCATGTGAAGAGCGAGACAAAATGATGGAAAGGCTGACGCAGATCCTCANNTGTTTTGATGNGTGCGGCGTGAATCTTGCGTTTGAAACGGGTCAAGAAAACGCNCNCAACTTAATCTCTGTGTTAGAAGANTTGAATCACCCGNCGCTTGGTGTNAANTTTGATCCNGCAAACATGATTCTATATGGTCAGGGCGATCCGATCGAAGCAGTGCAATTGCTAANGCCCTGGATTAAACAGGTGCACATNAAAGATGCNAAGCACGCAGAAGTNTCAGGNACTTGGGGAACGGAAGTCCCCGCTGGCACAGGNGACTTTTGCTGGAAGACATTTTTAAGTCATNTTCCAGAGGGCATCAACTTAGTGATTGAAAGAGAAGGCGGCGACCAGCGTGTTGAAGATGTNACGCAAGCGCTCANCATGCTAAGAGAACTCGGCGAATGCGAATAGCGTTTCTATGCGTCCTACTNCTCACGGGTTGNCAATCGAAACAACTTCGTTTCGAAGGTGGAGCAGTCGCATCAGATCATCCNNTNGCNTCNCAAGCGGGCGCNNNAATNCTAGAACAGGGNGGNAATGCNGTTGANGCTGCAGTTGCTACTTCTTTTGCACTNAGCGTCGTGAGGCCATTCTCTTGTGGAATTGGTGGNGGTGGATTCATGCTCATTGCTTCAGAAGAGATGAANCCAGTTGCTCTCAACTACCGTGAAACTGCACCAATAAACACTTTGCCTTTGATGTACCAAGATCATTCAAGTCTGCTTGGTCCATTTGCTGTTGGCGTACCGGGAANNGTCGCCGGTTTGCTTGACGCGCATGAGCGATATGGAACGCTCCCCAGAGAAGTTGTTCTAGCGCCAGCAATTGAACTTTCTAAACAAGGCTTTAANCCNGATGATGCATNTGCNAGAGCGCTTNCAAGTGCTTTGGATGGGAGCGGAGCGTATGCAGAGCAATTGAGGGNCTTGTTTGACCAGCAAGAAGTGCTNCAACTTAACGGGCAATCCTTAGTCTTTGAACGCATAGCAGAGCATGGAAAATCAGGGTTTTACGAGGGTATGGTGGCNGAAGCAATTGTCCGNGCAACAGATGGCTGGCTAACGCTTGAAGACCTTAAAACATATACGCCAGTGTGGGTTGAGCCAATTGTTTCGTACGAACATGATGGAGTTTCAGTNCTCGCGATGCCGCCCCCAAGTTCGGGNGGTGTTGCAGTCGGTCAAGTATTGTCAATCATGGAACGGCTTAACGCATTCGAACTCGAGTTGCATTCCCCAGATTATTGCCATCTCTATGTTGAATCATCNAAGCATGCTTTTGCAGATCGGGCTGAACACATGGCAGACCCACTCTTTTCANNTGTGCCAGTCGATGANNTGCTTAGTGAATCCTATCTTNATGAACTAGCGCAGAGTNTTGACAGAGAGCGAACAAAAGAAACAACGGAGTATGGTTCACAAGTTCNATTGCCTGACGATTCAGGGACGAGTCATATCTGTGTTGCTGATTTAGATGGAATGGTTGTTGCAATGACAGAAACGATTAACACTTATTTTGGTTCTAAAGTCATTGTTGAACCTTATGATTTTGTTTTGAATAACGAGATGGATGATTTTTCATCACCGAAGGGTGCTAACACTTACGGNCTTGTGCAGTCTGAGAAGAATCTGCCAGAACATGGGAAACGGCCGCTGTCATCGATGACGCNCGTCATTGTGTTGGATGGTGAGAAGCCAGTCTTTTTAGTTGGGGCATCAGGCGGACCTCGCATCATCTCTAGCGTATTGCAAGTGCTCATTCATCATCTTTGGTATGGGATGTCGCCAGTTGATGCGATCACCAAGGAACGCCTCCATCATCAATGGAGTCCTAATGTGTTGTATGTTGAAACGTACAGGGGTAGCAGGTTGCCATTGAATGAACTTAAAGAGCGGGGGCACGAGATCAAAACAAGGCGTGATATTGGCATCGTCCAAGCCATCGCGATCGAAGGTTCCATTCAACGCCCTGCAAGCGACCCTCGCAAAGGCGGCAAGCCCGCCGGCCTCAATTGAATGGGGCATTAAAAAAACCCCGCCATTAGGCGGGGTTTCAGTGATTCACATCGCGATTGATTAGCCACCGAGGGTGTAGCGAGTAAACGCTTCAATCGTTGCGCCTTCTGGCATGAGTTCAGCAATCGTTTTTGATTCATCAAGAACGTACTTCTGAGCCATGAGCGTGTTTTCTTGAAGGTACTTACGNACTTTGCCTTCAGCCATTTTTTCAGCAATTTCTTCATTCTTGCCAGTGTCTTTAGCTTCTTGAATTGCATCTTGTTTGATCTGCTCAATCTGATCAGCTGAAACATCATCAGCAGAAATGCCCATAGGGTCATGGAACACAATGTGTTGACAGATACCACGAAGAGTGTCGCCATCAACATCTCCAGTGACCTTGAGCAAGCACGCGCGTTTGCCATCGTGGTGGATGTACTGGCCGTAACTGCCATCTGTGTACTTGTGGCCACGAGCGTAGTTTGCATTCTCGCCCGTTGTGATACGGATGTCATCAATCAGTTTCGTCATGTCATCAGTAAGACCGACTTCACCTGCGTCAGCACCAAGTGCAATGTCAGCAATCTTGTCGACAGCCTCAACAAAGTTTTCATTACGTGCCGTGAAGTCAGTTTCAGTTCTAACTTCGATGATGACAGCGTTGCCTTCACCTTCGGCAATTGAAATGCGACCTTCGCCAGTCGTTCGTTCTGTGCGAGTGTCCATTTTGCCTTTTTTGGTTTCACGAAGCCACTCTTCTGCAGCAGCAGGATCGCCATTTGTCTCAGTAAGTGCTTTCTTACAATCCATCATGCCAAGACCAGTCTTTTGACGTAGGTTCATGACATCTTTAGCAGTAAAACTCATTGTAATTCTCCGATTGAGTGTTCTTTAAAAGTTACTGTTAATTACTTCGCATCATTTGATGCGTCATTGTCTGTTAGTTCTGCAACCGCTGTTGCTGTTTGCTCTGGCTCAATTGCAGGAGCTGGGTCGTCAGCTTTAAATGCAGTTCTTGAAGAACGCTTTGTTTCTTCTTGACTTGCGGCAGCCTTCGCTTCTTCTTCTGCTTTCTTTGCAGCCTCTGCTTCAGCAGCTCTGCGTAATTGAAGACCTTCGCTGACAGCTGACATGAGGTCAGCAATGACAACTTCGATTGAACGAAGTGAGTCATCGTTGCCAGGAATTGGAATGTCAACAAGACCAGGGTCACCGTCAGTGTCAATCAAACCGATTGTTGGAATGTTCAGTGCGGTTGCTTCGCGAAGGGCGTTTGTTTCATTGTTTGCGTCAATGACAACCATTGCACCAGGAAGTTTGTTCATCGCACGGATACCGTCAAGGTTTCGAGTGATTTTCGCCTTCTCACGCATGAGTTGCGATTTCATTTTCTTTGAATATGTTTCAATCTCGCCTGAATCGACAAGGGCTTCAAGTTCATTGAGTCGTTTGAGTCGTTCACGAATCGTTCGGAAGTTTGTAAGCGTGCCACCAAGCCATCTTTCTGTGACCCATGGCATGCTTGCTTCTGTGCAATATTTTTGTACTGCTGATTGTGCTTGCCTTTTTGTGCCAACAAAGACGACGTCTTTGCCACTAGCAACAACTTCTTTGATGTACTTTTTTGCGAGAAGTAGACCTTTGACAGTCTCGCGAATGTCGATGATGTGAAGCCCATTGCGAACGCCCCAAATGTAAGGCTTCATTTTTGGGTTCCAGTTACTTCTTCGTTGTCCAAAGTGGATACCTGCTTCGAGCAGATTGCTGACGATATCGTTCTTCGTCTCAGCCATAATGTGATCCTTTCAGATCTTTGCAGCATCACCGGTGTTGCGTGGGAGACAATCACCAAAGGGTGCTTAACGGTTCTTCACAGCACATTGCATGCCGCTTCAAAGGGGTAAACTCAACTATCCATCCCACATGTGATAGCGAGGTGCTCAGAAACAGAGCGAAAGGACAATTTTACAGGATTTTTCAGTGCGATGCAACGCTTAAAGAGCTTCTAAATGACCCTCAAGGTGGGTAATGCGCCCACCAAACATTGTCATGATTGCTTTCCCAGTGACATTCCAGCCGTTAAATGGACAATTTCGACCAGTAGATCCAAAAGTCGTTGCGTCTATAGTCCAAGCACATCGAGGGTCAATCACAGTGATATCTGCAGTTCCACCCTCAGCCAACCTTCCTAGGTCAGGTCGTCTGATGAGGTCAGCGGGTTGATTTGTCATCATAGCGAGCATCGCAGGCCAATCGAGTACGCCATCTTGAATCAACGCTTTAGCATAGAGGGCTAGTGCACAGTCAAGACCAACAATGCCGAATGACGCTTCTGCAAATGGTCGATCTTTCGTGGCTAGTGGGTGGGGTGCATGATCTGTTGCAAGAATCGTGATGGTGGCGTCAACAATGCCTTCCTTCAGTGCCTCGATGTCATGTTGTTCCCTTAGAGGTGGGTTCATTTTTGCCATCGTCCCAAGGTCTCTACAACATTCATCTGTTAACAGTAAGTGATGAGGTGATGCCTCGCCTGAAATAGCTTCTCCTCTTGCTCGTGCTTGTCGAATGAGTTCGACAGTTCCACCGCTACTAATGTGTTGAGCGTGCCATGAAGCCCCGATGTTCTTGTTTAATAAGATGTCGCGCTCGACAATGCATTCTTCTGCAATGCGAGGCCATGCGCCATAACCAAGTTTCTCTTGAATAGCACCGGCGTTCATAACACCACCCACTGTTTGCTTAGGGTCTTGGCAATGTTGCATGAATGGAACGTTATGTTTTTTTGCTGCCTTAAGTGAAGCGGTCATGAGTGCATCAGATTCAACAACGTCACCATCATCAGTAATCGCGATTGCACCTGC
This sequence comes from Phycisphaerae bacterium, assembly GCA_002718515.1. The sequence continues at coordinate 20,648 of PBEX01000015.1, forward strand.
CGCGCACAGCTCATCAAGGGGGGCGAGTTGTTCACCTTTTCTTCCAATAGTCGCGCAGCAGGTTGGGAGCACTCTACAGAGGCCTGAATCTGCGCTAATCTTTAAAGCTTCTTTGATGAGTAAAGGGTCATCCATTGCTGGAGTTGTATTTGGCATTGCGCATACAGTTGTGAACCCGCCATTAACTGCGCTTCTTGAACCACTTTCCACGGTCTCTTCATGGTTGCCACTACTCGGTTCCCGAAAGTGAACATGAATGTCAATAAGACCAGGCGAAACAATGCATCCTTCACAATCAATTACTTGACCTGAAGATTGCAATTGGGTTGTACTGATTGATTGGATTTGACCATCTGCGATAAGGATGTCGCCGGTCTCATCCATGCCACTTTCTGGGTCTATGATTCTTCCACCCTTTAAAAGCACTTCAATCATAAGAGGCATTGTACCACCATAAAACTAGCCATTAAAAAAGCCCCTCGGCTGAGGGGCTTCAAGTTACTAGTGAACTCAAGATTAGTTGCTCATTGGGCAGCAACTTTTCTTGTCTGATTTGCCAACAGCAGCTGGTTTAGTCATTTTTTCCATCTTCTTCATTGATGAACAAGTAGAAGCACAACTTGAAGCACATGAACTTGCTTCTGATGCAGC
>PBEX01000016.1 GCA_002718515.1 Phycisphaerae bacterium
GAGTGGGTTGAGCCCCGTAAACTCCAGAGATATTCATCTAGATCCATCGGTAATGTCCCTCGGAGTAACATGGCTGGTTTTGTACGTTGGAGCAAAGAGAATGACCGCATTGAATGGAGTGAAGTCACAGATTCTGAACTTGAAGGCAGACAACTATCAACTGGCTTCTGCATCAACTCAACACAGCACACAGTAACCTGGATCGTTACAGTCTATGGGGAAGAAGGGTTTGTTCGTCAATTCTCAATGGTTGACACTTTTAATGAACAAGGACTTACGCGTTCTATTTCATTGTTAAGCGGCAAAGAATTAGAGCGCGAAACCACAGCTTGGGTTCCTGCTGAGTAAACGTTTGTAAAGCAATTGCTTGAAGTTAAAAAGCCCTCGCAATCGCGAGGGCTTTTTAACTCCCCCAATTGGACTCGAACCAATGACCTAGCGGTTAACAGCCGCTCGCTCTACCAACTGAGCTATAGGGGATAGGAAGGCGAAATTATAGCAAATCAAAACCCCTCTGCATGCTTTAAAATCACCCCTAGCCGTGTGTTTTCTTGACTTTAGAGGGGGATGGGCTATACTCGGAAACTTGTGGTGTGGGGCGAATTGATGCTCGTCCATAAGGGAGATAGGAGAACACGTGTTTACACTCATCATCACTACCGCACTCACGCTTGCAGAACCAACTGTACCGATGCCAAATCCAAGCGATTACATCGGGATGAAAGTCGTTGAAATCGATGTCCCCACTGAAGAAGCAGTTTCAGCACTGCTCGATGCTGGCATTGAGGGTTTGGCATGCAGGCCAGCAACTGGCTCAGGTCCATGGCTTATTGAACAAGAAGATGAAGGACTGTTAAAAACACTTGGTCTGAAACACGCTGATCTCGTTCCAAATCTTGCGGAGTTCATCGCAAACCGAAACGCAGAACGCAGGACAGTACGCTCATCCCAACCACTTGGGAACGATTTTTACACCGACTACCGAGTCATCAGTGAGTACGACGCGCACATCGATCAGTTTCTTCTAGACCATGCAGACATTGCAACTGGCATCGTCATTGGTCAAAGTCACGAAGGGCGCGACATTCGCGGTATTGTCATTAATGCTGGGGGCGGAGAAAAACCAGCGGTGCTATTCAATGGCACGCAGCACGCACGCGAGTGGATTTCACCGCCATCAACAATGTACATCGCTGACACACTTGCAGACTTGTATGGCATTGATTCAACAATCACTGCGCTACTTGATCGAGTTGAAGTCATCGTAATTCCAATCGTAAACCCAGATGGTTATGCGTTTACATATGAGCAAGGCGGAGATCGATACTGGCGGAAAAATCGAAGAGATAACGGTGGCTCTTGTGCGGGTGTTGACTTGAACAGGAACTGGGGTTCAGATTGGAATGGCGGTCAGTCAACAAGCAATGATCCTTGCAGCGACGTCTATGTCGGTCCATCATCAATGTCGGAACCCGAAGTGCAGGCACTCGCAAACTACTGCCTCAATCACGGTAACATCAAAGCGCAAATTGACTACCACGCATTCTCTCAACTCATTTTAGAACCGCGTGGGTACACAACTGCTCCGCCGCCAGATTGGGATGAACTTCATGCACTCGGTGGCGCAATGTCTGACGCCATAGCATCGGTTTACGGTGAATATTATGTTCACGACAATCCTTGCAACATTCTGTACTGCGCAAGTGGCACACTCATTGATTGGCCGTATGACACTTACGGTTCAAAAGCGTACTGCGTTGAACTACGCCCAAGTTCTGGAGGTCTTGGTGGATTCGACCCGCCTTCAAGTGAGATTTTGCCGTGCGCACAAGAAAACTTTGAAGGCGCAATGGTGCTCATCAATGACATCGCAACACCACTTACAATTTCTCTTCCAAATGGCGCACCTGGAGTAGTCTCAACAGAAGTCGAAACAACATTTGATGTTGTGATCGAAGCAAGAAGTGAAGACCCAATGGAAAAAACTGGTCTACTCCATTACAGGGGAGATGGCGGTGACTTTGCTGAAGTGTCACTTTCCTATCAAGGCGAAAACACATACCTCGCAACGTTGCCAGTATTTGATTGTGATGAGATGCCTGAGTATTACATTTCAATCATGACGCACTCAGCAAGCACAGTGACATTTCCATTAAGTGCGCCAGCGGAATTGCTTAGCGCAAATGTCATTACGGATGAGGACATCGTGTTTGAAGATGACGGTGAAACCAATATGGGATTCACTGTTTCGGGCAATGCAAGTGATGGAGCATGGGAACTCGGTGTTCCAGTCGGGGGCGGCGTTCGCGGCGACCCGCCAACGGATGCTGATGGTTCAGGAAGTTGCTGGCTCACTGATAACGTCGAGGGCAACAGCGATGTTGATGGTGGTCAAACGATTCTGACTTCACCGACAATTGAGATTCCCGAAAATGGTTGGACGCTCAGTTATGCTCGCTGGTTCTCAAACAATTCTGGTGCAGCACCCGGAATGGATGTTCTTACCGTGGAATGGTCAGAAGTAGGATCATCTTCGTGGGGAGCATTAGAAGTGGTTGGTCCAACTGGCGAAGGCACAACCGGTGGTTGGTATGATGTGTCATTTGATTTGGACAGTGTGGGTCTTCTCAACATTGACGCATTCCAATTCCGCGTAATTGCTGACGATGCGGGCGATGGATCAGTCATTGAAGCAGGTCTCGATGCGATTTCACTCGCAAGATTTACATGCGAAGATGACACTCAGTGCGAAGGCGATGTTGATGGCAATGACGTCGTCAATGTCAATGATATTCTGAACGTCATTGCAGTATTCGGCACGAACGATCCGTCAGGCGATGCCAATGATGACGGCATTGTCAATATCAGCGACATCCTGCTCATCATCAATCAGTGGGGCGAGTGTTAAACAACTACCTTTGAGTATAAACACCAATTCCTCTGTTAGGATGCGTGGGTATGCAGTTGGCAATAGTTCAGTTACTTGTCATTGTTTGTTCATCTACATTAGGTCAACAACTTCCAACATCTCATGAGCTGTTGGTTGAACAACTGCAAAATGTGATTGGATCAGAAGCAAGTGCCACGCTCAAACAAAGTGAAACAGGTGTTAAGTTTTTAGAAACATTGCAGTCGCATGACACATGGATGCATGAACTGCTTGATAGCGGACCAGTCATGCGAGGTGAAATCGTTGTTCCGTTTTTGTATGAGTTGTGGAACGAAGACAATTCACTTGTCCAAGATGATGTCCACCGTTCAATGGCAACCGCATGCGCGCTCGCCATGGGGATGCGCGATTTAGATGCTGCATGGATGAAGGATCGATACAACTGGTTTCGCGATAATTGGAACGCGAACCGTCTCAACAGTGGGTATGGTGATCTCAACACATTTGAACGAAGATTTATGGCAAGAGGATTGCAACGCTCAAGCTGGACAACTGCAGAAGCACTTGAGTACTTGCGAGATACAATTTTTGTTCCCCGCTCGCAGTACGCCAAGACGGCTTGGCGCTCGCCCTATCGAGGGTACAACGCCTTCGGCGATACAGTTCAGGGGCCGATGTATTACTTTCCATTTAAAGACTCCTTTGCAAGTGATGCTGAAATGGCAGTCAAAGTTGGGGGCGTGTGTGGTTCACTTTCACATGTTGGCGCTGCGTCTGCAATTGCTGCAGGCATTCCCGCTTTGACGATGGGCGAGCCAGGGCACTGTGCCTATGCTGTCCAAACAAAACCGCACACTTGGCAACCCGCTTATAGTTTGAGTTGGAAGCGGGGATTGCACACTTCAATGGCGCGTAACACTTGGGCGTCTCTTGTACTTTCTCAACTTGCACATCAAGATGAAACGCTCACATTCAATGCAGGTGATGCAAAGCGAAGGGCGATGTGGCTTGAATCAACTGGTGATGTATTTGGTGCTGACGCCACATGGAAAGATGCAATTGAAATCAATCCTTTTGATGAACATCTGCTTCGGGATTATGCGCTCTTTGGAAAGCGGCAAAACAAACAAGCAATGTGGTGGATTGGACTGATGAAAACAATTCAAAACAATTTGCTTCCGCAACATCCAGAACCGGCATGGCATGTGTTGAGTAACTATGTGTTTTCGAATATGTTTGAACAAAAGAACGCAAGTGCGCAACATCGAGCGCTCCAATCATTTCTTTCTCAACTTGATGGATGGGGGCCAGTGAGGTGGAACATTGAAGGTGCGTTGAATTGGGGTTGGAGCATAGCATCGTCGAACAATACGCAAGCAGCATTTTTGCAATCTTCGTTGCAGTCGCTCATTGATGACCCGAAGGTGGGGCCTGCATATGTTGCGTGGGCGTTTGGGAAAGTCAAGGAAGATGAATCGCTGAGTGGTTCGTTTGAACAAGTGCTTCTTGATGAATCTTCAATTGGTGGTGAAGGACGCAACGCAGTACTCAAACAACTTGCGGGTTCGATGTTGCCGGCAGCTGCCGCAGAAGGAGACTTACAGACCTTTCAGCGAATCGGTCAAAAAACAAAAGCATTGTTTGAACCGCGCGTTTCATTAAGTGAATTGAACATCGAGCCCTTTGAAGGTGAACTCTTAAGTAGCGGGGGCGCGCTATCAATTTTTAAGCCGGGGAACAGATGGGACTCGCCTGAAAAACACTGGGGCGTCATTGAAGAGTACGGTGGCTGGTTCCATACCGATAATGGTGAAACGCCGTGGTTTGAAGTGGAGTTGCCGAAGTTTGGCGATTTAACTGGCGTCATTCTTGATTCTAGAAACGGGCAGCCAGGAAGAGCTAAAGGCGTACGCATTCTTGTCAGCGAAGACGGTGAATCTTGGACGCAAGTTGGGCAAACCCCAACAGGGCATTCCCAGCAACGCATCGACTTAAGCGAAACAAAACCAAGAGCACGCTTTGTTCGATTTGAACGAGATGGCTCGTGTTTACATTACTACCGAATTTTGATTTATGGAGAGCCAGCAAGTTGATGCATGTAGTGTTCATTGCACTGTCGCTCTTGGCATCCCAAAGAGCCGCCACATTTGAGGAAGCAAAGACACTTGCAACAAATGGCGACATGCCAATATTGTTGTACGCACATGGAAGTGACTGGTGTTCTATCTGTGAAACGTTGAAGGAAGACGTTTGGGATCAGGAATCTGACGTCGTTGGGGTCGTCTTTGTGAGTATAGATGTGTTGGAAACGCCGACCGATGAAAGTAACGCAGCGAATAAGGGCTTTGATACAAACAAAGTTCGCACTTTTCCTTCGATTGTTGCACTCACACCCTCTGGAGACATCATGGGTCGAAGGGCTGGAGAAACCCTTCCACTTGATGCAGAGGGAATGCAGAGTTCACTCCGCGCATTCTCCGCTGAAGTGTTAAAAAGACATGCACTGCTAAAGATGGCAGATGATGCGAAGCAGAACGGTGACATCAACAAAGAAGTGTCAGCGTTTCACGCGATGATTGACCAAGACCTTGATGTTCCAAAAGGCGTGCTTGAGCGCTTACAAGAAATAGACCCAAATGACGCTTCTGGGATTCGTAGGCGGACGGCGTTTCAACCATTTCATCCCTTCGTAGCCAAAGCAACGAAGGATGGTCAAGAAGGTCGCGGGGAAGAATCGATTTCGCGTTTACAAGCGATGCTCGATGAAGGGGTGTACACGAAGGAGCAGCAGGCGTGGATTCACAATGCAATGGGTTCATGCTATCGGTACTGGGAAGGGCATGATGACGAAGCAGAGTTTCACTTTACTCAAGCGTCCTCGCTTGCTCCTGAGTCAATTGCAGGGCGCGCTGGGTACCGACTCGTTCATCAACTTTATAAAGATCCATCAACAGAATTTGGATGGATGCCAAGGCATCTAAAGACCGACATGCAACGGTGGGAGTTGCAATCACTACCAAGTGAACTGGCAAAGGGCACATGGGTTGTGACTTTTGAATATACGCGTGGTCGGCATGGCATTGACATCGCATCCGTAGAACTTTTTGATGAAGGGCGACGCGTTGCTGTTGATGTACACGATGGATTTGCAGGCAGTCAACACCGCGAAAATGTCTACACGCTTGAGTTGTCACATGCAGTTGAGAATCCAGCCATTGTCATCACTGCGGAGGGTGCAGGCGGAACGCAGTCATATGGGAAAATCAGTTTACACCTTCAAGATGAGTGATGACATCTTTTCTTCGCTCATCATGGGCTGTGCTGATGCATTGGATTTCACCATCACGAATGCTACCGGTGACAGTTATCTGAAACGGCGTTTGTAACTTAAACTTGACATCCCGCTATGCTAAGACAGCGCTTTTTATTGCAAGTCGATTGAGCCACTTTCTTTCTCGCCATTAACAGTTTGCACTTCAATCCACAATGCACTGCCTTCAGGTAGGTTTGAAGGCACATGAGCGTGTGCGTGATACGTTGCACCGTGTGAGTGAACTTTCGTTTTTCTTGAGCCCTTGCCAGATTCAACTCCAACCCAAACGCGGATTGTCGCAGGTCGATCTCCGCCAACTGATCGAAGTGAAACGTCGAGTTCACTACCTGGCGTACCATCGCCGCGAAAGCGAATCTCGAGTGCAACATTTGCAAGCGTTAACTCATACGTTGTTTTTCCACCTTCTTCGTGGCTGTGAGNGTGCCCNGNATTGTCGTGNCCNTCNGTATGNGCTTCTTCTGCGTGCGACTCAGTATGTNCAGATTCGTTATGTGTTTCANGTGTTTCTTGAACGGGCTTCGCGACGCTTTCTTGTTTGCCTTCGCANCCAAAAAGAGCAATGGTGAGTAGTGTTGGGAGGATGATGTAAATGCGTTTCATGATGTTCTTATCCTTGAGTTGTGTTATNCCCAAAGACGAGTGAGTAACTCGCTGGGATAACGATGAGATTGAGTATTGTAGAGGTTAAAAGTCCGCCGAGCGTNACAATNGCAAGGGGAGAAAGTAATTCNCTACCGGGCTGACCACCNGCNAGNGCNAGGGGNANNAANCCTAGGGCTGCTGTNAGCGCNGTCATGAGAATNGGCACGAGCCGTTCCATNGAACCCCTCGTAATGGCTTCACGCAAGTCAACGNCTTCATGCGTCATNAGGTATTGATAATGATTGACAAGCAAGATGCCATTTCGAATGGAAATGCCAAAGAGTGTGATGAATCCAACCATGCTCGCAATAGAGATGACGGGCGCGATGTACGANCCAGANANGCCAATCAGTGCCAGCGTGTTTGCAATGAACCCATTGCCTTCAGTGATGTAGATTGCTGCAATACCGCCAATCAGTCCAATGGGCAAGTTGACGAGCACAAGCAACGCAGCCCTGAGCGANCCCGTTGAAATTTGCAGAAGCATAATCATCAAGACGATGACGATGAGACCGGTCATCANAATCGTTCTCGTTGCGGATTGCTGCGCTTCAAACTGACCGCCATAATGCACCGTGAGCCCCTCAGATTGCACAATCGGATTGACCACCGCTTGTACTTCTTCAACGAGGTCGCCAAGGTTTGCGTCTTCTGCAACATTAAGTGACACAACGGCTTTCCGTTGCGCATTTTCCCGTGTAATGAGGTTGCTTGAGCGTTGCGGTCCAATGTCCGCAACATCTTCAAGTCGAACGATTGCGCCACCTTCACCTTTAAGCAGTAAGTCCNGAACATCTTCAATCGATTCTCTTGATGCATCATTCAACCGAACGACTAAATCAAACTGCTTTGTGCCTTGATTGACTGTGTCNACGACTTCGCCGTAGAGTGCTTCGCGAACTTGTTTCGCTGCACTTGCTGGNGTGAGTCCAGCGTTCGCAAGTTCTGTATGACGATATTGAATCGGTAGAGTCGTGATGAGCACTTCTCTNTTTGCATTGACATCNCGCGCGCCATCGATTGGTTGAAGNNCGCGTTCGATTCGTTTCGCAACACTNCNNAGTTGGTCGAGATTTTCNCCGTAGATGCTGATTGCAATTGCAGCAGGTGTACCTGANAGGAGGTGACTTAGTCGATGTTCAATGGGNTGCCCAACCATCGTCGTGATGCCTGGAATTGCAGCAAGAATCTTATCGATGTCTCGCCTGATGTCGNCTTGATTNCCATGTTCACCAATCGTTACTTCAATCTCGGAACTACTGACTGGCTCGGCGTGTTCGTCACGCTCAGCNCGTCCTGTCCGTCTTGCAACTGTGTCNACGCCTTCAATNAGCGTGAGTTGATGTTCAACGTTTGTTGCAAGACGATTACTTTCNTCAAGCGATGTGCCAGGAGGTGCAAAGAGNAAGACAGTAAATGTNCCTTCGTTGAATGATGGNAGGAACGACGTTCCAAANGTGCTTGCNAGGAGGAGCGATGCTAGCGTGGCAACAGAAGCGATGCCAAGCACGCTTTTGCGGCACCGAAGTGCGAAGCCGAGTGCTGGTTCATACAANCGCTTGAGGCGTTTGACGAGCCANGATTCACCGCGATTCTGTTGTTTGATTTCACCCTTGAACANAACATAACAAAGTGCAGGGGTGAGCGTCAACGCAACAAGCAGTGATGCCATGATTGAAATCATGTATGTAAGTGCGAGCGGTTTAAAGAANCGACCTTCAAGTCCTTTGAGAAAGAGCAGGGGAATAAAGACCATCACAATAATGATGGTTGCAAAGACCATCGCAGGTCTAATNTCATTACTNGCATCGAATACGACATCAAATGTAGAGCGTCTGTCGCCATCTGGAAGCAGTTGATTTTGTTTTAGTCGTCTAAAGACATTTTCAACATCGATGATGGCGTCATCNACGAGTACGCCAATTGCCACNGTGAGTCCACCNAGCGCCATCACATTNAAACTCATCTCAAGTGCGTCCATGATGACTAAACCAATTGCAAGTGAAACAGGCAAGGCAGTCAGTGTGATGAGCGTCGTTCTGATATTCATCAAAAAGAGCATCAAAATGATTGCGACGATTGNAATTGCTTCAACGAGCACTTTGGTGACGTTGCTTACGGCGCGGTTGATGAAATGCGATTGTCTAAAGACATTGTTGTTCATCACGATACCGTTTGGTAGAGTCGGTTCAATTTGATCAAGCAGGGCTGTGACTTCTTCAGTAAGCGTGAGCGTGTTTGTTCCTGGAGCTTTTTGAATTGAGATGATGACTGCGGGCGATCCACCCTCAGATGCTTCGCCGCGTTTGAGGGCGGGACCAATTTGGACATCAGCAACTTGTCCAATCGTCACGGGAATGCCATCTTGATACGTCACAATTGTGTCAGCAATATCTTCTGGCTTCGTNACNCGGCTTTGCTGGCGAATGGGAATTTCAAAGTTGCCAACATTTGGAAGGTAACCCGCACTGTCAGTACTGTGCGAACCGCCAGCAGCTTCAACGACATCAGACACAGTCAGTCCGTACAGTCGAAGACGATTCTGGTCAACATTGACTTGGTACTCAGGAAGTTCGCCGCCGATTGAAACAACTTGGGAAACGCCTGGAATGGCGAGTATTTTGTTTCGCAAATCAAACTCAGCAAACGAACGCAGTTCAAGTGGCGTTGCCGTTCCATCTGGGGATGACAGTGCAACGAGCATGATTTCGCCTGCGATTGANGAAATCGGCGTGATAAAGGGNTCGATNTTTTNNGGNAAGATGTCNTGNANNGTCGANANNCGCTCAGCAGTTANCTGNCTTGCATCATAAAGATTNGTGNCCCAATCTAANTCAACCCAAACNATAGANANNCCAATTGCACTTGNGCTNCNTACTCTGCGAACGCCNGTCATNCCNTTNACNGCAGANTCAATNGGGAAGGTGACATATTGTTCAACTTCATCTGCAGCAAGACCGCCTGCTTCTGTCATGACGACTACAGTTGGTGCGTTCAGTTCAGGAAACACGTCAACGCTCATCGTTGAGAGTTGGTACATCGCAAACCCAACAACGAGCACAGATGCCATGATGACGAGCGATGCGTACCGAAGTGAACCGTGAATCAATGCTTTTAACATTGGTTAATGCTCTCCTTCGTGATACGTACCGTCAGCGTGGAAGTGACCACCTTTTGGAATTGAACCACTTGTTGCGAGTAACAATTGGAAGCCGCCATCGAGGACGACTTCATCACCATCGGTGACGCCGCTTAAAANTTCTACCCAACGGCCATCGTCATTCCCTAAATCGGCCTCCATTCGAATCGCTTCATCTGGGTTGTTAGTGTCGCGAACAAAGATGATTGGAGTGAGCCCATCTTGTTGTACTGCTGAAAGTGGAATCGCAAGCTCTTCGCTTGAAGTACTATCTAAGGCAATCTCAAGCTGTGCAACAACGCCATCCCTTGCCCATGAAGCGAGACGTTCGGGTGTGACAAACAGGTTGATTGTTCTAGATGCATTATTTCCGCCAAGCCCCATTTGAAGCGTCCCCGACATGGTGTCTTGAAGTGAAATACGTTCATCTGATGCTGTTGGTGCAGGCGAAACGATTGTTGCAGCGAGTCCGTTTGATAGGACGCCGAGATCACTTTGAAGACCAAGCGCGTGAAACCGAAGTTTGTCAGGCTGCACAGTCTTCATGACAGTCGTTTGTGCATCTGCCCAAGCGCCATTGGTTAAGTCAATGTGACCAACAACTCCATTTTGTTTTGCTCTNACTTCAATNAANGANATGTCTTCCCACCAATTTTCCTGTTCAGGTGCGATGTCTAACATTGCTTCAGCAGATTCAAGTGCGATGCGCATTGTTGAGAGGGCAGCGTTGAGTGCTGCATCAGTCTCAGCATGTTCTGCTTCGTGTTCAGCAGTTTTTTCTTGAGCGCGAGCATATTCGGCCTGCGCTTCAATGAGNGATGCCTTCGCAGAAGTTAATTCTCTGACGCTTCCGCCACCTGCTTCGATGATCGTTTCTAACTTTTGAACACGGTTTTCCCAAACGCGCATCTGTTCAATCAAGTTCATCTTGTATTGAATGTGCGCGCGATGAATCGAAACNTGCGCCAGNAGTTTCTTCTCTAATTTGTTAATGTCACTTNCGTTTTGAGCAAGAGANTTCTGNATGTCACGCCATTCTGGAGAATCGATTAAGAAAAGCAATTGCCCCATTTCAACTTGGTCAAACTGGTTGACTTTCAAATCTACGCGACCTGAGAGCATTGTTCGGTATTCCCGTTTCGCTGAAGGGAGATATTCGAACTTGCCTGGCACGCGGAGCGAGTCAGTGACATTACGACGCTCGACCGTTGCAAAAGTGATGCCTAAGTTCGATTGAACCGCAGGCGGAATCAAAATCTTGTTTGAAGGCATGTCGACATGTTGTGATTCATTTGACTGCTGTACTCCTGCGTCGTCAGTGCATGCCTGCAAACAAAGTAATGAGATAATAAAAAAACGATTCATTGCAATCCTCCAACAGGTGAGGGCTTTTGTTGTGAATGTGGACCAAGCAGTCGACATACTTTGTTAGCAGCTTGTATAGAAGATAAGTTCAGTTCAAGTAGTTTTTTATTCGCTTGATAATATTTTTTTGTAGTCTCTAAAAACACAAAGATATCTAATTCTCCAAGTTCAGCAATAACTTCGAGGTCATTTATTTGATCTCTAAGTGTTGGGATGATGTCTTTCTCTACAAGTAATCTTTGGGCTTTTATGAGTTCAAGTGATTCGTATGCTTCCGAAAGCTCTAAACTTAGCCGTGCAAATGTGGATTGGATATTTGCTTCTGCAACTTCAAATTGAAAAGGCGTACTTGCTTTTTTACGTGCAGCTATTTTGATTGCAAGTTCAGTATTTGCTTCAATCATTCGTTGAGTAGCGTTTTGGATATAAGGAACCATTACAATTGGTGAACGTTTTTGAAGTAAGTCGCTTGATGTTGGAGGAAGTCCTAGAAGGAGGAGTAATTCATTTTTTCGTTTTAATGCTATCAGTGAAAGCTGATCAAGCTCTATACGCTTATTTTTAACTTCTATGTCAATGAGTCGATACTGGATTCGATTGAGTTCATCTGAATTTCGAAGTGACTTAGCAATCAAGTCGATTTCTTCGAGGTTTTTTATGGTTTCTTTTATAAGTTTAATGTTTTCTTCTGCTGTAAACCACGAGGCCCATTTAGACCGAATAGTTGAACGAGTATTCCATTCATCATTTACAATCGTTTTTGCAGATTCTGATTCTAAGCGGGAAAGTCGTAAGTTTGGATTAAAAAAAAGGGCAACTACTTCACCTTCTTCAGGAGAGAGTCCATCGCTAGCATCAAAAGAATCGACGATATTATCGTGTGTTTCATGCAAGTCGTTTGCAAAGTCGACAAGGGAATTCAGTTCGCTAGTGCGAGCGTTGTATGTCTCTGCATAATCCTTGAATATTTTGTTAGAGGATGATTGAGAAGATTCACAACTAATATTCAAGATTGTTATTAGTGAAATACAGGTGAGCTTAATAAAAAGTAATTTCAATTCTAGTTCCTTTAAATGTGGCAATTGAAATCAAAATCGCATTGTGTAAATCTATTAAATTCCCATTGTTTCTGCATAGACTTTTGTATTTTACTCGGGTTACTTTTTCTGTGTCGATTTGCGGGAAATACAATTGTCCGCTTATCTAGAGAGACCCCCTTTGTTCAGTGTTATGATGTCAAACAAATTGCCAAACTCATCAATCGCTTGAAACTCAAGAATGTCACCATGAATGGCAATGTACACAAGGTGATGGCAGTTGGCTTTCTTGTGACCAAACCACGTGTTTGTTGGGTCAAAATGTTCTAAGTGCCCGCCACCGCCTGCAGTCGTCACATACATGACCCCGCCATCTTCCCAAGGAATCACCTTGTCACCTGCAATTGGGAACGTTCGTTCGTAGTCATGAACATGACCTGAAAAACAAATGTCAACGCCATACTTTTCGAGCACCGAGACAATGTTTCTTGCATTCATATCACCACGCGTCGAAGTCGTGTGATAGGTGTCACCATAATCATTTGAGTCAGAGGTATATGGCGGTTGATGGAGCACTGCAAACTTCCACTTTGCTTTTGACTTCGCAAGAGATTGTTCAAGCCAGTTGAGTTGCTCAGACTGTTCAGCCAGTGAGCGGTTGCCATCAATCATAAAGAACTCAGCGTTACCAAAAGTAAACGAGTAATACCGCTCTGGCTCAGGGAGCACCATGTAATCGTAGTAGTGCTGCGCATCTTGTTCGTGATTCCCAAGAACTGGCATGAAGGGGACTCTGCTGATCAGGGGCTGCATCGCTGGGAAAAAGTGCCCCGTCCAATGCGACTTGTTTGAACCCGTCGTCACCAAATCGCCCGCGTGCACAACCAAGTTTGGTCTATGCGAATACGCCACATCGCTGACACGTTTAACAACCTCTGCCTGTGCTTGGGTGTCACCTATAGCGATGAAGGTAAATGAGTCTTCTGTTTCTGGAGCAGTTCTAAACGAAAGGCGTGGCGATTCTATGGTGTTGCCGCGAAAATCCGTTGCCTTGACGATGTAAAAATACTTTTCGTTTGGTTCAAGACCTGTAAGTCGAAAGTGATGCAAGCGCTTGCCACTTGATTGAATTGTTTGCGCGCATCTTCCAGTTTCATGGCACGCTTGCAACTCTGCGTCAGTTGGCAATGTCGTTTCAAATGAGATGCTCATTTCAGTTGTCATCGGCCAATTGATGTACGGCATGACAAGCCAATCAAGTTCAGTGTTGACCCACGGGTCAAATGACTTCAAAGTTGAGCCCTCTTCAAACTGTGCGGAGATTGCTTTCTCCGAACTAGCGCGAGCATCTAATGTGACGCTTTTGAGTCGACCATCAAACTTGTTGAGTTCATTGTCATCCTCGTACCCCCCAATCGTAAAGGGCATTTCTTTGTTGTACAGAATTGAACCGCTCTGCGACTCGGTTTGATTGACACGTTTTCCATCGACATACAACTGAAGTGTTTTGCCGTCGTACGTAGCGGAAACGTGATACCACTGTCCAAGTTGATATATCACATCACCGGAATCGAGATAGGTCAACTTGCCGTTTCCGTCATCAGCGCCCGAAGTCGAGAGCGCCATTGTGAATTGCGACTCGTTGTAACCCAGAATCCAACCAAGTTCAAGATCGCCATTGTCTTGAATGCATCCAATGATACCGCCCCAACGGTTTGGTTCGTCAATCGACACCCAAGCGCTCACGGTCATTGCGTTTTCTGGCAAACTCGACTTGTCTTCAATGTAAATTGGGTCGGCACTCCCATCGAAAAGTAGTCCTCCACCAGTCGACTCATCAGCAAAACGATCTTCAGGGGAACTCGTAAAGTCCCAGTGTTGTGGTTGCGCAAGTGTTAATAATGACAAGAGTAAGACGGACATAGTTTTTCCTTCGCAGAAAGGATAGCATGCGACCACACATGATACGATGGTCGTCAGGAGAAACTTGTGCAAGGCAGGCAACAGAAAACATACATTGATGGTATAGATTTTAAGAACATCTTTCAGTTTCAATCAATCTTTGGCGCGATTGCAAGTTCGTTCCAACCAGTTAGGATCACCATCGGTCTACTGATGGTGCTTGTGATTTTTGCAGCGGGGCGGATATGGGATTCAACGTCATCTCCTTTGATTGATTCTTGGACTTCAAGTGAATCCATCCAGGAGTTAGAAGAACAGCGAATGTTGACCATTGCAAAAATTGCAACTGCATTTGGTCATTCCGCACCGGCGGGCTCAAACGAATGGACATTCAGTGATGCGCACACGTACCTCATAGAGTCGTGGGAAGATTACGTATACGAAGGCACTGTGAGCGATGCTGACATGCTTGAATATCAACAGTTGTACGAACTTACAGAACAGTTAAAACCGCGCGGTGTTTTTGAATCGTCTTGTCTTTACATCGCGCATCATTGGAATGCACTCATCAATGGCGCACTTGACCTCGACTTTTCCGTCATGTGGAAAAGTGTTGTTGCAATTGTCTGGGATTATCCGATCCTCGTTTGGCAATCAGGCCATCACTGGTTCATCAGTTTGTTTGGCTTCCTCTTGATCTTTACGCTATGCATAGGTGGCGGTGCGATTTCGAGAATGCAGGCGTGTCAGTTTGCTCGCCAAAGCCAACTTTCAATCGATGAGGCCCTGACGTATTCATGGAGTCAGTGGAGGCCGGCAGTGCTTGCAGTCGTCTCTCCCGCCATGTTTGTTGCTGGCATTTCAATTCTGCTCATGCTCGCAGGCCTGGTGCTCTTTAGTATTCCAATCATAAATGTCATTGGCAGTTTGCTCTACGGCATCGCGCTGATCTTTGGGTTATGCATCGCTCTCATTTCAATCTTTTACGTAGTGAGTTTTCCAATGTTAGTGCCTGCAGTCATGGTCGAACATTGTTCGGGCGGCGAATCTGTCCAGCGTGCCTTTTCATACGTCATTGCTCGTTCACTTCAATACTTGACATATCTCTTGCTGCTTGTCATTGCAATGGTGATCGGTTTTGTGTTTGTACGTTTGGTTGCGACGCTCACGCTCGATGTAACTGCTGCTCTTGTTGGCAGTATGACGCTCAACGACTCGCTACAGGGTGCTGGTGCTATTGACTCACTGTCTACGCCAGCAACTGGTCTTGCTTGGTACGAACAAGCGGGCAGTGCAATCATCAGTTGTTGGGAAATCATTGTTCACGACTGCATGATTGGTTGGGTATTCAGCGGATTCTTCAGTGCAAGCACGATGGTCTACCTGCTCATGAGACGCGCATGCGATGGCCAATCGACCAAAGAGATATGGACCGAAGGGATTATCCCCGGCACAAACATTCCAATGAATGACGAATGATTACTTGATTTCTTTGATTTCAAAAATCGATTGCGTTCGCAAGACGATGCCATGTTTCGCTTGAAGATGGTATGACTGTGAATGCAACTGATTGTTGTATCGCTGAACATCAATGATGAGTGCATTTCGCGGGCTGTCTTCTTCTTCCCACTCAAGCATTTTCGCATTGACTTCCTTGCCAAAGTCAATCAACTCGTTGTAACTGTCACCAAAGAGGTGGTCAGGCAAAAACTCGATTTGCATTGATGTAATCAACGTGACGCGGTCGCCGAAATCTTGTTCGTGGTCGCGCTCGCCCGCGCACGCCATCGTGGTGACATGACCACGCTCTGGAAGTGTGTCTGGATCTGGAGTGACCACTTCAGTCACGCACGTGCCTTCATACTCAAAACGAAGTACGTGCCCGCCCTTGTAAAGCCATGCTTCAAAATCGTAGCCGTTGTACTGCACTTCAATGCGATCTTCAACCTCGAAAAACTCCGGGTGAAGGGCAGAACGGAACAATGCCATGCTGTAGATCTGTTGATCTACGATTTTTTCTGGAATCTGCATTATTAATCCCTTTAAGGGTGAATTCTCACTAAAAGCCAAACAAAAGTCGCCATTTAAGGCTAAACAGGGGACATGCCCACCGCTACACAGGTGTATATTGTTGCCGATTTTATTTTTAAATCAACCCTAAAAATCTCCATTTTAACAAAGAAAAAGGGGCTGCTCATTAGTTGTTGGTATTTCTTAACTTGTGAATTTTAACGCAGCGTCTGCACTTTTTTCAGCACCTGCTGAATGTCGCTCCAGACCTCTTTTCTCGTTTCAGTCGTGTAATTCCGAAGCAAGTATGCGGGGTGGTATGTCGGCATCACGGGAATTGAATTGAACCATCCCCAGTTGCCGCGAAGGCGCGTAATGCCGACCGAGGTCTTAAGTAGATGTTTTGATGCAGAGGAACCGAGGGCGACAATGACTTTGGGCTGGATGCATTCGATTTGTTGCTCTAAATACGGCGAGCACAATTCAATTTCATCCTCGCGAGGTGTTCGATTATTTTCTGGTCTCACCTTGATGACGTTCGCAATGTAGACATCGTCTCTGTTCATTTTCATTGCGGTAATGATTTCGTTGAGTTTCTGACCGGCTGCGTCGACAAACGGAATGCCTTGTTTGTCTTCTTCTTCACCAGGCGCTTCGCCCACAAACATGATGTCTGGGTTTGGATTTCCACAGCCAAAGACGATGTTGGTGTACCCTCTTGCATTCGTGCAATGCTCGCAGTGCGACGCATGTTGCTTTTCAATGGCATCGAGCGTCAGTGTGTCACTTTCATTACTTTCAGTTGATGTTTGTTCAGGCATTTTTGGAATAAAGTCAACGCCAAAGAGCTTAGAAGTCGCTTTTAAAAATGCTTGTTTATCAGTCATGTGGTCTTCGTTCTACTATAAGCGTCACGGGCCCATCGTTGTGAATCTCGACATCCATTTTCGCACCGAAAATGCCGCACTTTGTTTCGATGTTGTGTTCGGTCACTAATTGTTCCCTCACAACTTCAACAAGGGGTTCAGCGACCTCTGGTTGCGCCGCAGTGACAAAACTTGGGCGGTTTCCCTTCCCGCAGTTCCCAGCGAGCGTAAACTGGCTGATGAGAAGAATACTGCCACCCACATCTAGAACCGACAAGTTCATTTTGTCCTCGTCATCATTAAAGATGCGGAGTTTCGCAATCTTCCCGGCAATCCACTCGGCTTCAGAAGCCCCGTCACCTTCTTCGGCACCGAGCAAAACGCAGAGTCCTTGCTCAATCGAGCGGACATACCCTTCGGCTTCGACTGTGACACTCGCTTTTGAAATACGCTGAACAACTGCAATCATGCATGCTATTGTGGCTTCAATTGGTGGTTTGTGTAGGTGTGCCCAAAAAAAAGAGAACCCGTTGTCAAAAACAGACGGGCTCCTGTGTGGGGGGTAGGATAGTCGTGCCTTTCGGCACATCCCTTTATTCGTTGGAACCCTAAAGAAGGTTCCCCTAATTCTTAAAAAATCAAGAAAGCATCATCGCGCAACTTGAAACGAGGACAGCGCCTCTGTCGTCACACGCTTGTCTGTAATCGATGAGTTCAATCTCGCTTGGATTGGCAAGTTTTAACACCGCAGACATGTTTCCAATGCTGCACCATCTCGTTGCATTATTGTTCCATTTCATCGCTTCGATAAACTGATCGGCGTCATTTTCCATGAACTTCGCCATCATCTCGCGGTCGTGCCTTTCGACGTCGAACTTTCGCTGGTCATCGACCGGTCTTGGTTCGCCAAATTGCGGACCAACATGACTTAAATCTGCTGATGAAACGAAGTAGGTTGTCCCACCAACCTCCGAAAGCGTATCGCCAAGTGCACGGATAAACTCATCAGTTGTTGTGCGCTCTCCATCGTCCTCAATCATCTCGATGAGAGGTGATGGAATAAGGGCTGCAACAATTGGTACGTCACCAAAACAATATTGAATCCATGGCAAATGAAGTTCGATGGAGTGTTCAGCGCTGTGGTCTAGAACATCGACGCTTACGCCACTGCCGAGTTTTGATTCAAGTGACTGAACAACTTTCTGGTCGATGTTCGCCGTCCCGATTGGCGTGTCAAAACCAAGCGTGCTCAGCACAACGCCATCACCATTGCCAAAGTGATTCGTTCCAAGAATAACGATTCGGTCTGGTGCTTCTGCATTTTGCCACGCATAGTAAGCGCTTGCGTAGTTTGGCCAACCCCTGTTGTAATCAAGGTGAGGCGCAACGATTCCAGTAATCGTTTCTTCAATCTCAGGATCTTCCGTTTCCTCAAACCACTTCTGAATCGCGGCTTTGCATGCGTCACCATCTTCACCGAGCGTTGCGCTCGCTTTTGCGGGGAAGTACCCAATACTCTTTAAATCAGAGAGTTTTTCTTCTTCAAGTTGCTTAGAAGTCGGTCCCCAAAGCAATCCTACGGAGTCTAGTTTTTGAAGGAGTTCAATAAACTGCTCAGTTGGCGCATTGGTTGCCTTAGCAATCTCTTCAGCGGTTTTCGAACCGTCAATCTGCTGGACCAAAGCAAAAATCTGGGGTGGAATTGCCACTGTTTCTTCAGATAACGCAAAAACATCTCTAAGCAAGACGAGCGGGGTGTCGCCCTTTTTAATCGGGATGGGCTGCAACCCACGCAGTGCAGGCATCTGAAGATGTTCTGGAAGGTCCGAGAATGACATATATGGGTCCTCTAATCGTTTTCTATTGAATATGCTGAATAGTTTGGGTTTCTTAGCCGAAACAGCAATAGTTTACTCAGAATCCCGTTGTATTGTGTTCACACTTGCCCTTTATGGCAGTGTTCTTACAATACGCAATTACGCTCAATATATAGAGTTATCAATTCCTAAGGAAATGGAAGAATAGAAATGAACATGAAACGAATTGCAACTTCAGTTTTGACCCTCTCACTTATTGGATTTATCACAGTTGAATCCTACGGACAAGACAAACAGAGTCCGTCTGGATTGAGCGGAACAAAAGCGCCTACAACAGTTGGTGGACCAAAACCTTCTATTGGTAAAGCACCAAGTGCGCAACCAGCACAAGACGTCGATGCAAACCAAGTCATTGTCGCATCCCCAACTTCGCTCGACTTGGGCGAGATTTCAACAAGTGAAAAAGCGACTGGCATCGTCACGCTAACAAACACAAGTGATGCTCCTGTCAAGATTCTTCAATCCAAAGCAAGTTGCGGTTGCACGACATCAGACTTCAAGCCAAACTCAATCATTCAACCTGGCGAATCACTCGACGTTGAAGTTGAAATGGCGGGTAAGGGTCGAGCGAGAACGATTTCAAAAACAGTGACATTTAACATCGAGGGATACCCTTCACTGCGTGTTCCAGTCAAAGTGAAAACAATTGCGTATGTCACAATCGATAGAGACCCTGTGACAATTGGCGATTCGCAAACAACGAAACTTACGCTTACATCAATTGATGGTCAGCCATTTAAAGTGACGAACATGGTGCCTTCAGCATCAACTGGGTTATCTGAAGAAGCAGCACCAGAACAAACCATCGAGATTGATTGGGATGAATGGTGGAACAACGTCATGTCAACAAAGATGACAATTCGACTCGACCACCCGCTCTGTAAAGAAATCACAACGAATGTGAGATTGAATCCAGAGCAACGTGCAAGATTAAATGATCTCATTAGAGAAAGAAGAGCAAGCGGCGATTTGATAACCAAAGACCCATCGAAACCGCTCACTGGCGATCAACTTGCACGGCACATCAAAGCAGGTCAAGGCGAGAAAGTGCTCAAGTACATCGAAGAAGGCAAAGGAAAGTACAACGCAGTTGATAAAGGCGGCGTGTCACTGTTAAGTGTTGCTGCTGAAGAAGGCGATGCCGACACAATCATTGGCTTACTTGACATGGGCGAAGATGTTGAACGCGTAGACCGCGTGAACCGAACGCCACTCATGTATGCGGCACGCAGTAAAAACAACGAAGCAATTCAGGTATTGCTTGACGCAGGTGCAGACATTCAATCTCGCGACACGCTTGGTAATGCTCCAATCTCGTGGGCGTCTGGGTTTGGCAATGCAGATGGCGTTGCACTTCTTATTGAAAATGGTGCTGATGTGAATGTTCGCGATGCAGTGCTCGGTTACACGCCTCTGCTTTGGGCATCAGGATTTGGCGATGCAAACTCAATCCCAATTCTGTTGAAAGAGGGCGCAGATGTGAGCGTCCGCGACAATGCAGAGGGTCGAACGCCACTGATGCATGCAGTTCGCACAGGTACGCTTGCTGGTGTTAAGCAACTGCTCGGTGCAGATGCCTCATTGACAGCCATTGATAATGGTGGGCAAACTGCAGTGATGATTGCAGCAGGCAGTAACAATGTCACGCTTGCAAAAGTCAAGTTGCTTGTTGAAAGTGGTGCTGATGTCACTGCTAAGGACAAAGCAGGCTTGAATGCGTTAGACCACGCAAAATCGCGAACAGATGCTGAAGGCGAACTCATCGTAAAGTATCTTGAATCGCTCTAAGCGAAATTATTAGTAAGGTATGTTCAGGGAACCGCCACAGGCGGTTCGCTGTCGTTATGATGGATATCCCAAATAGGAGAACAGAATGACGACAGCAACAGCTTCAGCATATGACCAACTTATCAAGCACTCAAAAGATGTCACAGCACTCGGGACTACGATTGCAATTCTGCACTGGGACCAAGAAGTCAAAATGCCTCCGAAAGGCATCGAGTACCGTGCAGATCAGATTGCAGTGGCTTCACGCCTCTATCACGAAATGAAAACAAGTACTCAGGGCGAGGAATTGTTGCAAGCGTGTGAAGAAGATGAGAATCTCATCGCAAATCCACTCAGTGCAGAAGCAGTTAATGTTCGCGAACTTCGCCACGCGTATGACAGAGCGACGAAGTTGCCGACATCACTTGTTGAAGAAGAAGCAATGCTCGCAAGCCGCGGGCAAAGCGCTTGGGCTGAAGCAAGAAAAGAAAATGACTTCAAAAAATTCCAGCCGTGGCTCGAAAAGATTGTTGCGCTCCTTCAAAAGAAAGCAGAATGTTATGGCTGGGCAGAAGGTGGCGAGCCATGGGACGCTCTTGCTGAAGATTACGAACCCGGTTGTACCGCTGCGCAAGTGAGCGAGGTCTTTACACCACTGAGAGAGCGATTGCAAACACTCCTTGATGCACTCATGGGCAGTTCAACTAAACCAAGCAATGCGTTCAACGAGATTGCGCTTCCAATTGAACAACAGAAAGCGTTCGTCAGGAACATTGCACAGCAAATCGGATTTGATTTTGATGCTGGGCGACTTGATGAGTCAACGCATCCATTCTGTAGTGGGACACATTGTAATGACGTTCGATTAACAACTCGATTCCACGAAGACAACGTCAACGACGCGATCGGTTCGACGATGCACGAAGCAGGTCATGGTATTTACGAACAAGGACTACTGTTTGAACATGTCGGAACGCCAATGGGTCACTCCGTATCTCTTGGCATTCACGAATCACAAAGCCGCATGTGGGAAAACCAAGTTGGTCGAAGTGAAGCATTCTGGCGGTGGTGCTATCCACAAATGGAACAATTCTTTGGAAACGCAACAGCGTCACTTTCATTTGAAGATGTCTATGGTGGTGCTAACATTGTGAAGCCAGATTTCATTCGCGTTGAAGCCGATGAAGCGACGTACAACATGCACATCATGATTCGCTTTGAACTTGAACGAATGCTGATGAACGGCGATCTTGCTGTGGCTGATTTGCCTGATGCATGGAATCAGCGGTACAAAGAATATCTTGGTATTGATGTTCCAAACGATACTAAGGGCTGTTTGCAAGACATCCATTGGTCAATGACTTCACTTGGGTACTTCCCCACATACACGCTTGGTAACTTGTACTGTGCTCAATTCTTTGAAAAAGCACTTGCAGACCATCCATCGCTCTATGAAGAGTTTGCCCAAGGTGAGTTTGGAACGCTGAAAACATGGCTCAACACAAACATTCACGCACTTGGAAGAACATACCGTGCTGCGGAATTGTGTGAACATGTAACGGGCGCTCCATTATCAGCCGACCCGCTGATGCGGCATCTTGAAAGCAAACTAAAACCGCTTTACGGACTTTCCTGAGCAAATCCAACGGGCTTCGTTGACTCGCTTCTTCCAGTCACTTGGGAAAGCGTGATGGATACGCCGTCCTGATGCAGTGCGCCAAGGATTGCCATTGCCATGCCCTCGCGTGCTTGCACCGGCACGCCGAGTTCAGCAACTGTGCCATCACCTCGGATGTGCGATGCAAGCGTCTTGTTGTGGCACCCACCGCCTGCAAGATACACACAATCTGCATCACCAACGGAAGTTGAAATGCAATCGCCAATTGCAGCGCACGCGGTTGCCGCGAGAACTTCACTTGGTACATCTTTCCACGTAGAGAGATGCCTGCCGATGTCGTCTAGGTGCCCAAGCGATTGTTTGTCGTGGTGCTGCGAAGACAGTAACGCAGTCAGTTCGCCATAGACACCTTCATCCACCTTGCCCTTGCTCGCAAGTTCGCCATCTTTGTCAAATGGTTCGCCAAATCGCTCTCTTGCAATTGCGTCAAGCAGAAGATTGCAACAGCAAACGTCAAACCCCCGAATTCCATTGACGTCTCTATCAGCAGGCAAAACAGTGACATTGCAGAACCCGCCAAGATTGACAATAGCGACACTGCGGTTCTCTTCGCGGAACATGATCCAATCTGCAAGCGGCGTAATCGGCGCGCCTTCTCCGCCGAGTGCTACGTCCATCTGTCTTGGCTGATTCAACACGGTGCAATCGAAGGTGTCAATCACTGGTGTGGGATCGATGAGTTGAACCGTTTTGGGGGGCTTGTGATAAATCGTTTGCCCGTGGAGCGCAATGAGGTCGATGTTTTTGACATTGAGGGCTTTGATGGCATCCCTTGTTCGCTCGCCAACACCAAGTGCGAGTTCATCTGAGTGCAACACTTCGCTCTTACTCAACTCTCGAAGGTCATCGCGAATGCCATCAAATGGAATCGAAGCGATGTCCATGAAAGTCGCAGTCATGTCTAGCCCGCGTCCCTCAATTGAAACGGCAACAGCGTCAACGCCGTCCATGCTTGTTCCAGTCATTGTGCCAACCATGATACGCATGGTTGTACTGTAACACGCTATCCTACGCACTATGGCAACACGTTCACTTGTTACTGGCGGTGCTGGATTTCTTGGTTCACACCTGTGTCAATTGCTTCTTAATCGAGGC
>PBEX01000017.1 GCA_002718515.1 Phycisphaerae bacterium
GAATCAGTGTGCAAACTTTGGCAACCACCAAGCACACCAGCCATTGCTTGGTACGCGACGCGAACAATGTTATTCAGCGGTTGTTGTTCAGTGAGCGAGCAGCCCGCAGTTTGAACGTGCGTACGCATGAGTAGGGAACGATCGTTCTTAGCGCCATACCGTTCCTTCATTGCTGTTGCCCAAATTCTGCGAGCAGCACGCAATTTGCAAATTTCTTCGAAGAACTCGTTATGCGAATTGAAGAAGAATGAAAGCCGTGGCGCAAACGCATCGACATCAAGCCCGCGTTTCATGCACGCTTCAACATATTCCATGCCATCTCGGAGCGTGAACGCAAGTTCTTGAGTTGCTGTTGAGCCGGCCTCACGAATGTGATATCCAGATATGGAAACACTGTTCCATCGTTTCGTATATTGTGTTGCGAATTCAATCGTGTCGACGACGAGTTTCACGGATGCCTCAGGCGGATAGATGAACTCGTTTTGTGAGTGGAACTCTTTGAGAATGTCATTCTGTAATGTGCCACCAAGTGCGTTCCAATCGATGCCACGTTCCTTTGCCATCGCGAGGTACATCGCCCAAATGACGCAAGCAGGACCATTAATCGTTTGGCTGACCGTGACTTCACCAACTGGAATATCGGCGTATAAACGGTGCATGTCATCAATGGTGTCGATGGCAACACCGCACCGGCCGACTTCACCTGCTGACAATGGCTCGTTACTATCTCGTCCCATCAAGGTTGGTAAATCGAATGCAGTTGAAAGTCCTGTATTGGTCTTTGTCCCTTTTGCGTTCTCTAGCAAGTACTTAAATCGCGCATTGGTATCTTCAGCAGAGCCAAATCCAGCAAACTGACGCATGGTCCATAATCGAGAACGATACATGGTTTCATGGACACCGCGTGTGTATGGAAACTGGCCCGGAAGACCGATCTCTGGGTCAATGTTTCCATCTTTGGGGTTATAAAGCGGGTCAATGATGTATCCGGAGAGGGATACAGCATCTGCATCTGTTGTATGTGTCGTCGACATACCCATATTGTAGCACCCCCAAAGATGCAAAGCCCATAGGGGCTCGTGATTAGGAAAAAGGGCTTCCGGAGGAGATTTCTAGGGGGAGTTTCGGACTTTCGGGGGACTTCCGGTAGGGGTTACGGGTCGTAGCCGTCGATGGGGTCTGAACCGGTCAACGCTCCACCTTCAGAAGACCACCAATCAGGTTGGTCATTGATGTCATCGACGGAAAGCGGTCGGTCGGTCGCTGGTTGAGCATACTCACCTGAGTCTCTTAAATCGACGATGATTTTTCGTGACCATCTGTCTGGGACTGTGAGTGCATTGGAAAGCGGTCCATACTTTACACTTGATGGGAATACTTCCCACATCATGAGGTCAGGGGTGATGACGGCATTGTCGCCACCATCAGTCACAAAATCGATGACGAGTTTCTGCCCAACAGGAATCTCCATCACAAAGAGGTGCTCGCCGCTTCGTGTATCGATGAGGGTGACCGTTTTGGGGACTTCTGTTGTTGATTCCCACGTTGTGGCGCTGTCTGGTCCATCAGTAAACGGATTTCCGCCTGGAACATACATTTGGCACCCAGAAGCAAGCAAAAGTGACATTAGACCTATGTGAAATTGACGCATCATTGTCATCTTACATCGGCATTTACCGCTTGGGGGGTACAATGCCAATCTGATGAATTATCGAATAGGACATGGTTTTGATCGGCACAGGCTTGAACCGGGTGATGGCGTTGTACTCGGTGGAGTGCTGATTGCGTGCGGAAAACAGACAGTCGCTCATAGCGACGGTGATGTCTTGCTCCATGCAGTGACGGATGCGATTTACAGTTCAATTGGGGATGGAGACATAGGCACGCATTTCCCAAACACTGATGAGGCAAACAAAGACAAAGCATCTTCTGCGTTTTTGGCTCACGCATTAGAGCGAAGTAAAGCGCTCGGCTATTCCATCGTGAATGTAAGTGTGACGGTGATCTGTGATGAACCGAAGATTGCGAGTGTGCGAGATGAAGTCACCGCATCTGTGTCCGCCATGCTTGACGCGCCAATTCACATTCAAGGCAAAACAACAGAGGGTTGCCAAGCAGTTGATGCAATCGATGTACACGCTGTTGCGTTGCTCTCCTCAGGACAAGCATCATGAGCACACTTTGGCAACAAGCAGCAAGTTTCGCAGCGAACGCACACAAACACCAAACCCGCAATGATGGCACGCCGTATGTTGCACATCCTTTTAGAGTTGCAATGACAGTTTCGCTTCGTTTTGGCAATACTGATGAAGAAGTGCTTGCAGCAGCGCTGCTACACGATGTCATCGAAGATTGCGATGTTGACTACGACGATCTTTGTGAATCATTTGGAAGGCGAGTGGCCGATTTAGTTGCGGTCATGACGAAAGACATGCGACTTGAAGAAACGATTCGCGAAGTTGCATATGACAAACAATTAGCGGATGGTCCGTGGGAAGGGCGCCTCATCAAACTCGCAGATGTCTATGATAATTTTGTCGACGCTGACAGTGACCACATGAAATCTAAGATGAAGGTGAGGGCGTCTCGCATACTTACACTGACACAAGGCGATGATTGCCTTCAAAAAGCACGGCAAGAACTTATTGGACTCGTTGAGGGCGCGAAGGCATGCTGAACGTTTGCTTTGCAGTCTGTCTTTTGTGTTCAGTGCAAACGGAAGCATTGACGCCAAACCAAGTCCTTGAGCATGTTGAGCAAGTCAGTGTGACTGCTGCTTCCGCTGACATCACCTATGTCAAGATTGACCCAATCCTTGAGCGGCGCGAAATCCGAACGGGGACGCTTGTCTACCGTGCGTGTGTTGGGCAAAAAGATGCAGCAATTGCTTTTGACACGCTCATCATTGGGCGGAGAAAAGAAACGCGAGATAAGCGGTATGTTTTCTCAGGTCGGTGGTTTGTTGAAATCGACCCTGAACAAAAGCAGTTCATTAAACGCGAACTCGTTTCTCCAGAGAGCGCAAAAACACTCGACCCATTTGCACTTGGTAACGGTCCAGTGCCACTGCCTATTGAGCAAACGAAAGAGTCGGTGTTGAAAGAGTTTGATGTGAAGTCAATCAAAAAACCAACTGAAGGTCTATTGTCAAAACTCGATGACGGAGTTGTCGGGATTCAATTAACGCCGAAGAACAGCAGTGAGTGGACAACAATCGACCTGTTTTATGACCCTTCGACGTGGTTTCCTGTTGGCGTACAAACGCTCGAAACTGATGGAACACTTCGCCAGAGCAGACTGGCGAACGTCAGTCTCACTGAGTTGACTGAATCGCAAAAAGCCCAGTTAGACATTGCTACCCCAGATCCCAAAGAGTGGTCAATCGATATTCAGCCCTATTCGAATTGACCGTTAAAAGGTGCCTGAACTGGCCAACAGTCACCCCAGGTGTTAATCATTTCCAAGATGTCAGAGACGTTCGTCTCTCCATCACCTGTGACATCGCCTTCAGGAGTGCCCCAACTGCTGATGGCTTCAAGGACATCAGTGATGCCTATGGTGCCATCAGGGACGAGGTCAGCGTGACATGCTTTTCTACGAATCTCATTACCAATGATTGCAGCAAAAAATTTCGCGCCATCTGCATGAGCCGGATGAATGATTGCGCCATCAAGAAAGTTGCCAAAGTGCGCATCACAAAGTGCAATCGTTTCACTGCCACAATCAAAGGCGTTGAATCCACGCTCAAGCAACCAGTCATTGGCTGAGTTGGTGCCAATGAACAAGACGCCTTCCGTTGCTTCATAGATCGAGATTGCGCCCACATGACTTTGTTCCTGCGCAATTTCTTCACACACCGTTTGGTGTTCTTGGAGATATTGATGCGCTTCTTTTCCTGCGGAATTGCCTACTTTCATCATATATGGTGTGATGAGTAAATGGAATGTTTGCTCAATGCCGATGGCTTTTGCACCTGCATCGGCTTGTTCTATCATGAGTTCATATCGAGCTCGCACAACACTTTGCGGGATTGATTCGATGCCAAACTGCCACAGGAACACGACGGGTTGTTCGCGTCTGAGTGTAGTGACATCTAGCCAATGCGTAAACTGTTCAAGACTAAACTGTTTATCATGTGTGTCTTGTCCTTCGGTGTCGCTGCAAAATCCGGAGTAGCTCCAACTGTCATCCGAAAGTGAAGAGAAGTACAGACCCTCTTTGGGCGAACTTGCTTCATCCGTTTTGTAGTAAATGCCGCCCGCAACTTGAACATAACGATTGGTGTGTTGAATGGGTGTGTACTCTGCAACAACGACTCTTGCGGTGGCGTGTAAATGATTGTTTGCGGGTATGTCACTTGCACATGCATTGATTTGTTTTGGCACTGCCGAGCGACCGAGTCCATCGGGTTCATCACCATAGTGCCACAACTTTCGTGCAAATTGTTCAGGGCTAAACGTCATCACATGTGAGCCATTGTCTCGTAATGATAAATTGTTGATGTGCAGGTCACTGTGACTTGGAGCGCGGTAAAGATACCGAAACTTCATTTCGTCATCAGTGTTTAGAAATGGACCGCTAACGCTTGTTTGTAGCGCATCAACATTTAAGTTGAATTCAAACAACTTGCCATTAGAGCCAGCAGTGAAACTGTCATCGCCGTAGATTTCTTTCAAGCCTCTCACTGGGAGTGTAAAAAATTGTTGCTTACTCGTCTGTCGTTCAACGGTGTAACCGAGTTGATCTGATGCAAGTACTCTTGCTACTGGAGAGCAGTGCCCATAACACGAAACAATGGGTGACCCTAGTCCAGCGCCGCCACCAATTGCTGTTACGCGTTCAATAGGCCAAGCCATGAGGCTTGCAGTGCCTATACGATTGTAAAAAGTCGTGCTCAATGAGTCACCAATACAAACAAGTCTCGCGTCAGTTCTAAGCGCGTGCGCAATTGCGCTCATGCTTTCATCTTTAGCATGAGTGTATTGCGTCAACGTCAAGCAAACAGCGAGCCCTTGGATTGTGTGAATGAAGTGCATCTGTCTCACTACCATACTTAAAAAGGGGGTTAAATCAAGTTAAATAAAAAGCCAATTGATCTTAGCCCCCTAAAGGGGTTGTTAGCTAAAACGCGATGCGAAAAATTGAGCAACGCGCGGAAACGCAGCAAAGAGGGTGCTTGTTGTTCGCATGAACACACTCGTCCAAATCTCAGGTTTTGGTTTCCTGAGGCATTTCACAACAGCGTTTGCGACGCGATCGGGCGATTGCATCAGCCACGAAGGAGCACGCTCTTCGAAGGAAGATTGCTCAGTGCCACTCCTTGATTCGCTTGAGTTGAAAAATTCAGTACGCGTTCCAATTGGGTGAAGTGTGGACACATGGATGTTCGAGGGCTTCAACTCCATCCGCATTGATTTTGCAAATGCTTCAATTGCTGACTTGCTTGCGCAGTATGCACCGTGGCTCGGCGTTGCGAACTTAGACAAACAACTCGCGCACAAAATGATGTGTCCTGAACCATTCTCTTTAAACTGCTTTGCACACAAGGACGCAAGTTCAACTGCGGCAAACACATTCAGTTCAAAGAGCGATCGCACGTCATTCATGTTCATATCAAGCGTGTCTTGGTCAATGCCATGACCAGCGTTGATGAAAACAGCATCAATGTTTCCGGATGCCCGCAAAAGTTTTTCATTAAAGCCGTCATCGGTGACATCACCAACAATGATTTTGCACGTACCGCCGAGTTCTTCTTGGAGTGCTTCAAGTTGTTTGCGTCTTCGTGCAGTGAGCACAACATTCATTCCAGCACGAACACACGCTCTTGCAGTCGCTTCGCCGATCCCGCTACTCGCCCCAGTAATGAGGACAGTCTTGCTCATGTTTGCAAGACGCCGGTCTTAAAATCGCCTTGAATGTCAAACGTCGAAGCAATTGTGAGCGCTTGGATCAATTCCTTGCGAGTTTCACTAGGGTTAATCATGCGGTCAACCCAGCCCCTCGCAGCACCATAGAAAATATCTTGTTGTTCGTTGTAACTTGCAGTGATTGCTGCAAGGAGTTCTTTGCGTTCTTCTTCATCAACTTCTTCACCGCGTCGTTTCTTCGCGGCGAGGTCAATTTGTAAAAGTGTATGGGCTGCTGAAGCGCCACCCATGACAGCGTATTTAGCGTTTGGCCAAGCGAGGGTCAGGAAGGGGTCAAACGCGCGACCGCACATTGCGTAGTGACCAGCGCCATACGAACTACCAATAATCAAACTGATTTTAGGCACAATCGAATTACTCATGGCATTCACCATTTTTGCCCCAGAGCGAATGATGCCAGCTTGTTCGCTGTCTCTGCCAACCATAAAGCCAGTCGTATCGTTGACAAAGATCAGTGGAATTCGCTTCATGTTGCAGTCCATAATGAACCGTGCGGCCTTATCTGCTGCTTCGGTGTAAATAACAGCCGGCATGTTGACCGATGTTGATGGCCCCGCTTTGCCGCCCGGCATTTTCTTTTGCGTCATGCACCGTTGATTGGCAACAATTCCACACGGGAACCCGCCAATTCTTGCGTATCCACACACCATTGACTTTCCATAGTCTGCCTTATATTCGTTGTAACTGTCTTCATCAACGACGCATGAAAGCAGTTCGTTCATATCGTATTGTTCGCCGGGATTCCCTTTGAAAATCGATGTGATATCTTCAGGATCTCTGCTTGTGTTTGCTGACGGGTAAGGAGGTTCGCTCACTGGGGGTACAGACATATCTGCATGAACTTGACTAATGAGGCGTTTAATGCATGCATCATCATCTGGTTCATGGAAATCTATTGTGCCTGAGATTTCAGCGTGCATTGCTGCGCCGCCAAGTTCTTCATTTTCAGTTTCTTGACCAATTGCTGCTTTCACAAGGGCAGGGCCTGCAAGATAGAGACCGCTTCCCTCAGTCATCATGAGCGTGTCGCAAAGCACAGGCAAGTACCCACCACCAGCGACGCAGTTCCCCATGATTGCGGCAATCTGCGTAATGCCCTTTGCGGAGAATACAGCGTTGTTTCTAAAGATACGACCGAAATCATCTGTGTCAGGAAACACATCTTCTTGAAGCGGTAAAAACACGCCAGCGGAATCAACAAGGTAGAGCAGTGGTAATCGAGCATTTTCAGCAATGGATTGCGCTCGAATAATTTTCTTACACGTCATTGGGAAGAAAGCGCCAGCTTTGACGGTTGCGTCGTTGGCAATAATCATGCAGAGTTTCCCACCAACTTGCCCGATTGTTGTCACGACACCGGCTGAAGGCGCTCCGCCAAACTCCTTATACATGCCCTGAGCGATAAACAAACCGCATTCAAATGGAGTCGATCCACTATCAACAAGCGCATCAATACGCTCCCGTGCAGTCTTTCGACCATGCCTGTGTTGTCTCTCAATCCCTCTCTGCCCGCCACCCTGCTTAATTGCTTCAGCAGTTTCAAGCATGTTCGCCGTTGCCTGTTCAAGCGTCATCTGTTCACTCATCCCCTAAGGATACACGGCAAAACGATTGACGGCACGGCTGAGCGCATTAAAAAACTCGGTGGTTACGCTTGTAACCACCGAGCAAAGTCCTGTGTAGGGCTACACACCGTGCAAACCCGCTGGGTCTACGGATTCAGGTCCCGTGTAGCCCTCTAATACAGTCACATAATTCGATCACTGATCACCTCCTTAACAAACGCTGCCTTGCTTAACCGCCACGTCCCATTCGACGCCGCCAAGCTCTGAATCCCTCTCACTTTAAGAGGGCACACCGCCCGAGACCTGCACTGAGCACAGTCTCGGTCGTCGCAGTTCCTTCAACCGAAGGGATGAGCTTTTGGCAATCCCAACGATTGGGTGTCCCGCAAACAAAAAAAGTATCGGCAGGATTGGCCCACAAAGTTTAACGGCTTAGTTTTTTGAGTGAGCTACTCGTCAAACTCATCGTAGTCATCGTTTTCCATCTCGACCATCTGCTCCCACTCATCAAGGCTGATGAGAATTTCGCGAGCAACTGAGCCTTTGTGTTCGCCAACGATGCCTGCCATCTCCATTTGGTCGATGATGCGGGAAGCGCGGCCATAGCCAATACCGAATTTTCGCTGGAGGAGTGACACAGAGCCACGATTGGACTCAAGAACGACTTGGACGGACTCATTGAAGAGGTCGTCTCGTTCTTGAACATCGTCGATGGACGAAGCACTGCCCGAAGGTTTGATTTGCACAAGAGTTCGTTCAAAGTTCGGCTCAGCGACTTCCTTGAGGTGTTTCACGATTGCTCGGATTTCTTTCGGCGAAACAAATGAACCTTGCGACCGAGCGACTTGGGTTGAACTCGGTGCGATGTACATCATGTCACCATTGCCTAGGAGCAATTCAGCGCCTTTGGCATCCAGGACAATTCGGCTGTCCATACCACTACTGACTTTAAACGCCACGCGGCATGGCATGTTTGACTTAATAAGACCTGTGACAACTTTTGCTTCTGGGCGTTGTGTTGCGAGAATGAGGTGAATACCAACTGCTCGTGCTTTTTGAGCAATGCGAACGATGGATTGTTCGACTTCTTTGGCAGTCATCATGAGGTCAGCGAGTTCGTCAATAATGAAGACAATGTAAGGAAGCTTCGTAGGAATCTTCGCTTTCTCTAAATCCGTTTGTGGATCCATAATCTTGTAAATTTCATCTTCAGTCAATTCGTTAAAACCAAGAAGGTCCTTCACGCCAAGTTGTTTGAACAGTTTGTAACGTTCTTCCATTTTCGAAACTGCCCACTCTAAAATTGCAGCAGCGCGACCCATCTCGGTCACGACTGGGCATGCAAGGTGGGGGATGTCAGAGAATTGGCTGAGTTCAACCATCTTCGGGTCAACAAGAATCAGTTTGAGTTCGTCTGGTCTCTTTGTGTACATCCAACCTGCAATGATTGAATTGATACACACACTTTTGCCTGAGCCAGTTGTGCCAGCAACAAGCATGTGCGGCATCTTCGTTAAGTCTTCGACCATCGGTTCGCCAGCAGCATCTTTACCAAGGAACATTGGCAGTTTCATTTGTTCTGACTTGTTACTACTCATCAGTTCCTTCATTCGAACGACTTCTCGTTCTGGATTTGGAACTTCGATGCCTACAGTTTTACGGCCCGCAGTGTTTGGAACGATGCGTATGTTTGGCGCGCCGAGCGAGCGTGCGATATCACTTGCTACGGTGTTAATGCTTGACACTTTCGTTCCTGGCGCAAGCTCGATGGAGTAGAGCGTAATGGTAGGTCCTGCTTCAATGCCAGTCACTTCACCATCAATGCCATACATCTGAAGTGTTTCTTCTAAGTCAGCAGCTTGGTCGCGGACAAGGTCTTCAATCTTGTCACCGTAACCCGTCTCAGGATTTTCAAGCAACTCTAATGAAGGGAAGATGTATCCTTCAAAGTTATCAGGTCTTGGGATGTCTTCATCGCTTGCTGCTTTACCACCACTTGCAACACGAACTGGCAACTTAGCCATTTTCTTTTTCAATTCAGCGAGTGAAAGTTTTGGACGTTCTTCCTCTTCAATTTCGTCCTCTTCATCTTCATATTCGTCGTCATACTCATCTTCTGGGTACTCTTCCTCTTCCCACTCTTCTTCCCACGATTCTTCTTCGTACTCACTCCCAGTGCTTCGCTTTGGCTTGAGTGTCGCAAGTGAAAGTGTTCTGATGTTCCCTGGTCGAAGTGAGAGCGAACCCTTGAACAATGAAACAATGAGGTGCGGAATCGCAAATGCGATGCGTTCAGCAGCGACAACTAAACCAATTGAGAATGCTGCAAAGATGATGATGAACGCCCCAAACGAACTAAAGTGGAGCGTTAATTGTGAAACGATTGTTTTTGCAATGAGTCCTGCTTTTGCACCAGCAAGTGAACCAACAGACGGGAGTAAGAGTTCATGGAAACAAGAGACCGCTAATGCCATGATGAGCACGCCAAGTGCGCGAACAGCAGGGTGTTCAACTTCGCGACCTCTAAAGACGAGCGTGACCCATGTGCCAATTGAAAAGAGCATCACCCAGACGCCAAAACCAAGAACGTGGTACGTCCAAAAAGCAATCCATGCACCAACAGTGCCACACAGGTTGCTAACAGGGTCGTTATGAACAGCAACAATGTGAGATGGGGGATCAGCAGCATTAAATGAAAGCAGTGCAACAGCAAGGAAAAGAGCGAAGGCTGCACTTGAAATCCAGATGATTCGTGATGAAACATCGGCGGTTGTGAGTGATGAAGGGCGATTTGACCGCCCACGGCGCGTACTGATAGCAGAGGTTCCCATAGTCCCTCATATCGGCTCGTTAAGGCGGTTTTGCCGATTTATTTTTTCAATTCANTGACGGGCTTAGCCGCACATAAGTCGTGATTTACAAAATGGTTAGAAAAGGACTTCTTGAACCATGTTGACGGATTCCCCCGAACGAAGCATGGGCGTTGGGTGATCTTGATGTGAAATCGTCACCAGTGGTCTNAANNCTGTNGCATGCTCGTCGTACAACTCAAAAATGTGCCTNGGAGCATTGCACTGCTGTGATAAGTGNAGCAAAACGATGTGTGAGAGATTAGATTGATTCGCAATTGTTTGNATGGCACAGAGTGACTGNGCGTTTGAAAGGTGCCCACCGCCGCCCATAATCCGTTCCTTGAGGAACTGCGGTCTGCCACTTGTTTCCTGCATGAAGGGGTCATAGTTTGATTCAAACGCAACAAAATCGAGATTGGAAAATGAACTCAGAAGGTGTTCTGGAACATGACCCAAGTCTGTTGCAAATCCGAAGCGCTCCTTGCCTGAGTCAAACACAAAACTAAATGTGCCTAACTCATCGTGGGCGACATGAATCGGTTCAACAGTTGAGCCATGCAGTTGAAAGGNNNCNTCGAATGCGACAATGTTGTCAGCATGAAGCCCAAGCGACATCGCTCTTGGGACATGGAGCCGGTGCATGTGCACCTTCATGCCATGCAGTTGAATTGTTCTGCACCACACTGGATTAAAGTGGTCNCGGTCGACATGTGTCAGCAGAATGTCTTGAATATCNGCAAGGACTAAGCCCGCTCGCTTTAACCGTTCTTTTGTNTGCTTTAATGAAAAACCGCAATCAATCATGACCCAGTTGTTTCCACTCCGAANAACGCTTGCATTNCCTGATGAACCGCTACCTAACACACAAAACTTGAATCCATTCATTTATTGTGCCACACCTCTCTTAGACTTCCGTGTTTCAGTTAATGGAGCGACAAGCCCCTTCCTTGATTGTTCAATAAACGCGACGTACTCTAAACTGATTGGCGTACCAAGTGCTTGNANNGCTTCGACACTTTTTGCAATCGAATTGCCACTTCGATAAATGAGTTTGTATACATCCTGACGTTCTTTNATTTCTGCTCGNTCAATGTCTTTACGGCGCATGCCAACGAGGTTCACTGACCCAATNATGTTTGAGCCGGTTGCCATAAANTGTGGCGCGACATCACCTGTAACAAANATGCCNCCNGCNACCATTGCGCCCTTGCCGATGGACACAAATTGGTGAACGACTGTTCCNCCACCAATAATGATGTGGTCATCGATGTGNACATGNCCACCGAGTGAAACGTCAGTCACAATGGTATTGTGATTGCCAATTTGGCAATCGTGCCCAGCATGACTCGTGGTCATGAATAAATTATGATCACCAATGGTTGTTGGGCGTTCTTGCGTTGCTCGATGAATGGTCACCCCTTCACGAAACGTGTTGTGATGACCAATGACGATGCCAGGTTCATACATGTCACTTGGAAAGTTCACATCTTGTGNAGCAAAACCNATCGATGTAAATGGATACACGACATTGGATTCACCCATNTNAAGTTTNCCNGTNAGATAGACATTCCCGATGAGCGTCGTTCCTGCGCCAATCGTGATGTCGCCTGAAAGAACGCAGTGNGGACCGACNGTAACGTCGTCTGCTAAGGAAACTTCCGGATCTATAATCGCAGTGGGATGAATCTCTGGCATCGCCCGAGTATCATCTCAAGAATTCTCATGGCGTGTCCACTGAACATTCAAGATATTGGAAAAATTGCGTACGANCCNGCGCTTGCATTGCAGCGTGAAGTCCATGGTGAAGTTCTTGAACGACGCCATANCGATGATGCTCAGCCATTTAACTTGCTCCTCGTTGAACATGAACCGCCTGTGCTGACACTAAGCAAACGACCTTCAGCGAAAGACCACCTCATTGCAACAGAAGAGCAACTNNNTNANGNNGGNGTNGNNNTTTGCCAAACGGATCGAGGTGGAGACATNACGTACCACGGCCCTGGTCAACTTGTCGGATATCCNATNTGCGACCTCAATGAACTTCATTTGCGGTTNCACGGCTACATGCGATTTCTTGAAGANTGCATCATTGAAGTNCTTGGNNAGTTTGNCATTCANGGNGANNGNGANCATTGNGCNACNGGTGTTTGGGTTGACAACGCAAAAATCTGNGCNATGGGCGTTCGNGTTTCAAGGTGGATTTCAATGCACGGATTTGCACTCAATGTGAATCCGAATATGGACCACTTTAATCTCATCGTGCCTTGCGGACTTGCAGGTAGGCAAGTGACATCGATGGCNCAATTGCTTGGCNAGCANTGTNCAAGCATGGATGAAGTCAAAGCAGTAACTGCAAGCGTGTTTAGCGATGCGGTTGAGCGTCANTCTAAGGCGCAAGCATGATGGCGCAGTGCGTTTAGTTGGGGTTTAGTTCTGGGGTTTAGTTCCGGGGTTGGTCGTTACTGNGCGTCAAGCCCAAGTTCAGTGAGCACGTCATCTGTCAGGTCAATCCCTTTTGGGTATGTGAGTGCTGTNCGCAATCGNATCTGCATGATGGCGACATCGGGGTTTGTCGTTTCNATTGGTTCATCTGGCGCGATGAATCGAAGCACCATGTCAACATTCTTGTTCTCTGCAACGACTTCGACAGCAGTGACGATTTCTTCGTACGCTTCAATCATTTGGGACGCAAACAGGGCGCCTTGTTGTTCCGTTGCGATTTGTTGGAGTTGTTGGAACTCGCCCATCGCTTGGTCCCAGCGTTGCCGCATTGCAGGGTGTTCATCAGAGTCCTCCGGCAATGCTTGCGCTTCTTCCATGATGGTATCGAGTACATCGCGTGCTTCTTGAAGGCGTTCTTCTAAGTTTTGTTGCAACTCATTTCTTGCGTCTACGAAGTGTGACGCTTCC
The DNA here is from genome assembly GCA_002718515.1 of Phycisphaerae bacterium. The sequence goes on from PBEX01000017.1 coordinate 13,255, forward strand.
ATCATTTGGCTGAGTGCTTTTCCCACTTCCATGAAGCCCATAGACCAGACGGTGCTCGTTTCAGCTTCACCAAAAGCAATTCGACTTTCGCGATTTGTAATGTTTATGGCATCATCACCACTACCGAGCGTGATTGTGTCTACGGGNCCAATGACACCTGTTTCATCGCTCCCAGTAAGCGTCGTTACGACTGCNCCCGCAAGTAGGAGTGCNGTGATTGTGGCTGTTTGCATCGTGAGATTCATTTAGTTGTCACCTTGTTCTAAAATTGTAAGGAATGCAGATTGAGGAATATGAACATTGCCAATTGCCTTCATACGCTGCTTACCTTTCTTTTGTTTTTCAAGCAGTTTCCGTTTTCGCGTGACGTCGCCACCATAACATTTGGCGGTGACATTTTTTCGGAGACTTTTCACGGTTTCTCTTGCGATAATTTTGCCACCAATTGCTGCTTGCAACGCGATTTCAAATTGATGGCGGTCAATCTGCTTGCGGAGTTTTAAGAGTATTGAACGAGTTCGTNTTTCTGCTTTCTCGCGGTGGCAAATCAAACTCAGTGCTTCGACAGGTGCGCCATTAACGAGAATTGAAACTTTGACAAGTTTGTCTGCTCGATAGTCGATGATTTCATAATCCATCGTGCCATAACCGCGTGTCATCGANTTTAGTTTGTCATANAAGTCATAAATGATTTCAGCNAGTGGCAGTTCGTAGTCAAGCATCTGCCGACCTTCTGAGANAAACTTTTGCCCCTTGAATATGCCACGGCGAGTTTCACAAAGTCGCATCAAGTCACCAATTGAGTCGTCAGGACAAATCACTTCGACTTTGACGATTGGTTCGCGGATGTGTTTGATTTGTGATGGGTCTGGTAGNTCTGCGGGGTTGTGTACATCCACAGTTGTGCCATCATTCAAGTCAACCTTGTAATTGACTGTCGGTGCAGTTTGAACAATCTCAGCGCCACCTTCGCGCTCAAGGCGTTCCTGCACAATTTCCATGTGCANAAGCCCTAAAAAACCGCAACGGAATCCAAAGCCAAGTGCTTCAGAATGTTGTGTTTCAAANGTGAAACTTGAGTCGTTTAGNCGAAGTTTTTCGACTGCNTCCCTTAGTGTTTCAAACTCAGATTTTTTACTGCCTTCTTCACTTGATGCAGGATAAAAATCACAGAAGACCATTTGCTTTGGTTCTTCGTATCCCGCAAGTGCCTCAGTTGCAGGGTCACTGTCAATTGTGATTGTGTCACCAATTCGAACATCCTCAAGTGTTTTGATTGCGGCAACCATATAGCCAACTTGCGCAGTGCCAATCGTTTGAGTTGGGACTGGCATTGGCGTATACCGTCCAAGTTCAGTGATGGTGAATGTTCGGTTCGTGCCCATCATCTTGATTTTGTCGCCTTTTGAAAGCGAACCATCAAACACNCTGAAGTAGACAATCACACCGCGGTAGTCGTCATANTGTGAGTCAAANATCAGTGCTCTNGTTTGCGGAACTTCCGCTGGNCGNGGCTCTGGGAGTTTTTCACAAATCGTGTCGAGCAGTTCATTGATCCCTTCGCCTGTTTTTGCAGAACAATAAATGCAATCTTCAGCAGNCAATCCAAGNACCTGTTCAATCTCCATGGCAACCTTTTCTGGGTCNGCAGATGGCAAATCNATTTTATTGACGACCGGAATAAGGTCTAAGTCATTTTCAATTGCGAGATATGCATTTGCAACAGTNTGNGCTTCGACGCCTTGCGTTGAGTCAACAACAAGGAGCGCGCCTTCACATGCGGTGAGGGCTCTTGATACTTCGTATGTAAAGTCAACGTGACCTGGCGTGTCGATGAAGTTCAACTCATATGTCTCGCCTTCATACTCATGCTCAACCGTCACAGCAGATGCTTTAATCGTAATCCCGCGTTCCCGCTCAAGATCCATGGAGTCAAGGAGTTGGTCCTTCGACTCGCGTTCAGTGACCGCCTTCGTTTTCTGTAGCAAACGATCGGCAAGGGTACTTTTGCCGTGGTCAATGTGAGCAATGATGGAGAAGTTTCGAATTGGCACAGGTTGAGCAGTTTACCGCAAAGGAAGGGAAATCACTTGTTCTAACTCTTCAATTGGGCGAGCAATCATGTCATAGCCATCACTATCTGTGATGCGGCAATTGATGAGTGCCCCAGGGCTGAGTTCAGTTTCACTCATGACAATGGTGCACGCATCGATGTCTGGTGCTTGCTGTTTCGTTCGTCCTTTGTAAAGCATCAATTCACCTTCTGCTGTTTCCCCAATAAAGGCATCAATGAGCACTTGATGTTCTTCGCCATCTGCTGCTGCTTGGGCTGCTCTATCAAATGCAATTGTCTGTTGGGTGAGCATGAGCTCTTCTTCNCGTGCTTGCTTAATGTCATCAGGAATGCGAAGCGCATCGTCATCTTCAAGGGTGCCAGCGACAGTGCCTTTTTCCTTGGAATACTTAAAGACGCCCATCGCTTCAAACTGATGATCTTCGATGTATGCCCTCAGTGCTTCATGGTCTTCTACGGTTTCACCGGGGAACCCAGTGATAAAGGTTGTTCGAATTGCAACATCTGGAATCATCGNGCGAAGTTTNTTAAGCAATGTNGATTGAGCGTCTGCTCGGACATTCCTCCGCATGGCATCAAGCATGGAGTCTGTTGCATGTTGCAGTGGAATATCGATGTATGGAACGACATGCGGCAAGCGTGCCATCGATTCAATCATTTCATCTGTGAAGTACGTTGGATAAGCGTACATCAATCGAATCCAACCTCCACCCGCTTCCTTGACGGCATCGTTGAGTTCCGTGAGCAGTCCAACGAGACCTTCTGGNTAATCAATGTCATATCCAAAACTCGTTGTGTCTTGACCAATGAGGTTGAGTTCAAACACGCCTGAGGCAAGCAGTTGCTTTGCTTCTTGGACGATGTGTTCAACTGGTTTTGAACGCATTTTCCCGCGGATCGATGGGATCGTACAGAATGAACAATTTTGGTTACACCCTTCGCTGATGCGGAGGTATGCCCAGTGGCGTGGTGTCAGTTGGACTCGGTTCGAGTCATCTTCAAAGTAGCCCACAGGCTGCTCGATACCTCGTGCTCTCGCTGCGAGCAATGCATTTGCTGCAATCCAGTTTGGTCTGGTCTCTTTTTCAGGAGCATCTTCCATCGCGTCAACGATGTGGTCGCGNTCAAAGACGCCAATCATCGCGTCGATTCCAGGACACCAGTCGAGCATTTTTGCGCGGTGGCGTTGGACGAGGCANCCAGCAGCAACGACTCGCTTAACCTTGCCATGTTCCTTCATGGCGACAGCTTCATTGATCACTTCGACCGATTCTTCCTTAGAGGCCTCAAGGAATCCGCAAGTGTTGATGATGATGGCATCAGCATCATCATGGTCAGGCACAATGTCAAAACCAGCGTCCATCAACGTCGCAAGCATTTGCTCACTGTCGACAAGATTCTTAGGGCAGCCAAGACTGACAAAGCCAATGTTTTGAATGGGAGACGCCATAGATGACGTATTGTATGGAAGATTGCTTTTGAGCGTGAAGGCGTGCGTGCTTGAGGCGTGTTAACGGCTTGTTAACGCTAATTATTCAGTGTCACGAACCCGCCATCGATTGGAAAATTGCACCCTGTCACAAAGGATGCTTCATCTGAACAAAGATAGCCAACGAGTGATGCTATTTCATCGGGCGTCCCCATTNTTCCAATGGGTTGNGTCTTTGAAAGTTGTTCAAACATCTCTGCTTTGCTCTCGGGATAGTTGTCTTCCAAATATTGGTCAACGAAAGGCGTATGCACCCGAGCAGGCGAAACGCAGTTACAACGAATGCCGTGATTGATGTCAACGAGCAATTCTCATTTGAATCGAAAGCTAAAAGCGACTCAGAGAACCCAAGAGTCAAAGAGTGGGAATCACTGNTGGAGCGATTTCAATGTGTTCAAGATGGCGAAGAAAGCAAATGGAAACAGGTTAAAAACATTTTTGACCTCAGTGAGCATTAAGCGTACAACCCGTGTTCAGTGATGTATGCAGCAACGGAAGGAAGTAGCATGCTCGCCGTGTCCTTGCCCGTTTGAATGGCTTCCCTTGCTTCAGTTGAAGAACAGTACACTTGCTCTATATTCAACACTCTTTCAGCGGGAACATNGATGTCATCTCTTGGAATGACAATGGGGTTTGCAAGTGTAAGGAGTTCTTCATAACGATGCCACTTGTCAAATTGCGTCCATTGGTCAGCGCCGATCAGAAGCCGAACCCGCATGCCGTCATTCATGAGCGACTCGACTGTGTCGATGGTGTAACTCGTGCCGCCACGTTCAAGTTCAATCGTTGAGATGCTCGCCCAAGAGTTATCTTTGAGTGCGAAATTGAGCATATTGAGTCGATGTTCAGGACTCGTATGTGTACTGCTTTTTAGGGGTGATTGATATGCAGGAAGAAAGACAACGCCGTTTGTTGCTACTGCTTCCATCGAACGCTTTGCAACTTCAACATGCCCAAGGGTTGGAGGATCAAATGTGCCGCCGAATAATAGAACGTCACTCATAGAAGCGCTCCATTATCGATGAGGCGTGTTGAACCAGCTCGGGCGGCAATGAGCGCGCGCCTAGGATTTGATGTTGGGGCGAGTAGCGTTTCTGCATCACGAATGACAGCATAATCTACAGCAAGACCTGCATCTGATAAACATGTAAGCATTGCTTCTTCACTGCCAAGTTCAAGTGCTTGAACAATGGCGCGTGCTTGCATGCGTTCTTCAGGAGACAGGTATGCGTTTCGGCTACTTAATGCAATGCCAAATTCTCCTCGTGCAGTCGGANCAGGGATAATCTCTAAGTCGCCCCAGCGATTTTCTTGACTGACCATTGATTCAATCACTTTGAGTTGTTGATAATCTTTTTCGCCGAAGAACGCCTTGACTGGATTTGTAAAATCAAACAATCTGGCAACCACATTGCATACGCCTTGAAAATGGGTCGGTCTACTCGCGTCTTCTAGCATCGGTGCAGTCGCAACTTTTGGAAGCGAAATGTCCTCCATCTCTTTTTCGAAGACAACCTCAGCAGTTGGGGCAAACACAATATCTGCGCTAGCAGCTGACGCAAGTTCGATATCTTGAGTGAGTGTTCGGGGATAGGCTGAAAAATCTTCGGTTGGTGCGAATTGCGTTGGATTGACAAAAATGCTGACAACAACTGGCAANTCATCTTTTGAAGCTTCTTGAATGAGCGTTCCATGCCCCTCGTGTAGCGCGCCCATCGTTGGGACAAAGTTGCATCCCTCTTTTGGGAGTTCAGAAGGATTGTGAATCACTTGCATAACACCATTGTCCTACGGATGGGTGTATCCTGCTAGTCACATGAAGCCTGATGAGACAATCTATCTCGATTATGCCGCAACAACACCAGTCGCACCACAGGTGTTGACTGCGATGTTGCCTTACCTGACAACGGCATTTGGCAATCCATCGAGTTCGCATGCAATGGGCAGGGTTGCAAAGCNTGCAGTTGAAGAAGCGCGCGGCGAAATCGCGTCGTTTCTTAATGTTAAACCGAGCGAAGTCATATTCACATCAGGCGGTAGCGAAAGCAATGTGCTTGCAATCAAAGGGATGCTTCTAAAGAAAAAGACAGGTCATCTTGTACTTTCTGCTGTAGAGCATCCATCCTCGCTTGATGCAGCAAAGCAACTTGAAAAGAATGGGTACGCTGTAACGCTTGTGAGCCCAACAAGTGAAGGCGAAATTTGTGTTGACAGTGTTGCAAATGCAATCACTGATGACACCGTGCTTGTGAGTGTCATGGTTGGGAACAACGAGATTGGTACCATGAATGATGTTGAGGCGATGGCGACTATTTGCAGGGAGCGAGGGGTCACTTTTCACACAGATGCAGCACAAGCAGTNGGCCATCTCTCCCTCGATGCATCTCAATTTGAANTGACGACGCTCACNGGGCACAAACTCTACGCTCCAAAAGGTGTTGGCGTTTTGGTGGTCAAGGAATCAGTCACACTTCATCCAATGATTCAAGGCGGGCAAGCAGAACGCGGGCTTCGCGGNGGAACGTTAAATGTCGCTTCCATTGTTGGGCTAGGTAAGGCGGTAGAACTTTGCCAAACTTCGTACGCACATTCGATCGCAACGGTTCGTGACTCTTGTGAAGCATTGCTCCAAGAGGAACTTCCAACAATGACCATTAATGGCAAGCGTGATGCGCGACTGCCACACATCTCTAGCGTGCAATTCCAGAATCTTGGGCCAGACTTTTCACCTGAAATGATTCAGGGCGTGGCATGCTCAGCCGGCTCAGCATGTCAAAGCGGAATTGGTAGTCATGTCCTGAAAGCAATTGGTAAAAACGAGAGAGAAATCGCATCGACGCTTAGACTTTCATTTGGCAGACAAACCTCTGAGGACGATATGAAAAAGGCGGTAAACAACATTACTTCTTGTGTCAATCAGTGCTTGCATCGNGTATAATATGTGGTNTACTTAGGAGTTCGTTATGTCAGTTATTGTCACAGAAACNGCAGCAAGAGAAATNTCATCCATNTTAGNTCAACAAGNNCTTGNTGCNGAANANACGCATTTAAGAGTTGGCGTTAAAGGCGGTGGTTGTTCTGGTTTTAACTACATTCTTGATTTGACAGAAACGAAAAAAGAAGGCGANCAACAATGGGATTNCNATTATCGNTNTTGNNGGCNANGCGATTCAAACTCCAAGTCATNTGCGACCCAAAAAGNTACCTCTACCTCAANGGNACNACNNTCGANTTNAAAGATGAAGTNATGGGNAGAGGNTTTGTGTTNGAAAATCCGAACGCAACAACAACGTGTGGGTGTGGCAGNAGTTTCTCNACATAGTTAAAAAGAGCGATAACTTCGGAGCTAAGCGTTAAATCGTTTGACTACGAGCGTGTTGTTTTGCCCACCGAATCCAAATGAGTTACTCATGCANACATCNACTTCTGANGNNCNNGATNNATTTGGAACATAATCCAAATCAAGTTCTGGGTCGGGATTCTTCAAGTTAATNGTTGGCACNAGCGTATTCGTTTGCATNGTCATGATGCAAGTNATNAGTTCNACNGANCCNGCNGCNGCNATGAGGTGACCCATCATCGATTTAATNGAACTGANTGGAATGTCCTTGGCGTNNTCACCAAACACTTTCTTNATCGCCATNGTNTCGATAGANTCNTTTTCNTGCGTGCCGGTACCGTGCGCAGAAATGTATCCAATTGGTGGCGTATCACTTGATGGATTGATGCCTGCTTGGTTCAGCGCGCCAAGCATNGCNGCTGCTGGACCTCTNCCTTCAGGATGAAGGTCAGTAATTCGGTAAGCGTCTGCACTTGATCCAAANCCNACGATTTCTGCAATCGGTGTNGCACCGCGGGCAAGGGCATGGTCAAGCGTTTCAAGAACGAGCATCCCAGATCCTTCGCCCATGACAAATCCGCCTCGGTCTCNNGANAANGGNTTGGATGCCTCAGATGGATTGCCTTCAAACGTTGATAGTGCAGTTAATCGNTTGAAGCCAGTAATGCCAAGNGCGTGGAGCATNGTGTGCGTNCCGCCGCTGAGCATGATGTCCGCGTCACCTTGTTTGAGCACGCTTGCCGCTTCACCAATTGCTTGCGTACTTGCTGCGCATGCNGTCAAGCAATTAAATGCTGGCCCCATTAAGCCGTATTCTTTCGCAACATGCCAGAGNGGCATGTTTGGNTCTTGTTCAATTTCTCCCCATGGNTCNAGNCGCTCGCTTGCAAACTTTGCCCAAGCAACNGGGTCNATCATGCCATCTTCAGCGTCCCACGCATGCGTATCAATCGTTGAGTGTGCAGAAAAATCGAGCACGCCTTCGCCAGCGCCAAGATAGATGCCGGCTCGATCGGCATTGATGGAATCACACGCATGCAGTCCAGCCTGTTCCCAAGCTTGTTTTGCAGCACCGAGTGCGAACTGTGAATTCATCGCAGGGTGACCATGTTTGGAAGGATCTTTCACATACTGCGTCCAATCAAAATNNCGNACTTGNCCNGCAATNTTNGTNGGGAAACTNGNTGCNTCGAANCGGTCNATTNTGCCNANNCCTGATTCGCTTGCAACCATCTTTTNCCAGACGGTATCGATGTCGTTTCCGAGCGGCGTAATCCAGCCCATGCCTGTAATGACGACTCGTGTCATGCTTCACCTCGCTTCAGTACGATTGCGACGCATTGGCCGCCTTCNCTTGGNGANANNACTAANGCGTANNTNAGNTNNGNNTCACTTGATGCACATGCTTGTGCTTGAACGCTCANNGTNTCTTNTGCTCCAAGNCGAGNNGGNANGCGNTGTTCNCNNAGTGCTTTTGCAGCAACTCCGACAGCAATNGCNCCNTTGCCAGCCATGCAGTTTCCAGTGTATGGAATTGTTGTAATNGTTGGGATTGACGAAAGGCGATCGCCAAACACATTTGAGAGCGCTTCTGCTTCGACAGTGTCAAATGCTNTGACNCCNGANCCNANNGGCACAATGACGTCGATTGCACTTTCATCNCACCNTGCTTCACTCAGNGCTTTTTGAATTGCTGAAGTGACNGCGTGTGCATCNGGCTTCNGTGGGCACTCNCCAGTTGCTTGCTTGCACCCGATCCCTTCGATGGAGCACCAGATGCGACCACCGCGNTTCTTGCATGANTCTTCTGATTCGATGAGTAGAATGCCGCCGCCTTCNCCAACAACGGTGCCTTGTGCATCTTTTGNAAATGGTGTGACGGAATCTGTNGAGCCATCACTTGTNACTAGGCGATTTGTACAGTGNTGTCTGTAGAGCGCAAGNGGGTTGACTCTATCTTCCGCGCCACCTGAAAGGCAAGCGTCAGCATCACCNCGTTGAATGACGCGTCGAGATTCAGCGATGGATAAACCACTTGATGCTTCGCAGCACGTAATCGTGTTTGAAGGCCCGCGTAAGTCGTGCACAATCGTGACGTGGCACGCAAGCATGTTTGGCAAGTATTTCAATAGCCATAACGGCGTTAAGTTCTGCATGCCTTCGCTNCCCCAGTGGGCAAGGTCAAACGTGCCGTCGTCTTTTTTACTTGTGACGAGTGCCGCAGCAAGTTCATTGAGTTCTGCAGAGATGAGCCCAGCGCCGATGTGGCANCCAACTCTGTCTGGGTTTAGCGTTGGCGTATCTTCGCTGTTCGCAGCCGTTTGAATGCCAGCGTCTTCGACGCATGCAGCCGCNGCGCCCACAGCAAGTTCAGTATCTCTGCACATCACCTTTGTTGCTTTGCGGTGGCTCTTTGGNACGATTTTTCTGACTTTGAANGCNTCTTCNTCNAGTTCGCCTGCGATTTGGGAAGCNAANCCGCTTGGGTCAAANCGCTCGATGCGTTTGATTCCTGTTCGTCCTTCGCACATCGCTTCCCAGAGTGCGTCGATGCCGACACCAAGTGCNGAAATGATGCCAACACCNGAAATGACGACTTGTTGCTTGTCACCTTGAGCCATGGNGGGGAATTGTACACCATTGAGCATAGGGNCTGTCCNCGGGGCAGACCCTAAGGATTGGAACGTTCGTTAACTGAGTTTCTGGCCGATGAGCATCGAAAGTTCGATGGCTTGCTCATAGTTGAGGCGTGGATCAACGAGGGTCTCGTAGGAGTCGTGAAGCCCATCTTCATCTAAGCCTCGGGCTCCGCCTGTGCACTCCGTGACGTTTTGACCGCAGACTTCGACGTGNACGCCGCCNAGCGTCGAGTTTAGAGTTTTGTGAATCTCAATCGACTCTTCAAGTTCACTCATAATGGCGTCGAAATTCCGTGTCTTGATACCGCTTTCAGTCTTTTTGGTGTTTCCGTGCATCGGGTCGCACACAAAAAGGACNTCTTTTCCTGTCGCTTGAACNGCNTCGATGAGTTTTGGCAATTCATCCTTGACGCGTTCCTTGCCATATCGNTGAATGAGTGTCATNCTTCCGGCNTCATTGTCAGGATGNAGTACNTCGAGCAANGGTTCAATCTCAACATCATGGGTTCCGATTTTCATTGCNATCGGATTTTGAATGCCTCTAAAGAATTCGACATGTCCNCCATCGATGGCAGTTGTCCGCGCGCCAATCCATGGATAATGACAAGACAAGTCATACCAACCATCTCGTCTTGGTACTTGTCTCGTCTGTGCTTGTTCGTAATGAAGATGAAGTCCTTCGTGGCTTGTAAAGAACTCAACCCGCTCAGTGTTAAACGACTCGTCACTCTCTCTGTCAACAACNGATTGCGCAATCGATTCAATGATTGATTGGAACTCACTTGCTTTCGGAGAGTGCTCAACGAACCCTAAATCCCAATACTCTGGGTGATGNAAATCCGCAAAACCGCCATCAATGAGTGCGCGAATGAAGTTAATCGTCATCGCNGAGCGTTCAAAACCTCGAATGAGCCGTTCGGGATTGGGGTTTCTCGCGTCGCGCGTAAATGATATGTCGTTGACCAAATCACCNCGATAACTAGGNAGCGATGCNCCATCGACTTGTTCAATATCGCTTGACCGTGGTTTTGCAAATTGTCCAGCAATTCTGCCAACCCTTACGACGCTTTTGTTCATCGAATGAANAAGCACGANCGACATTTGNAGAATGACTTTCAATTGGCCCGTGATGTGTTCTGGTCTGCAATCAAGGAAGCGTTCAGCGCAATCACCGGCTTGCAACAAAAAGCGCTTGCCTTGGGTGGCCTCGGCAATCTGTGCTTTCAGCACTTCAATCTCAAATGAAGAAACAAGTGGGGGGAGTGAAGCAACGACTTGCTCAGCCCTGAGCAGTTCACCTTCGCTAGCATAGGACGGCTGTTGAGCCGTTTCCTTTTCTTGCCAACTTGTNGGGGACCATGTCATTGTTTCAGAATGCGGGCGAGAGGACTCGAACCTCCACGGGTGTTACCCCACCAGAACCTAAATCTGGCGCGTCTGCCAATTTCGCCACGCCCGCAGCGTTGTGGAGGGATATCATACTTTGAAACGAACTTTTCTCATACCATATTNACTATGAACTTTGTAACTAACTCATTCCTGCCACTTCTCGCCCGCCTCGTTATTGGAGCAATCATGTTGACTTCTGGCTGGGTCAACTGCTTCGGACAAATCGAAATCCGTGAAGGCATCGCAAAAGACCTTGCTGCGATGGACATTTCGACTAATGAGCAGGTCTCTGAAGATGCGACTGGATACTCAACTGACCCAAATAGGGTTGTGCATACGACAAGAGGTCTCAATCGAATCGTTTGGCTCGTTGATCAAAAGTGGCCGGAGATTGGTTCTTGGTCAACCATCATCGGTGGGTGTGCTGCAGGTGCTCAGTTACTTGCNGGCGTGTTGCTGATTGTCGGGTTGTTTACGCGATTTGCGGCGTTGCTTGTGCTCATCGCAAGTGGCGGGGCGGTGTACNTGGTTGCAGTCCATACGCATGGCATGTTCACCATGAATCCATTTGACTGGCCGCTTGATTCACACCGTTTCATGCAANTGTTTGCAGGNCTCATGCTTTGCGTTCTTTCGTTGCAACTTCTTGCAAGTGGCGCAGGTGGTCTCTCAATAGATGCCCGGCACTTTAGAAGTTCTGGCAATGGTGAGAAAAAGGGCGACGCATAACCATTTGCTATCGTTCTTTTGTACGCTGTAACTCAAGATGAGTCAGCAACAACAAAGTGACGCATCCAAAGCAATTGCTTGGGTTGTTTCGATTGGATTACANGTTGGCTGTGGTGTTGTCGCGTTCTTTGTAACTTGGACNATCATTCGAGCAAACGATGAAACGCCTCATCGCGTTACGCCTACATGGCATAACGAACCCGTGCTTATTGACGCNTCTATNCCGAATATGCCGGAANCCCCACTCGATCAGACTGTTGATGTAACAACAATCCAAGAAGTGATTCAATCGCCAATCCAAGATGGCTACCAAGTACTCGAATCAGTACAAACCAAACTAGAACTTCCGGAATTCGTTAAGCGAACGCCCAACGAAGAAGTTAAGTTTATGGGGCTTGATGCAGTCTCAGCAAGNTCTCTTGTCTATGTTGTTGATGCTTCTGGTTCGATGTTGCTTCATTTATCAGAAGTGCTCAATGAACTAGAACGTTCATTGCAAGCGCTCCACCCTAAACAATCATTTGCAATCGTGTTTTTCCAAAAAGACAAGGCAATACACGTACCGCCTAAAGGCAGATTGCAATCAGCGCATGGCACTCAAGTCCAAGGCGCAATGGAGTGGNTTCGCAAAAGCGGGTANGTGATTCCCTCGGGGTCAAGCAATCCCATAAACGCACTTCGCTCGGCGATTCGTCTCAAGCCAGATGTCATCTATCTATTGAGCGAAAANATCACTGGTTCAGGAAAGTACGCAATTGAGTCAAGCGANCTGTTAGAAGCGCTCGATCAGTTAAANCCAGTTGATGTTAAAACAGGAAGGCGTAAGGTAGAAATAAACTGCATTGANTACCTCACNCATGACCCAAAAGGCACCATGGAGCAAATTGCTTCAATTCATGGCGGGGAAGATGGCTACACTTTTGTATCGCGTGGTACAGTAAACGAGTAAGGAGAGAAAAGGCATGGAAGCCACAGTTCGTTCGATTTTTAGCAAGTCGATGTTTGGAATACTCGTCGCAACAAGCGTGCTTGATGCAACTGCAAGTGCATCATCGATTAATCGCTCCTTTGCAGAAGCATTTTTTATATCTCGTAGAAATGACGGTTCAGTTGAACTCATCGGAAGTGGTGTTACGTGGCTGCTACTGACGCTCAGCATTTGCGCAATTGGCTTAATGATTCATCTGGCTTTGTCTAACAGGCGAAGTACTGTGTTACCAAGCGACACGCTCAACACAGTTCGCAAACTCATCAAACGAAAACAGTTTCAAGCAGCAATCGACATCGTTGCAAAAGACAATTCATTTCTAAGTCACATTTTGCATGCGGCGTTTAAGGAAGCGAAGTTTGGTTTCCCTGCCATGATGAAGGCCCTTGAACAAACGGCGGATGAACGGGCAACTGCTCGGTTAAGAAGAATTGAATTGCTCAATGTTGTTGGGCAAGTGAGCCCTATGATTGGGTTGTTTGGAACGGTCTATGGGATGATTATTGCATTTGGTGCAATTGTTGCCGCGGGCGGTTCGGCAGACCCAGTCGCACTCGCAGGCGGTATCGGCACTGCACTCACGACAACGTTTTGGGGATTGGTTGTGGCAATCCCTGCACTTGCAGGATATGCAGTGTTGCGAAATCGAATCGATGCACTCACGATTGAAGCAACGATTGAAGCAGAGCATATCCTTCATCTCTTTAGACCTAAGAACAACGCGCATACCGAGAGTGCTACCGAAAGTGAAGTTGAGTCAGAATCAAAACAACCGGTAGAGGTTTTGACGTGATTCGCAGAGGGCAAGCATCTTCTGCGATTCATGCAAACATGACGCCGATGATTGACGTCATCTTTTTGCTCATCGTGTTCTTTGTTGCCGTTTCTCAAATTGTCGACCGCGATGCAGTGCCCCTTGATTTGCCAGCATTCTCAGATACTGCTGCATCAGAGATTGGCGTAGAAGATAAAGTTGTTGTGAATCTCATTGGCATTGAAGACGACCAAGTTTGTCAGATCNATGTAGGTGGACATGATATTCCTCTCGATGATGTTGAAACACTGNATCGCGTCATCACTACACGGCTCAATGGCGGTGCTGACGAGATACACATTAGGGCAGAGCGAACGATTGCGTATCAATNTGTGTATGAGGTGTTNGAGTCAATCAAAATGCTTGAAGGCACAAAGCATGTGCAACTCGTCATCAAGGATGATGCGGGATGAGAAAACTTGGCTTTAAACAAGGTGTCATCGGGCTGAACCTCACNTCAATGATCGATGTTGTGTTTTTGCTGCTCATTTACTTTATGGTTGCAACTGAATTCAAGACATCAGAAGCAGCATTTGCGATGGACCTTCCAGAGCGAGTCGAGCAACCTTCATTGTTGTTAGACGATGAACCCCTCATTATTCTTGTAGACTCAGCTGGTGACAAGAAGTTTGATGTACGAATGTCAATAGAAGGTCCGTGGGATGAGGTGCAAACGCCTGAAGCGTTGCGAGTGTTCCTGCGAAGAAACATTGCAGATGGATTTGGAAACCATGGCTACTTTACGATTGACCACCCAATTGTGATTCGNCCAACCAAAGAGGCGAACTGGGAGCATGTGCTTGCTGTATATAACGCAGCTGCGCACGCACAATACACCAACATTACATTAGATGAGCCAACGCAGTGATGTTTCATTTCCTTTGCGCAATTGTCTTATCCGCTCCCGCCCTTGAGAACATAAAAGTCGANTTGTTTGAGCGGTGGTCGGAAGCGGATTTGTTTCCGATGGTTTCATTTGGTATGCCAACTCAGCAAGAGTTGTTAGACGTTGAAANCTGCTTAGACGATTTAGTCGTGCAACTGAATATCGCAAGCGGGCTGCCNCTNAGCGAAGAGGAGCGGACCGTTGAACTGGCATTTCTTAATGGGATGCTTGCAGGCCTGCGTCCAGCAGACTCNGCCAATGCCACATTATGNATTANACATTTAGAGGGATTAGATGATGCAGTGTTTGGATTTTCTGCTTCAAAAATGTGGCGCATGCGATTGCAGGCATATGTNNCGCTCGAGGAACACAGAGCAGCCCAGCACGCTGCACAAGAACTNCGCTCGCTNAGACATGTTTCNATTGAAGACCAGACAGTGCTTGCTTTGTTTGATGTTTCACAACTTGTGAAAGACCCTGATGCAAGTGTTGAAGAAGCTGTGAAACGCTTTNAGTTNCATGACCAATCGCTNATTGATGACAAGTACTTTCATTTGCGAAATGCATTTGCAAGTGGCGTNCTCAGTCTCATGAACTCAGATATTGGCAGGAAGCAAATTCTTACGACTCGCCTCTCGCAGGATATGGCGTTGCTNCAGCACCCTGTAACAGCTCGAGAAACACTACGCAAACTGAACAACCGGTTAACGTCGCCGATCAAATTTTCGAAAAGCGATGAACAGCCAGTATTTAGAAGTATTGCACTGTGGAATGAAGTTGATGCACTGAAGCCTGAGAGCCCTGAACGAGTAAGCCCCTTAGTTGAACTCGCGCTTCAAGGCAATCACGAAGCGAGTACAGAATTGTTGTCAGCGTTTGANTCAAATCCANTTACCCGAGAGCACATCGATTTGTTGTTTGATAACGCTGTTGTGACGAATGACAAGAATGTTCGTGAGTATTGGACTCTGCAAAGAGCAATACACTACATCAACAATAATCAAAGGAAAGAGGGGCTTGAGCAGTTGTACCTCATCCCTGAATCATCAATCTATGCAGAGGATGCATCTAGAGTTTTAAGACAGATTCATGAGTTGAACGCTGATGTGCTGANTGAGTCTTTGAAACAATCAGCAGGGGATTTAAACGCATGCTCATCAATGGTCCAATCATGGAATGCTGCNACAAGGTTAAAAGTCGCTCGGGAGTTAATCAGTCGTTCGCACGAAAAGCCTGCAGAATGGCAACGTANCTCGATNAAAGCAATCNTGAGTGAATCGATAGAGTTCCCAAATCANNTGANTGGAGAGTTGTATCGACTGCTTGGTGATTCAACGAATGCAGCCAAGTGCTTCAAACTCGCTATTGAACAAGATGGGGAAACAATTCATACGCTTACAGGACTTGCAGATGTCACTCGCGATGCTGAAGGGATGAAGCGGGTCTTGCGCGCAACTTCTCAGGACGCNAANAAGTCNTACTGGTATTGGCTTGCTAACTTGNGATTAGTTGAATGGCATTTGCAAGATGGTGGAGACAAAGTGGATGCGATTGCGAAAATCAACCGCCTACGAAAAATGGATGCCTCACTTGGAGGCACCCATTTTCAACATTTNTTTAATGAACTCAGTGAGTGAGTGAAACTTATGAGGCNTTGCGGCTTCGCGCCTTATCTTGCTGCATGCGNTCTCTTAGACGTCTNAGCGAATCGATCTCGATTTGTCTGACGCGTTCCCGAGTAAGTCCCACGACGAGCCCAATTTCTTTGAGCGTAAGCGGCTCTTGCCCTTCAAGCCCAAAACGTAATCGAAGAACTCGTGCATCGCGATGGTCGAGTTGACTTAAGAATGACAGCGCATCCTTAATGGTCTCTTGTTGTTCAACNTTTTCATCTGGTCGCATATTCTTGTTGTCTTCGAAGATTTCTGAAAGGGTGACTTGTTCACCTTGAACAGTGCGTGGTTTTTTGCCTGCATAAGCACGCATCGCTCTTCGAATAATGCCAATCTTTTTNAGAGGCAAGTCAAGCGATTCTGCAATCTCTTGATTCGTTGGTTGATGCCCAATCTCATCCTTTAATCGTGACACAGTTTGCTTATAACGGTTAATGAGGTCAACCATGTACGCGGGAATGTGAACGGGCTGCGTGGCATTGATCAGCATTCGTTTAATGGATTGTTTAATCCACCAAGAAGCGTAGGTTGAAAATCTTGCGCCATGTGCTGGGTCGAATCCCTCAACAGCACGAATGAGCCCAATGTTTCCTTCCTCAATCAAATCGCTGAGTTGCAACCCGCGACCGAGGTATCGCTTCCCAATAGAAACAACTAATCGCAAATTCGCACGAATCATGTGCTCCTTCGCTTTTGCATCGTTGTCATTGATGATTCGCCAACCAAGTTCCTTTTCTTCTTCCGCTGTTAACAATGGAACTTCATTGATTTGTTGTAGATATAAATCTAGATTCACACAAGTCTCCTAATTTGCATACTTCACGTTCCCCAACGAACAATCGGGCTTTTTCAGCCGTAAATGAAGCCTTGATTGCAAAACCATTTGAAATCTAGACCGTATAAACGGAACAATGTCATATGATTGACACGGTTTTGCACACATTGTGTGAATCTAGGAAAGGTAGTGCACTTGTAACGATGGATGATATCTCCAACATNTTGAAATCATGGCCTCACGATGAAGGGAAGCTCAATGTACGAATCATTGAAGCGGAAGNTGGTCGTGAAGTATTACAGTTACGAATCGAACTCGGAATTGTTCAGATGGAACTTGAAGGTCGCCCTGATGGNGTTGAACAAGACGGGCATCCATCATTACTAGAACTCGTTGAGACCAATGGTGTGCACGAGGGCCTCGATCCTGAGACATGNAGGCAACTTCGCGANGAAGGNGTGCAACGCTCCCACCGTGCAGCAGCACTCTTTGCATTAAGTAAATGGGAACTTGTGATTCGTGATTGTGCTGACAACTTGCGTTTGTTCGACTTATGTTGTCAACACGCGTTTGAAACGCAGGACAAGGAAGCACTTGAACAATTTAGACCCGCAGTGATTGCACTCAAAGCGAGAGCGACTGCTGAATGGGCTATTGCCAACGAGAACTCTCATGGTGCAATGGCTGCNCTCGACTCGGGNCTCAACGAGTTAGAAGAAACCCTTGGCGAACTCTTTGAAGAATCCAATGAAGCGCAGTTGCTCCGAGGCATGAAGGAAGCGCTTCTTCCGAAACTCCCACGTTCAGAACGCGCAGACTTACAAGAACGACTCGATAGCGCTATCGCTAACGAAAACTATGAACTTGCGGCNATCCTNAGAGATGAGATTCGTTTGCTNCGTGATTAACGTTTATAAAAAGGAAGTTGTGCGATTGAGGCAGGCAATTGCGTACGCCCAAAATCAANCATGACTTCATCGCCATCAAAACCGCTNTNGATGTATGCCATTGCAATTGGNTTTTCAAATGTTGGACTGAAACAGCCACTCGTCACTTCNCCAATCACCTGNTCGCCACTCATNACGTTCATGCCTTGTCTNGGCGACCGTCTTCCATCGAGCGTNANCCCAACTAAGGTTTGCNNTGNNCCANTCTCTGCNATNTGNNNNANCGCTTCTTGACCAATAAATGGTTCGGCTTCATTCTCACCTACACCCTTATCAAGTTTGACGGCAAANTGAAGTCCTGCGGAAATCGGGTCAATCGTCTCCGTGAGTTCNTGTCCATACANTGGCATGCCCGCTTCAAGTCTAAGNGAGTCGCGAGCGCCAAGCCCAGCAGGCTTAATCATGGTTTTGTCGGGAAGGTTAGCGAGCATCATTTCAACGGCTTTNTTTGCAAATGATTTTGGCAAGATGATTTCGACGCCGTCTTCGCCGGTGTAGCCAGTCCTTGAAATCATCACTGAAGCGATCAGCAGATTTTTAGTTGTGAATCGGTATCGCTTGAGATTAGGCACTTCGCTTGAAACGCCACTGATGACATCCATCACCTTCGGTCCTTGCAACGCGAGCATTGCAGTTGATTCTGTTTCATCTTTGACTTTNCANACGTAATCGCCTTTATTGGCTTGAATGTGATGATTGATTTTTTCACGGTTTGCTCCGTTGCATACCATCAAGTATTCAGTGTCTGAAATTCGGTTCACAAGCACATCGTCATGGCAACCGCCCTGTTCGTTGCAAACGAGTGAATACCGCGCTTGGCCGTCTGCCATGCCGAGAATCTGGCGTGTGCACAACCGGTCTAAGAGACGACATGCATCTTTGCCCGTAAACCGAATCCGGCCCATGTGGGAGACATCAAAAAGGCCACCACTCTTGCGAACTTGGTGATGNTCATCAATGATGGAACCATAATGAAGCGGCATATCCCAGCCAGCAAAGTCAACCATTTTTGCACCCTCTGTAAGGTGGTAAGCATGGAATGGGGTCGTTTGGAGCGTTTGTGCGTTTGTCATGTCAATCCCTTCTCAATTCTAAGGACATACATTGTACTTCCTATCTCTCTTGAGGTTGTGAGAGGGTCAACAACGCGGTATCCTTCCATGACGAATGCNTCTCATTTCAACCGNCATTATTCTTTTCATTTTATGTGTTTCATCAAACGCTCTTTCTAGCACACTTCAAGACAGGCGTGTTTCTGCCATTCTCTTNGAAGGATTNGACAGAGTCACTGAGCAGCGTGTTGAAAATCTTATTCAATCAACTGTAGGGCAGCCCTATGATTTTGAACTCGTTGANGGGGATGTTCATACGCTTAATCATCTTGGCGAATTCAACTACGCAACAGCGGATGTCGTCCTTCAAGAAGATGGCACAGTGCATGTGATTTACATTTTCCGAGAACACCAAATCATTACTGAGGTCGGTGTTGTTGGGAACTCCATGATTAGCGACAAAGAACTCTTAGCAGTCACGCCTGTGATGGAGGGACTTGGGCGTGACGAAGATGCAATCGACCGTGGCAAAAGAGCCATCATGGATTTGTACAAGGAGCGTGGGAACTATCTTGTTGANGTCGTCCCTGAGATTGTCGTNTACGGCAAAGATGTNGATGAGTTTACAGGTCGCCGGATTGACGAATCGGTTGTTGTNATCTATCAAGTGATGGAAGGNCCGCGCGTNCGNGTNAAAGACATCGCGTTTGCAGGTAACACTTCATTTACATCAGATGAACTGCTTTCAGAAATCGACTCAAATGTATCGATTCCATTCTTCCGCCGTGGTGAACTCAATGAGCAAGTNATCCAAGCAGATGTAGAAAGTTTGCGGCGGTTTTATCTCAATCACGGTTTCAGAGATGTTCGCGTTTCTTATGTTGATCCTCTGAGTCCAAATGACAAAGAAGCAAAAGTCATTTTTCAGATTGATGAAGGANCACAGTATTCAATTGGTGGTTTCACTGTTGAATTTGAAACAGTCGGCAACCTTGAACCTGTGTTCACAGCAGAACAACTCCAAGGNTTGATACCGCTGAAGATTGGNGATGTCTATCGCGATGTCGATGTNCGCAGAGCAATTCAGTCAATCAATGATGCTTACGGNGTNCTTGGNCGAACNATTGAAGTTGATCCAAGNCANCAAGCAGTCGACCGAATCANACAAAACATGTNNGGNGGNGGCGGNTCGATTCAACAAGATGTNGCNANTGCNGTNCCTTATCGNGCNGAGCNNGGTTCAGCGATTGAAATCACTTTTCGAATCAAAGAAGGCATGCCAACAAAAGTCGGGCTCATCGAGATTATGGGCAACAATGTCACGCAAGATAAAGTCATCAGNGGCCGGATTGGGCTTCAGCCAGGTCAACCNTTTAACCTCGCGGAAGCNCANCGTTCCCAACGGNGGTTGATTGATACTCGNTTGTTCTCAAATGTGCGTGTAACGCCACAGCCTGAAGANCCAAATAATCCTGGCTACAGAGATTTGCTCGTCGAAGTTGAAGANANNCGNACNGGTGCNNTTGGNTTCGGGGTTGTNGCTGGNAGTGACTCTGGNNTTGTNGGNAACATTTCGATTGANCANCAAAACTTTGATGTNGCAGANGTNCCNGAAAGTTTNAGNGANNTNATNNACGGCAAATCATTTANNGGTGCAGGGCAANAGTTTCANATGGCNNTNCAGCCNGGNGATGAATTGTTNTCNTANGAGATTGGNCTNACAGATCCTCGCTTTTTAGANACNGANTATTCANTTGGTGGTTCAGCNGNTTGGACNCAACGNNTCTNNGACNANTACACACNAGANCGAACATCAAGTNGNGTNTCNCTCGGNCGAAAACTNGGTGANATTTGGTANGGNTCAGTNTCNCTNTCNGCNCTTCGAATGAAGTTGANNGACTTTAATAATGACAANGTGCCTCANGAAATTTTCGATGANAGGGGACCTGCNTCCNTAAACTCAATCGGACTCTCNNTTTCAAGAGACACNCTNNNNCCNAAACANNGANCNTNNGANGGNTCAAGNACAAAGNTGNCNTTTGANCANTTTGGTTTNCCTGGTGGNGATTTCTCCTTTAGNCGNGCGGAATTGCGNTANGNNACATACTTTCTGCGNTAANCAGAGACTNTCTTTANNNGAANNNCNACNCTNCGNATNGACGCAAGAGTTGGTTACATNTTNGGTGGNACNTCNCCNACNTANGANCGNTTNTACTANGGCGGTNGNACGCTAAGNGGNTTCGANTNNNGNACANTTTCNCCAAAAGGCACNCCNAGAGTNGCAGGNGGNAGCACGANNGTTCCNATTGGNGGAGATTTCGCNTTCCTCTTGACCGCNCANTATGAGTTNCCAGTTGNNGACANNTTCNTAGCNATGGTNNTNTTCTGNGATTCNGGNACNGTNACNNATGACCCNGGATTTGATGAGTACCGNGTGAGTNTAGGNACNGGCNTGCGNCTCTANATNCCTCAACTNGGNAATGTCCCTCTNGCCTTNGATTTTGGATTCCCNGTCCTNAAACAAAGCCACGATGTCAAGAAATCGTTTAGTTTTAGTATCCAATTGCCCTTCTAATNNCTGTTTACACCGNTTGGAAGCGTAATCTCGTACAATTCCCAATTACAAAACCCCCACTACTCATTTCAGAGGATTTTCAAATGCCTTCAAGTAGATACAAACACACAGCAATCATCGTTCTTGCCGTCACACTCTTGTCGATTGTGATTGGTTACGGCGCTGCAGCGACCACTGCACGCTTTAGACCTCCAACAGTCGTCGTGACGGTCAATATTGGCCAAGTGTTAAGCGACTTGACCGAGAAAGCAGATTCAGAAGCCAAACTGCAAACACTCATTACAAANATTGAAAATGGGTTGAACGAAAGACAGACGAAGGTTGATGAAATGCGTGCGAGTTACAATGAAGCAGCCGATGATGACAAGGAAGAGATTGGCGACATGCTTGAGCAGTTAATGCTCGAAGGGGTTAGTTACCAGCGATTCGCAGAAGCGCAAATTGATANCGAAAAGTCATTGATGCTNCGCGACCTCTATATCAAAATCAAAACAGCAATCGTTTCAATCTCTGAAGAGAATGGTTACGACATTGTGCTCATCAGCGATGTCGAACGTGAGATTCGTTTTGCTCAGAACTCTCAAGTATCAAGAGAAGCACAAGTGCTTGAGCAGATTGGTTTCCAAAGAGCTGTTTACACGAGCAGTCAGGTTGACATTACTGAACAAGTCGTGACGCACATGAATTTAGAGTGGGAAAAACATTCCAATAGGTAAACAAGGTTTTATATATGCAAAATCAAACAACAATTAGATCATTTAGCGTTCTTGCATTCTTGCTTGTAGGGATGATGGCATGGCAGTCACACGCCTTAAAACAAATTGCACCTTCTGAGCCGGCAGTCGTCGTCAGTATTGACATCGAACGCGTGTTCTCTTCGTTAGAAGAGCGAGCATTCGAACTTGCAAAAGTCCAAGCAATTGTGACGGATATGGAAAACGATTTGAAATCGAGTCGCGCTCATATTGAGAGTTACGAACAAGAGTTTGAACTGTACCAACCAGGTTCAGAAAAGTGGGATGAACTGATGCAAGAACAACAACTTGCAGCCCTCGAATATGAATCNCAAGTTGAATACTCACGAAGACGAGCGGTCCGCGAAGAAGCGAAGAGCATGCGNAAGGTATACGCATCAATCAGGTCATCTGCAAAGAAACTTTCTGAGCAAAATGGNTGGGACTACGTGTTTGTAAATGATTCCCTCGTCGCACTCCCTGACAGCAACAATGTTGACATGGGCGCTGAAATCAGTTCAAGACGACTGATTTACGCNAACCAAACGTTCGATGTCACCGATGTGCTTGTTGANTACATGAATGCNGCATTTGATGAGATGGCNGTCCGTCAGTNANTCATGCCTGAGTTCACGCTCCAACACATTGCAGAAGCATTAGATGCAACCATTGAGGGCAATGGTGAGTTGATGTGCACAGGTGTTGCATCGCTCGAGGAAGCGACTGAAGGTGATGCGACCTTCATGGTCAATGCNAAGTATGCAAAANNNTGGGCTCAANCAAAAGCAACNATTGGCATNGTNCCNNTNGNCGTNNCTGTNNNTGANCATGANGAANCAGNNACGAGCGATTATTGCGAGTGCANGATGCAGANNTNGCNATTGCANNNGTNTTAGANATGTTNATGCCNNAGNTTGANTTNCCTGNNGNNGGCGTTCANCCAACTGCNANNATCAGCGACTCNGCNACNNTNGGNNANGGCGTATCCATNGGNCCAAATGTNGTCNTTNGNGATGATGTACNNATTNGNGANNGGGCAGTNNTNTGNAGNAGCGTTCATGTNGGNCGNGGCTCNACAGTTGGCGCGCGAACGGTGNTGAGAACAAATGTNGTNATTGAACANGATTGNNANNTNGGNGANGANTGNNTTNTGAATGCTCATGTCGTGATTGGCGCNGATGGTTTTGGGTATCGNCCNAATGANNCCGGTGANGGNNTNNCNAAAATGCCTCACATNGGGAATGTCGTCATNGGAAATCGNGTTGAACTNGGNGCGAACACCTGCGTTGATNGNGGNAAGTTNGCAGCNACNNNCATNGGNGATGGNACNAAANTNGANAANCTNGTNCAANTNGGNCATAACGTNAANATAGGNAAAAACTGCGTCATTGCNGCCCANTGCGGNATTGCNGGCTCNGTNCANATTGGNNATTGGGTNCAAATCGCNGCNCAAGTNGGCATNGCNCCACACTGCAAAGTNGGNGATGGNGCAAAAATTGGGGCNAAAAGNGGGNTAATGCACGATATACCTCCTGGCGAAGAGTGGCTCGGTGTNCCTGCTGGNAAANTNAAAGATACATTGCGTCAGTGGGCAATCGTGCGTAAAATGCCTGAACTCGCTAAACAATTGAGCCCGCCTAAACAGCGNTAAACCCGTGAGGGTTCGCCTCTTAGGGTTCNCCCTCACCCATGACNAAGTCCACACCAATGCAACAACCCCAATCGACGCCGACGAAGGGGTCTACCATGCAGAGAACCATCGCTAAGCCCGTGCGAGTTTCAGGTCATGGNCTCTTAACTGGCGCTAAAGTCAACATGGACATTACACCTGCTCAGGCAGGCGAGGGGATTGTGTTTGAACGCACAGATATCGAGCCACCTGTGGTTATTCCAGCGACGATGAAGNACGCTGCTGACAAAGAGCGAAGGACGACACTCGAGTTAGGTGACGTCACAATCGATACGATTGAGCACTTGATGTCAGCGCTCGCTGGCGTTGGTATTGATAACGCTACGATCAAGTTAGACGGNCCCGAAGTCCCCTGTGGCGATGGTTCTTCACTTCTATTTGTTGAGCCCATTGAAAAAGCCGGCACTGTTCAGCAAGAACAGCCTCGCACATTGCTTCGCGTGACTGAGCCNATTTGNCTNCAGTCAGGCGATGCCATGATTGCAGCATTCCCTTCNCACCAACCAGGCATGCANGTCGTGTTTGATTTGGATTATGGTGATGCTTCACATCGAATTGAGCGCCAAACGCAAGCGTGGAATAGNGAAAATGCAGATTACTCAAAGGAAGTGGCACCTGCTCGCACGTTTAGTTTGAAAGAAGAAGCTGAAGCACTGCAAGAGCAAGGGTTATGCACACANTTATCACCATCTGAAATGCTTGTGATTGGTGATGATGGCCCAATTGACAANGCCTTCCGGTTTGAAAACGAACCAGCGCGCCATAAAATCTTAGACATCATTGGCGACTTGTATCTCGCTGGTGGACATATTCAAGGGCGAATNGTTGCAAGCCGCTCAGGCCATTCATTGAATCGCCAATTGTGTGNAGCAATCATTGAACAACACAAAGCNTCGAAGCGAAGGACGCTTGCCTCAACAAGTTCAGAGATGAATGTGCGAGACATTCAGCGCATCATGCCGCACAGGTATCCGATGTTACTCGTCGATCGAGTCCTTGAGATTGATGGCGATGAAAAAGCAATCGGCATAAAAAATATCACAATAAATGAGCCNTTTTTCCAAGGCCATTATCCNGGCACGCCAATCATGCCCGGCGTTCTGATTGTTGAAGCAATGGCGCAACTCGGCGGGTTATTGATGAGTAGGAAACTGGAACACACNGGTAAAATCGCTGTGCTCCTGAGTTTAGATAAAGTAAAACTTAGACATCCTGTTACNCCAGGNGACCAGCTCATGCTTGAAGCATTTGCGCTGAAGGCAGGNTTAAGAACAGCAGCACTGCAGTGCCAAGCATTTGTTGGGACAAAACTCGCTGCAGAAGCACAAATTCGATTTATGATGGTTGACGCGGAGCAAGGATAACGATGACAGAGACTTCCAACATTCACCCAACAGCAATCATTGATTCATCTGCTTCAATCGATGCGTCTGCTATTGTTGGACCCTACTGCATCATTGGCAAGAATGTTGTGATTGGTGCAGGCACCCAACTGCTCAATCATGTCACTGTTCAGTGCAATACCACCATCGGAAGCGGAAACAAAATTTTCCCTTATGNAGTCATTGGTGGAGACCCCCAAGANAAAAAATACGCAGGNGAAGAAACAACGNTAACAGTAGGCGATGACAATGAGATTCGTGAACACGTCACGATTCATCGCGGGACTGGGCAGGGCGGCGGAACAACCACAGTTGGTAGTCGAAACTTACTCATGGTCGGAACGCATGTTGCCCATGACTGCATCCTTGGCAACGACATCGTGATAGCTAACCAGGTCATGCTTGCAGGTCATATTCATGTTGATGATTGTGCAACAATTGGCGGCGGTGCAGGCATCAACCAATTCTCAAGAGTGGGGCGATGTGCATATGTTGGTGGTCTCGCTCGCATCACAAAAGATGTTCCGCCCTACATGATTGTTGAAGGAACGCCTGCAGAGGCAAGAGCAGTCAATGTTGTTGCAATGTCAAGGCGAGGGTACTCCGACGCAGAGATTGAAGCCATCAAAGATGGTTTTAAGCGTATCTTTAAAGAGAATGGAAGTTCATTCGACGAACGAATCCAATTGCTCAGTGAGTCGTACCCAGAGTTTGNATGTGTTCAGTGTTTGTGCGATGCAATGAAGTTGTCTGCATCAGGAAANCATGGTCGTTCAAACGAAAAAAACNTGAGTAGCCAATCAGCTAAAGTTTCGACTTAATCGTCGTCATCGCCNAGCATGTATTGCNCGAACTCATCGTCGTCNTCGTCTTCATCAACATCTTCCCCAAACTCATCTTCTTCTTGCTGATCTGTAGATGNGTCCTCATCTTCTAAATCAGGATCGATTTCAGCAGGCGTGCTTTCTTCTTCAGCATCTTCTTCTTCGTCTTCCCAGTCCATGGTTGGCATCGGGACGGGCAACACAGTCGTTGGGCTTGCAGTTGTCATTGCAAAATCTGTTGAATCAAATGGGAATCCACTAGNCTCAAAATGTGTTGGTTCAAAGGACATGGTGCATAACTCCGAAGGTTCAAAAAACAGTGCTTACTTTGCGTATTGATATCAATTTGGCGAAAAAAGTCAAGTAGNACTCTCTTTTTGGCACTAAAAAAAGCANTTCTCGAAAAAANTGAAATTTCTGGTGGACGTATGGGGTTATCGGGTCGACCCTTACAACTGAGGGGAATGTGTAAATGAATACTCAATCACAACAACAAAAGAGTGAAACTAAGCGTGCAGAACGCGTCACATGGCTACTTGGTGGCGTTGTTGGCTTAAGCATTGCCGANTTAGCGTTGACTGTTTCCTACCTGACTTCAGTTGGGATGAGNGAAGGAAATCCAATCGCNGTGTGGTTGTTAGAGACCACGAACTCGATTTGGCCACTTGCGGTATACAAATGCATTACTGTTGCGGTTTGTGTATTGCTCCTTTACAAGACACGCTTCAAGCGTGAAGGTGAACTTGCTACATGGAGTGCATTCTTCATCATGATGGCGCTCACAATCTGGTGGAATCAGTACTCAAGGTATCAGCCNAACTTGCCTGTGGGCGAAAACCACATCGTTCTGATCGATGGGCAGTTGTACCAACCATACAAACATCATNACCAAGCACTCGTTATGAAATAAGATTGTTNNGGGGGCTAGGAGCAAGTCCACGCGTTGGTATAGTAGACATATGCANATTCGCATATGTTTTCTTTTTACACTGAGTTTCATTGTTGGCTGCTCCACACGAGCACCAATCGCGACGTATCAACATGCTATAGCGCAGGAACTCAACAGTGATGCTGGGTCTTTTGATGCGATCTTCAAAGTAAGCAACACCAATAACGAGCCCATCGAACTCCTTTTGTATGAATATTCGGTCTCAGTTGATGGCGCTCATGTGTTTTCTGGATTGCATGAAGCAAAACTAACCGTCCCAAGATGGTCAGTAATCGAAAGCAGTGTTCCTATTGTGGTTCCAACGAGTGCGATGAAGACGAAGCAGGGGGTTTGGCGATTGTCAGGCACGCTCTCATATATTGAATCAGACGCTTTTGCTGACACGCTTCGGAAAGCTGGCTTNTCAAAACCTACAACATCCATTACAGCTCACGATACATTCGACGCAATCCGCGCAGAGTGACTTTTCGACCGAGCTCGCTCGCATAACCGGAACGAGAATCACAACTCAACCCCACTCCCTGTTCTAGGGTGAAGGCTCAATTCCGCCTTGCCGATGTCCCCACTATGGACATTCATAGGATTATCAAAGAATCAAACGAAAAGGACGCTTCTGACATCCACCTAGTTGCGGGGGAGAAGCCGATGCTCCGCGTAGACACAGGGCTGACACGCATGGATCTGCCAGAACTCAAGGCTGAAGACATGCATAAGTTTCTTGACAGCATTCTCAATGATGCACAAAAAGAAACGTTTGAGCAGTTCCAAGATGTCGATTTGTCATGGGCAACTGAGGATGCACGTTTTCGTATGAATGCTCANTTGCAGCGAGGTGTTCCTGCAATAGCAATGCGTGCGATTAAGACCGAGATTCCGCCGTTAGAAGTGTTGAATCTTCCACCAGCAATCGCACCACTTGCAGATTTGCCACGTGGACTAGTGCTTGTTACAGGCGACACAGGTTCTGGCAAGTCAACAACACTCGCATCATTACTGAATCAAATCAATAAAACCAAACAGCGTCACATCATTACGCTTGAAGACCCTGTTGAATACACATTTGAGTCCGAGCAATGTCTCGTTGAACAACGAGAACTTGGTCGAGATATGCCAAGTTTTGCTTCGGGGCTCAAGCACGCACTTCGTCAAGATCCAGACATCATTTTGGTTGGTGAAATGCGTGACCTTGAAACAGCATCGCTTGCAATTTCTGCAGCAGAGACTGGTCACCTTGTGCTTTCAACACTTCACACCGTGAACGCTTCACAAACTGTTGAACGCATCATCGACATGTANCCNGCNAANCAGCAAGGGCAAATNCGTTCGATGCTTGCGAACACACTNAAAGCAGTTGTTGCGCAAACACTGCTTCCAAAAATTGGNGGNGGCATGGTTCCAGCAGTTGAGGTTCTGCTTTGCAACCCTGCCGTCCGTAACATTATTCGNGAATCAAGAACATTTGAAATTCCAAATGTCATTGAAACGAGCAGTCGTAAAGGCATGATNACTCGAGATGCTTCAATCTCAGCGCTTGTATACAACGGCTTAGTCGATCGCGACATCGCGATTGCAAACGCGTCTGACCCTGAACGATTATCAATGACCCTCGCAGCTTAAGGAAAACACAATGCCGACTTACCGCTATGAAGTACAAAAAGAGAGCGGAGACATGTTGGTTGGACAGCTCGCTGCTGAAACAGCAACGGCTGCCGCTGCTCTATTGCAAGACAAAGGTGGAAGAGTTGTCCGCCTTGTCCCGCTCCAAGATGTGAGCAATAGTGCCATGAAAAAAATCTGGNCCTTTCTAAACACTGGAAACGGTCCGACGAACAAAGACGTTCTTGACTTTACAACGCAACTTGCCGTAATGGTGAGAGCGGGGATCAGTTTGCGAGCCGCAGTTGCAGGTATCGCAGAGAACGTCGAAAACAAAAAGTTCCAAGAAATCTTGATGACCATTCAAGAAGACTTAGAAGCAGGTTGCACATTCTCTGATGCAATTGGCAAATATCCAAAACTCTTTTCACCGCTGTACATCAACATGGTGAAGGCGAGTGAACTCTCTGGGTCGTTTGGACACATGCTCGATCGGATTGCAAAAATCATTGCAAGCCAGATTGAGACGAAAAAGCAAATCGTCGGTGCAAGTTTATACCCAGTCGTCATCGGTGCACTTGCAATGNCAGTCACGATATTCCTTTTGACATTCGTGCTTCCTCGATTTGCTGGCGTGTTCGCTGGNAAGGAAGACATTCTGCCTTGGCCAACCATGTTCCTCATGGGACTCAGTGCTTGGATGGTTCACTTTTGGTGGACCGTGCCGATTGCAACCGGTGTTNTATCAGTTCTACTCATGTTCTGGAGCAAGACTGAACGCGGCGGTCTTGTGGTCGACAAACTTAAGATNACGGTTCCAGTGCTCAAACTCATGATGCGAGCGCTTTACATCAATCGTTCACTTCAAACACTCGGCGAACTCATCAACGCGGGCGTTCCAATGCTTAGCGCACTTGAAGTGACTGGAAATGTATCTGGTAACAAGCACTACAAGAAGTTATGGAGTGACACAAGCGAAGGCGTCAGTGGTGGNGACAAGATTAACTCTGTCATTGAACANACAAAACTTCTTCCGAAGCCAGTTGTGCAAATGATNGCAGCAGGAGAAGAATCAGGTCGTCTTGGCGATGTCCTTGAAGAAATCTCTGAGTANTACGACAGAGTTCTTAAGGACGCAATCAAGACATTTACAAGTTTGCTTGAACCAATCATGATTGTTTGCATGGGCTGCATCGTTGGTTTCATTGCAATGGCAATCATCCTTCCAATCTTCAANATGAGNGCGGTGGTNTCAGGATGAANAGGACNAAGGCACCAACTCGTCGCGGCTTCTGGCTTGTTGAATCAGCGATTGCAATTGCAGTCATTGGCATCGGCATCGTCGCAGTCNCAGGCTCACACCAATCTTGGCATCAACAGCAAGTTATCTCAGACGAACTTGCAACTGGTATGAGACTTGCGAAAGAAATACGCGAGATGACGCTTATCCTTCCATCTTCAGACCCAGTCACTGGCACTGGCGTCTGGGGCGTAGAAGGCGGNGAANCNATNCCNGTNGACCTTGANGATTTAGATGACTTAGATGGAGCAATTTTTTCAGATAGCGATGGNTCAGGACCCATTGATGCAACGAGAACAGTCATTGTTGGAATGGACGATTGGGAACAACAAGTTTCCGTCGAGTGTGTCGACCCGTTTGACGTCACGCTTACTGTCCCTGATGGCACATCAGACACAATCAAGATAGAAGTCATCACNCTTCATGATGGCGATGAAATAGNGAGGNTAGTATGGATTGCACCAAGNTGATGAACAANAANACACGACGCGGGTGGGCAACAATTCCNGCGCTTTTAATGTTGACGGTGATTGCATCNGTCACAGCAGGNATCGCAAGCGTTTCNTGGTCGAACGTTCGGAGCGCGCAATCAATGATTGCGATTGCAAAGTCACAATCNGCAGCAGANTCTGGGTTGACATTNGCAAGCCAGCGNTTGTTNTCTGAAGTCANCCGTTTCGTCATNGANCAAGGTGAAATNGANGTCGACCTCGCAGAAAAACTCTGGAAGGGNACATGGACAGCAGCAGATGGNTNNATCACNGTGCAANCNCCAAGCGACTANGTCATCGGCGCGCCTTCTGGAAATGGCATCGTNCACAAACTCTACGANGTGTATGACCAGGTGGACAGTCACGCTNTNGAAATCGAAACAGACGANNCGTTTTTACCANTACTTAGAAACAATGACTTNCGNTTAGAACTCAAACCAATCGAGATGGATGATGACGCNACGTTCAGGATTTCTTATGAACTGATCGAAGGCGACACATCAGTCATCATCACAAGCGAAGGTGAAAGCGAAGGCATCACGCGAACGATTTCNATGCANTTCGATTTAGATAAACGAATTGATTACGCTGTCGTNGCGATGTCACGCGTCATGCTAGGGCGTAACGTNATCGTNGAAGGNCCNCTTGCGATGCGATATGGCATCAATGCTGGCGAACTCAACAACCAGTTTGGTACGCCGCTGGTTATGCGAAATGACTTTTATGGCATCGACCCTGCGGTTCTGAATGGCCANATTTCNGCTTACCAAGCACTCGTTCTTGCAAATGACGTTGATGGNGATAACAAACTNCGTCCGAGTCATCCGACCGAGGGCGCNGGCTTAGGTGGTGCATTAATCGATTACGACGGTGACCAATATGTCACCGAAATGGATTTATTCCTNTCACGCTANGACAGCGATGGGAACATTGGGGTTGTGTACGACGCTGCGCAAGCAGCAGCAGCGGGACANAACGGATTAGTTCAGGAGTTTGGAGACGACCTTCAACTTGCTGCACTCATTGATGGCGCTAGAGCCGATCGTAACGGAGACGGCATCATNGATNGGACTGATACTGAACTTGGNTACAACGACGGCATTATCAATGCACTCGACCAATATGCGAAAGTTGATGGTCACATCGGATTTGCTGTTGANGTTGNTGACTGGGAAACGCAAACNGGNNCNCAGTGGCAAACTGATGTCAGTGGTGCAATCAATTCTGACCTTGGTGAATCATCAAGCCAGTTTGGNTTGCCTGAATCNCAACTTTCAGAACTTACCCCAGCGATGTTTGCAAATTCTTCTTCGTGGTTCGAAGCAGCATCAATGGCGGGCGACCCATTTGGTGACGCAGCAGGCGGTCAAGTACAACACAATCTCGCAAATGGCGGNAANCATGCACCTGCACANACGCAACCATGGGAAGGCGTNCCATATGAATCTGAAGGTTCCTACGATTGGTATCAAAGGCAGACATTTAAGGATATGGANTTTAGAGATGTCCGCATTCCAAAGGGNACGAACGCGCTCTTTGATAACTGCACATTNGTTGGTGTGACTTGGATTGAAACACACGAAGATACTTCAGATCCGAATTGGAACTATGTTGGTGCTATTGCTCCAGATGGTGCGGGCGGCTATAAGCAACAGTTCACAGGAACAAGTGCAACTTCAGGTAGCGACACATACTTCGACACGCGTGATGAATCNAACAACATTCGATTTCATGATTGCACGTTCNTAGGNTCAGTNGCNGGCGATGTGCCAAGCGAGTTTACGCACTGGCGCAATAAAGTGCAGGTGACNGGGGAGTCGCGCTTTTACATCGACCCAGAGGATACTGACTTAGCACAGCAACCAGATGCAGCACAACTCGTTGCNTCACTCAATAGCATTGACCCTGCGGACCGCGAGCAAATGGAACGTTCAACCATCATGCTNCCTGGTTGGTCAGTTGAAATTGGCGCGTTTCAGAATGATGAGACNATTGGCGTCAAACTCAATGGCACAATTGTTAGCGGGCTCTTAGATTTACGTGGTGCAATCGATGTGAATGGTTCTATTCTCTCAACGTATAGACCAGTCGAGGGCGAAGGCCCACTGTTTTACGGCGGNGAAGCCGATGCNTTTAACACAACCATNGGTTACTTCGGCCCTGAAGATGGCGANGGNGAAGGCATCAATGACAACATCAAAACATTNANNGGTTACGGNAGNGTCTCAATCACGTCAAANCCAGACATGCCGATGCCAGATGGTGTTCCATGGCCAATCACGATTGTCGCTGATGGTTCAAGTTACCAGGAGGGTTCATAATGCGTAGAGGATTTACACTCACTGAGACGCTNGTTGGGCTTAACGATTTCCGCGGTNCTCCTTGCTGGGTTGTGCGCCGCNATTCAAGCTTCAGTTGATGCATATCGAAAATCTTCGTCTGAAGGCGTCAACCGGTTAACTTCTCGGCTTATCGTCGAACGACTCGCGTTACTTGTCAGAACGGGAAACTCGTTTGGACCTTTGCCAGCAGTTGCAACCGACTCNCGAGTCGAAAGTGACACGCTTGAGTTAACGACGCTGTCNGGTCAAGATGTCACCATCACTTGGGACAGCACAACGGAGACCTTGGAAATGGATGTTGATGGCGTGTCATCGACTGTACTTGGCGGGGTTGTGCAAGAAGTCGATGGTGTACCANTAACGCCGTTNNTNCTTGAGTATTCACAAGGCACATCGCTCGTTCGTGCGACAATCAACTTAGCAGTTGTGCCTGATAGCGATTACGAAACNGCGATGGATGGCGGTGATGAACTCGTCCGATTAACNGCGTCCATCATNCCACGGACACAACTCTACGATTAAAGTTTGACTCGATTTGCNAGTTTAAANGCAGTNAGNGAGTCGCTCGCTTCAGCGATGACGCGGGCGATTGGTTCCGTGTTACTTGCNCGAACGTGAAGCCAACCCTCATCAAAGTCNATGCGAAGACCNTCNGAGTCNTTGACTGTTTCGTCTTTNTACAGTTCCTTAAGGCGTTCAATNTCAGCATCAAGTGCTGNNATTCCNCCGCAATCCTTAAGGTCGATTGTTTTCTTNATCATTTCATAGTGNGGCATTGCNTCNACGATTTCAGCAAGCCGNTCCGTTCGACTTTGCATNAGGTCAAGGACAAGTGCCATNCCAGCAAGGGAATCACGCACCCAGCACACCTGCGGGAAGATGACGCCNCCATTACCCTCGCCGCCAATCACGCACCCTTGTTCTTGCATNACGCTTGCGACNTTCGCTTCGCCGACTGCGCTTCTAAAGACTTGGCACCCTTGTTGTTGAGCGACGTCNTCAATCATTCGGCTTGTAGAGAGATTCGCAGCGGCGCTACCCTTGTGAAGTTCAAGCCACCGCATTGCAGCAAGAACGAGCGTGAACTCTTCGCCNATGTANCCNCCATACTGATTGACNACAGCAAGCCGGTCNGCATCNGGNTCTTGNGCAAACCCGACATCAGCATCGAATCTGACAACNGCATCGCAAAGNTCTTCAAGNTTTTCGGCTTTTGGTTCAGGNGTNTGTGCAAACTCGCCNTTTGGTTCACCATTGAGTTGCAAGATTTCGCACCCAAGGAGTTCAAGTAGTTTGTAACCGGATTCGCAACCCGCTCCGTTGATTGAATCGAGNACGACGCGGTATTGTTTTTCTCTAATCGGAGCGGGNTCAATTGTTCCAAGCAGTTTGGCAATGTGCGTGTCGTTNCCTTGTTCATTNAGTGTGTGCTTCCCGCCTTCNGCCTTTGGCAGAGCAGCATTGTCATGAAACCGTTTGATAATCTCACTTGCTTCTTCTGCACTTGGCGCAAGCCCGTTGCCATCAAGACACTTAAGNCCATTCCACGGCGTTGGGTTGTGGGATGCTGTCACGACAACGCCGCCATCCGCTTTCAGTGCGTGAATCATGACGCCAGCAGTTGGTGTTGCGACGATTCCAAGTTCAGTCACTTCACATCCTGCATCTACNCAAGCGTCGATGACNGCTTTTGCAAGTGNTGGACCNCTTGGTCTTGAATCTCGNGCGACGCACATGACTGGNAATCTTCCNAGTTTGTCATGTAAGAATGAAATGAATGCGGAAGCGTATGCACGAGCAACTTCTTCCGTCATTGTTTCTCCGACAATGCCTCTTGCNCCGGAAACAGATAGCATGAGTGGGGCGTCAGTCATGGTTTGTAAATCGCCTTGCAGTGTGNGGCCTCAGTTACAGTCACGCTCACAAGTTTGTTTGTATGCGGGAGCGTTTTTTCAATCTCTTGTCCAATGTAGAGTGCGACAAATTCTGCAGAGGGATTCTTGCCTNCAAGCACATCCGCTTTGTTCAAATCTGCATCACGNAGNGGNTTGATGATGTGATCGAGTGACTTTTCTAGTGCCAGAAAGTCAACGACAAGCCCGTCNNTGTCTAACGCTTCGCCGTTNACAAGCACAACTGCTTTCCAGTCGTGTTCNTGTGGGNTTTCATCAACGCCAGCAACGGTCACAGCGTGTGTTGCNGTGAACCCCGCTTCCACAGAGACCTCAAACATGCGTNGCTTTCCATTCTTCGTTGACCTGCCACNTTAAATCTTCTGATGAGCAGTCAATATCGACCGAGAAGAATCCGCCGCGATGTTGCTTGACGAGATCCCAAATGATTTCACGGTCTGTTCGTGGAATGTTTTTATGTTCGACTTCATCAACGTGAACCCATTCAAGGANGCCTTCGTCCATGTCCATTTGTTCCACTTCACTTGGCTCAACAGGTCGAGTGACTTCAAATGCAAACAATAACCAATGCGTTTCGCCTTCGTATGCTGACTCAGAAAGCATGCCAAAGAGGCGAACTTCACTGGCGTCCACCTTGACNCCGGCTTCTTCTTCAATNTCCCGAACTGCACAAGCGTGTGGGCTTTCACCACGCGCGGCTTCTAACTTGCCACCAATTGGTGAGTAGCAACCATTGTTTGGTTCTTTGTTTCGGTGAATGAGTAAGAGTCGATTGTCCTTGTCATACAGATAACACAGCACTGCGATTTTGTANGGNAAGTTTGTNATNGANTACTCNGTCAATTGGGGGTCNGTCATAGGGCGTCCTTGATTTGTTGTTTCATCTCTTCNACNGATGNCTGCATGCCNACCANNACNGCGCGGCTCACGATGGAGTGTCCNATGTGTAACTCNNNTATTCCNTNAATCGANGCAATCAAGCGTACATTATGGTGGGTTAAGCCGTGTCCTGCATTGCATTGCAGCCCAATTTCGTGAACAAATCGAACGGCTTCTGCGACGCGATTTTTCTCNAGAATCACATCGGGGTGAGATAAATCGAGACCGTGTTCGATGACTGCTTCNGCGAATGCCCCTGTGTGGATTTCACAGACGGTAAAACCACATGCTTTTGCCGCTTCAATTTGCGATTCATCAGCATCGACAAAAGCGCTGACTGGTATGTTTGCACTCGAGATATCCGTAACAACTTGCTTTAAATGNTCCATTTCACTGAGCACATCAAGACCGCCCTCAGTNGTAATNTCATGNCGTCCTTCTGGNACAATCATCGCCATTGCNGGCTTGGCTTGNNTGNCAATTTGGACCATTTCAGGTGTGGCCGCCATNTCAAAATTGAGCGGGACATCGATNGCTTCGTTGATNGCAACCACATCGCGATCTTGAATGTGTCGCCTGTCTTCTCTGAGATGCAGGGTAATCCCATCTGCTCCACCCCTGATGGCTGCAAGCGCGCCCTCAACAGGGCACGGCTCAATTGTTCGCCTTGCTTGGCGAACAGTTGCGATATGGTCGATATTGACACACAGTTTGGTCATGAAAAGCACCTTAAATTCCCCGTACAGTGTACAAAGTCGCGAGTATACTTCCACAAGACGAATTGCGTTTGAGAGCATATGAACAATGTCAGAGTTTGAACGAAAACTAGCACAACTTCAAGCCGACCTGAATACTCAGGGCGCTAGGGTTTCAGACCANNTACTTAAGGCGGTTGAATCAAGTTTTGAGGGTGACACGCAAACAGCTCAACTCGTCGTTGACCAAGATGAAGTCATCGATCGCGTCGATGTTGAAATCGAGCGTGCATGNATTGANTTNTTGCGACTTGGANCGACTGAAGANCATGCAATTCGGAGTGTGCTCACCATTGTCAAAGTGAATAACGAACTTGAACGCATTGCAGATTGTGCTGCAGGCATNGCAGAGTCNTCTGCGAAGCANGANCATTTAGGTGCNAGTGCGCCNCCAACTTTTAGAGTGATGGCAAACAGTGTCGTTGGAATGGTTCGNGACACAAACACAGCGCTTGCNGAGAGTGATACTGAACTTGCCATTCGCGTGTTGTCATTTGATGACACCGTGAATCGATTCCGGAAAGAAATCGTACTTGATGTACANCGNCGAACGAGTAATGGTTTGCTTGANCCGCTNATTGCGTTNGACTTGCTCACGGTAACGCGAAAGTTAGAGCGAATTGCGGACTACTGCACGAACATTTGTGAACAAGTCATTTATCTGCAAACCGGGAAAATNGTAAGGCACTTACCNGACGGCTGGACCGACCCGGAAACACCGTCGTTTTGATTGACAAACAGAGCAATCTATACACACAATTACAAGAACGTGACCAACTCCATGTTCTCAAGTTCTGGGATGAGTTGTCGGCAGAAGAACAACATGCCTTGACACAACAACTTGAATCGATTGACATGGNGTTGCTTGATGAGTTCACAAACTTGTTACATCAAACAGATGNGATGACGCAAGACATTTCGCCATGTGAAGTGCNCAAACGGTGTGCGTGTAAGCACCATCAAGAAGTTGGCGAAGAGATTNTTCGCAAAGGCGAGCTTGGNGTGCTCACTGTTGCAGGCGGAGATGGAACTCGTTTGGGTTGGAGTGGTCCAAAAGGGACGTATCCGGCAACACCATTATCTGGAAAATCNCTCTTCCAATTGATTGCGGAACANATTGTGTANGCNCAANANCGTTACGGAGTTACGATTCCNTGGTACATCATGACGAGTGTTTCAAACTCAGAATTGACGAAGTCNTTTTTGCTTGACAACAATTGTTTCGGTTTAGACAGGGCAGACATTTTTGTGTTCGAGCAAAGGCAAGTTCCAACGCTTGATGAACATGNCAAGTTGATTTTGAATACGAAATCATCCATTGTTACGAATCCTGATGGCCATGGTGGAATGATTTCNGGATTGCAACAGAGCGGNGCACTTGCTGANATGGAAGGTCGNGGCATTCAATANCTTTCGTATGTTCAAGTTGATAATCCTCTTGCGAGAGTTGTTGACCCAATCTTTTTAGCAATGCATGCAACGGATGACGATTCATCGAACGAAGTTTCAAGTAAATGCGTTCCAAAGACAAACCCCGAGGAACGCGTCGGTGTGTTTTGTACAAAAGATGGAAGTGTGTCTGTTCAAGAATACTCTGATTTAACTGATGCCCAAGCAGCCGAAACAACAGACGGTGAATTGACATATGGCGCAGGTTCAATTGCGATTCATATGTTCAGCAGGTCCTTTTTAGAACAAATCGCCTCNTCATTACCATGGCATAAAGCACTGAAGAANGTGCAAGGNCTTGATGGNGAGTNTGACGCGGTTAAGTTTGAGACGTTCGTGTTTGATGTGCTCCCTATGGCGAAAAACTCATTGGTTGTGCAAGTGAAGCGCGAAGATGAGTTTGCGCCAATCAAAAATGCAACGGGGGATGATTCGCCAGCGACAAGTCAAGTATTGCAAGCATCGCGATCGAGAAGGTGGCTCATTGANGCAGGNNTNGACATTGANGATGGNGCNGAAGTNGAANTNAGCCCNCTNNNNGGTGCGTCGCCACNCGAGATTGATGTGAGTNACATTCCNAANCNAATCANCGCAGGNCAACAACTCGNGGTGTAATGATGGAAGGACTCATTGACCAACTTCTTGAATATGGTCCGTGGGTTGTGTTTGGTTTGCTTCTACTCTCTGGTGTTGGCATTCCGCTCGGAGAAGACATCATTATCATTCCAGCGGGGATGCTTGTTCAACATGGTGATTTGCCATTTTGGGAAACGCTCCTGGCCGCATATTTTGGTGTGATTGGNGGTGATTTACTNTGGTTTACGATTTGTTCAAATTTCGGTTCAAAGATTTCGCATACNCGGTGGTTTAAAAGAATCGTACATCCGAAGCGGATGCTTCAAGTGAAGTATCAGTTTGATGTTCGCGGNGTTTGGGTGATTGTGNTTGCTCGATTTATTCCAGCNAGCCGAACGACGACGATTACTGTTGCGGGCATNATGCACATGAANTTCTGGAAGTTTGCTTGCGCAACGCTTCTTTGTTGTTTGATTACTGCGCCAATGCAATTTTTTGCAGGATGGTGGATTGCNGANAGTTTGCAATCTGAAAGCACAGTTGAAATGATTATTCGCCTCATTGGTCTAGCGATGGTAGTTGTTGCCATTGTTTGGGGCTATCGGTTGTGGTCAAGGCATAAGCAGTCTGGNAATGCNCCNCCGCGTGCAGATGCAAAGTGGCTACGCAAGCCATCAAAAGATAAGAAGTGATTCGTTTGTTTCGCATTCAACACATATAATGGGTGTTCTATGAGAGCAGTAATTACAGGTCAAATCGGAATGGACAAAAAGCCCTACCTCGAAGCGGTTTCACAGCTTGCAGGTGAGCGGGGCGGTAACATTGAACTCTTTAATGTCGGGAANATGATGTACGCAGAAGGCCCTGACATTCGCGAAGGTCGTATTCTTGATTTGCCAATGAGCAGGTTGCATTCACTTCGCAGGGCAGCGATTAAAGACATCATTTCATCGACGACGCCAGTTGAAGATCACCAAGATGTCATTATGAATACGCATGCGACATTCCGGTGGCGACATGGTTTGTTCCCTGCGTTTGACTTNGATCANATGGANGCGTTCGCGCCGAANTTNTTCATTTGTCTCGTTGATAACATTGAAGTGGTTCATAAACGATTGCATGATGAGCACGACATTGACGCGACGCTCAAAGATTGCATGGTTTGGCGGGAAGAAGAGATTCTTGCAACTGAACTACTTGCTCAAGCGTGCGGTTGCAGAAACTCCTTTTACATTTTGAGCAGGGGTCGCCATCAAGACACGACTGAAACGTGTTACAGATTGATTNCGCGAAACTCGCTCAAGAAAGTNTATCCGTCGTTNCCAATGAGTCACGTTGTTGANATGCCNGANATTCTCGAAGAGATTGCGCAGTTTAGGGCAGCGCTTGCTGAGCACTTCATTACGTTTGACCCAGCAGATGTTGATGAAAAGTTACTNCTTGATAATGGTATTGAAGCAGCGAAGCAGGGCAAAGATTGGATTGAAGTTGAGCCCCATGCATTNGGCGGCAAGGAGGGGGATGCACCACTTCGNGTTTCAGTCCGTGAGATTTTGGACATTGCGGGCGATATCGACGGNCAAATATACATGCGTGACTTTAGACTCATCGACCAGTCTGACATGATTGTTTCGCTNGTACCTGAACTTCCAGGCGGTGTGCCTGGTTTATCAAGCGGTGTTGAACGCGAGTTGCAACATGCNTG
This sequence comes from Phycisphaerae bacterium, assembly GCA_002718515.1. The sequence goes on from PBEX01000017.1 coordinate 53,210, forward strand.
GGAGCACACGAAGGAAGTGTATGTCGTGTGGAAACCAAAGAAAGCACCATCGCCNTTNATTACTGAGACTGCGACAAAGATTTTCAGTTCAGTTGATGAAGCGTTAGAGTATTTCTCAGAGCAGGGGTACTTTGAGATGGCAAACTTGTTCGGTCATTAATCGTATTTAATCCACTCTAAGCAGAGACCTTCGGGNGGCATTGTTTTNCCNGCGCGNGTNCGGTCGCCTGATTGAATGATTTCTGGGATGTCATTAGGTGATATTCGTTCAAGTCCAACGTCGACGAGTGTGCCTGCGATGATTCGAATCATGTTCCACAGGAACCCTTTACCTGCGATGTCGATGGCGATGCGGTGTTCANCNAGAATCGAAACATAACATGCATCGACTNTTCGTACGGTCGATTCACGACCATGATTCATTTTNGTAAATCCAATAAAGTCGTGTTCTCCGACAAAATGGGGAGCGGCTTCCATCATTGCCTTGGTGTTCAGTTCNGGCATGACGATCGCGTGAACATGTCTGTCGAATAGCGGTTTGTTTCTCGGGTCTCNGCACCNGTGCATCAATTGATAACGGTAGCCTTTGCTCGTGCAATTTTTGATTGGATCGAATGAAAAGGGNGCAAGCTCGGCACTNAGGACTTTGATATCTTCGGGGAGTCGTGAATTCAACGCGAAGAGAAACCGTTCTGGTTCGATATCTCTTGTCGTGGANATTATGGCGACTTGTCCCTTGGCATGGACACCTGCATCCGTTCGCGATGCACCGAGGGTCATCACTTGAGCTCTTGCGACATCTATTGCGGCTTTCTCAAGTTCGCCTTGTACGGTGCGTAATGGTTCACTGTCTGGCGGCTCTTGCTTTTGCCAGCCATGAAAATTGGTCCCGTCATATGCGATGGTCACTTTATACTTCACCCCCCCATTGTATCGGGTCTGTCCCCGGGTCTGACCCGGGGTCTGACCCCCAAAAAACGTTGCTTAAAGTCATTGCAGGCAAACAGTTACACGGGGACAGAGCAGGGGTCTGACCCCGTGTCAGACCCAAAAGTACAAGGGGAGAAAAATGGTGGGTTGATACGAGGTTGTTTTGGAGTCGTGGTAGGGTTTCGCGGTGGCCAGAAAAAAGCGAGAGTTTAAAGACGACACGTTCTATCACATCGTGAATCGAGGGGTTGAAAAGAGGGACACGTTCCTTGACGAAAAAGATTATGGATTATTCATGGGGCTCATTTTGAAGGGATTCGAAAAACACAAGGTTTATCTAGCCGCACATGCCCTAATGCCAAACCACTTTCACTTGTTGGCATGTGCACCGCTTGGCAAAGAAATCAGCCCATTTATGCAATGGATCTCGGGCGTGTATGCCCAAGTGTTCAACAAGCGTCATGAACGGACAGGTCATCTTTGGCAAGATCGGTTTTATGCAAAACAAGTGAAACATGGACACCCTCTGGGAATCACACACCGGTACGTTGAGCAAAATCCAGTCCGTGCCAATCTCTCACGCTCACCCTATGATTGGAAATGGTCGAGCGCACACCTGAGAGCATCAGGAATTCAGCCCGACTACTTGTATTCCCCGCGGGGTTGGCACAGAAGCTTTATGAAAAAGTATGTAAATGATATCCCTCTATCTGAAGATGAACTTAATCAAGTTCGCCTTCCAGACCCTACAATATAGAGATGGCAAATGTACTTGTAGTTGGACCACATCCAGATGATCAGGAACTGGGCATGGGCGGCACCATCGCAAAAATGGTCAGCCAAGGACATAACGTACTCCTCCTTGACATGACCAGCGGGGAACCAACACCGCATGGTTCGCCGGAGATTCGTGCAAAAGAAGCAGCTGCGGCTGCGGAACTTCTAGGTGTTTCCAGAACAACTGTCAGTTTGCCAAACCGCTATGTTGAGCACTCCGTTGGTGCAAGACACGCAGTAGCGTCCGTCATTCGCGAACATCAAGCGGAAATCGTTTTTACGCCATACTTTGAAGACGCCCACCCAGACCATATCGCTACTACCCGAATCGTTGAAGACGCCCGCTTCGATGCCAAGCTCACCAAAATCGATTTAGCAGGCGAGCCAATCTACCCTAAATGGCTCTTCTATTACTACTGCACACATCTTCGAATCGTGCCGAACCCGAGTTTCCTCATCGATACGACTGGCTTTGCTAGCAAAAAACGCGAAGCCATCGTCGCATACGAATCTCAATTTGTCATTCCTGAAAACAACCGACCAGTCGTCGATTGGATTGACGCTCAAGATAAATACTTCGGTGGTCGAATCCGCACTGAAACAGCCGAGCCGTTTTACTCCCGCGAGCCAATATGCTTAAGCGACTTAAGCTCGCTGACTTAAAGAGACCACTATGCCAAAAACATTACTCGGTTATGCAGATTACTCTCATGTTGAAGGGTTCTCCGACTACATGCAGTTAACCATTGACTACATCAATACGCTCGGAAACAACCTCAAAGTGCTAGACGTCCCCGCTGGCAATGGTCTCGTAGTAGAACGACTAACTGAACAAGGACATGAAGCAATTGGCGGCGACATTAACTCTGCACGAGATAACTACGTTAGAGTCAACATGGAACAACGATTCCCATTCGAAGACAACACATTCGATGTTGTTACATGTCTTGAAGGGATCGAGCATGTAATCGATGGTTATGCCTTGCTCTCAGAATTAGTACGCATTTTGAAGCCAGGTGGGACTGTCATTATCACAACACCAAACATCATGAACCTATATAGCCGTCTTTGGTATTTTTTGTATGGTTATCCATATCAGTTCCCTCCACATGCAAATCAACATGTAGAAGCCGGCGAAGAAAAAGATCGAGGCCACATCAATCCGATGAGCTACCTTCGCATGCGGTACCTTCTTGAGTCACTCGGAACGAGTATTACATCAATCCAAGGCGATCGAATCAAGAAAAAGCACCTTGTTCCATTGTTGTATCCATTTTTCTGTATTGGATGGGCGATGAGTAGTAAGTTCCGAAAGCGGCAAGATGGTCGTAGCGGGAATCTTGCCTCAATCTCGAAACATCTTCGATCGAAACCCTTATTGCTTTCACGGTCAATACTGATTGCTGCACAGAAGAGCTAAGCACCAGTTGAACCGAAACCGCCCGCGCCACGGACCGTCTCGCACAACTCGTCAACCACTTCGAAACTCGCCTGCACCACCGGTGCAATAATCATCTGGGCAATGCGCATGTTCGGCTCCACCGTAAACGCCTCGGAGCCCAAGTTAATGAGTGGCACCTTCACTTCTCCGCGATAATCCGCGTCAATTGTGCCCGGCGAATTCGGAAGCGTTACACCAAACTTTGAAGCAAGCCCACTTCTTGGCCGAACCTGCGCTTCAAATCCCTCAGGAAGCGCCATCGCAAAACCAAGCGGAATCATCACAATCTCGGACGGTCCAATGGTGACGTCATTCTCGATTGCTGCATACACATCCATGCCCGCCGCTTGAGTCGACTCGTAACTCGGTATCGTTGCAATCGGCGTTAACTGTTTGTATTTCACTTGAACATGCTGCATGTGAACATTGTAATTTCAAGGGCGTATATGATGCGAGGGATGAACGAAGAAACCATACCAACTTGGGCAATCCACAGACGACTCTATGAGTGGATTCTCAGTTTTGCCGCCACCACAATCGCGCCCGTCATCCTATTTGTCATCGCGGTCATCGAAGCATTCATGCCGTTCGTCCCACCAGACGTTCTACTCATTCCGATGTGCGTCGAAAAACGCGCAAAGTCCGCCATCTTTGCATTACTTGCCATCTCCGGCAGCGTCCTCGGCGCGCTCGTCGGGTACTTCGTCATCGCGTCATTCGTCGGCTCGGGCGCCGAATGGGTGCTCGGCGCAGATAAAATCGAAATGGTCGTCAGTGAGTTTGAAAAACGCGGAAGTGCGTACGTCTTCATCGCAGCACTCACGCCCGTTCCATTCTTTGCCCTCACAACCGCAGCAGGCATCGCGAAACTCAACTTCGGCGTCTTTCTTGCAGCATGCATCATCGGTCGCTCACTTCGCTACGGACTTGAAGCACTCATCACTTACAAGTTTGGTCAACAAGCCAAGCTCTTCATCGACAAATGGTTCAACACAATCACAATTCTTGTCTGCGTTCTTGGGCTCGCCGTGTGGTATCTCTCGACGCTGCTTTAACCACCAAGCGTAGACATCGTTTTTGCTGGCGGCATAAACGCATCATGACCCATCGAGTGCCCCTTTGATTTCGCAAAGCAAGCGTCACGCAAAAACTGCTTCACCACACTGTCGCTCACATCACTGCGAAGCAAATCACGCACTGACCACTCATCATCACTAAACAAACACGGACGAACAGTGCCATCAGCAAGCACGCGTAGCCGGTTGCATCCATGACAAAACGACTGAGACACCGAAGCAATAAACCCAACGCGCCCCTTACTCGAAGCAAATCGATAATTCATCGATGTACTCGACTCGCCATCAACTTCGCGAACAAGTTCATACTCCCGTTCAATCACTCGCTTCATTTTGCTCGCAGTCACCACCTTATCCATCGACCACGATCTGCCTGAATCAAGCGCCATAAACTCGATAAACCGCATGTCGATCGCATATTCCTGCGCAAATGCAGCAAAACTCAACAGTTCATCATCATTCACGCCCTTCATCACGACCGCATTGACTTTCACTGGCGTCAACCCAGCGTCACGCGCCAATTCAATCGAACGAAGCACAGTCGAAAGCGGTGTATACGAACGCGTAATGCGTTCCTTCTTCTTTGAGTCAAGCGTATCTAAACTAATCGTGATGCGATTGAGCCCGCTTGCTTTCCACAAGGCGCACCGCTCCTTAGTGAGCAGCGTTCCATTCGTCGTTAGCGCAACATCGTCAAATCGAATCTCACCAACGCGTTCAATCAGCGAATCAAGTTCAGGATAAAGCGTTGGCTCGCCGCCCGTAACTCGCAACTTCGTTACGCCAAGTTCATGTGCAACCCTTGCAAGTCGAACATACTCATCAATCGACAATAGCGATTGCTTCGGCAAGTACTTGACGTCCGGTTCCATGCAATAGACGCACCTAAAGTTGCACCGATCAGTCACCGACATTCGTAAGTCGCTAATCGTTCGCCCGTGCGAGTCGATGAGCACATCATCGGTTTGCGTACTTGCTGGCGGCGTGAGTTGTGCAACAGGGAGCCGCATTACACGACCTGCGTACCAGAGTTTGCAACAAGTTCCTTAAACAGCGTTGTTAATCGCTGTGTCATCTCGCCAAGCTCCCCAGAGCCAATCGTCCGCCCATCAACCATTGTCACGCACGCAAGTTCGCCCATCGTTCCCGTACAAAAACATTCGTCTGCTCGATACAGTTCCGCCTGCGTGCACGGTTTAATGCGAATATCAATGTCATGTTCGTGGCACAGATCAATCACAGTTTGCCGGGTTACGCCTTCGGGGCACGCAACTGCGCGAGGTGTACACACATAACCGTCCTTCACAAAAAAGATGTGCGTCGCATTTGTTTCTGCAATAAAGCCGTTTGCGTCAAGCATGAGTGCATCATCTGCCCCAGCAGCATTCGCTTCAATCTTCGCCATAATCGATTGAATCAAATTGCAATGATGAATCTTTGGATCCATCATATCTGGACTAAACCGGCGAATTGAAGAGGTCGCAAGCGACAATCCCGAAGTGTCATAAACCGGTTCCTTAAACTCTGCAAGCACAATAAGCGTGTTCCCATGTTGATTAAGCCGAGGGTCCATGCCACTTGTAATTTTTACACCGCGCGTAAGCGTAAGTCGAATATGTACACCATCATGCATGTTGTTCGCTTGAAGCGTTTTAGAAATTTCAGTTGTCAACGTTTCGTTCGATGGAATGTCATTAAACGCCATCGCTTGTGCAGAATGGCACAAACGATTTAAGTGTTCATCAAGTTTAAAAATCTTCCCGTTATAGAGTCGAAGACCTTCCCAAACGCCGTCACCACCTTGAACGACTGAATCAAAAGGCGAAATGCCCGCTTTATCACGGTGAATCAATTCGCCATTGATGTTGATAAGAAGGTCGTTGTTTCGCTCATTAAACTTCTGTAGCATTGGGACTCTCTAACTTCTCTTTCTTTAAAACGCCGTACAACTCTTCACATTCTAGACAAAGCGCTTCAAGATGCGCAGGCACCAGCTCTTCTTTTGGTTTCCATTTCGCAAAGCCAGTCGATTGCTCAACTGATGCGTACCAATGCGGCGCCCACACGCCGTCACTTTCACGAGATCCAGCAGGCCAACTGAGCATCGCATCATCAAACGCAATGCCAAGTTTGTCGCACGTCAATGAAAGCATCGCTTCAGGATGTTGCAAGACATCTTTGCTGTCTAACACAAGCGGCGTTTTCCCAATCGCTTGTAACTCGCCAAGCAGTTCAACTTGTTGCGGAAGGCCGGTGTCTTCTAAAGAAGGAAGAGGAATCTGCTTCATCAAACTCGTCAGCATCTCTCTTGGTTCTCGGATCAAAAACAAATGTTCGACATCGCAAAGCCAATCGCGCGAAATGTTCGGAAGCAAATGATGCGTCATGTGCTTTTGGTAAAACACCGAATCATCACACGGGCCAACGAGTTGATCGACGACGGTTTCCCAGTTCGCATCATGATGCTCAAGCACTTCATCTCGCCCCGGATGAGCAAGTCCTGTTTCGCGAAGATAATGCGCATACAGCGGTTCATCAACGACGCACGTATCGTTTCTGTTTTCCCACGACCGCATCATCGCAGTCGATATGTTTCGCGGTCCTGACCATGCAGCGATTCTCAACGTCTCCATCGACCCATGATACGAACAATTTGCAAGAAAAGAAATTCAGCATGCTTTTTAGTGAACGCACAATTCGCGAGTACAGTTCCAACCATGTGTGGAATACTGAGTTTATTGATGTGTTGCGTTGCAAGCGAGGTCTGGCACGTTCCAACTGAATGTAAAACGATTCAAGCCGCAATTGATGCGGCGAGCGATGGCGATGAAGTCCTTGTCGCCAAGGGGACTTATGTAGAGTGCATCGACTTCTCTGGTAAGACAATATCAATCCGCTCTGAGTCAGGAGCAAAGTACACCATCATCGATGGTCAAGAAAAGGGGACAGTAGTGTCATGCGTTCGTCCGTCCAGTGCGATCATGGAAGGTTTTAGCATTGTGGGTGGCGCTGCTTTGGTGGGTGGTGGCATTCGAATTGAGAATGCCACTCCCATCATACGTTCTTGCATGATTGAGTTTAATGAAGCGGGTGAAGGTGGCGGTGCCTATGTCTCAGCTGGCACGCCGCAATTCGATAACTGCGTGTTTTCATTTAATGTCGCAGATGATGGCGACGGCATCTGGTGCGTGAATGCAAAACCGCTGATCACTGCATGCATCTTCGCAGGCGATTCCATTGGTTACAAAACAGGTGAGATGATTACGATTCGCGACACAAACAGCGACTTCGGAGCGTGCTGTATTGGTGAAACGTGTGTGCAAACAGCATCGGTCGCGTGTTATGAAGCAGGCGGATTTTTTCGCGGTGAAGACGAACGATGTCTCGATGCTTGCCCAGAAACATGCGATGAAGATGTCAATGAAGATCGCCGCGTGAACATGACCGACCTTCTTCGCGTCATCGGGGCATTCGGGTATTGCCCCTAATGTCCAGAGTCAGTTTTGTTTTGATCGATGGTCAGCCCAGTCGTGTTGTCATGAATCTTGCTGAGCATGTGGTTGATGTCGATGTCCATCAGTTCAAGGGCGGCCTTGCCACGCTTTGTTAAATCGGCAACCGACCACGCGGGGTCCCACACCAATTCAACGCGAACACTTTTAACGCCATCAACTTTTGACACTTCATCAAACACTTGACTTGGCATCAAATCCGCAACAGGACAGTTCGGCGTCGTGAGCGTCATATCTATATGAACGATGCCATCAGTAACATCAATCTTGCGAATCAATCCCAAATCATAAATGTTGATGGGCAGTTCAGGGTCTTTCACCTTCTTAATCGCTGCAATGATGCCGTCGTTTAAGTCGCTCATTCTGTCGTCACTTCCTCTGAGCCATCGAGGGCTGCAATCACAGTGTGCCACGCAAGCGTCGCGCATTTGACGCGCATTGGAAACTCCCGAACACCAGAAAACACCGCTAACTTCTTAGGCACTTCCGGCGTTCCTTCGCCAGTGACCAATTCATGAAACCCACGGTAAAGGTCTTTTGCATCGTCGACGCTTTTGCCACTTAGCACTTCCGCCATCAAATCCGCAGAAGCGACCGAAATCGCGCATCCTTCACCGTCAAACTTGACATCTTCAATCGTGTCACCATCTCTATGCACAGTCACAACGAGCTTGTCTCCACAAAGGGGGTTGTTACCCGTGCCAATGCAATCGCACGGCTCTGCCTTCCCGCGGTGCCTTGGGTTCTTCGCATGGTCTGTGACCATTTCTAAATAGAGTTCGCGCAAATCGCTCATCCGAGCATTGTAATCGCTTTGCGAAGGGCAGTTGCAAGCGCGTCGATGTCGGTCGCCGTGTTATATACAGAAAGCGAAGCCCTACACGTCGCGCTTAATCCAAACCGGTGCATCAGCGGTTCTGCGCAGTGATTTCCTGTGCGAATCGCAACACCCTCATGGTCACAAATCGTTCCGACATCGTGCGGGTGAACGCCATCAACAGTGAACGCAAGAATCGCGCATTTTTCTTTGGCAGTCCCCACAAGCGTGACGCCCTCAATCTCGCTAAGCACCTTCGTGCCATACGAAAGTAGTTTCATTTCAATGTCATGAATGGTGTCGTACCCAATGCCACCAATGTAATCGCATGCCGCGCTTAAACCAATCGCACCAGCAATGTTTGGTGTTCCCGCTTCGAACTTAAAGGGCACCTTGTTCCATGTCGTTTCTTCAAACGACACTGACAAAATCATGTCACCACCACCTTGATAGGGCTCCATCTCCTCAAGCAGTTCACTGCGTCCAAACAAACAGCCTATGCCTGTTGGGCCAAACATTTTGTGTCCAGATGTTGCGTAAAAATCACATCCGATGTCCTGCACATCAACGTGCATGTGCCCAGTTGCCTGCGCCCCGTCCACCACAGTTACCGCGCCCGCCGCTTTGGCAAGCGTGCACAATTCCTTTACGGGGTTGATTGAGCCAATCGCATTTGAGACATGAGCAAAGGCCGCAATCGATGTGTTTTCGCCAAGCAATTCCTTAAATGATTCAACATTAAGCGAACCATCGTCGTTCACCTTCGCAACTTTAAGAGCCGCGCCAGTCTGTTCGCACAAGAGTTGCCATGGAACGATGTTTGAATGATGCTCCATTTCGGTAATGAGAATCTCATCACCAGCCCCAAGTCGCGGTCGTCCCCACGCCTGCGCAACCAAGTTGATTGCTTCGGTTGCGCCTCTGACAAACACAATCTCATCCTTACTTGCACCAAGAAGCGTTGCAAGTTTCGCCCGAGCGCCTTCATAACCTTTAGTTGCGCGCATCGAGAGTTGGTGAACGCCGCGGTGAATGTTTGCGTTGTCGTGTTCGTAGTACGAATGCACAGCATCAATGACGCACGTTGGTTTTTGCGTCGTCGCTGCAGAATCAAGATAGACCAGCGGGTTGTCGCCCACTGTCTGGTTCAATGCAGGAAATGCATCAGCGATTCGTGTTGTTTGCGTCATTTACAGCGTCCTGATGAAGTCGCCACCTGGCATGGTGGAAAGCAGCTCGCCTGTGAGTGCTCTTCGGAATTCATCGTCAGCAAGGTCTTCCAAACTTTCGTTTAAGAATGCATACATGAGCAATGTTTCAGCTGAATCCGCAGGAATGCCGCGCGAACGCAAGTAGAGTTTCGCCTCTTCATCGATTTCGCCAGTGGTTGCACCATGCGTGCACGCAACATCATCGTTGTAAATCTCAAGTTGCGGTCTTGAAATTGCATTCGCATCATCTGAAAGAACGATGTTTTGATTCGTCTGCATCGCATCTGTCTCAACAGCGCCCTCTTCGACATAGATGCGGCCTGTAAAGACAGACTTCGCGTTTCCATCAAGAATTCCCTTGTAAAACTCGCGGCTATTGCAACGCGGTTTGTTATGCTCCACGCGAAGGTGATTGTCGACATGCTGGTTGTCGCCAAGCATGTACATGCCATCAAAGTTTGACTCAATGTGTTCACCATCAAGATATGCAAACACTTCATGTCGGGAACACTTGCCAGCAAGTGTAATCGTGTGTGTTTGGACGTTGCTTGAATCTTCTTGGCACACGTGCAGTTGCCCGAGTTGATACGCAGTTTTTGATCCGCGAATTGCGCGAACAAGCGTCACATTTGCTTCTTTGCCAGCGACTATTTCAGTCAGTGGCATAAAGAGGTGTGTTTCTTCACCTAAACACACATGTGTTTCCGCGACCGACACTTCCTCATTGTCACTTGCATGAATGAGCACGCGTCCACTTGCAGCAGTCGGGCACTCGCCTGAGACAAACTGCAAAATGTGAATCGTTTGCTTGCCAGCGTTTTCAATTGTGATGGTATCGCATTCAATGCTTGGAATCACACTATCACCGCGTGATGCGACCGAACCCTGAAGTGCATGATTTGCATTCACAGTGACGCCATCACATAATCGGGACGCTTCTTCGTGCAGTTTGCCATTGATAAGCACGATGAGTGGATTTGCTGGTGCAATGTCGTACTCGCGGATAATCGATTCATCGAAAAATGTCGTCGCGAACGCAAACTCAGTTTTTGCGAGCGCTGACACATTCGTGTACATCCATGCTTCACTCTTGTGAAGTTTTTCAAAACAGGTGTTGTTGAAAGTCATTGTGGTCATCCGCAGCAGCACTCAGTTCCGCAGTTTTCAAACGTAGCGTAGCCGCCCGCTTCAAGTTCAAGGGCAAGTTCCTTGCCGCCGCTCTTAATGATTTTGCCATCCATTAAGACGTGGACAAAGTCAGGAACGATGTGGTCAAGTAATCGTTGGTAGTGTGTAATCACTACGAATCCGCGGCCAGCATTGCGAAGTTTATTCACGCCATCAGATACGATTTTAAGTGCGTCAATGTCAAGACCGGAATCAGTCTCATCGAGCACGCACAGTTTCGGGTCAAGCATCGCCATTTGGAAAATCTCAGCGCGCTTCTTTTCGCCACCAGAGAATCCTTCATTCACGCCTCGGTCGAGCAGGTCTGTATTCAAACTCACTGACTCTGCTTTCTCTTCAACAAGATCAAGGAAGTCCATCGCATCAAGTTCATCTTCGCCGCGGTATTTACGCATCGCATTGACTGCCGCCTTCAAAAAGAACTTCGTTGAAACGCCAGGGATTTCGACAGGATATTGGAACGCAAGAAAAACGCCCGCACACGCGCGTTGGTCAGCATCAAGTTCAGTTAAATCCTGACCCATAAAGTACATTTCACCTTCAGTGACTTCATATGCCTCGTGCCCAGCAAGTACGCATGCAAGCGTACTTTTGCCAGATCCGTTTGGTCCCATGATGGAATGCACTTCCCCCTCGTTGACGGTTAATGAAACGCCTTTAAGAATTTCATTGCCTTCAACGGAGGCGTGTAAGTTTTTGATTTCAAGTAATGGTGTAGTCATTGTTTTGCCTTTTATCCTACGCTCGCTTCCAAGCTCACTTCAAGGAGTCGCCGCGCTTCGACCGCAAACTCCATTGGTAATTCTCTAAATACTTCCTTACAGAATCCGTTGACAATCATGTTGATGGAATCTTCCGTTGAGATGCCGCGTTGATTGCAATAGAAGAGTTGGTCTTCACCAATCTTTGATGTTGACGCCTCGTGTTCCGCTTTCGCTGTTTTGTTTAACACTTCAATGTATGGGAATGTGTGCGCGCCGCATTCATCGCCCATCAGCATGGAGTCACACTGTGTGTAATTTCGCGCGTTCTCTGCACCTTTTTGCATGCGAACAAGTCCGCGGTAAATGTTTTGTCCGTGCCCCGCACTAATACCTTTACTCACAATGGTTGACTTTGTGTTCTTGCCAATGTGAATCATTTTCGTGCCGGTGTCTGCTTGCTGATAATTGTTTGTCAACGCAACCGAATAAAACTCACCGACTGAGTTGTCACCAAGAAGAACGCACGATGGATATTTCCAAGTGACGGCTGAACCCGTTTCAACTTGCGTCCACGTGATGCGTGAATTGTTGCCTTGGCACTTGCCGCGTTTTGTCACGAAGTTGTAAATACCGCCCACGCCATTTTCATCGCCGGGGTACCAGTTCTGAACGGTGGAGTATTTAATGTCGGCATCATCAAGTGCAATGAGTTCAACGACTGCTGCGTGCAACTGATTTTCATCACGCATCGGAGCAGTGCATCCTTCTAAGTAAGACACGCTCGCGCCTTCTTCAGCAATGATGAGTGTTCGTTCAAACTGACCAGTCGACTTCGCGTTGATGCGGAAGTATGTCGACAAATCCATCGGGCACTTGACGCCTTTTGGAACGTACACAAACGAACCGTCTGTGAAGACTGCGCTGTTCAAGGTTGCGTAGTAATTGTCAGAGTAGGGGACAATCGTACCGAGATACTTTTTAACGAGTTCAGGATGTTTGTGAACCGCTTCTGAAATCGGGCAAAAGATGATGCCAAGTTCAGCAAGTTTGTCTTGGAATGTTGTGCCTACAGAAACTGAGTCAAACACAGCATCTACTGCGACGCCTGCAAGTGCAGCGCGCTCGTGCAAAGGAATACCAAGTTTCTCATATGTTTCTAACAGTTTAGGATCGACTTCATCAAGTGACTTTGGCGCATCCTCAAGTGATTTCGGTGCGGAGTAAAAAATGATTTCGTCGTAGTTTGGTTTTTCGTAGTTAAGGTGCGCCCACTCTGGTTCTTCCATTGTGAGCCAGTGGCGGTATGCCTTTAATCGCCACTCTAAAAGCCACTCTGGCTCTTCCTTTTTCGCAGAGATAAACGCAATGGTTGACTCATCTAAACCGGGAGGCGCTGAGTCTGCTTCGATGTCAGTGACAAAGCCCCACTTGTATTTCTCATTGAAGGTTTCCTTCAAGAGTTCGGTATCTTCAGCAGCAGTATTTGATGAACTTAACAGCGTGCCGCTATCTGGCATGTCTTTCAAAAGTTCAACTTCATCAATCCGCTTTTTTGTATCACTAGGCATGTTTTTCTCTTCTTCCATGAGATTCGGTATCAATTAGATACGGCATCATAGTGTATCAAAACCCCCGGTTATTCCTAGTATTTAGCGTGTGTTTTCGCGCCTTAATCGGGCTTATTCTGAGAAAGAGGGTCTTTAACAATCACAGGAAGCCGTGTTTGGAAGAGGGCATTGACGAGTTTCATCATGACATAGAAGGACGCAATTGGAAGCACAATGATTTGAATCACGGTTTGCGCCACATACAGTTTGCTCAATTCAAGGAGCGGGGCAGTAATCGCAAGCGTTTGTTTGCCAAAGAGCATGATGACATCAATGATTTTTGTGATGTATGAAAACGTAAAGACGATGTAGTCGCCGACAAACTCAACTGGGCCCCAGAGCCCATCATAAGTGGCGTCGCTCCATTTTGGCATGTATTCATAGATCTCAATTGCCTTAAGGGCATCGATGTTTGGTTCAAGTTCGCTTTGCGCCGCACTTATGCGTGCATCAAAGAACGAAGTTTGTATCGTTTCATTCATCGTCGCAGACACAGGCAGAAACAATCTACACACGAGCACGAGCACGATGACTTGAACGGTGACGGCGCAAACTCGCTGAGCAATGTTATGGGGAATCCAAACGAGCAGTCCCACGACAAACAAACAGTACGCGACGAGCAGCGGCGCAAGTGTATACGACACTTCATAAAACACTTTTTGTGTTGCAAGGGATGTGAGTGCAGTGACAAGAATGTTCGCAAGCCGCTCGGTCATGTCATCAATTGGGTCAAGCATCTCGCCAATTGGTATCGCAATGCCGACACCAAATGGTGTCAGTTCGATGGATGCGTCCTTGCCGACCGAAACGACTCTGTTCACGACACGGCACGTCGCATACACGCTAGCAGTTAGCGCAACTGACTCAGTAAAGTATTCATCTGCGATGGTGTCGGCGACAGGAACACGCGGTGCGGGAAACATTAACAACACTACAGCGACAATGATTGCACTCATTGAGATTGTTTGTTTGTGATGGGTTTTGCACCACGCTAGCGAAGAAGAAAAGTCAGCCATTGGTTTATGCTAACTCTTCTCGATGAGCTCGGCGCCTTGGTTGCGAGGGTTATTCACAGTTTTAGAAACTTCATGCCACGGGGCGCGGATAAGGCGCCCATCAAACGAGCCGGTCTCTAGCCAAGAGTTTGGTTCAGCAAACATGAGCGGCATTCGGTGGTGAAGCGGTTTCATTGCGTTGGTCGCGGGTAGCGTAATGATCGTGCAAGAGTGGGGTATGTCATCGCGCGCTGGCTCGTACAAACCTCCAAAGAAAAGCGGTTCGCTTAAACCGCGCTGCGCAAAGTAAGGCTGCTTCTCATCATTAATCGATTTCCATTCGTAATACCCCAGTGCAGGAATGATGCACCGTTGTCCTTTGTTAAAGGCGTGTTTGTATGAGGCCTTTTCTTGCAGCGTTTCGCTTCGCGCATTAAAGGTTGCGTACTTGGTTGAAACTTCGGTTGCCCACGGCGCAACGATTGACCAGCGTGATGCGTGCCAAGAATACAAAGTACCATCTTCAGATTCGCTTCCGCCACCATCGACTGTGCTTTTGCAAAAAATCGGAATGATCTGCGTAGGGCAGATGTTATACCCAATGCGCACTTCTTCTAACACATCATCAGGAAGCCCTTCACCAAAAAACGATTCCCACGCTTCTTTGTCCTCAAACTGATTTGCGAATCTTCCACACATATTCAAATGATATCAAGGGGTAGTAGTGAGTTAAGGTCAATTGCGTGAATAGCTTTTGATTCTATCCTTTGTGAAATGCTTTCTGCGAATTGCTCCGCGTAGGTGGAGCAATTCGCGGGAAAAACAATGGAGCCGGGGAGAATCGAACTCCCGTCCCGAAGCAGTCAACAATACACGTCTACGCAAGTAGTCAGTTGTTCAATCTCGGCACACACTCAGAACAATTGACAATCTGAGCGTGACCTACGCAAACTAAAGTCTCATTCCTCCATGGCTTGCGAGCACTTTGGAACCAGCCCGATTTTTGCACATCGCGCTGTATCAGGCGTCGAGAACGATGTGTCGCAGGTTATGCTGCGAGTGCGTAGTTAGCGTTGCCAACTAAAAGTTGTGCATCCTTTTTACGTGGCAAGGATGCTCCACGTTACGCAATGTATTGCCTTCCCTGTCCGGTCGAAACCAGGTCGGCCCCTCAAATGTCAAAGAACAGTGTGACAGTATACGAGAAAAACTAAGCGTTAACTTTTGATTTGTACGCGGTCACTCGCGGTATGACTTCGCTTAGGATGCGAAGCAGTACTTCGGCTTGCGTGCCGAGTGCGTCGATGTTCGTGATGAGTTTATCGTCATAACAAGCAAGCACTGGTGCAGTTTGCTCGCGATACACTTCAAAGCGTTTGCGAATGACATTCTCGTCGGCGTCATCCATGCGTCCTTGTTCAGTAGCACGCTTTTGCATTCGCCGAACCATCTCGTCAATATCTTCACACACAAGGTGCACAATCATGAATGGGTCGATGTAATCATTCATCATGCTCGCTTGCGGTTCGCTTCGCGGAATACCATCGAGGAGAAGGATGTCTTCAGCTGAATCATAAAGATTGCGTTCAATCAGTTGGTCGACATGCTGTCGCCATAACTTCACAGTTAAAAAATCAGGTACAAGCAATCCCTTTTGTGAATACCTCGCGAACTCCATCCCAATCTCAGACTCTTTATCAAGTGAGCGGAACATGTCACCAGTTGCTAGGTGAAAGAATCCTGGCACATTGCCGAGCATGGTTCCTTGAGTGCCTTTGCCAACACCAGGAGGTCCGATGAGTAGAATTGATGGGTATTTACTGGTCATGTGAGGGGGGGGTGAAGAATGGAGATTTTAATCAAAAATGCCCCTCTTGGGGGATAATGAAAGAGGCAGGATGACAGCAAGTTGTCACCTTGTTTAGGTAGGATGCACGACATGAAAGGGCTGACGAAAACATGGGTGCTTCCCGAAGGAACAGATGAATCCCTCCCTGTGGTTGAGCGGATTCTTCAATCAAGAGGGATTGGTGAAAATGATGCTCGCCTCGCCTTTTTAGAGTCGAAACTGAGTTCCCTAGAACCACCAGAGACATTCACTGGGATGGCGACTGCTGCGGAGTTGCTTTGCCAAGCATTTCGGGATGGTAAAAAGGCACTCATTTTTGGTGACTACGATGCCGATGGGATTACGGCCGCATCCGTACTCTTTCACATTTTCAAATCTGCGACAGGCAAACAAGTCCCCATTCACATTCCAGACAGAACAAATGATGGCTACGGCATCAAAGTATCTTCGATTGAGTCATTTGCAACGGAAGGCATTGAATTGATTGTCACGGTCGATTGCGGGATTACTGCCATTGATGCAGCAGCCCTCGCGAAAGAAAAAGGTATTGACCTCATCATCACAGACCATCACAAGCCCCTTGAAGATGGCACGCTTCCTGATTGTGCTACGATTGTGCACCCGACGCTCGAAAACGAATCGGCAACGCCGCTTGCTGGGGTGGGTGTGGCGTACATGCTTGCGTGGGCCTTTGCCCGTTCGTGGTCGGGGAGCAATGAAGTGACTGAGGAACTCAAAAACACGCTCCTTGCGATGCTCCCAATCACAGCCATTGGCACAGTCGCTGACATGGTGCCACTTCAGGGCTCAAATAGAATTCTAACGCGGTGGGGATTAATGATGATGCGTTCGTCAACAAACGAAGGTGTACAAGCACTGCTCAGTGAGCAGGGGCTTTTAGAGAAAAATTTACGAGCAAGCGATATTAGTTTTGGGATTGCACCGATGATTAACGCCGTCGGTCGACTCGCACATGCATCAACAGCAGTCGATGTCTTAACGAAACTGAAACAACCGCTTGTAACTGAAGCAGTCAGCGAACTGTCTGAGCTCAATCGCAAAAGACAACGCATTCAGAAAACAATTGTTGAAGAAGCACTTGAATTGATTAATCAAGAAGAGAAGCTTCCGAATATTGTCATATTGAAAAATGAATCGTGGCAACGCGGTATCGTCGGCGTCGCTGCTGGAAAATGTGTGGAAGCACATTATCGACCAACGATTCTCTTAGCTGAAGATGGAGACAATTATGTTGG
>PBEX01000018.1 GCA_002718515.1 Phycisphaerae bacterium
GCGAGAACCCTCAAATCGATGGTCGCCCCGCTGTTGAAGTCATCATGACTCAACTCCACGCTGGCGGTAAGTTTGATGACAACGCTTACAAAGTATCTGGGGGTTTGCACGGCGTCGGCGTGAAATGTGTCAATGCACTTTCCGCTTGGACAGATGTCGAGGTCATCAAAGAAACTGAGACATGGCTCATTAGTTTTGAACGNGGTGAAGTNTCAAAAGAACTGAACTGCATCGAAGAGTACAAGGGAAGCGCGNGAAAAACAGGNACNCGAATTTCATTCTTGCCAGACAGTGAAATTTTTGANGACACTGAGTTNCGNTATGAATCNCTNCANCACCGATTAAGAGAACTTGCCTTCCTTAATCCAGGTGTCACCATTCGGCTCATCGACGAACGCGTCGACCAAGAAGGCAATGTTCGCGAAGANACCTTCCANAGTGACAGNGGTCTTGCGGATTATGTGTCATTTATCAATCGCGGAAAGAGCGAATACAGTCCNCTCATCGCACTGTCTGAGGAAGATCCAGACACAGGCATCATTTGTGATATTGCAATGCAATACACTGATGCAACAAGCGAAGTGTTACTCGCCTTCGGTAACAACATCGTTAACCCNGATGGCGGNACNCATGTCTCTGGCTTTAAAACGTCACTGACAAGAACGATTAACGCATACGCAAAAAGAAACAANCTCATTAAGGGGCTCACCCCTTCGGGCGANGACTTGCGTGAGGGCTTAACGACCATCATTTCGGTCAAACTNGTNGANCCNCANTTCAATAACCAAACAAAAGAGAAACTCCTTAACCCNGAAGTTGAGGGNTTTGTCTCTTCACTNNTNNCAAAACATCTTGGNGCTTGGCTTGAAGANCACCCAAGCGATTCAAAGAAGATTTGCACGAAAGCAATTCTCGCAGCAGAAGCAAGAGAGGCCGCTCGCAAGGCGCGCGATCTCATTAAGCGTAAAGGCGCGCTTGAATCAGGNGGCATGCCACAAAAACTNGCGGANTGTGTTACGAATGATGTCGACCAATCTGAACTNTTNATNGTGGAAGGTGATTCTGCGGGTGGTTCAGCGAAAGGNGGNNGNAATCACGANACGCAAGCGATTCTTCCNNTNAAGGGTAAGATTCTCAATGTCGAAAAAGCACGCATTGACAAGGTGCTAGGGTTTGAAGANATTCGCATCCTCATNCAAGCNTTGCAGTGCGGCATCGGNGANGACTTNGANATTTCGAAACTCCGTTATGGNCGCATCATCATCATGACTGACGCCGATGTTGANGGNTCTCACATTNGAACNCTNCTGCTNACCTTCTTCTTCAGNCAAATGGGCGAGTTAATCAAACAAGGCAAGGTNTACATTGCTCANCCACCNCTCTATCAAGTCACNCGGAANAANAANTCNTTCTATGTNAACAACGAAGANAAGATGACTGAAATTNTGACTGATTTGGTCATNGAAAANGCNCACTTCGTTATTCGAGACNCTGATGGCAAGGAAGNCAAGCGAATTGAAGGTGGTGAACTCGACAAGGTCGCCAAGTTACTCACGCGGTTACAAGAACTCATTGAAATTTCAGGTCGTCGTGGCACGCCGTTTGACACATTGCTAGGGCTTCGCGAGNGAGATCCAGAGGNCTCAAACAGATTGCCCGGCTTCAGAGTTGTNTGGTCAGGGAATGAAGAAGTGTGNTGGAGCGAAGAAGACGCACGCAAAGTNATTCAAGANNATGATCTNNTNATTGANGACATGAANGTNGANGTGACAAACGGCAANGCNGCACGNATTGCATCGCTTCGNGAACTTCANGAGAACAAAGAGATTGA
Source organism: Phycisphaerae bacterium (assembly GCA_002718515.1). Next base: position 1,832 of record PBEX01000018.1, read on the forward strand.
TGCNATNATCCAATCNCTTNCANNNNTTGNCATTGACATCGANGACTANTTCCTNATNCAAGAAGAAACNGTNAGNGGTGAAAAACTNCCNACNAAGTACGCTTGGCTCATCAATGGTTCTGACACNGAAGANTGNGTNGATGTNCCAAACATCCCTGAGATTCTTGAAACGCTCAGAGCAATTGGAAGGCGCGGTATCGANCTGAAACGCTTTAAAGGTCTTGGTGAGATGAACCCCGAGGAACTTTGGGACACAACGATGGATCCAGACCAGCGTGTGTTACTTCGAGTGACTTGGGACGCTGCTTCAGATGCTGACCAGTTGTTCTCAACACTTATGGGNGAGCAAGTTGAAGACAGGCGCCGGTACATTGAAGACCATGCGCTTGAAGTCAAGAATCTTGACGTGTNANTGACTCGACTTCTGCAAACGCTGCATCTCTAAGCCGGCACGCGTCACATNCGTGACAGGGTTTACCATTGGCAGGGTCATAACAACTTTGTGTCAGTGAGTAATCAACACCAAGAACAAGCCCTTTCTTGATGATGTCAACCTTCGATANTTCAAGAAGTGGNGCATGGATGGTAAATGGACTCCCCTCTACACCTGCTTTGGTTGCTAAATTCGCAAGCGTTTGGAATGCGTCAATGTATTCACCTCTGCAATCGGGGTAGCCAGAGTAATCCACNGCGTTGACCCCGATGAANATATCTCTTGAACCAATCGCTTCTGCATATCCGAGTGCGTGGCTTAAGAAAATCGTGTTTCGTGCAGGAACATAGGTCACGGGGATGCCATCGCTAGCACCATCTTTAGGGACTTCAATTTCATCTGTTAANGCTGAACCGCCCCACTGTGATAAATCAACCGTATGAATAAGATGTTCTGCCACACCGAGNGCGTTCGCAATTGCTTTTGCTGCGCCAATTTCACTTTCATGTCGTTGACCATATTCAAAACTCAGTGCGTGACATTCAAATCCTTGCTCTATTGCAATTGCAAGAACTGTTGCTGAATCAAGCCCNCCAGAAAGCAAGACGACCGCTTTACTCGACATCTTTAAATGTGCTCTCGTCTCTTGGATTTTGAAGATGTGGTTTCAGTTCTTCNAGAAGCGTTTTNGCTGCTTCATCAAGTCCTTCTGGGGCGTCGATTGAAATNACAGCGTAAAAGTCNCCGGTTTTCGTTTCGGACACTTTGCATCCTTGCCCTTTGATTCTCAATCGTTTCCCACTTGAAACNCCGGCGGGTATTGCAAGTTCAACACTTCCACCAAGTGGAAGCGGGATTGAAATTTTTGTCCCTAGCGCTGCCTCAGCAATGTTGAGTGGAACATCCATTTCAACATCAAGNCCATCNCGNNNATAGAGNGGGTGCGCACCGACGGTCACTGTCACAAGCAAATCGCCTGCTTGGCCTCCATGGANNCCTGGCTGCCCNTTGCCTTTCAGTCGTAATTTTTTGCCACTTTCAATGCCCGCAGGAATCTTGAGNGAAGCAGTTGAACCATCAACTTGAATCTCTTCAGAACCGCCCTTAAGCGCTGTCATAAATGTAACTGTGACTGAAGCAGTGTTGTCTGCCCCTTTTTGCGGACTTGGCGCGCCTCCACCGCCNCCAAATGGTGAGCCCCCGCCACCGCCAAAAGCGCTTCCAAAAATGTCTTCGAAGTTAATGTTTCCACCCTGGAATCCACCGCCCTGACCTGTTTGTTGNGACCATNGCTGTCCACCTTGAAANCCAGATGCTCTGGGTCCAGCAGCNCCAAACTGATCATACATCTTTCGTTTTTCAGCATCAGATAGCGTGTCGTATGCTTCTTGCACTTCAGCAAACTTCGTAACGGCATCTGGATCTTTATTCACATCAGGGTGATACTTCCGAGCGAGTTTACGATATGCCTTGCGAATCTCATCTGCTGTAGCAGTTTTTGAAACGCCAAGAATCTTGTAATAATCGTTTGTTTTCGTCATGGTTGAGATTGGGCAGTATACCGCAGACCTCAGTAAAATATCCCATAACANCAATGACGGAAACCCAGAACAAGACCACATCAACAATGATGTCAATAGGCGAGCATATAGAAGATTTGCGAAAGCGCATTTTGNTTTCAATCATTCCACCGCTCCCGCTTGCTGTCATTTTCTTTTTACTTGCAGACCCCATTGTGAGATGGTTTCTTGTTCCNCTCTATGACGTGCTNCAACAACATGGGTTACCAACGCAGGTGCAAGTCCTCAGCCCACCTGAGTTTCTCATTGCAGAAATGAAAATTGCNCTNGGTGCTGCCATCCTCGTTGCAGGNCCATGGATTCTCTATCAACTNTGGAGATTCGTTTCACCCGGNTTATATCANCACGAAAAACGGTTTGTCTATTTTCTCATTCCGCTCTCAACGATTCTTGGCGCGCTNGGTCTTGCNTTGATGTATTACATNATGTTGCCAGTCATTCTCAACTTTATGGTCACGCTNGCNGGCAANGTCGAACTCAACCAAGAGGCCATTGAGATTGGCCAAAGNGTNTCGAGNGCNGTNATTCCTGTNTTTGAAACGCANCCTACNACCGCNGCAGTCGGCGACTCGTGGGTCAAGATGCCAGAAGGTGTCTTGCAAATTGCAGTTGCTTCATCGCAAGANGGCATGATTGANACNCTNACNGTNCCNNTNAANAAGGGCTCACTCATTGCGCAGCAGTTTCAACTCAGCAGTTATCTCAGTTTCACCATCATGNTGATGTTTGCTATTGCAGTTGCATTCCAACTGCCCATGGTCATGCTTCTGCTGGGNTGGCTAGGGATCATCACGCCAGACTGGCTCCGTGCCCATCGAAAGTATGCGCTTCTTGTGCTCGCCATTCTTTCTGCAGTCATCACGCCGCAAGATGCCATCTCTATGCTCATGATGCTCATTCCCATGTACTTCCTCTATGAACTTGGCATAGCACTCATCGTCTTTGTACCTGCAGCAAAGATTGCCGGTGAACGCGATGANGAATGANNCNNTGATGCAACGAGCGCTTGAGCTTGCTGAGCAAGCAGCGCGACAAGACGAAGTTCCAATCGGTGCAGTTGTNGTTCACGATGGCGAGATCATCGGTGAAGGNTTCAANACGAAGGAACATGGACTCAATCCTACCGCTCATGCTGAGATGATTGCAATTCAACAAGCCGCAGGAAACCTCGGTCGCTGGCGGCTTCATGGTTGNACACTCTATGTCACGCTTGAACCNTGCCCAATGTGTGCAGGTGCAATCGTAAATGCAAGAATGGACAAGGTCGTCTTTGGAGCGCGCGATGCAAAATCAGGCGCATGNGAATCACTCTATACGATTACTAACGACGATCGATTGAATCACCGGTGCGAANTTGAAGGCGGCGTACTGGAAGAAGAGTGCGTNGCGTTACTGCAATNATTTTTCAAAGCGAAACGGTAAGCAGTTCATCAATCAGCACTGTTGCGTAACTCCCTGCGGGAAGTTCAAACTGCACTCTGATAAAGTCGCCATATTCATCGACGCCGCTTGTGAGCGTGGGCTGAGCAACTGGTACTCGTAGTGGTCGTCTTGCACCACTCATGATTTGCTTAGCGTTTGCAAGTTGTTCGTTTGTGACACCCGACGCTGAAAGAATNCACTGTTCAATCTCAAGNGGTCTCCCTGAGGGNTGCTTCATCTTTGCACCAAAAAGTGGACCTGTTGGGGACACTTGGCAAGTGTGCATCCGTTCAACAAACTCCTTTGAATGAAGTTCTGCTTCGTCTAGTTCAAAGGCACTCCCCTTGCCANCATGTGCCCAAACTAAATCGCCAACAAGGCACGTGNNTAAGATCTCTTGTTCTTCCCTTGTTCGGAGNACGTCATTAAACAGTTTCGACTGGAACGCATTGAGATACAGTTTTCGCATTGATTTCGGAATGCGTCTACACAGTTTNTCTGCTGACTCATCATTCCACTGCGCTGTGAAACGGGCATTGGACGTTCTAAGCACGTTGGCGCATTCCTCCCATAAGCCCTGCAACAAGAGTTTCCCAACTTGCGGATTCATACCGTCATTGCCAAAGCGTTGTGGTCCATACAAGTTCGGCATTCCTTGAGTAGTNAATTCTTTTAANTTTTTNTTGACATACACAATGTGCGTCGGGTCCACGTCTCTCACAGTAATATCAAAACGGTTCCCAATGAGATGACCTGTACGTAGTTTGTTTTCATGCCTCGTTGACCACAGCACTTCAATGCCTTCGCCAATNTCAGGAANACTCATNTCACCAGTTGGTAGGTANACNGACAATACCTGCGTCGTGACTGCATGCAAATCTTTNCGACCTGCCGANCCNACATCATGNCGCTTCACNCCAAATGCTTTGGCAACNCGCCGAATGAGTTCTTCATGAGATACATTTGTTTTTCGGATGCCAAGATAGAGATGTTCGCCCTGACCACTNGGTGCATAAAGCGGTAACTCATCGACCTTAAACTCTTCNGGTCGNTGCTTNATTGTGTACGTCTGTTGCTCCAACACTAGTCCCAGTCAAAAGTCTCTGGCGNACTGTATCCGTCCCCGTCATGTTCAACTTCATCGAGAACATGCTCTTCAACAAGAATNGGNACTTGAGCAGCAATGCCAAGTGCAATNGCATCAGATGGTCTAGAGTCGATGATAATTTCTTCACCATTGCAATCNATTTTTAACTTGGCAAAGAATGTTCCATCTTGCAAATCGTCAATCACAATTTCTTGGAAGGCCCCACCCATTTCACCCACAATCGAAGCAAGCAACTCAAGCGTTTGAGGTCTTGGTGGTTCGATGCCCTTGAGNCGCCTGTCGATGGCATATGCCTCCGGCTTTCCCACCACAATTGGAAACGTTCGTTCGCCATCAACCTCGCGCAATTCGATGAATTGAGCGTCCGCGATTTCGCGTATCAGGATTCNTGACAGTTCCATTTTGATGAGCATGNGGGGTTTCTCTTTTGATATAATAACCACGCTCAGCACATTATTTTGTGTTTTTTTGAATCATANACGCCTTGATAGGGAAAGAAACAGCGATGACAAACACGCACTTATTTACATCAGAATCCGTTTCCATGGGTCATCCAGACAAGGTCTCTGACCAAATNTCAGATGCCATTCTCGACGCCATGCTAGCCGTCGACCCAAACAGNCGTGTTGCGGTTGAAACAATGGTCACAACTGGTCTTGTTGTNGTCGCTGGCGAGGTCACATGTGACGGTTATGTTGATATTCCAAAAGTNGTTCGTGATACGATTCGCCGAATTGGCTACACCGANGCAACACTTGGATTCGACGCAGATAGTTGCGCGGTNATGGTCACCCTCGATAAGCAATCGCCTGACATCGGTCAAGGNGTTGATACNGANGCTGGTCTCCACAAGGAACAAGGCGCTGGCGACCAAGGGCTCATGTTTGGCTTNGCATGCAAAGACACGGAGTCACTCATGCCACTTGCAATTGATTTNTCCCATCAACTTGTGGCAAAACATGCTGATGTACGCCGCGAAAACATCATTCCAGAACTTAGNCCNGATNCAAAATCNCAAGTNACNGTTGAATACGATGGNCACGAGCCAAAGTGCGTCAANGCAGTCGTGCTCTCAACACAACATGGNCCAATGTGGTCTGAAAACCAAGAAGGTCTTCGNGANGCAATNATTGAACACATCTTGAAACCAGTACTCGGTTCNTGGTGGAATNATGACATNACTGTGCACGTTAACCCAACTGGTAAGTTTGAAATTGGTGGTCCAAAAGGTGACTGCGGTTTAACCGGACGAAAAATCATCGTTGANACNTANGGCGGAATGGGACGTCACGGNGGTGGCGCATTCAGCGGNAANGACCCAAGTAAAGTCGATCGCTCAGCAGCATACATGGCTCGGTACATTGCGAAGAACATCGTTGCTGCTGAACTCGCAGACCGATGTGAAGTNCAACTCAGTTACGCNATTGGGTACCCTGANCCAATTTCCGTTTATGTTGACTGCCAAGGCACAGCAAAAGTTGATGAAGNACGACTCAGTGAACTCGTCAGAGAACACTTCGCGTTAACNCCACGAGGCATTAACGAAACGCTTGGTTTACTTTCACCGATTTACACGCACACTGCTTATCACGGCCACTTTGGTCGAACACCAAATGAATGTGGCGAAGGATCGTTCTCTTGGGAACGAACTGATAAAGCGGCTGCATTGCGTGATGGGTGCCAGTGCACAACAGCTCAATCACAATGAACAACTGCCCCCGCGCAGTTGTCATGCGGCGCATCAAACCNATTTATAAGCGGTTTCCGCAGTTTGATTTTNCNCCGCTTCTCACTGACGGTTTAGACCAACGAGACGCTGCCCTTGCACGCGCAATAGACAAAGCCGTGCTTCGACGGTGGATTTCACTAACAACTGTGATTGACGCCGCTACAGAACGAAATGTCCGAAGATTAGACGGCTCAGTCGGTGCAGCATTGCTTGTTGGCGCTGCACAACTCTTTCTGTTTGACCGTATTCCAGACCACGCCATTATCAATGCTTCTGTNGAATGGGTGAAGAGGGAAAGCGAAAACAAAAGAGCAGCAGGATTCGTGAATGCAGTCCTTCGNAAACTCACGCGTATCAGAGGNGAATTGGTTTCCGCATTTGATGCTTCAAACCCACGCCACTTTTTAAGACCNGATGGCACTGCGTATGAGTTGTCTGAACCAATNTTTGATCATGACATTGCATCTGCAACAGGNTTTGAAGCANAGGTGTGGGAGCGATTGGAAACGAAGTTTGGAACAGAACNCGCGANNAACATCGCACTCAACGCCATCATTGAACCACCNACAATTGTGACATTGCCAATGGGGAGTCCTGCACTTCATGATGCNGAACCCCATGAAACAAACAATAGTTATGTGCTTCCGCAAGGCGTTCACTTTGCTGATTTCTTATCCGCTTATCCTANGGCTCGNATTCAAGACCCAACTTCAGCGCACTCACTTTCGCTNTGCGAATTGCTGAGACCCTCAAGAATACTTGATGTCTGTGCAGGCAAAGGCACAAAGACGAAGCAGCTCCGTTCAATGTTTCCTGACGCGTTCATCGCTGCAACTGAACCGAACANGGCTCGCAGAGAGGTGCTCCAAAGTGTTGCTGACGACTATGACGTCANTCTCTACACGGAAGAAACCGCNGGTCCAACAGAGCCNTTTGATTTAGTCGTGGTTGATGNCCCCTGCAGNAANAGCGGGGTGTTTGCCCGAAGGCCAGAAGCAAAGTACCGGTACAAAGAAAAGACAATTGATTCGCTTGTCGAACTTCAGCGAGAGATTTTAAGAGNGNCNTGTGATGTGCTTAAAAGCGGAGGGCATCTGCTCTACGCCACATGCAGCATCGATACTGAAGAAAACGAATCGCAAGTNCNTTGGCTTACTGACAAGCGGCATTTACAGTGCGTCAATCGCGTCAACACGATGCCACACGGACTACCAGGAGCNCANNCTTCATCNTGGCATGANGGTGGTTTTGCCGCACTTCTCTCAAAGGGATAACCATTCACTAACGCAATTGATACAATTCCTCTCCTTAGAAATTTTAACATGAACCTGCTCGACCTCATCCAAGAACGCACCATTCGCGTCCCAATCAAATCGACTGATAAGCAATCTGCAATCAGTGAACTTGTTGATGTGCTTGGTGACGAGGGCTCAATTGTTGACCCAGACACTGTTCGGCAAGCAGTTTGGGAACGAGAACTTCAACGCACAACTGGCATCGGCGAAGGACTCGCAATACCACATGGACGATGCGAACACCTGCCTTCGATGGTCATGGCGATGGGTATCCCCTTGCAACCAATTGACTTTGCAAGCCCAGACAAGCGCCCCGTTGAACTCATCATCTTGCTTGTTTCGCCGACAAACAACACTGCTGACCACATCCAAGCGCTCGGACGAATAAGCCGGCTCATGGTTGACCGAACATTCAGAGAAGCGGCGTACAAATCAAAAAGTGCAAATGAACTGTATGCGATGTTCACAAATGCACTGAACGATTCAAACTAATTAATGTTTTGAAGCGAACTGCCGCGTTCAAACGCTTCTTTCGCAGCGTCTTCGTTGCCTGCAATCGTGTGTGCTTTGGATAACAACATCCACGACGAAGGATCACTTGGCATTGCTTCCGTCATGTGCGTAAAAATTTCTACCGCGATGTTGGGATTGCCAAACTCCATCATCAAGAGTCCATATTGAAGNATGAGCCGCGGATTTTCTGGGTGATACGCAATGGCGCGTTCCGAAGCAGCAATGGAAGCGTCAAAGAGTTGCTGGCGCTTAAGCCACGCGACATAATCTTCCCAAACGAGCGCCCACTCTGGATTTTCAAGCAAATTGTCTGTGTAAAACGCATCAACATTCATGCGCGAGCCCGTCATCTGCTTCGTTTGTCCGATGAGCATATACACTCGTTCATCTCGACCAACCCGTTCAGCCGCTCGCCATAACAATCGTTCTGATTCTGCAAAATCGTTCTCTTGTTCATGCAACTTGGCAAGGNTTGTATCTATGTTTGGATTGCTTAGCAGCCCAACACCGCCATCACCAATTGGACCCGAGAGCGTGTAGTAATGAACCGCTTGCTGAACATCGCCATTGTTTAATGCTTTGTCACCAAGTGTGTGGAACAAGGTGACTGCCGCACTCTGCACAAAGAAAACCGTGACGAGAAGTGAGAGCATCCCAAAGCAAACACCTGCACGTTTGATACAGCCATGAAACTTCAATTGCGTTTTATGCACATTGACGTTTTCGTCTTTCATGAGCTCCCATGTTTTCACGAGGAACCACAGCGTGACAAGNGCCATGCCGACTGCCATGAGCATAGGCGTAGAAGCATAAAGCCCTCGATATCCCAAGAACGCAATCACAAAGAGCAGTGCAAACACGATCTCTTCATTAATCGACAAGTCCTGTTTTTGCTTGGTGTCTTCTTTACCTAACGCAGTTTCACCGAACCCTACTGAAAGGGCTTCATTCGGGCACGCATCGACGCAGTCCATAATCTTCATGCACCCAGAGTCAATGACCATTTTGTGAATGTTGACTTCTTCATGCACGCGCACATTCGATGTACATGCTGCAGTGCATTTGCCGCATTGACCACAGTTGTCATTCACGCGAATGCGCATCGGAGACGCTTTGTCGAGCGGTTTAAAGAACCCGCCATAAGGACAACCGTATGAGCAGAATCCTTTTGCTCCTAACACATACACCGTGAGAAAACCGCATATGAACAAAAACGGAATTGCAATGTGCGCNGGAGGAAAAGTATTCCAAAACTCCGTCGTCGTCAGGTGCGTTGTTACACCTGGCCACTGCAAATCGGGTTGCACAAATGGCGCGACTGCTATTCGGTAGAAGAGCGGCCAGATAAACATGTATACGCCGAGTGCAAATGGAAACCACATGAGTAATCTTGAACGGAANGGTTTTGGGCGGATGCCCATTTTGCGAAGGAGCCAATAACAACCATCTTGCAATAAGACGACATGGCATCCCCACCCACAAAACCAACGACCGAANATAAGCGTCGATATNAGTGCAAGGATGAAGAAGATTGCGCCAGCNTTGATGACGCCGTTCTTTACGAGTTCCATCCCCTCAGANGGCTCAATCGGTGTGAGCGTTGCGCCACCAAACCAACCATACTTTTTACTGAGCGCCCAAAACACGACATGCGCAATAATGAGCAGTTGGACNATCCACAGAACAGTCCAACGTCTTTTGTAATTTTTGTTTCGTAAGACGGGTAAAGACACATCAGCATTCATATTGCTTGAATCCATGCCCCACTACTCTAACACAAACTATTAACTTGCCAACAAATCTGNGTNAAGTTGTGTTTCAAGAGAATCNTGTATCTTTTCAAGCGCTTTTAACTGAATCTGNCGGATGCACTCTTTNGATACGCCCATTTGTTTGCCGGCTTTTGCGAGTGTTAACAGCGGAGGGTTGTGACCTGCGTGCAAACCAAAACGCCATCTNAGCACATCTTGTTCGCGAGATGTTAACTCTCGCTCAGCATCCCTAATCGCTTGGCGAACTTGNTCTAACAAGTCAGAAGATTCACACACTTCGTTCTCGGCATGAACAAACTCTGGCTGAGCATCATCGTCAAGGCGAACTGCATGTTGGTGTTTCAACTGATTTTTCCCAAACCGGTTGAACGCAGTNCTTAACGCCCTACATGCATATGTTGAGAATTTGTAACCGAGTTCNGGGTCAAACCTGTCNACGCTTTTACANAGAGCGATGTTGCCTTCCGCGACGAGNTCCGCATACTCGCCAAAAGCCCAAGACCGCTTCGCCATTGCCAGAACAAGCGCAAGATTNCATTCAACGATGTGTTCTCGTTTTTCCTGCGCAATGCTNTGCCAATGNAGAAGCGAATCGATATCTTGGCGAGAGTGCGTTGATTTTTTATTCAGTTTCTTTTGCAGTTTTGAGACACGCATACGAGCGTAGTTGTACTGCCTAAANAGAATTTGCTCCTGTTCTCTTGANAGGAGCATTTGCCGTTTTTGTCTGTTAGGAGTGACTTCACAATCAATCGCAGGACAGTACCAAGAAGTTGAATTTCTTGGCACTTCATCGACGTCATCAAAAATGAGGGCCTGTGCATGCTTGCGCCGAAGGAGTGGTGAAGGAACAAAGAACACGGGTTCGGAGAGAATTTGTTCAATCAGTGCTNGTTCCGAATTGGAACGGCGGCGATTGCTTTTTGGCGCAAGTGACGACGATGTGACCTGCTTTTGATTGTGCTTAGTCGAATGAGACATTTGAATTGTTCCCCCGCTTAAGAAAGACATGACTACGCAATGACGCATAGCACTCCCTCCTACGCTGCTCAATTCAAAGTGCGAATCGGTTTTTTGGTTTTTTTAGGCTTTTTCTTGAAAAGGCGCTTTTTTGAGTCAAAAANTNNCTCTGGTTCGTCGCCAGAGAGGTCATACACCCAGCCTTCCATCGCTCTATCCCAAGAAAGGATCTCGCCTTCTTGGAAGAACAAGCCCAACTCCTTGGTTGCGGCTTCTGGGCTATCAGAGCCATGAATGAGGTTGAAACTGTTGGAAACGCCATAATCACCGCGAATCGTGCCAGCGGCTGCCTGCGAGCCAAATGTCGCGCCCATCATTGCTCTGCAAATTGCAATCGCGCCAACGCCTTCAAGCGCAAGCACGAGGACCGGTGAACTTGTCATAAAGCTGACTAAACCCGCATAAAACGGCTTTTCTGTGTGTGCTGCATAATGCTCCGCTGCAAGTTCAGGGGTGATTTGCATCATTTTTGCACCAACGACTTTCAATCCCTTTTGTTCAAAACGGGAAATGATTTGACCCATGAGTCCGCGTTGAACTGCATCTGGCTTAAGAATAATGAGCGTTTGTTCCATCTGATTAAATCCTTCGCTTTTAAGTGTGAAAAAGTGCCCCCAAGAGGGAGAAGGATACCAAAAACAGTGAATTTCGACCACTCCTGCATGACTTTTTGAGTATTCTGCAACTACTTGGGTANGGATGCCCAACGACAANCAAACTGATGTAATTGGACAGAATGGATTATGCCCAACGTCAAATCACCAAAAACGAAAAAGAAGAAATCCCGCGCAAAAGTGACTGCTGAAACGATGGCTGCAGGCCAACGTGATATTTCTGTCAGTGAATTTTTTGCAAAAAACAGACACCTTCTCGGNTTTGATAANCCGAGAAAGGCNATGCTTACNGCCATNAAGGAAGCNGTNGATAACGCGCTCGATGCTGCTGAAGAAGCGGGCATCTTGCCCGANATTTACGTCGAAGTGATGCAGCAATCAGAGACGCGCTTTAAGTTAACGATTAGGGATAACGGCCCAGGCATCGTCAAAGCGCAAATCGAAAACATCTTCGGGAAACTTCTATATGGTTCCAAGTTTCACCGACTCAAAATGAGTCGCGGGCAACAAGGCATTGGTATTTCAGCGGCAGGCATGTACGGACTCATGACGACCGGCAAACCTGTCATGATTATCTCGAAGACAGGCAAAAAGAAGCCAGCCCATGAAGTTGTACTGAAGATGGACACTTCAAAAAACCGCCCAACCATTATCAGTGATGAAGAACATCCTGAAGATGACAAACTCTTCAAAGACGGACACGGAACACAAGTTGTCATCGAACTTGAAGGGAAGTATCAAAAGGGTCGTCAATCCATCGACGAGTATCTTGAACAAACTGCGATTGCAAACCCACACGCAACGATTACCTACGTCACGCCGTCNAATGAAACCNTTGAGTTTCCNAGNGCAATCAATGAACTTCCTGAGGAGCCCAAAGAAATTAAGCCCCACCCNAAAGGCATTGAACTTGGCACACTGATTCAAATGCTNGAACGNACCGATGCNAAACAGTTGAGCGGNTTCTTGACTGGTGATTTTTGCAGAGTTGGTTCAACNAAAGCACGCGAGATTGCNAAAGGCGCTGGNCTCACCGGACAAACTTGGGTGAAAACGNTTGGTCATGANGANGCNGAGCGNTTGTATGACTCCATCCAAAACACACGCATTATTGCGCCAAACACAGACTGCCTTGTGCCNATNGGTTCNAANGCACTTCTAGCNGGACTCCTGAAGGAAGTGCAAGCAGAGTTTTTNGCCGCATCTACNNGGCCGCCAAGTGTGTACCGNGGNAATCCATTTCAAATTGAAGTTGCAATTGGGTACGGCGGTGGACTAGGACGCGATGATTCAGCGAAAGTGCTGCGTTTCGCAAACAGAGTGCCGCTNCTNTATTCTCAATCGAGTTGTTGNTCATTCAAAGCAGTCGCCGAAACATCGTGGAAGAATTACGGACTAACGCAACCACGAAACTCCATTCCAACTGGTCCACTTGTTGTCATGGTGCACATGATTAGCGTCTGGGTTCCATTTACAAGTGAATCGAAAGAAGCGATTGCAGATTACGATGAGATTCGTAAAGAAATGAAACTTGCACTTCAAGAGTGCGGTCGGAAACTTGGCACATATCTTCGCAGGCGCAAGCGAATGGCTCGCGAGGGTGAACGAAGAAGCGTCTTTGAACGATACATCGGTGAGATTTCTAGGAGTTGCAATGCAATCACTGGAACAGATACTGACAAACTGTATAAAGCCCTCATGAAGCAGGCGAAGCGNAAGACTGAAGAAGCAGACGCCCTACTCGATGATGAAGGCAACCCAGTTGATGATGGTGGTCGCCTCAGCAAGGACGAAGATGTCATCATTGTTGATGACTTGCAAGACATTCCAGAGATGCAAGATTCACTTTTTGAAGATGGCAAAAAGAAAAAGAAATCGACCAAGAAGAAAAAGAAAAAAACTACTCGTAAGCGAGCGAAGAAGTAATGGCTAAGAAGAAAACAACGAAGAAGAAAACGACTCGCAAAGCAAACCGCGTTGTTGATAAGAAGCGTGATGAGCAGACAAAGAAGAAGATTGAAGCGCTCGCTGAAAGTGTCGCCACTAAAGCGCTGAAGCAAAAAGAACCCAACTTTGAAATCCCGACTCGCTCGATTTCAAACATGAAGTACAACAAGAAGAAGCGCATTCTTGAAATGGGTTCAAACACGCAAACGAGAAATCTGTTTAATCTAGGACAAGCACGAAAGTTTATGCAATCACTCTTNCTTGCTAAAGGGTGCCGCGAACTCATTGATGCTGAGAAAACACTCAGTTTGCGGGGCATGTATTACATGTCGCTACATACGATTCCAGGCACGAAGGAAAAAACGTTTAACGATCAGGGCGAGTCTGATGGCATTCTTGAAGATTTAGAAGTTTCACTTGATGGACTCCGCGAAGAACTCCATGTGTTTGCCAAGAAGCGTGGCACAATGGTCGGAAACATTTCAGTCGTAGACAACGGCGATGAGATTGATTGCAGGAGAATGGGCACAGGTGGTTACGCCATCCCAAGTATCTGTGAACCAAACGTTATTCAGTTTAAAGACTGCGACGCCGATTTCATCTTGCATGTCGAGAAAGACACCGTGTGGAGCCGTTTTAACGAAGACCGTTTCTGGGAGAAGCACAATTGCATTTTGACTGAGGGTTCTGGCCAACCACCTCGCGGTGTTCGCCGAATGCTTCACCGCATGCACAAGGAGTTGAAACTCCCCGTGTACTGCTTACTTGATTGCGATCCGTGGGGACACTACATATACAGCGTGATTAAGCAGGGCTCAATCAACCTTGCGTTTGAATCAGAACGGATGGCGATACCAGATGCGCAGTTCCTTGGCATTCGCGCAAATGATTACGAACGGTGTGAACTTTCTGATGATGTCAAAATTGATTTGAACGACCGCGACATCACTCGCGCAAAACAGATTGCTGCATACCCTTGGTTTGAAGGCAAACGAGACTGGCAACGAGAAATCAAAACGATGCTCGGTAACGGTTTTAAGATGGAAGTCGAATCCCTCATCACCAAGGATATCTCATACGTCACGGAAGAATACGTCCNCTCACGCCTCAAAGAAGGCGATTTTTTGGATTAAAAAAAGTCCTTTGACTTTCGATAAAATGTGAGTACACTTGGAGTGTTCAGCTTCGTGTTTGCACGACTATGTCTGTCTGCAAACTGCAAGAACGAAAGAGAGGTCTACGAATGACACCAACAATTGTTGAAGAACTTGATTTACCGGATAGTCCAGAAACTGTACTCATTGCAGANGATGAACTGCTCGTTGCNCAGGGTATTATGGCTGTGCTTCAATCCATTGGATATNAAGTCATCGGTCCATANAAAAATGGCGAAGAAGCAGTGCAAGCGTGNAAAGAAACGCCACCAGACATGGCACTACTCGATATTCAAATGCCAGTTATGGATGGCATGAAGGCCGCGCACATCATTTTTCATGAACTTGATATTCCNGTNGTNATGCTCACNGCGTATTCAGACGACACCTATCTTCGCAATTCTCATGCAGCAGGCGTGTTTGGTTTTCTCTTAAAGCCAGCNAGCAAGGAACAACTTTGCGCGGGGCTTTCAGTTGCTTGGCAACGATTCCTAGACCACATTACACAGCGAAGTCAAATCGTTGACTTGAAGCAACGCCTNGAAGATCGCAAACTCATTGAAAAGGCGAAGTGGATTATTGTTCAGCGCAAAAAAGTCGGCGAGCCNGATGCAATGAAGATGCTTCAAAAGCAATCGCGTAACTCCCGAAAGTCACTTGCGTCTGTAGCGAGAGCNGTCGTTGATAGTGACGGTTTACTCTAACACGCAGAGTGAATGTTTCTTTATGGTGTANGTNACCTTGCTGTGTTTCCCGATGGTATCGCCGTCAAGTTGAACAAATGCTGNCGAACTCGTTGACACTGTTACAGTTTCACCNCGAAGTTGTACTGCGTCTTGGTGGTGCAGATGCGTCCCCTTTTTCATGAGCCGTAGCCATTTCAAAAACTGNAGCCGAGTCCGTATNGGAAGAAAGACGACATCGAGGAGCCCATCATCAATGATTGCTTCTCTTGCTGGGTTTAATCCTCTGGCATACGCGCGGCTGTTCGCAACGACCGCAAACCCAGTTTGATGNTCCAGGGCTGTTGTGTCNTCGACATCGATTGAAATTGTTGGCGGTGAAAAGGTCGCAAATGTTTTTAANATTGGAACCGCGTAAGAGAAATGCGTAATGGAAGANCCCCGCGATGCTGCAAGCCGTGCAACGACATCAGCATCAAACCCAACTGAGCCCATCAATAACATNAATGCGTCGTTTGCAATTGCGGTATCAATGGTCTTTACTTTTGCGTTCATAATTGTGGTGGCAATCGTTTCCGGATCAGTTGAAAGCGAGAGCGACTTNGCAAACAANTTTTCAGTNCCTGANGCGGCGTGATACACNGGTATAGACGTTTCAACAAGCATGCTTGCAATTTGCCGAAGCGTNCCATCTCCNCCGACTGCAATGACTGCATCTGGNNTTGATTGAAGNATCGGCANGANCCATTCACTTGGCTCAGTTGGCTGNGTTGGGCACATTTCAACATCACAAGGGTGCTGGACTAACTCAGCAGCAATCGCAGTTGCAAATTGGCTTGCTCGTCCTCGNCCAGAAACTGGGTTGTACGCAATGAGAATCCGCTTCACGCTCATCATGGTACATGGACTCCGCAGGGAATGCCTTGACTTTCCTTATCCATCTGCGTAGCATTGAAAATGAGCAGTTTCAATTCAACTACTATTGGTTCATCAAGTTTCACATCGTGCCTCAGGTTGAAGGATTCANATTTCCATAATGATTCAAATGAGTGCTGTTGTTTGAGTTGAACCTGTTAACTCAGCGGCAAGCACACAACAAAGTCGCTGCCCTGCCCAACTGTAGAATCGACATTGATGTGTCCACCATGTTCTTGAATGATGCGGTGGGTTGTCGGTAATCCAAGACCGGTCCCCCCCCGCTTTGTGGACACATAGGGGTGGAAAATTTCTTCGACCTTTGCTTGGTCAATGCCGCTACCAGTGTCAATGATGTGTAACTGCGCTTCATGCTTTTGCACATCAAGGCGAATCATGAGTTCTTTGTCGCTGCTTTCGCTCATCGCTTGAACTGCATTAATCAGTAAATTGAGGATCGCTTGTTTTAACAGCGGCGCATCGATGTCGACCATCACAGGCGCATCAGGCAACTGCATTCGTAAAACGATGCCTTCGTTGTCGCACTGTGAATGATAGAAGTCGTCGAGTTCTTCAAGAACAAGACGCAAATCTTGTTCGCTGCAATCGAGTTTCATTCGCCCTGCAAACTGAAGAAAATCATCGAGAATACCGCGAAGGCGCTCAACTTCACGCGAAAGTGATTCCAACCGCTTTGTGATTCGACTCATTTCATCTTGTTTGATATCGAGTTGTTCAACATCTTCAGCAAGGAGTTGGGCGTTGAGTCCAACTGTTGAAAGCGGGTTCTTGATTTCATGCGCAAGACCAGAAGTCATGTTTCCGATTTCTGCCATGCGTTCGGATGCCTGCGCGCGTTTCATCGCATCTTCTAATTTTTTAACATCACGCTTGTGACGCCATAGAGCAAATGGCAAAACAGACACCGCCCCAAGGGCGATGCCTGTTAATAGCCATGTTCCGGAAAACATTGTTTAGTTTTCCACAGTCTCAGCTTCTGCTTTTTCTTCTGATGCTTCGTTTTCTTTCTCAGCATCTTTCAGAAGTGCTTTCACGGAGAGTTTAATTCTGCCTGTGTCATCGACATTGATGACTTTCACTTTGATTTTGTCACCGACCTTACAGATGTTTTCGACTTTCTCGACGAAGCCATCAGCGAGTTCAGAGATGTGACACATGCCATCAGTTCCAGGTGCAATTTCGATGAATGCACCGAAGTCGCGAGTTGAAACAACTTTGCCTTCAAAGACGCTACCGACTTTGATTTCTGCTGCAATTGCTTCAACTGCAGCTTTCGCTGATTCTGCAGCTTCCATATTTACGGAACTAATGAAGACGATGCCGTCATCGTTAATGTCGATGGTTGCGCCGGTGTCTTCAGTGATTTGACGGATTGTTTTGCCACCAGGACCAATGAGTTTACCGATCTTCTCTGGGTCGATTGCAATTGAAATCATGCGTGGCGCATATTCACTCATCTCGCTTCGTGGTGCTGGGATACAGCCCTCCATTTGGTCAATGATGTCGTGACGACCCTTACGAGCCATTTCAAAAATCTCTTCAAGTTCATCGAACCAAAGACCGCGCGCCTTCAAGTCAAGTTGAACGCCGGTGATGCCTGTCTTCGTACCACAAACTTTAAAGTCCATGTCGCCGAAGAAGTCTTCTTCACCAATGATGTCCATCACGCGAATGACTTTGCCTTCGTCGTTACTAAAGCGGCCAACGCTAATGCCAGCACATGTGCTTTGAATTGGAACGCCTGCGTCCATGAGTGCAAGACAACCACCGCACACACTTGCCATTGAAGATGAACCGTTTGATTCAGTAATGTCACTGACAAGTCGAATGGTGTATGGGAACTCTTCTACGTCAGGCAAAATGCCTAAAAGTGATCGTTCAGCAAGTGCACCGTGACCGATTTCGCGGCGACCAGGACCCATGATGCGTCCTGCTTCGCCTGTACAGAATGGCGGGAAGTTGTAATGAAGGTAGAACTTCTTCGCGTACTCTGGCATCAGACCATCAACGATTTGTTCATCCTTACCTGTGCCAAGTGTGCATGTCACAAGTGATTGTGTTTCGCCTCGTTGGAAGAACGCACTACCGTGTGTTCTTGGGAAGATCTTCGTTTCCATTTCCAACTCGCGGATTTGGTTAAACTCACGACCGTCTGCACGTGTACTCTCATCAACGATAAGTTGGCGAGTGCATTTCTTTTCTAGTTTTCTAAACGCTTCTTTTGCTTCACGCTGCGTCTTTTCAGCAGCCATGTACGCTGTGTAACTTGCGTCTTCTGGAAGTGCAAAGTGCTCTTCAATCATTGATTCGCGAAGCGCGTTGACTGCTTCGTTGCGTTCTTCTTTGCCACCGATGCGTCTCGCTTCAAGCATCTTCTCTTTTACGAGTTCAGCGACTTTTGCAGTGACTTCTTCGCTTGGAAGTGCGAGGTCGCCCATGCGTTTTTCCGTCGTGCCTGCTTTTTCAGCAAGTTCGTTTTGGAGTTCAAGAATTGGCTTGATGCCTTCTTCGTAACCAAACTTAATTGCACCCATCACGCATGCTTCGTCGACTTGCGCTGCGCCGATTTCAATCATGTTGACGCCGTCGCAGTGACCTGAAAGTACAAGGTCTAAGTCTGAATACTGCATTTGTGTTTGGGTTGGGTTGAGAACGTATGTTTCGCCGTCGTCAGTCATGATGCGACCGATACGGACTGTTGCAACTGGGCCCTCAAATGGCGAGTCAGTTAAGCAAAGAGCCGCTGATGCACCTGTACATGCAATGATGTCTGCGTCGTTTTCGCCGTCGTGGCTCATCACCCATGCTTGGATTTGACATTCGTCAACATAGCCGTCAGGGAAGAGCGGACGAATCGGTCTATCCATCAATCTCATTGTGAGGATTTCTTTTTCGTTTGGCGCGCCTTCTCGTTTTCGGAATCCTCCAGGGAATTTGCCTGCTGCTGAGGTGCGTTCTCTGTAGTCACACTGAAGTGGGAAGAAGTCCAGACCAGGTCTTGGGTTTGCACGCATTGCGGTACACATCACGACTGTGTCGCCGTATGTCACCATCACGCAACCACTTGCCTGCTTTGCAACTTGACCGGTTTCAAATCGCATGATGCGATTACCGATTTCTCGTTCTACGATTATTTTGGTACTCATCGAAGTACTCCTATTGTGTTAGGCAGTTCCGATGCATCTGCTTGATGTTTCAAGCGACAGAAGACGAGGCATAGGCATTGACTATGGCTTGTCCACTGCCACCAGTATAAGTGCATGCAACGGAACCGCAAGTCTCTAAACTTGGGTTACTTACGCAATCCGAGTTTTTGAATTGTGTTTTGATACGCTTCGCGATTTGTCCTTGAAAGGTATGAAAGCAAGCGGTTTCGCTTGCCTACCATCATGATCAAGCCCCTCCTTGAGTGGTTGTCATGCTTGTGGGATTTGAGATGTTCTGTCAACTCAACAATTCGCGTTGTTAAAGAAGCGATTTGTACTTCTGGTGAACCACAATCGCTCTCATGTCGTTTAAAATCTGCTGTTTCAGTCGTCATTGTTTGTTTCTTTTCCTCTTTTGATTTGAATCGACTAGTTTACCAAATTTTCACCCATCCTTCCACTCATTCCCGCTTGGAAATACAGACCGGAAAACCCCCCAAATGAGCATAAAAATACTGATTGCGGACAAATTAGCCCCTGAAGGTGCCACATACCTCAAAGGGCAGCCAGAAGTCGAAGTCATTGAAAACACAGGGCTTACGGGCGATGAACTCGTCCGAGCAATTGCTGAAGTTGATGGCGTGATTGTTCGATCTGCCGTGAAACTGCCACAAGATGTGTTAGACCAAGCATTTAAGAGTGATGAATGCCATTTAAAAGGCATTGCGAGGGCTGGCGTCGGCGTCGATAACATTGACCTAGAAACAGCTACAAAATATGGCGTTGCTGTCATGAATTCTGCCTCAGCAAGCACGATTACCACTGCGGAACTGGCATTTGCCCTCATGATTTCGCTCGCACGGAATGTCGCCTCTTCAAATGCCGTCTTTAGAGATGGCGGATGGGACCGCTCAGAGTATGTGGGCGTTCAACTTGCGGGCCGTACACTTGGCATCGTAGGCATGGGCAGAATTGGTCAAGCCATGGCAAGACGCGCGATTGCATTTGGCATGGAAGTCATCGGATTTGACCCATTTATGAAGGAGACCACTGCTCTTGATGGAAATGTTCGCATGCTCGAAACATTTGATGAACTCATCAGTCAAGTCGACATCGTTTCGTTCCATGTCCCAAAAACTGAACAAACAGATGGCATGCTTGGTTCGGCGCAGTTTGCAAAAGCCAAAGATGGTTTGCTTGTGATTAATGCTGCTCGCGGTGGCATCGTCAATGAAGAAGCGCTCGTCGAAGCGCTTGACTCAGGCAAGTGCGCAGGCGCTGCAGTTGATGTTTATCACTCAGAACCACCAGTCGATGACCACCCATTTAGAAGCCACCCAAAAGTATTAGCAACCCCGCACCTTGGCGCCTCAACAGTAGAAGCGCAGGAAGCAGTTGCAGTAAATGCGTGCGCATCACTGCTTCGGTATCTTCGCGGTGAAGGTCTTGAAAGTGCAGTCAACGCTGGCGGACTTGACCTTGAACTCAACGGACGACAACGCACATATGTGGAACTTGCAACTCGCATGATTCTTCTACTTGGCACTGTAGCGAACATTCAAAACACGAAGGAAGTGCATGTTGAACTGTGCGGGAAAGCAACTGCCGGCAAAGGCGACACGATTGCACGGTACGCACTTGTTGCGTTGTTACAACAGTGTTGTGATGAACCAGTTTCAATTATCAATGTAAGTGCCATTGCACGCGAGCTTGGTGTGAGCGCTACGCATGATGTCGGACCTGCAGATGCAATTGATGCCATCACGATTCGCACAAAAGGCGAACATGAACACACTATTGAAGGAACAGTTCATGCTGATGGCATGCCGCGCATCACAAACATTGAAGGCAGACAAATTGACATGGTGCCAAGTGGTCACATGATTACGCTCTTTAACAACAATAAGCCGGGCATGGTCGGCAAAGTTGGTGAAGTGCTTGGTGAAGCATCGCTCAACATTGATGAGATGATCATTGGCAAAGCCGATGATCAGGGCATGGCGATGATGATTATCAAAGTGAGTCAGTCACCAAGCGAAGAGGTCCTCGGTGCGCTTGGTTCACTCGATGGCGTGAGTAAAGTCGCTGCAGTGCAAGTGACTTAAGTTTAGTTATTCGAACTTCGATAACCATTCACAGGCCGCGTTCACGCCGTCTGTGATGTTATCTTCGCTGCAAGCAAACGAAAGTCGGACATGCTCGTCTCCGCAACCGCCAAAGTCAGTTCCGGGCACGACCGCGACGCTCGCTTCGTCAAGAAGCGCAGTTGCAAATGAGACCGCATCTGTGATGAGCGTTCCACCTGGTGACGTCTTGCCGTAGTAATGTGACACTTTGGGAAACGCATAAAACGCACCGGTTGGTTTTGGACATTCGACATTTGGCCATTTGCTAATGAGTTCGTGCATGAGTGTTGCGCGTGTTGCAAAGATTTGACGCATTTTTTCGACTTCCTCGGTGAGCCCAAGTGCGACGGGAATTGCTGCAAATGTAAAACTTGTAATCGATGTGTTGATTTGACTTTGAAGCGTATTCATCGCCTTCGCAACCGCACCGTCATTTCCGGGCGAACAGGTATATCCAATTCGCCACCCTGTCATCGCAAATGCTTTTGACAAGCCATTGATTGTAATGACGCGGTCTGCAATCTCTGGAATTGCGCCAAAAGAGAGGTGCTCAACATCTGTATAAATGAGCCGTTCATAAATCTCGTCACTGATGATGTAGACATCAGGATACTTTTCAAGCATCGCTGCAATCGCCCGGGTTTCCTCTGGGGAATACATCGTGCCGCACGGGTTGCTTGGCGAGTTGATGAGAATCGCCTTAGTGTTTTCAGTAATTGCCTTTTCAAGTTCATCTGGCGTGCATTTAAAATCACTTTCTACAGTCGATGGTACATCCACCATGACGCCGCCTGCAAGTTCAATCATTGGCTTGTAACTCACCCACGCTGGCGTCGGCACAATGACTTCTTCACCCTTGTTTGGGTTAATGATTGCCATCAACGCAAGATTGATTGACATTTTTGCGCCCGCGTTAATCGAGATATGCGACTCAGAACACTCGATGTTATTTTCTTCTCGCAGTTTCTTTGCGATGGCTTCTCGTGCCTCTGGCGTGCCTTTCGAAGGCATGTAATGAGTGACGCCATCGTTGAGTGATTGAATCGCAGCATTTGTAATTGCTTCAGGCGTCGCAAAGTCGGGCTCGCCTGCACCAAAGGCGTAGACTTGCTCGCCATTTGCCTTCATCTCTTTCACCTTCGCGCTGATTGCGAGGGTAATTGATGGCGGGATTGAAGTGGCTCGAGTTGATAGTTCCATGGTCGAAAGAATCACAGTTGTTGACATCTGCGTAGAGTACATTAACCCCTTCTCTGTTACTATGCCTAAGCATGCATTTTGAAGCGCATCAACCAATAATTGACGACTTAGAGGCGCGGATTTTAACCATCCGCGACTCTCTTTGACTTCGATACCAAAGTAAGCAAAAGAGACGAACTCCAAGAGCAAATGAACGCTGCCGATTTCTGGGAGAACCAAAGTGCGGCCCAGAAAGTCATTGATGAGTACAAAGTGCTCAAGGCGCAGACTGAGGATTTAGAAAATGTCATCAGTGACTTTGAGGATGCCCAAGTCGGATACGACCTTGCGAAGGAAGCAGGCGATGATGACCTTCTTCAAGAAGTCGACGAACAGCTCTTTACGCTCCAAAACCGCATGGATAAGGTCGAGACGCAATCTCTACTCAATGGCAAGCATGACCACCGAAACTGCTTTGTGTCGATTCAATCTCGGGATGGCGGGACAGAAGCCGATGACTGGGCGTCCATTCTTGACCGCATGTACAAGAACTTCTGGGAACATAAAGAGTTTAAGATTGAAGAAGTTTCGATGACGCATGGCACTGAGGTCGGCATCTCTGAAGTCACGTATCACATCAAGGGACCAATGGCGTATGGTTACATGTCTTGCGAACGCGGTACGCACCGTCTTGCTCGCGTGAGCCCATTTAACGCACAAGGGAAACGGCAAACGAGTTTTGCAACTGTAGATGTTATTCCAGAGTTCGATGAGCAAGATGTCGAAATCGATGATAAAGATATTGAGTTTACGACCTTTGCAAGGTCATCAGGTCCGGGTGGTCAGAATGTGAACAAGGTCGCATCTGCTGTTCGCATTGTGCATAAGCCAACTGGCATTATGGTCGTGAGTTCAACGCATAAAGCGCAACTTCAAAATAGAAAACAAGCGATGCGCATTCTTCAAGCGAAACTTGAACAACTTGAAGAAGAACGAAGACAAGCCGAACTCGACCAAGCCACTGGCGGCAAAGTCGACCAAGGGTGGGGTTCACAGATTCGCAGTTACGTCTTTTATGACAACCGCGTCAAAGATCACCGAACAAACTTTGAAGTGGGAAACCCGCAAACTGTGTTAGACGGTGCGCTTGATGGTTTTATCGATGCTGAACTCAAGCGTCGTCGTTCTGCGAAGGGGTAAACAACTTCATCATGCGAACGTGGGGCATATTGTTCATCATGAATTCTTTGCCTACTGTGTTGAATCCGTGCTTAAGATAAAAGCCCTCAACATGCTTGCGTGCTGTGCACCAAACGCCTTCATTGAGTTTGCCTAGTACAGCAGTGATGAGCATCGAACCAAGACCATCCCCATGCAAATCTTCGCGGACTGCCATGGAACGCAGTCGCCAAGGACAACCCTCGCAATCAACATGCGTTTCCGGCAAGATACTCACGACCGCAACAATGTCATCATTGTCATCTTGTAACGCCATGTGTAGTGCGCGCTTGTCGCTGTCTGTGTCAAACGTCCAGTTTTCTTTGGGTTGATTCGGGCGAAGGACTGTCGAACGGAGCGCATAACAATCTTCTGCTGTCACGACAATCGGTTTCATTTTTGCAATCGTACTACGCGGCACGGTGGAAGATTACACCAAACAGAATTTTCACTACCCTGAAATTCACGCATTCTCGCGTTAATGTCTGCAGTCCGTTCCTCGGTTGCTTTGCGCAACGTTGGGGTACCGAATATTGCCTTGATGGTTCGCATGCCTAAATATTCAAAGTAGGCGAGTTCGCTACCTTCTTTGAGTAGCGCGAGCATGGTTTGGAAGAGTTCTTCGACAAGTTCCACTGGGAAGTTGTTAAATGGTAAGCCACAAATGATGGCATCAAACTCGCCCTCAAGTTCCGCTTCTTGAAGGAGTTCATTATGGAGTTTGAGGGTTATATCTGGATTGTTTTCGCGAAATGAAGCGAGCATGTTCGTTTCAATGTCCTCGCAGAACGTTTCATTCATTTCAACGATATGGAATTCGTCGCCACTTTGTAGCGTATTCAAAATCGCTTTGGTAAACGCACCAGTTCCGCAACCAACTTCTAGAATTCGTTTGTGTTCACCCTGCTGTATTGAAGCGACCATTTCCCCCGCAAGAAAACGCGACGAAGGTGCGATTGCACCCGTCGCGTGATAATTCTTGATTGCCTGAGAGACGAAGCGAATCACTTGCTTGCTTGAGCGGTTGTTTTCTCTTCAGCAAGGGTGACAAGTTTGTCGAATGCTTGAGGATCTTCAATCGCCATTTGGCTGAGCATTTTTCGGTTCAGCAAAATGCCTGCGTTCTTCAGACCATTCATGAAACGGCTGTAACGCGTGCCACGCATTCTGCATGCAGCAGTAATCCGTGTAATCCAAGTGCGTCTAAAGTCACGGCGACGAGCGCGGCGGTCACGGTATGCATATTGACCAGCGCGTGTGAGCGCGACTTTTGCTTGTTGTTTATGTCTACTTTTTGTTCCCCAGTAACCGCGAGCTTCGCGGAGGATTCTTTTTCGTGCTTTGTTTCTAGCAGCACCTTTTCTTACGCGTGGCATGTGTTGCCTCCTTTGTCATCTGGTCGGGGGTTATGCTGAGTGCTTAACGCTTCAACCCGCCAAATAGTCGTGTTATCAAATTAGTTTGATGTCAATCGTTCGTTCAACATTGCACCGATGCGTTTAATGTCGGCTTTGCCAACATAGTTTGACTCGCGGTATGAACGCATGAGTTTGCCTGATTTGTGACTTCGGAGGTGACCTCCAAATGCACGTCTAACCTTACACTTACCTTTTGCAGTGATTCGGATTCGTTTAAGCAAACCTTTATGTGATTTCAACTTTGACATACAAAATCTCCAATTCGAGCCACGTAGTGTAGCAGAATTCGCCAATTGTGGAAACTGCATCATCTAGTAACTCAGACGTAGATAATGCGAACTTCCGGGGGTTAGTGGGTTAAAAAGATGTCGATGGAGCGGTTTTGACCGTCAAGAATCCAGATTCGGTCTTCACCGATGATTGGAGGTCCTTGGCGAGTTGAGCCGTCATCTTGAAGTTGATTTTGCCCAAGTGAACCGTGGTTTTGAGACGGTGTGAGTGGGTCGCACTGCTCACCCTCAATGAGTTTATTGAGAATTGGATTTCGGTCACTCAAAAGGATGATGACGCGGCCTCGCTTCTGGAGGTTATCCCAAAGTTCTTTAGACTGAGTTTGGTAACTAAACCCGCTCTCTTCGCCCCCATGACCTGGGCAATTGAGATGGTTTTGGTCACAGTATCCGAGATTGACGAGGGCGTCTTCATCTGTTCGGTGGGGCATAAATCCACTAAACATTGATGCGAGATTAGAGGCTTCTTCGGTTGGCATGGCACCATTGTGGTCTTGTGCGAAGTTAAAGAGCCCCTGCCCGACCATCGCCATGTTTTGAGCGCACTGATTACTGATTGAGCGTGCCCTTGCATTTCGACCAACCATGATAAAGACAGAAGCCACAATCAAAAGGACTGCGGCGACGCTGACAAAATCTGGAATGCGGATTCTAAATCCGCCCGTTAATGGTTCAATGTCATTGGTTGTAATGGTCATGCGTTCTGCTTGCTTTGCGTCATATTGATTGATGCGTGCAAGCGTTGCGTCGATCAGTGTGTCTGAAGCATCATCTACAGGGTATGCGTTTAAGAGACCCAGAGTTTGCAACACTGCTGTTGCGCGTTGTTGTTCTTCATCAGTGAGTTCACCTAAGGCACTTAACTCAAAACCAACCTCTGAAAGCCGATCGAGCATCAGTGCATCTTCTTCTGAAAATCCTAAGTGTTCAAACTCTGTCATCGTTACTGCTCTTCCTGTGAACTTTGCCATGCATTTCGAAATGCTGCTAC